>CAJXLK010000004.1 GCA_913055635.1 uncultured Bacteroidota bacterium
ACTTACACAACAAGGACATGGATATACATGCGGGTTCCATAATGATTGACCACATAATGTCGGTTTTAAGATTCAGACCATATTGAGTTACAAACTGTTAATTAAGTTATATCCTTATGAAACGTCCATGACAAAATCATCATTAATATCACAAAAGGAAATGATTATTTTGTCATGGTAAGTTCCATAAGGCCAAAAAATTAAATAAAAAATAATCTTATGAAAAAAATCTTTCTTATCACAGCACTTATGATGAGCGGATTGTTGGCATTTGCCCAATCTGCTGAAGAGACTTTGCTTTTACGCTCGCCCTCGGTCAGTACCTCCAATGTATGTTTTGCCTATGCCGGTGACATCTGGACGGCAGACCGGGACGGGGACCATGTACAACGCGTGACCGTCCACAAGGGGGTTGAGAGCAAGCCGATGTTTTCCCCTGATGGGCGTTGGATTGCCTTTTCGGGCACTTACGAGGGCAATACCGACATTTATGTAGTTTCGGCCAATGGGGGTATGCCCCGGCGGCTGACCTATCATCCTTCCCAGGATATTCTACGGGGATGGGATGGCAACAACCACCTGCTGTTTGCCTCGTCCAGGGCTTCGCATAGTGGCAGGTACACCCGGCTTTTCAAGGTTGAACGCGGGGGCAGCCATCCTCAAGCCCTGGCCATTCCGGAGGCTCATCAGGGCAAGGTTTCGCCCAACGGCGAATATACGGCCTACATCAAGAACCCCGACCCCAACGAAGGCCGGAATTTTTACCGGCCCTTCAAGCATTACCGGGGCGGGAATACCCCTGAGATATGGATCTTCAACAATGAAACCCATGAAATCGAAGAGATACCGGCAGCCGGGGCCAACAACACCGATCCGGTTTGGGCCGGGAACCAGCAGATCTTTTTCCTCTCCGACCGTGGCGGGTATACCAATATCTACCGCTACGATCGGCAAACCGGTCAGGTTGAAGCGGTGACCGATTATGAGCAATACCCGGTAAAAAACTTATACTCCAATGGCCAAACCCTGGCCTTCGAACAAGGCGGCCGGGTTCACCTTTACGATATTTCCTCGGATCAGCTACAGACCCTGCACATCAAAATCGATGCGGATCTGCCCCATAAACGATTCCACTATGAAGCCGGGAAGGAATACATTCGCGAGTTCACCCTCTCGCCTTCTGGCGTGAGAGCGCTGATGGGGGTTAGAGGAGACATATTCACCATTCCTACCGAACATGGAGACATTCGAAACCTTACAGAGAGTACCGGGGCGCATGACCGATCCCCGGCCTGGTCGCCCGATGGCGAAAAGATAGCATGGTTTTCCGACGCCACCGGCGAATATCAGCTGATGATCAACGATCAAAAGGGCCAGGGCGAGCCCACCACCATTGCCCTGGAAAACCCTTCCTTTTATCACGGTCCCTGGTGGTCGCCCGACAGCAAGAAGCTGGTTTTTTACGACAAGCATCTTAACCTGTATTACCTGAATCTGGAGGATCAGGAGCCGGTAAAGATCGACCGTGACATCTATGCCAATCCCAAACCTAAGTTCACCCCGGACTGGTCGCCCGACAGCCGATGGATCACCTATACCCGGCGGCTGGACAACCAGCTGGGTGCCGTCTTCGTCTACAACGTTGAAACAGGCAAAAAGCATCAAATCACCGACGGGATGAGCGAAGCCACCTACCCTACCTTCGGACGGGAAGGCCAACACCTGTTCTTTGCGGCCAGTACCGACTACGGCTTAAATGCCTCCTGGCTGGACATGAGCAATTACCCGCATCGGGTCACCAGCAGCCTCTATGCCGCAGTGCTTCAAAAAGAAAAGGAATCGCCCTTTGCCCCCGAAAGTGATGAGGAAAGCACCGGCGAAAAAGACCAGACAAAGCCCGAAGAAAAACCATCGGAAGACAACAAAGACAACGGAGCCCCAAAGGTTGAAATAGACTTCGACCAACTGGACCAGCGGATTGTCTCACTGCCGGTACCCCCGCGCACCTATTCTAAACTGGAAGCGGCCGTACCCGGGAAGCTCCTGTACCGGGAGGATGTCCCCGATAAACCGGGCTATACCCTGCATGCTTTTGATATGGAAAAAGAACAAGAAGAAGAATACCTGGCCGGCATCCTTGATTATCAAGTCAGCGCCAATGGTAAAAAAATGATCTATGCGACCCTTGACGGATCCTATGCCATCACCGAGGCCACGGCCAAGCCTGAACCAGGCAAAGGGAGTCTGGACCTCTCCACACTGAAGGTGCCAGTTGACCCGGCCAAAGAATGGAAACAAATGTTTGAGGAGCTCTGGCGCATCGAACGCGATTACTTTTATGTGGAAAATATGCACGGGGCCGACTGGAAAGCTGTTCGCGATAAGTACAAAAAGTTCCTCCCCCATGTGGGCCACCGCGAAGACCTGAATTATCTTTTTGCCGAGATGATGGGAGAATTGGTGATCGGCCACAACTATGTCGGAGGCGGCGATTTACCCCGTGAAGAAAGTGTGGAAACCGGATTGCTCGGGGCGGACTACGAAGTGGCCAACAACCGCTACCGCATCCAGAAAATTTACTCCGGTTTGAACTGGAATCCCTCTTTCAAAGCCCCGCTTACCCAACCAGGGGTAGATGTCGAACAGGGCGACTATATCCTGGAAGTGGACGGCGAACCCCTTACGGCCGAGCGCAATATATTCAGCCTGTTCCAAAACACCGTGGGCAAGCAGGTTCAACTCACCGTCAACAATCAACCCGAAATGGAAGGGGCCCGCCAGGTGACGGTGATGCCCATTGAAAGTGAACGGAACCTGAGAAACATGAACTGGGTGGAAAAAAATCGCCAAAAAGTCAACGAAATGACCAACGGCAGGGTGGCTTATGTATATATGCCCAATACCGGACAGGGCGGTTACACTTTCTTTAACCGTTACTATTTCTCGCAGTTGGATAAAGAAGCCGTCATCATCGATGAACGATTCAACGGTGGGGGCTCGGCAGCGGATTACGTGATCAACCTGTTGGATCGCCAAATCATGAATTACTGGGCTTCGCGCGACGGGAAGGTGTCGACAACCCCTGGAGCTGGCATCTTTGGCCCCAAAGCAATGATTATCAATGAATATGCCGCTTCAGGCGGCGACCTGATGCCTTATCTCTTTAAACAAAAAGAGATGGGCCCACTGGTGGGTCAAACCACCCTGGGCATCCTGGTAGGCATCTACGGTTATCCCACCCTGATGGACGGGGGCTATGTCACCGCTCCGCGCGTTGGCATATTCTCCAAAGATAAAGAATGGATCATTGAAAACGAAGGGGTTCACCCGGATGTGGAAGTTGAAATGACCCCCAAAAAGGTCATCAATGGCCACGACCCCCAGTTGGAAAAAGCCGTGGAAGTGATCATGAAACAACTTGACAAGCCCCCCAAAAAGGAAGTCACTGAACCAGACCCACCGATCAGGGCCCAATAGGGAGGCTACTGAACCGAATCTACTTAACCTTACCCCTGGCTCGTCGCTTGTGGGAACCTGGCTTATAATAGATCGGTTTGCCAATATAGCTGATAGCTTCTATGGTAAAAAAAACCATGGCGCACCAACAAAAAACCCCGGTATGCATCACCGGGGTTTTTTGCATGAGGTCAGGATTCGGCCTTTTTCTTCTTCCCAGACAACAGGGGCTTTCGAACAGGATTCAGGTTTTTGATCACCTTCCAGCCTTTTCCCGACTTCCTCGATTCCGGAGTGGAAGATTCTTTGGTTTTCATTTGTTGGATGATTAATAGGTACATACTGGTTTAAAGGAATCAGTGAAAGCACCTGGGAACGGACGATGGCCCTTCACTATTCACCGAAAAAGTAGTGGAAGGAAAGGCTGCCTCCCCGGTTCCTCATTTTGAAATCATCGCGGAAACCGCTGTTGCCTTCGTAATTCGGGGTAAGGTTGCCAAAACCGTTGGAATAGGAGGTAGAAACCATGAAAGGTCCGCGGCGGAAACCTATGCCCAGGTTCAATCCATAATCCAGGCCACTGAAAGCCCCTTGATCTTCATCCACATCTCCATCGCCTACTTTCTTGAAGAAGGGTTTGAACTTGTAATCATCTTTTTCAGTCACCTTGGTATCTGCCAGTTTATAGGAGTAATCCCACTTATTGCTGCCTCCTATACCAGCCGAAATGTAAGGCCCGGCAAAAATCTGAAAATCCTGGATTTTGTAAGCCACATGCACCGGAACTTCAATGTAATCAAAATAGGTGCGGTCAAAGCCCTCCAAAGCCCTTTCTCCTTCCAGCTCCTTCTTCAGGTCATAGCTGAAGCCTTTTCTTGAGTAAATCAAGGCGGGCTGAAGACTGAATGCATCACTCAAACTGTAATCGCCTATCACCCCCACATGATAAGCCAAAAGCAACCTGGTATCACTTTCCATAGAACGCTCTTTGTAGTTCTGATGGATGTTGTTGACATTCATCCCTCCCTTTACCCCAATTTGAAACTGGGCGAATCCGGGCAGGGTAAACAGGGTCAACAGCAAAACAACAACATAAGTTTTCATTTTTGGATGGGTTTTTGATGAATAATCTATGGTCACTTTAAGATAAAAATGATTTTTGAACACTTCTTTGATGATCAATCCCTTGAACATCGGCCTCTATTTTGGAATGGGACTGCCTTTGCCCTCCCCTGCCCGGATTTTAACGAGTCCATCCAATACAGCGGAGGCGATTCCCGGCAGGATCGCCATGCCTTTGAATCAGTTGGCTGTTATTTCCGTTTGCGATGAAAAATGAACCCTTGATTTAGACCAATTCACCCCCAAATGGTCACCCATAAATTTTTTCCGGGCCTCAATTTTGAATCAGACAGGGCGGGGACAGGTCTCTTGCCCGTTCATCCGGTTTTTTCATTCTGAATAACAGGGGCTCTTTTTAAAGCCTCATCATCAAGGAGGCTTAATCTGAGAAGCCTGCCTGGTCATTTGCCCGTTTACCTTTATGGGGATACCATCCGGGTTAGGTACTGTATCTTAAGCATCTCGCTATTACCCGCGGATCAGAGGTCTTACAAAAAGGGTTCTTTTTTTTGCTCTTATCCTGATTTTCAGGGTACAATTTTTAGGCAACCCTGGAGTTTTTATTGTAAATTGAGTGACGAAAAGCCTGGTTAACAGTCATAAGTCTAGCGGCAACACCTTAATGCGGCCCTCGGCTTGTGGCAGACAAGTGCAAGCCATGGAAAAAATCAAGATCTTCCAGGGAGAACGGGAACTGCTGAGGGGCATTATTGAGACGGCACCAGTGGGCATCATTGTTTTGGACAAGCATAGGCGCATCCGTATTCTCAACCGCATGGCTGCTCAGATGCTCGGCATTTCAGGGCAAGTCAGCAAAACCTCTCTGAGGCAGCATTTGATAAAGGGCAGTGTCCTGAGCGAGTGTCTTTCAGAGGGGCTCTTGCGAAAGGGCGAAGCGATCTATCTGGAGGGGCTTCGATATAAGGAATATTACCTGTCGGTGAGCGGGCGGCCTTTAATGAACAGCTATCTATTAACCATGACCAACATCACGACCCTTAAACAAATGGAAGCCCAATCCATGCGCTCGATGATACAGGGCCAGGAGACCGAACGCAAAAGGCTCTCGCAGGAGATCCACGATGGGCTGGCCCCCCTGCTTTCGACCATCAAAATCAGCCTGGAGGCGATCGATCTGAAACTGGAGCGCCATCCCGAACAGGCCCCTTTGGCTGAAAAACTGAAAGCCATCCACGAGTTGATCACCACCCTGGCTGAAGACATGCGGGGCATATCCCATGCCCTGATGCCAAAAGTACTGGAAGACTTTGGCATCGCCCCTGCACTGGAAAGCTTATGCAGCCGGCTGAACAACAATGAAAAAGTCGAGATTCATTATTACAATGCAGGATTTGATCAACGCCTGGAAAAATCAGTGGAATGGAACCTTTATCGCATTGCCCAGGAATTGATTCATAACGCCCTGAAACATGCCCAGGCCAATCAAATCACCATTCAGCTCATCCGCCACAGCAATACGGTGATGCTCATGGTCGAAGACAATGGTTGTGGTTTCGATTGGCCCATGATCCAGGCCACCACCCCCGGCATCGGTTTGAAAAACATTCAAACCCGGGCTAAAATGATTGGGGCTTCCTTTTATATCGATACCAGCCAGGGTAAAGGGGTGACGGCTACCTGTGAACTTCCGCTAAATCAAGAATAAAGTGAAACAACAAAAGCAAAAAAAGACCCGGGAAAGTCCTCAGACGGAGAAAATCCACATTCTGATCGCCGACGACCACAAAATGTTCCGCGAAGGACTCAAAGAAATCCTTGGAAAGGAACCCAATCTGGCCATTGTGGGCGAAGCCGGGGACGGGCGGGAAGTAATTGGCCAGATGGGTCAACACCCCGTTGATGTGGTATTGATGGACATTGACATGCCAGGAGTGAACGGCATAGAAACCACCCGTCATATCGTGCAGAAACACCCTCATACCCGCGTGCTGGTACTCTCCATGCATTCAGATGCAAAATACATCATCAGCATGCTCGAAGCCGGGGCCAAAGGATATGTGCTGAAAACCGCCGGTAAAGAAGAAATGATCGCAGCTGTCAATGCAGTGGCCTCGGGCGACAGCTATTTCAGCCATCTGATCTCCACCCGCATCATCGAACAACTCCAACACCACAAAGTGGGCTCCGGCATTGCATCTGCTGCAGAACAACCCCCTTTAACCCCCAGAGAATTTGAGGTGTTGAAACTGATCGCCCTGGAATATTCCAATCCTGAAATCGCCCAAAAACTTTACATCTCGATCCGTACCGTCGATACCCACCGACGCAATCTTTTAGAAAAGCTCGGGGTCAAAAATACCGCCGGGCTGGTCAAGTATGCCCTCAAGATGGGTCTGCTCGATGAATCTACGCCCCTTTAAAAAAACACCCCTGCCGCCTGCCTGTCTCATTGCACCCTAGGTATTTTACCTATATCCCCTGTGCTTTTTTCCCCATACAAAATAAGTCTTTTAAGCGATTTCAAGGCCGGTAAAAAAAAGGTATCTTGGAAAAAACGGTTTCTATGAAAAACATCCAGATTGCTTCAGAACCAGATCAGGCCACGGCGCTGTTGGACCAGAAGCCAGGGGGTATAAACCATGCTTCAACCGAACGGAACAGCGATGCCATTTGTGGAAAACAAGTGGCAATAAGCAGAAAACGGGATGAAATGAACAGGGGCAAGGATACAAAAGACAGAGCAATTCAATGTGTAGCTACAGACCGGCTACCAGGAAACATGGAACAACTGTTTCAGAAACACCACCGCAAAATTTTTTTTCACTGCTTATCCATGGTGAAAAACCGGGAGGATGCCAGGGATCTGACACAGGATATTCTCCTGAAAGTCTACAGCCATATGGGCTCTTTCCGTGGCGAGGCCTGTTTTTCCACCTGGCTCTACACCATCACCCGCAACCACTGCATTGAATACCATCGAAAGGCAAAAAACAAACGCTTCGTGGACCTTGAACTGGCCAATCATCTATCGGAATCCGAAGCCACCGGCCAGGAGGATAGCCCCCATGAGGAACTCCTTGAGCACATGCAAGACCAACTGACCCGGCTTTCGGGGGAAGAAAAACAAATTTTGTTGCTTCGATATGAGCAAAATCTCTCCATCAAAGAGCTCGAGCAGTACCTTCAGCTTTCACCCAGCGCCGTCAAGATGCGCCTGATGAGGGCCCGCAGAAAAATCAAAGCATCCATGGCCCATGCCCCTGGCCAGGGATAAGCCATCTTTTGCTCACTTTACAGGATTTTCTTTGGGAAGCATCTTGCGGATGAAGTTGCGGGTTTTTTCCAGGTACCTGCGGGTAAAATCTCCTAATATTTGCATGGCCTTGTCTGGTTGTTCCTGATAGCGCTCCAGTGCTTTTTTCTCAAGGGCATTTTGCTTTTGGAACATTTCTTTTTGCAGGCTGACTTTAAACGGGCGGATTTTGGGGTAAAGTTCACCGTAGTGATTATCCACAAAGTTGGCAAACCGGGCATACTGGACAAAGGCGTGTTCCGGGGCCGCCTGGTACATGTTATCGGGCGCGTCAAAATGATTATCCAGGGCTTTGGCCGGGGTGGTTTGTGCAAAATCGCCGGGCAACTCATCCATGCCCAGATACCAGGGCACATAAGGCTGGATACAGGGGCGCCGGGGTGCCAGCCACATCACTGTTCCAATATCCACCGGCATGTAGGGGCGAAGCTGTGTGACAAAGCCATATTGATTGTGGGGGGCACAGATGGAGTTGACTCCGTGGCTGTGGGGATCGCCTTGTTCATACCCCTGGCTGTCATCCCATTGGGTGCCTTCATAGTGGTCGGATAAAACTTCCATAAAATCCTGAACATGAACTTTCTTACGCGGCTTTACGGCAAAGGGAAGGGCCGCTTCCATCTCAAAATCCTTGCCACTAATCATTTCCAGTCCCCGCCATTTTCGGGGAATATTGCCGTCACTGGCCAGTGAACGCGGATGCCCGTAAGCCTGACGGAAATTAAAAGCCCCGTCTTCCTCCGGATCATACCATCCCCGCTTGTGGGCATAGCTGATCAGGTCATCCGAGCCCATAAAGACCGCTTCATTGTCCAGGTTCACCCCCCGAATGGTATAATAATTGGGAATCACCATGATCTTTTCATCCGGCACCCGCCGGGCAACCCAATGCTTGCCATGAACCGCCGAAAGAACCCAGGCTTCGCTGCTGTCAGCAACCGAGTATGTACGTCCCGAGGAAGCATACCCATAAGTCTCGATCAGCCTGCCGGCTACCTGCACCGCTTCCCGCGCCGTGCTTGCCCGCTCAGCCATAAGCCGGCGCAACCAGTAACCTATGCCCCCGTCAGTGAGCTGGGGATCATCCTCGCGCGAAGCACAGGCATTCGAAGCAATCACCACCCCATGCTCATTGATATAAGAGTCCGCAAACTTCATCCCCGGCATTTCTAACCACATATATCCATAAGTGGTTTCCACCTGGGGTATCTCAGCCCCGGTAGCAACAACAATCGTCTCTCCCCCATTATGCTGCTTGCGCGGAACACGCATCCAGTTGACCAGATTCTTCCCGTGGTCATCCTCGTTGTGCGCTATGATAACCGATCCATCAGCAGTAGCATCATTACCCGCTACCATCGTGAAACAATTGTTGGAACCCTGCTGTCCGTATATCAGCGTGGAAACTGCCAAAAACAACAAGGTCAGTAAAGGTCTGGAATAATGGCTCATAATTGAAATTTTATTTGAACAACATGTGATTGAAATCCTATTGAAGGATCCGTCCTTGAAAACCAAAGGTAATGTTATTTCACTTCGACCCTCCCAACAAAATAAACAAAATTTTCAAGGTTCACTGACCAATGAACCCCTAATAAAAAAAAAATGCACACAACACTTTGCTTTCATGAATGGACTGGCTTCAGAAGGATAAAATCGTTAATAACCAAGGCAAAAAGCTTTGCTCCTGGTGATAAAACACTCAATACTCAGATCTCAAAAAACAGTTAAACAAAATCACAGCCTTTGTTGTCTTTGTAGAATGATCTTTATCCAATCGTAACCTTAAAACGAAACCAGATGAGCGATAATATGCCTAAGCGGCCAATGGGGCCGTCGGATTTGATGTTAAGCCCCATAGGTCTTGGAACCTGGCAGTTCAGCAAACGCAAGAACCTGGCCGGTAAATACTGGCCTTACCTGGATGACGCAACAAGCTACCAGATCATAGCGGCCAGTTACAACAACGGGATCAACTGGTATGACACGGCAGAGTTGTATGGAAACGGGGAATCCGAGCGAACCCTGGCCCGGGGGTTAAAAAAAGCAGGCGCCGGAGATGAAGATGTAGAGGTCGCCACCAAGTGGAACCCTATCTTCAGGAGGGCAGCATCCATTTCCAAAACCATCGGGCAAAGGAAGCAAGCCCTGGAGGGATACACCATCTCCCTGCATCAGATACACAATCCCCTGTCTTTCTCTGGCATAGCCGCCGAGATGAAAGCCATGGCCCGGCTTGTTCAGGAGCAGAAAATCCGGTACGTTGGGGTTAGCAATTTTTCTTCCCGGCAAATGCGCCAGGCCCATAAAGAATTGTCAAAATACGGGATCGACCTGGTATCCAACCAGGTGCATTATAACCTGTTGAACCGGAAAATAGAATTCAATGGGATACTGGATGCCGCCCGGGAGCTGAACATGGCCATCATTGCCTATTCTCCCCTGGCGCAGGGCCTTTTAACGGGCAAATACCATGAATCAACGGATTCCATTAAAAGCCAAAAAGGATTCCGAAAAAGGATGGGATCATTCAGGGAAAAAAACCTGGAGCGAACCCGCCCCCTGGTAGATAAGTTATCTGAAACAGCCGCCCGTCATCAGGTTACACCGGCACAGGTGGCCCTGAACTGGCTGGTCAGCTTCCACGGATCTGTGATTTTCGCCATACCCGGGGCATCCAGTGCCAGCCAGGCTGAAAGCAATGCCCGGGCCATGCAATTTAAACTTTCTGATCAGGAAATGCACGAAATTGATCAGGAAAGCAGGAAGCTACATTCCGGCAATTGAATTAATTTTGCCCCGGAGCAACCCCAATAAGATGATAAAACCAACCCGACCATCACCATGAACAATTACCTGGTATTCATACCGGCCTATAATGAAGCCTCCACCATAGGTCAGATCATCGGTCAGATCCATCAACTCCGAGAGGATCCCGACATCCTTGTCATTGATGATGGTTCGGGCGATTCAACCAGGGATATCCTGGAAAAAACAAGCGGTATTTACACCCTGTATCATCAGGCCAACTTGGGATACGGGCAAACCCTGATCGATGGATTTAACTTTGCTGGTGAAAAGGGGTATGAATATGTAATCACCATAGACAGTGACAAGCAGCACCAGCCTTCGGAAATACCCTTGTTCATTGAGCAAAGTAAGCAACTGGGGGTCGACATCCTCTCGGGAAGCAGGTACCTTCATCCCTCGGGTGAAGGCTTGATGAAGGCACCTGCTGACCGGGTCAAAGTAAACCGAAGGATCACCGCCCGCATCAATCAAATCACCGGTTATCGCTTAACCGATGCCTTTTGCGGGTTCAAGCTCTACCGGGTGAAGGCCCTCAATAGACTGAACCTCAACGAGCAAGGGTATGGCATGCCGCTGCAATTCTGGATCCAGGCCTGGAAAAAGGGATTAACCCTACGTGAGCTGCCGGTACAAATGATCTATTTTGATCACGATCCCACTGTAAGGGCCTCGCATTCCAATCTATGCCAGAGGTACAAATATTATCTTGATGTGATTGAAAAAGAAAAAATGACGTATGAGACTACTGATATTAGCCGCTCATCCTGACGATGCCGAAATATCCATCGGGGGAACCATGCTCACCCACGCCGAAAAAGGCGATGAGGTTTACCTGTTGAATTTCACCAACGGCGAACCCACCCCTAACGGTACGGTTGAGACCCGGCTCCGGGAAGCCGCTGAAGCCGACCGGATTCTGAAGCTCCAAAAACGAATTGTTATGGACCTGCCCAACCGCTACCTCCAGGACACCATTGAGAACAGGGAAGCTGTAGCCGAACACATCCGGGACATCCGCCCCGACATCATGCTGGTTCAAACCCAACTGGATCAGCATCCCGATCACATTGCCGCTTCCCAGCTGGGAACAGCGGCCCGTTTTTATGCCAAACTAACCAAAACCCAAATGAAAGGCGAACCCTTTTATCCGCCCAAAATCCTCTATTACTTCACCTCCCACTTCAAAACCGAGCCCGTTCCTTCGTTCGTCCTGCCGGTTACCCAAAACGTGTTTGATCGCAAAGTGAAAGCCGTCGAAGCCTATCAATCCCAGTTCCTCCACAAAAACAGGGACATTCCCGAATTTCTCCACATCATGAACAAACGTTACGGGGCACGCATCAACAGCCCCTATGGCGAACCGTTTTATACCCCCGAACTATTGGGTATTAAAGGTCTCGAATACATTGTATAATCGTTATGGAGCAGATGACCCAGAGCCTTCAGGCCAACCGGCAATGGCTGAAAACCCTTTTTTCCCGTTACCATGAAATAGGCCATATCAGAGAAAATTTCGACCGGCTGCTGGAAAATCACTATGGGATATCGAACGAAAGGCCTGTTGCCACGGGCCATCAACCGGTAATTTACCATCCCGGATTGCTGTTTAAAAATCATTTTACCGGGCAGGCGGCCCGTCAGATGGGCACAACCCCGGCCATCAACCTGGTGGTCGATACCGACCTGGCCCATGTCAATGTGCCCGTTCCCGCTTACAGCCATGGAGAACCGGTTAAAACCTTCGCCCGCATTGCCAATGAAAAGGAACTGACTTTTTCCGCCTTTCATCCTTCCCATGAACAAGTGCAGGCCTTTTTCACCTTTATCCGCGAGCACATCACCTCCCTCGCGCAAGATCGCATCACAGAAGCCTTTGATCAATACAAAGCAGCTTTTGATCAGGCCTACCGGGATGGAAGCAGCTTCGTGGATGCCCTGGTCATCCTGCGCAACCGCTTTGATGCCTGGCTGGGTTATCCTATAAGGGATGTGAAAGTCTCCGGCCTGGCCCGCTCCTTCCCTTACTGGCAATACATCGCCTTCATCCTTCAACATATTGAGGCTTATCGAACGGCATACAACCAGGCCATCGAAGAAAACCGGCGCAAGGATTACCAGCCCGTCAGGTTCATGCATCAATACCAGGGCTGGATTGAGCTGCCTTTCTGGCTGGAAGACAACGGCCAACGCCATAGCGTATATTTTAAAAAGCAGCCGGGCCAATTTCGCTTTTGGGCGCCCGAGGCTCAACGGGAAATCACCCTTTCGCTCAACGGGACAACTCCCGAGCAGGTGGCCGAACAGTTGCAGGAACATCTGATCTTATATCCCAAAGCCACCACCCTGACCCAGCTCATCCGCCTGTTCCTGTGCGATGTTTTTGTCCATGGCAGTGGCGCAGCAGAATACGAGCAAGTCAACAACCGTTTCCTGCAGCTGTTTTTCTCCATGGACCGTGCCCCGGCTTTCTATACGGCAACCGGCGATCTTTATCTGCCTTTTTCAGATGATATGCCCGATTTAAAAGACGTTAAAGCCGACCACCACCGCAAAAGCAAATGGCTCCGCGAGGCCCACCGGAATCCGGAAGGCCAGCTGGACAACCGACTGGCTGAGCAATACAAGAAAAAAAAGAAAGCCATTGCCCAAAAAATGTCGCAGGAAAACCAGCCCGAGCGGCGCAAAGATTATCACCATCAATTGCAGGAAGTTGACCGGCAGATCAAAGAAGAGTTAAAGCCTCAGATTGAACAGGTTAAACAGGAACTGGCCCATTATGAAAGCCTTTTGGAAAAGCAGGATGTTTACTTTGAACGCCGCTATCCTTATTTCCTTTACCCGGCAGAGGAACTCACGCAGGAAAATTTCCGAGAGCACCTCCGGGTGAAACGCCATTAGATCAAATGACAAATATCCAAACCAGGCATGAATGGGCCTAAAGGCAGAAACTCAAACACAGAGCCTGTCTTCAGGCCCAACGGGAAAGCCTATCTGAGCGCCAGCCTGGGGCCTTGTCTATGCAAAACTTTCCCGGTCAAAGCTCAGGTTTTGGTGGGCCATGGCCATCAAGCTTCGGGCACTTACCCCATAAGGGCAGGCCGACTCGCAATAACCGGGACAGCTCATACAAAGCTCGGCCTTTTTGCCCGGCAAATCAGCATAGAGCTTCATGGCCTGTTTTTCATCCTTTTTATTCTGGTAATAATAATTGTAGCGCAAAATGGTGTTGACGGGAAGATGATAGGGACAGGCCCTCTCGCAGGCATTACAGCCTATGCGGCAATTCAGAAAGCCAAAATGCTCCTGATGGTCCTTCAACAAGCGGGCCTGGCTGCTTTTTAGACTCCGCCCGGACAATGCCAGATAACGCTTGACATCCTCCAGGCTTCGGATATCAAGACACACGGTATGGGCCCTGGGGTCCTGGAGCACATAGATGATGGCAGCATTGATCAGCTCTTCATCGGTGGTATACCCATACTTTTTAAAAAACGCCCGCGCTTTCTGTGCCCGTTCTTTATATCGATTCAGGTAGGCATAATAGTCCTCGCCGGGATCTTCGCCCTGCTCCTCATAACGGGCAACCGCCTTCTCCAGCAATTTGTAAATTTGAACCGGGCTACTTTTCATGATCGCCGTGCCAATGTTTTTCTTTTCGCATGCCTTAAATACTTTTTCGGCCAAATCGGCATTGTAAAAATTATAGGTCATCAGAAAAACATCAAATTGATCGGTATCAGCAGCGGTCAGCAAAACCTGGTCCAAAGATTCGTCCGGTAGCTTATACCAGGCGCTTCCGTGGCAGGAAACCCCGGTTGAGCGGACAAGGCCTTCGGCTTTGAGCTGATCCATACCGGCATGAAAAGCCGCATCCTCAACCACCTTGGAATTATCGGCCCCGTGAATCATCACACAATCTGCGTAATCGGTTTGCAACCGGTCCAATGCCTCGCGGGTTTGACGGATCACATCATCTTTGCTCTTGAAGCCTTCCCCTCCTTCAGCGGGTAAAAGCTTGGTATTGACAAATAGCTTACTGCGGTCGTAATCCTTCAATACCTTCCCGACCATACGTTCGTTATTGCCTTTGCCATAGGCATAACCCGTATCTATAAAATTAACCCCGCTGTCGAGCATGGCTTTCAGCACGGTTTCGTTTTTCGGTGCCCCGGAAGCCACGTCGGATACCCGGAAACCAGTGCGCCCCAATATCTTATGATTTACAACGCCCCGGTTATCCAAACTATTTCGCGGAACAGCCCCTGCAAAGCTGCTGCTGCCTAATGCAGAAGTCCCCAGCACGGCAAGGGACAAATTCTTGAGAAAATCTCTGCGATTGTGCGATTGGGGTGCCATATCTGTTAAGTTTAAAGATGGATTGTTAATCAGCTATTTTAATAGGTTATCCTCCTGTCTAATGAACCGTTTGAAAAAAAAGACATTCGCCTGATGGATCGTCTAGCTTAAAGGGGTATCTCCCAATCGTATGCTTTTTGGAAGGGGTATCCTTTTAATTGAGTGATGAAGCCTCCTGTTCAATCGGTTATTACAAGAAGGCATCCACAAAAAAGACCTGCCGCGTTACCAAAAAATAGGTCGTACTTCGGGTGGATTTATTACATCCCCCCTAAAAAATCTTTTAGAAAACAGATTATATTCATCTACCGAGCATTATTAAAAAAGATGAAGGCATGGAATAATCAAACCGGGCAAATAAATTTGAGAAAATTGGATGAAACCTGCATCCAGTAACCTTCACAACAAGGACATGATTATTCCAATGCTCCCGGGCAGGTTATTCTTTTTCGCTCTCGGCCTGGGCAGGCTTATTTTCTCCGTAGGGTATCCAAATGTCAAGGGTGGTTCCGTTTTGGCCATTGATTTTCAAATCGCCGTTCATCAGCCGCACACGCTCTTCTATGCCCATAATCCCCAGGGAATTATTTTTATTCTGATCGTTTTTTTCAAGGCCGATCCCGTTGTCCTGAATGCGGAAATGCACCTGTTGAGACCGCTGTTCCAATAAAAGGTCGACCCGGGAAGCCTCGGCATGTTTATAAACATTGGTCAGGGCTTCCTGTAAAATCCGGTATAAATGAATGGCCATGTTTTTGCTGAATTCGACATCATCTTCCGGCATTTCAAGGTGGCAGTATATGTTGCTGCGTTTTTCAAAATGATTGGTGTACCATTCAATGGCGGCAACCAGTCCCATGTCGTCGATCAAGCGTGGTCTGAGTTCAGTGGAGAGTTTTTTGATCTGGGTAATGGTATCTTCGGTGATCTGGTTGATCTCCTCTGTCTTGGCTGAAAGTTTAGGTTGTTGACCCTGAACCTGTTTTTTCAGCATGGACAGGCCCATGCGGATGGCCGTTAAATTTTGTCCAAGTTCGTCATGGATTTCGCGGGCAATGTAACTGCGTTCTTTTTCCAAAAGGTTTTGCTGATAGGCCGAAAGCACCCGCAGGCGGTTTCTGGAATCTTCCAGCAACCGCTGATTTTCCACATAAGGGGTGATATCAGATAATATGGCGTAATAACCCTCAACCCGGCCCTGTTGATCAAATTGGGGGATCAGGGTCCCGTCCATATGCGCCTCAAGGTCACTGGGATAATGAAAATGCTCGTGGTAATTGACCTGTTCTCCATTGAAAACACGCCTGATATAAGGTAGGGATTGTTCATAACTTTTTTGTCCGATCACCTGGGCCAGGTGGTGGCCGACAATCTGCTGTTCTTGCAGACCAAACCAGTTGAGGTAGGTTTGATTGACATAGCGGTAGATCTCATCGCGGTCGACATAGGAAACGAATTGAGGCAGGCTGTTGACAATCTTTTTGAACTTGTTTTCGCTTTCGCGGAGGGCTTCTTCTGCCTTTCTGCGGTCGGTGATGTCGTGAATGATCGAATAAAGGTATTTGGTCTGGTCAATCTCCAGGGTGGTGGAATGGACCTCTACATCGCGGATTTCTCCGCTGGCCAGCTCATGGTTAAAATAAAACAGGTTTTTGTTGTTGTAATAGGCCTGCTGCATTTCATGCTTGACCTGTTCATCAGGCAACTGGTTGATCTGCTGGATGTATTTCGATTCCAGGTCCTGATACCCGTAATAGGCTTTGGCGCTTTTGTTGGCTGATTTGATCCGGCCGGTTTCCGGATTAATGATGAGCTTAACGGCATTGTTCTCGTCAAAAAACATGCGGAACTTGCGCTCGCTTTGTTTGAGCAACTCCTCGGTTTTGCGGCGTTCGGTGATGTCTTCCCCCACTTCCAGGATCCCCTTAATGGAACCATGATCCATCAACGGATAAGCACGCAGCAGATAAAGGCGGTCATAAAACCAAACTTCCGAATGCTCCTCCTGGCCAGAGTTTAAGGCCCTTATTGAGGGACAGTTTCTACAGGGCTCATGAAATTGGTGATAAACTTCATAACAGGGTTTGCCCACCATCTGCTGCTCTCTCATTCCGGAGATTTCCTGGACCGCCCGATTGGTCCATTGGATCTTCATATCCGGGTCAAGAAAAATGAGCTTTTCTTGCATGGCATGCAATATCAGCGACTTTTGCTCTTCGGACCGGGCCAGGCGCTTTTCACTTTCTTTGCGTTTGGTAATGTCAATACAGGAACCAATATAACCCAAAAACCGCTTGTGATGGTCGTACATCGGGGCACCTTTGTCATAGATCCAGCGGTATTGGCCACTATGGTGCATCAGTCGGTATTCGAGCTCAAAAGAGGTGCGTTTGCCCACGGCTGCCAGGTACCGATCAACCACCCCAGCCTTATCATCCGGATGCAACCCATCGGTCCAGCCCATGCCCTTTTCCTGTTCGATGCCCCTTCCCCTGAAAACCAGCCAATTCTCATTAAAATAGGAAACCCGCCCATCAACATCGCTCATCCAAATAAGAATGGGTGAATAATGGGCCAGTTTGCGAAATTTTTCCTCGTTGGCAGCGGCCCTAGCTTCTGCTTTGCGGCGCTGAACAATCTCCTGTTTTAACCAGCTGTTGGCCTGCTCAAGGTCATGTACTGCCGAATATAAAGTCTGTAAAATGGGCCGGATCCGAATGATCGCCACAAGCATCAGCAGTGAAATAACCAGGGCAATGGCTTCCGAGGTCATATTTATCGAGGCCGGATTGCCTGTCTGAATAAGCTCATAATAAGAAACGATCCGGCGAAGGGCCATCAGGGTGATGGCCCCGGCCAAAGCAATCCAGACCCAGAAGTGGCGGGTGGTTTTAATCAGGCGCAGGGCCAGAAATGCGCTGAACAGCTGTGCCAGGATGGAAGAGAGCAATATGAGATGAGCAGAAATCATGGTAAGCTTAATTTGGATAAGGCATCAACGAATTTACTTCATCCCGCATTATTCCATGCAAAAAAACTCAATACCGGCAAACAATTCCCTCTAAGCAAAACTATGTATTTTTATTTGAAACAGGTAAGATCACACGATCATTCAACTGGTAAAAACCCCTGAGGATTCGTTCCTTTTTAAAGCCCCAGGATCCGTGAAAGTACATTTCAGCCCTCCCTGCTTTAGCTCAGGAGCCATCATTCATTATTCTACCTGCTGTTTTCCAGGTACTTATTCATGATGGACAAAAGGGCCTGCACATCGATGGGTTTGCTGATATAATCATCGCAACCCGCCTGAAGGCATTTTTCCTTATCTTCTTGCATGGCATAAGCCGTTTGGGCAATAATGGGGATCTTGTAGCCATCCTCCCGTATGTCCTTAGTAATCTGCCGCCCACTGCGGTCGGGCAATTGAATATCCATCAGAATCATTTCCACATCCGGGGTTTGCATGAACTTGTCAAAAGCCTCCCGGCCTTGCTGGGCCCGCAGAAGAGAAGCCCCGGTTTCTCCGATGATTTCTTCGAGATACTCCAAACTGACCGGATCATCTTCAACAATTAAAATCTTGTGCCCGGACCAGTCAAAAGTGGGGTTTTCCCGGTGCGCTCTTTCCTCACCAGCCTGCTGTTCTTCCATCCTTTCATAGGGCAGGGTAAAATAAAAAACACTGCCTTTGCCTTCTTCCGACTCCACCGAAATGTGGCCATTTAAAAGATGAACCAGATTTTTAGAGATGGACAACCCCAGGCCGGTTCCTTCGTGGCGGGCGGAAGTGGGCGATTCCTCTGCCTGGCGGAAACGGTCAAAAATGTCTTTCAGCTTATCTTCCGGTATACCCTGACCGGTATCGCTGACAAAAAACTGCAAGGCGTTATCGGAGCTTTTTTCATATCCAAAGCGAATGGTACCCTGTGAAGTAAATTTCAATGCATTGCTGATCAGATTGGTTAGAATTTGCCGGATGCGAAGCCGGTCAGAATGGATATAGCTTTCGGCCCTTGAAAGTCCGAGGGCCAGGTCAAGATGCACCTGTTGATCGCCTTCCTGTTCGAGTTGAGCCGAATAACTATTGTAGAGCTCACTGAGCAGGTCATTCAGGTAAAAACCACCCTTCTCAATTTTTAATTGGTTGGCTTCAATCTTGGAAATGTCAATGATGTCATTGATGATTTTGAGCAACTGGCGGGACTGATCATCAATCAGTTTAAGGAATCCCTGCTGTTTTTCCTGGCTGATTTGACGTTCTTTGAGCAATTGGGTAAAACCAATGATGCCATTCATCGGGGTTCGGATCTCATGGCTCATATTGGCCAAAAACGCAGATTTCAGGCGATCGCTTTCTTCAGCCTTCTTTTTGGCCTCGAGCAGGTTCTGCTTATACTGGCTTTCCTGAAACTTGGAATGAAGCAGGGGGGCCAGGTAATCACACAAATGGGTGATCAGTTCTCGGTCCCGCTCATGATATCCCCCGGGCTTGTTGGCCAGGGTCAATCCGCCAACGAGCTGGCCGTTCAGAACCACCGGACAGGCCAGGGCGGCAGTGATCCGGATATGGCCTTTCGGGGGATGTAGGTTGCCGTTTTGATAGCGGGCCCGCTTTTCCTTAAAGACCCTGCCCCATACCCCGGCCCAGGAATCCCGGTAAAAAATAAGGGATTTGTCGGGCACTTGACATTGATCCCATACATCACGGGTCAGGGACTGGGATACCAAATCACCGTTGTCATCGATATAGCCAAAGAAACCATAAGGGCTGTCAAAGACTTCCCTGAAAATATCCAGCACATCGTTGTAAAAGCGCTCCGAATCGCTCTTAATGAACGTATTGGAGATGCGGTTTTTGATATCCATTTCCTGCTCTGCCCGTTTTCTGTGGGTTATATCCCGGGCAATTTTTAAAATGGCCTGCGTCTCACCATAACTGATTACCCGGGCATTGATCTCAACAGGAATAACCTCTCCCTGAGCCGAAACGTGTTCAGTTTCAAAAGAAGCATATCCGGCTTGTTTGATCGATGAAAGGCGTTCGTCAAATTTCTCGGCATACGATGAGCTGGTAAAATCCCGGGGCTGTAACCCCCTGATATTTTGACAACTATACTCCAACCTTTGGCAGGCAATGTCATTGGCGTCAAGGACCCGCCCGGCCATATCGACAATGAAAATGGCATCGGTGGCATTGTTGTAAAGGCTTCGGAACCGCTCCTCACTACGTTTCAGGGCCCTTTCTGCCTTCTTGCGCTCGGTGATATCGGTCAAAAAACTCAGGTACTGACTTGAGGAGAGGCTGGTAGCGTTAACCAGCACATTTTTACGTTGACCCTGGCGAGCAATGATGGTGGTTTCCCGATTGATAAGGCTTCCGGCCTCCAACAAATCTTCAAATCGAAATGCGTGGTCCGAATGTCCGCCCCCTTCCTGTATATCTCCTATGGCAAGCTGGGTGAGTTGATCATTCCCATACCCGGTTAACCTTAAGGCAGCTGAATTGGCATAGGTGATGCGCCCATCCTGATCAGTGAGTATCACCGCTGCCGGCGAAGATTCAATGTAATTGCGGAAGCGCTGCTCATTCATGCGCAATTGTTCCACCGTCTCCTGGAGCCGGCTGTTGGCTTCATTCAACTCATCATTGAGTGTGACGTATTCTTCATTTTGGGTCTGAATTTCTTCATTTTTTTCTTTCAACTCCCGCTGATGATCAATCTGTTCAGATATGTCATGGACAATGGCAATGATGCGTTTGCCCTGGCGGGTATCAATCGCATTCAGGGTGATCTCGGTATCAATGAGGCCTCCGTCTTTGGTTTTGTGCTTCCAGTAAAATTGTTGAGGTTGACCGGCCAGGGCCTTTTTAATGTATTTTGTCCCGGCGGTTTTAGAAGCCTCCCCATCCGGCTGCCTGCCAGGCGAGAGATCCTCTCCGGGATTCTTCCCGATCAATTCCTCCCTGGAATAACCAAACATCCGGGCCGCCTGCCGGTTGCAATCCAATATGGTACGGTCCATAAATAAAAAACCATCCCCCGAATTTTCAAATATGGCGCGGTACTTTTCTTCGCTTTCCCTGATCTGCTGCTGCTGCTTTTTTTGTTCAGTTATATCCCTGCCAATGGCCGCCGCACCTATCACCTGTTGGCGGTCATCATAAATGGGGGATACTGAAAGCGATATATTCATCTGCTGACCATCTTTACCAACACGGACGGTCTCCAGGCGCCGAATGGTGTGACCCTGTAAAACATAATCCAGGTTGTGACCAATTTCTCCGGATGGATCGCTCGGATCAAGGAAGGCAGGATGATGGCCGATGACCTCTTCGGCCCGGTAACCATATATTTTTTCGGCACCGGGATTCCAGGAATAAATCTTTCCCTGGGCGTCAACCCCAATGATGGCATCGTCTGAAGAATTGACGATGGCCCCCAGCCTGCTGCTGATCTGCTCCTTCTCTTTGCGGTCGGTGATGTCGGTGATGGCCGATCGGATGCTCTGATGAACCGTTTCACTTGATTCCTCCTCTACCAGGGTGCTGTCAAGGCTTACAAATATACGCTCACCCCCATTGCTGATCAAAGCCAACTCACAGGATTGAGACTCCCCTGTTTTTAAAATATGGCGCAAATGAAAGTAAAAGGTATCCTGATAATCCGGATGAACAAACCGGGTAAAAGTGTGCCGGGTCAAATCCTGAGAATCCAAACCAATCAGGTTGCCCCCTTTTTTGTTGACCGTGGAAATCCGGTAATCGCTCTGAATGATAAAATAAGCCACCGGGGCATTGTCAAAAAGGTCGGAATACCGGTTGCGGGAAATCTCCAACTCATTGTGAATCCTTTTCAACTCTTCGTTTTGCTGCTCCAACTCAATCTGATGGATGCTCAACTCCTCGACCAGAGACTCCAGGTCTTTATGGTAAAGGGCCGGATCCTGAACACCCTTTTGACGCAGCATTCGCTCGGCCTTTTTCCTGAGCTGTGAACTCCTGGTATTGTCATCTTCCGCCATATTTACCCCTTCTATTGTACCTGAGACAATTCAATGCTTTGATCTTTTATTCAACCCCTCCTGCCCGTCAACCTGGACATGATCCTGGCCATTGAGTGTTTCGATGGTATAAACGGCAAATTCAAAATGGTTTTGCCCGTCATAAACCGGGTGTACCCCTACCTTTAAATTTTTCCCCAAATGCGGTTCATAGTAAATGGCATTGGCTTTTTGCTTGCGCGAGAGCGCCCTGCAGGTTACACAGTGATCGGGCGGGGCATCAGTGCCATGGACCAGCTGATAGAGTTTTTTATCCGTAAGCTGATTGGGTTCTGCCCCCACAATGGTCAGGAAAGGTTGGTTGTATTGTAATATGTTGTAATCGTGATCGATCAGCACCAGCCCCTCTGAAATGGCATTGAGCGAATGTTGCCACATCTTTTGATAGCGCTCGTTATGAATCTTTTCCGTTACATCGCGAATCAGACCGACAAAAGCGGTTGTTTCCCCTTGCTGATCTGTTAGCTTGAATACGCTGGTTTCCCCGTAAAATATGCTTCCATCTTTCTTTTTGTAGGGAATTAACTTAATAAAGCCTTTTTGATCGGCATATTGATCGATGTACTTTCCCATTTCCCGGTAATAGCTTTCATCGGCATAAAGGCAGCTGGTCTGTTCTCCTTTCATTTCCTCCAGTTTATATCCCACAAGTTTTTCCATGGCCGGATTGGCATCGACAATTTCGCGATTGGGCGTGGCCACCAGGATGGCATCGCGGTTGCGTTCAAACAGGCTGCGGTATTTTTGCTCGCTCTGCTGAATGGCTTCTTCAGCTTTTTTACGTTCGGTAACATCCTCGAGGGTAAAGATCACCCCCCGGGCTTCTCCGTTCTGATCGAGCATGGGGGCCCCATTGATTGAAAGCAGGCGTTTGGCTTGGTCCTGCACTTTTATATAATGCTGATACTGATAAACCGGCTTTTTTGTGCGCATCACCTGACTAAAAGGCAACTGATCACTGGCAATGGGCTGGCCCTTCAAGTCAGTAATCTCCCACTTGACATCATCATAGCTGCGCTTATTGATTTGTTGCTGGGTGATCCCCAACACTTCCTCGGCTTTTTTATTGGCAAAGGTGATTTGGCCCTGGCGGTCGACCATGGTACTGGCCACCGGATTTTGTTCCAGGATTTGATAGATCAGCTCATAGGTTTTATTTTTTTCAGCCTCCATTTCTTTCTCGGCGGTGATGTTCATGACAATACCCGTGAGGCGTACCGGTTTGCCCTGATCATCCCACTCAACAATCCCTCCTTTGTCTTTAAACCAGATATAACCCCCTTCTTTGTGGCGTAAGCGGTAGGTTATCTCATAAACAGGGGTTTTCCCCTCCAGGTGATTGCGCATGGCCTGCATCACCGGCTCATAATCGTCGGGATGAAGCAGGCTGGTCCAGCCCTGATAACCGGGGGATATCTCGGAAGGCTGATATCCAAGGATGGTGGCTTTCTGATCTCCAAAACGCACCGTATTGCGGGGATAGTCCCATTCCCACCAGGCCAGCTCTCCCATCCTCATGGCCTGCTCCAGGCGGTTATTGAGCTGCTGGACTTTTTGCTGGGAAGTTTTCAGATCCGAAATATCAATAAAGGTAATGATGATCCCATCCACGGCATTTTCCTGGGTTCGGTAGGGTACCATGCGCAAGAGGTACCAGTTCTTCTTCTTATCCTGCACCTCTACCTCCCTGGCCTGAAGGGTATCCATGACATGGCGGGCTTCTTCGACAAAGTTGCTGTAGATGTGCTCCAGGGAAATATGATCGATGGGACGGCCAATATCGGATTCGCGTATGTTGGTGATGCGCTCGGCCACTTCGGTGACTTTACGAATATTCATTTTCGAATCGATAAAAAGCGTCCCAATGTGGGTATTGCGCAGCAGGTTGTTCATATCATTGTTGAGCTGGGTAAGCTCTTCAATCTTCTGCTGGTGTTCGGCATTAACGGTATAAAGCTCTTCATTGACGCTTTGCAGCTCCTCATTGGTGCTCTGCAACTCTTCGTTCGAGGCGATCAGCTCTTCATTGGAGGATTGAAGTTCTTCGTTGGAAGTTTCCAGCTCCTCAACGGTAGCCTGAAGGTTCTCCTTGGTATACTGCAGTTCCCGCTCCAGTTCATTGATGCGCTCCTGGTACTGGGTGTTCACATCCACTTTCTCTACCTCGTCGCCCTCGGCCACAGAACTTTGCTTTTGATCCTCCGGTTTAAAACTGATCAGAAAATAGATCTCTTTGGTTTTGGGATCGTCAAGTCTTCTTCCCGAGAGGGTCACGGGCTGGTCCGAATGGCCTGGCACACGGATGTGCTCATAGGCAATTTCCTGGCCCTCCTTTTTGGCCCGCCGCAGGATGCTGCTGACCATGGTGGCCAGCTCATCGGGCAGCATCTTGAGGATGTTCAGGCTCACCTGGCCCACCGGCAATTTGATGAATTGATTGACCCCATGGAGGGTATGAACCAGGTTGTAGTTTTCATCGACGATCACCGAAGGCGGCACAAACTGGCTTAACAATTCATCAAAGATGCTGTCAAGCTTGGGCATTTGGGGACGTGAATGTCCTGAGTAGCTGCCCACCTGCTTGAGCTCATGTTGTTTTTTCTGCATATCAGGCAGGCGGAAAGGCTCATTGACCGGGGGCTTATAGCCGGGCCGCTGCTTGTAGATCTTCGAGCGGGTATCGATCAGGGTGAACCCTTGCGACAATTCCCCTACCGACTCACTGCTGCCCAAAAACAAATAAGCATCCTTGTTGAGGGCAAAATACAGCATGGAGAGGATCTTCTGCTGCACTTCATTGTTCAGGTAAATCAGCATGTTGCGGCATACAATCAGGTCCATCTTGGAAAAAGGCGGATCCTTTAAAACATTGTGGGGAGCAAAGATCACCATGCGCCGAATGTTCTCATTGACCTGGTAACCGTCTTCCTTCTTGGTGAAATACTTACCCAGGTATTCTGAGGGCACATCCGAGATAATGCTTTGGGGATAGATGCCCACCCCGGCAAATTCAATCGAGTCGCGGTCGATGTCGGTGGCAAAAAGCTTAACTTCCCGGTTGATGTTGTGGTTTTCCATGTACTCCCGCAACAAAATGGCCACCGAATAGGCCTCTTCCCCGGTCGAACATCCAATGCTCCATACCCGCAAGGGATCCCTCTTACTGGGATTCTTCAACAATTGAGGGACAACCTCTTCGCGGAGCTTGTCAAAGACCTCCGGATCCCGAAAAAAGCGGGTTACCCCTATTAAAAGTTCCCGGTAAAGGATATTGACCTCCCGTTGATTGGAGGAAATAAAATCCACATAATCGGCGATGTTGTCATACCGGTTGATGCTGATGCGCTTCTCCAGCCTACGGATGATGGTGCTCTCCTTGTAATTGGAAAAATCAACCCCGGTCTGATCCCGTATGATCATGATGATCTTCGAGAGGTAATCCTCATCCTTGGTGATCTGATTTTCGATCTTCTGAGTCTTTTGGATGAACGGATGCTTGATGTAATTGATCAGGGCCTCGGGCATATCTGCCGGGGTAAGGATATAATCGACCATGCCGGTAGAAATAGAACTGCGGGGCATGCCGTCAAACTTGGCCGACTGGTCATCCTGGACGATCGCCATTCCACCATGTTCCTTGATGGCCCGAATGCCCAGGGTACCATCGCTGCCCGTACCGGAGAGTACAACCCCAATGGCATTTTTGCCCTGGTCCTTGGCCAATGAACGCATGAAAATGTCGATGGGCAGGTTCACCATCCGTGAGGGCTCCTGGTCGGTGAGAAAAAGCTTTCCCCGGAAAATCGTCATGTTTTTGCGCGGCGGAATCAGATACAGGTGATTGGCCTCTACCGCCATGCCATCTTCCACCCGATGAATCGACATCTTGGTATAGCGGGCCAGCAGCTCGCCCATCAAACTCTTGTAGTCCGGAGAAAGATGCTGTACGATGACAAAGGCCACCCCCGGATCATCCGGGGTGTTCCTGAAAAATTCCTGCAGAGCCTCCAATCCCCCCGCTGAAGCGCCTATACCCACCACCGAAAACTCCAGTTGGCTCTCCAACGAATCAGCAATGGGATTGGTCTGCGAATAACCAGACTCCCCAGAAGCATGATTCGACGAAAGATCCTGTCCATCCTCGTTTGACATCATAACCTCATCCTAAATTGATTTCAACAGCATAAAGACTTATTGAATGCTATCCATCCACATCGCATTGTGCCACAATCCCTTCTTATCAGCTCTCTCGCCATAGAACCCACATGCTTTATGCATGTCCTTGTCGTGTAAAACCACGCAGATTGTTTTCATGGTAAAAATGACAAAATAGAAGTAATATTAATTATAAGCACGATATCTCACAATAGATGCTTCTCTCAAAATTGCGTAGGAATTAATGAAGTCATTACGTGTAAACCCATCTTCAGGAAAATCCCGGACCTATTCCTTGCAGGAAAGACTGTGTTAAGGATGTTTTAATCGCTATTGTTACCCCAATCCATTGTCATGGTTTCATAAAATGGATACTCCGATACAGGGATTCACTCCAATAGGCTGATCAGTCTATAAATCATTAGGACCTGGTTTGCAGACAAGCTCACTTTAAAGATTAGTACATGCGGGGTTTGGACGAAAAATACCGGGCTGCCGGAGGGAAATCTTGTCAAAATCCTTATATTTACCACCCTTTAAGGCCCAAACGATGCAGGTAAACTTTTTGTTCAGATTTTTGTCCTAAACCCTAAAAATTAAACAAACACCCAACCTTGGAGTGGACCCTACTCATATTGTTTATTGCAGCGGGAATATCCCTGATGATCCCTTCGCGGCTAAAAAATCTCAAGGGATGGATCTTATCGTTGTTTCCATTTGGGGTGTTTGTCTATTTGCTCACCTTCATTCCAGTCATTGATGAGCAATGGCTGATAGAGCGTTCCCGTCCATGGATGGCGGATCTGGGGTTGAACCTTCATTTCATGCTGGACGGGTTAAGCTTAACCTTTGCCCTTTTGATCACGGGTATAGGAACCTTTATCCTGATATACGCCCATGAATACATGCGGTATTATTCGCATACCAAACGTTTTTATGTTTATCTGCTGGTATTCATGGGTTCGATGCTGGGATTGGTTTTATCGGCGAATTTAATCCTGTTGTTCATTTTCTGGGAATTGACCGGGATCAGTTCTTTCCTTTTGATCGGATTCAAGCATCACCAGGAAAATGTGCGAACATCAGCCATTCAGGCCTTGCTGGTCACCACCTTTGGGGGGTTGATGATGCTGGCGGGTTTTGTTCTGCTGGGTTTGGCATCGGGCACTTATAGCCTGCCGGAATTAATTATCGGCGATATAAAAATTACCCAGCACGGATGGTATCTTCCCATACTTATTTTGATCCTGGGCGGGGCATTCAGCAAATCGGCCCAATTTCCTTTTCATTTCTGGTTACCGGGGGCCATGCAGGCGCCCTCACCGGTGAGCGCTTTTCTGCACTCGGCCACCATGGTCAAAGCCGGCATCTACCTTTTGGCGCGCCTTAATCCTGTTTTGGCGGGCACTGCTGAATGGCAAACCATCATTCCGCTGGTGGGGGGATCCACCATGCTCATTGGGGCCTACCTGGCTTTGACCCAGAAAGACCTGAAGGCCATCCTGGCCTATACCACCATCAGTGCCCTGGGGATGCTGATGCTGCTCATCGGCATCGATACCGAGCTGGCCATCAAAGGGGCCCTGATTTATCTGATCGTTCATGCCCTGTATAAAGGAACCCTGTTTATGATTGCCGGCTCGGTCGAGAAACAAACCGGTACGCGTGACATCGACCTGCTGGGCAATCTGGCATACAAAATGCCCATCACCACCGCCGTTGCCCTGCTTGCCCTGCTCTCTATGGCCGGCTTGCCTCCAATGCTGGGATATGTCGGTAAAGAAATCATTTACGAGGCCAAAATTCAGGCCCCCCATATCGCCGGTTTTGTAACCTTCTTTGGGGTGGTCTCGAACATCTTCATGGTTTGGGTCTCCATTTTTATTGCCTACCGGGTTTTCTTCCGCCGCCAATACCATGGGTTTAAAACACCGAAGGAAACCTCTCACCATTTTTGGATCGGCCCCGGCATACTCGCCCTGGTCGGGCTTATTTTGGGATTATTCCCCCACCAGCTGGGCGAATACCTTATACAACCCGCCATGAACGTTATCCGGGCCGAAAGCCTGAAAGTGGACCTGAAGCTATGGCACGGATTTAACCAGGTTTTCATGCTCAGCCTGCTAACGGTTATCGGGGGAGTGGTCCTTTTCATGCTGCGTAAACAGATCATCCCCTTCTTCCGAAAAGTCAACAAAAAATTCTTCGATGTACGCTTCAGCGACCTTTTCACCCGGTTCCTCGATGGCATCATGCTTTTTGCCCGTCATAACACCCGCATCATGCAACATGGTTATCAAAGAATATACCTGATGGTGCTGTTCCTCTCGGTCGCCTTTCTCGGCTGGTATCAGCTGATCGACACCCGGTTCTGGACCATCGGGCTGTCGGTTGGCCATCTACCCCCTTACGTAACCCTGATCGGGGCCATCATTGTCATAGCCACCCTGTTCACCCTTTTTTCCCGCTCCCGGATGGCAGCCATTATATCCATGGGGGTGGTGGGCTATGGAATCGCCATCATTTACCTTATCTACAGTGCCATTGACCTGGCCATCACCCAGCTCCTGGTCGAAACCCTCACGGTAGCCATCTTCGTGCTGGTGATCTTCAAATTGCCCCGCTTCGCCAAATTGTCTTCCCGGGCTTCCAAAATCCGCGATGGCATCATCGCCCTGCTGGTGGGTGGTTTCATGACCGGAATGGCCCTAAAAGCAAGAAACCTGGAGCTTCAACATCCCATATCCGATTACTTCCTCAATCATGGACTGAGCGAAGGTTTCGGCAGCAACATCGTCAATGTCATCCTGGTCGATTTCCGGGCCCTGGACACCCTGGGCGAGGTCACCGTACTTCTGATTGCCACCCTGGGGGTCGTCGCACTTTTAAAAATTGATAAGTCATGAATTCAACCATCCTCAAAATGGCCGTTGGGGTGCTCAAACCCCTTTTCCTGCTGGTTTCCCTGTGGCTGCTGCTGCGCGGGCATAATGAACCCGGCGGGGGATTCATCGGGGGGTTGATCGCCGGTAGTGCCCTTATATTGAGGCCACTGGCTTATGACCTGGAACGGCTCAGTGAAAAAAACAAACGCCAGTCCCGCATTGTTCTGCGGGCAGGTATGATCCTGATCTTTAGCAGTGCTTTGCTGGGCCTTGTCAGCCATAACACCCTTCTGAAAGGGCTTTGGCTGAAAGTGAACCTGATGGGAACACAAACCTTAAAAGTGGGCACTCCCCTTTTGTTCGACATGGGGATCTATTTGACCGTGATCGGTTTTATCTATTTTGTTTTCATATCAATGATGGAGGAATGGCAATGGAAATAATGTTATCCATAATCACTGGTGTACTCTATACGGCAGGTGTTTATTTGCTCTTGCGGCGCAGCTTGGTCAAACTCATCCTGGGCATCATCTTTCTGAGCAACGCCACCAATCTGCTGATATTCATATCGGCAGGCATGACCGAGGGCAAGCCTGCATTTGTGGCCAAAGAGGGAGCTGAGCAAACCGGGCAGATGGCCGATCCCCTGCCCCAGGCACTGGTGTTGACCGCCATCGTGATTGGTTTTGGCATCGTGGCTTTTACACTGGCTTTGAACTATAAATATCACAAACAAACCGGCACCTACGATCTGGACCAGGTTAAAGAAACCGATAAAGTATGATCACAGCCCTGCCCATATTGATCCCCCTGATGGTGGTCATCCTCCTGCTGATGGTGGGCCGTAAAGTATACTGGCTCAAGCTGATCGGTATCAGTGGTGCCTTTCTGCTATTTTTGGCCAGCCTTTTGATCTTTTATACCGTTCGCCAAGAGGGGATCCTGGTAAGCCAGGCTGGTGGATGGCCGGCTCCCTATGGCATTACCCTGGTGATTGACCTTTTGAGCGCGCTGATGCTGCTTATCTCTTCCTTTACTGCTTTCCTGGTGGGTGTTTATGCCCTGAAAGGCATCGATGAAAAGCGACATCGCTTCCGGTTCTTTCTTTTTTTCCACACCCTGATGATGGGAGTTGGAGGCGCTTTTATTGCCGGAGATATCTTCAACATGTATGTCTGGTTTGAAGTGATGGTCATGTCGTCCTTTGTGCTGATCACCCTTGGAAGTGAAAAGCAACAACTGGAAGGAGGCATTAAATATGTAACCATGAACCTGATGGGCTCATTCCTTTTCCTGGCTGGTATTGGTCTGATATACGGCAAAACAGGCACCCTGAACCTGGCTGACCTTTCGATGACCGTACGCGAAAGCGACCAGACCTTCCTGATGAACTCCTCGTTCATCCTTTTCTTTATGGGATTTGGCATCAAGGCGGCCATCTTTCCTTTCTTTTTCTGGTTGCCCTCCTCCTATCACACCCCGCCGGTAACCATCACCGCTCTTTTTGCCGCCCTTTTAACCAAGGTGGGAGTTTACGGGATGATCCGCTTTTTTACCCTATACATCACCGATATCAACCCTTTCTGGCAAAACCTGCTGCTGGTCCTGGCAGCCCTGACCATGGTGATTGGCGTACTTACAGCAGCCTCCCAGTATGACATCCGCCGCATCCTCTCGTTCCATATCATCAGCCAAATCGGTTACATGATCATGGGCCTGGGTTTTTATTCAGCCTTTGCCCTGGCGGCTGCCCTGTTTTTTATGATGCACAACATACTGGCCAAAACCGGCGCATTCCTGGTCGGTGGCCTGATCCAGGAAAAAACAGGTTCGTTCCAGCTTAAAAGCATAGGCGGCCTTTTTAAAGAACATCCCTGGCTGGGGCTGTTCTTCTTCCTCCCTGCCATGGCCCTGGCGGGGGTGCCACCCCTTTCAGGCTTCTTTGGCAAATTTTTCCTGATCAAAGGCGGATTTGAAGGCCAGCATTTCCTGACTACAGCCATCGCCATTTGGGTGAGCATTGTAACCATGTTCTCGATGATCAAAATATGGAATGAAGCTTACTGGAAGCCTGCCCCCAAAGATCTTCACCAACCGGCCTCCCATCCGCTACGGCTGAAACGAACCATGATCGTACCGGTAGCCGTTTTAGGCTTCTCCACCCTTTTGTTCGGGCTCTCGGCCGGATGGTTCATGGAGGTCCTACAGGAAGCTGCCCAGGTACTCAAACAACCGGAACTATACATTGAAGCTGTTCTTAAACCGGTGTAAAAAATGATCCGAATAATAATAAAAATAGCACGAATCATTGAGTTTGTCTTTTTCTACATCGCCAAAGTCCTTCAGGCCAATGTAGAGCTGGCCTGGCATATTATTGCACCGCGGCTGAAAATGACCCCGGGCATCATCAAGATTCCCGTGCACCTGAGCCATAACCAGGCCATTTTGCTGCTGGTCAATCTGATCAGCATGACACCCGGTACCCTGAGCATGGACCTGACTGAAGACAAGCAATATATTTACGTGCACTGTCTCTTTCTTGCGGATCAGGAAAAAACCATCCGCGAAATCAAGCATCTGGAATCCAAAATTTCGAAATTATTCAACTAACCACGGCATGATACAACTGGGAGCTCAAATCGCACTGTATATCCTGATCGCCTCGTTTATATTAATTCTGATCAGGCTTTTCCGCGGGCCTTCTCTGCCGGACCGCATCGTGGCACTCGATTTGCTGGCTTTTGTCTCCCTGGCCATTGCTTTGTTGATGATGATCATCACCGGGAAAGAAGTCTACCTGGATATTGTCATCGTCATGTCGCTGGTTGTTTTTATCGCTACGGTCACCATTTCCAAATACCTGACCAAAGGAGGGAGCTGATATGACGGAATGGTTGGCATTTATAGCTGCGCTCGCCATTTCTAAATGCTTAATGAAAAAAGGCAACTGATATGACTGAATGGTTAGCTTTTACAGCCCTTATTCTTGGAGCCCTGTTTGTCCTGGTCTCAGCCATTGGCATCCTTCGCCTGCCCGACCTGTTCATGCGCATGCACGCAACCACTAAAACCAATTCCCTGGGCATCGCCCTGATTCTGATCGGGGTAATCCTGGTCTTTCCCCAGTGGAACATCTTTTTCAAAGGATTGCTGGTAATCGTCTTTACCTTTTTAACCACCCCGCTGGGATCCCATATGATTTCCAAAACCGGACATATGCTGAACATCAGCACCTGGAACCGCTATGTGCGCGATGATATGGCCAATGACCGTTAATGGAAGCTTTCATTATCCTGAGAGCCATGCATTGTAAGAGAAAATCATTTTTCCGGCCCTGTCCGGGCCCTGCCCTTGGCTTACCACCAGAGCACGCCCTCAAAGGCATTTGCTTCAATTTAATCTAAATAATTTTTTGAAATGAGAATATTCTCATTATCTTTGCCGCCATAATTTAAAAGCCTACGCATTACCATGCCCCGACAAAGAAACAGACGAAGGATGCTGGAGCCGCCCCATTTTAAAGGTTACAAGCCTTACGGGGCGCCTTCCCCCCAGGAACCCCCGGTGGAACTCTTATATGAAGAGTACGAGGCATTCAAATGGGCCGATTATTATAAATATAGCCACCACGAGGCTTGCCGCCATATGGGCATCTCGCGGTCGACTTTTGCGAGGATATACGCCAGCGCCCGCCGCAAAATGGCCCAGGCCCTGGTCGAAACCCGCTCCATCATTACTGCCCCCGGGGATGTAACCTTCGATGAAAACTGGTACCTGTGCAACGATTGCAACACCCGTTTCACCCAGCAACAAAAACATAAAAAACGATTTTGTCCGTCTTGTCAATCCAACGATTTAAAACCCATCACAAAATAACGAACCATGAGCAAAAAAAATACAGCACTCGAACAAGTGGATCTTCCCGGTGTACAAAACATCATTTTAGTGGCCTCTGGCAAGGGAGGCGTGGGCAAATCCACGGTAGCCACCAACCTGGCCGTATCCTATGCACGGGAAGGTTTCCGCACGGGATTGCTCGACGCCGATCTCTATGGCCCCTCCATCCCGATTTTGTTTGGAATTGAAAACCAACAACCCGAGGTCAAACAAGAGGGCGAGCAGGACATCATGATCCCCATAGAAAAATACGGGGTTCACATCATGTCGATCGGTTTTCTCATGAAAAGCCAGGATCCGGTGATATGGCGCGGCCCGATGGCTTCCAATGCCCTGAGCCAGCTGCTGACCTCCACCGAGTGGGGCGATCTGGATTACCTGATCATTGATATGCCCCCGGGGACCGGCGACATCAGCATTACACTGGCCCAAAAACTGAAAGGCGCCATGGGCCTGGTGGTGATCACCCCCCAAAAACTGGCTGTGGCCGACGGGCTGAAAGCCACCAATATGTTCCTCAACGAAAAACTCAACATCCCTGTTTTGGGCGTGGTCGAAAACATGTCCTACTTCGTTCCCAAACAACATCCCGACGAAAAATATTACGTCTTTGGCAGCGGAGGTGGACAAAAACTGGCCGAGCAGACCCAAACCCCGCTACTGGGGCAAATCCCGCTGGTTCAGGATGTCAGCGAGAGCAGCGATCATGGCAGAAACATCTTTTTGGAAAACAACGAGTTAATGATCAACGCTTTCCAGGAATTGGGCTATGCCCTTCGTCAGCAAACCCAAATGGTCGAATCCAAAAAACAGTAAATTTTTATGCAGGCATTGAGGATCCCCTATGAGTGGGCACAAACATTGTTCCCCTCGGGCCTGTCATACCCCGGATCAATTGTGATCAGCGGCAGGGGCGGATCAGGCAAACCTTTGGTACAACTGGCATTCGTAGCACAGTGGATCAAAAATGGCGGCAAGGCCATCGGCATTCCCCTGCAATATCCCGATGCTTCATTTCTGAAAAATTCCATCTACAAGCTTTATAACCTGGATCTGGATCAATATAAGGAACAAAACCGCTACATCCGATTTGAACCGGAAATGGAGGGACTTGAAAAGATCGGCCAGGATGAATACCGGGCCAACCTCCTAATTCCGGAGGTCTGGGATCAGGTCATTGAACAGGCCCGTCAGGAACTGGACACGCCCCGGGATAATTTGCTGGTCTATGGTTCGGCCTTGAATCTGCTGCTGTTTGCCCCCAAATACCAGGATACGGTGGTGGATAAAATGAGCCGAATGCTGCGCAATACCGATGGGGCCACCTACATGTTCACCGTCAGCAACAATGTACTGGCCCAAAAAATCGAATATTGGGAAGAAGCCGCTGATCACCTGCTGTTCACCCGTATGAATGAAAACAAAGAGCTGTTCATTTATGCCACCAAGATCGACAACCAACAGGTGCGCACTTCACAGCCACAAATCCCCATCCAGGCCCAAACCCTGGATGAAATCCGGCAAATTGCTGAAAAAAACCGAAAATCGCTGATTCCTAAACTTAAAAAGCTCCAGTAATATGACCGAGCAACTGCAGGAATGGCTGGGTCCCAAATGCACGGGCATCAAGATCAATGGTCAGAACTACCACTTTCTGAACCAACCCCAACGTCAGGTGAAGTTCTGTGAGGCGGTTCATTATTCGTTCAAACTGCCCCTGCAAATCACCAATCAAACACTGGGATGCCCGGGTGCCCGGCGCAGCTTTGGCTTTGACCAACCGGGCGCGGAACTGACCGCCATGATATCGGAAAATACCGGGATCCCCTTTGATTATGTAGAGGATGCACTGGATAAAATTCCAGTCATGGATCCTGCCGTTGAAAACATCGTTCTGGGCATACCGCAAGATCTGGAGGAGGAGATCAACCCGGACCTGTACATCAGCTATACCCACCCCGACAATGTCATGCGCCTGATTCACCATTTGGCCCGGTACGAAATCAAACCCCTGATATCCCCCTATTCAATTCATTCGATCTGTGGCAACGTTTTCGCCAAAGCCTACCATCAACAGGAAGTAACTGTTTCGTTTGGGTGTCCTGAGTCCAGGAATTATGGTGGAGTCGCCCCCGACCAGGTCATCGTTGGCATCCCCGGGGCCCTGGCCAAAAGATTTATTTAACCCCCACCCCCGCTTAGCGGACCCCCCCGCTAAGCGGGGGTGGGGGCAAAACAGAACCCCGCTAAGCGGGGGTGAATTTTTTTATGACCCCGCTAAGCGGGGGTCCGCTAAGCGGGGTCCCCCACCGGGGTTGCCGCCAAAATCAATAATTGCGGTTGTAGTATCTGAGAAAACGGACCAAATCTTCTTCCTGGCGCAGGCGGATGTTCTGGTCCTTGATGTAATCCTTCAATTCCGGCTCCAAATCACCAAAATAATTTAAAAAACGGCTCCGCCAGAATGATTTGATGGGATGGGGCATCTTATCATTTTCCAGCTCAATCAGATAGGTAGGATCCTCGGCTTCAAACCGCGGGGGTTCGGCTTCGTCATACCCGGTTTCTGCCTGCTCGGCCTGGTAAAATTCCCGGGTATACAACTTATACAAGGAACATTTGCCCTTGACCAGGCGGGCTAAAAAGCCCTTTGCCTGTTCATCCGCTTCATTGCGAAAGGTGGTATAGACAAAATCTTCCCCCCGATAGGCCACACTGTCGATGTCCGACTCATTGGAAATGACCATGGGCCGCCCATTTCGAACAAATTCAAAATTATCGGAATAGGCATTGTACCGCAATTCGGCCTTCAGGGGTTTCGATTGGCCCTTGAAAAAGATTTTACTGGGTACATACTGATCGCTCAAATAAGGCGATCCTTCAACGCTTTCCGGCAGGGGACTGCCATCATGCATGTTCTCAATTTGCATTTCCCGAACATGGATGTTCATGTTTTTGAAAGAGGGTTCATCGCCACCCTGGCTAAAGCCACTCATGGCAATGAACATCAAAGAAGAGATCAGGGTTATTGTTTTCATAGCAATTCAATTCATTGTAGGTAAATCAGTTTGATTACCTTCTAAATTATGATATTTTTTTGAATTTCCAGCATCAATCAGCCCCCTTCCTGTCCAATCAATCATAAAATTCTAAAAATAAAGGCAGAATTTCATAAAGGCTACAACCACCTTTTCACAAGATTATGTTTTGTCTATTTAATTGGCCTTGTGTAACTTACCATGACAAAATAATCATCTTCTTTTGTGATATTAATGATTATTTTGTCATGGACGTTTCATTCGTATAAAATTTAATCAACAGTTTGTATTTCAGTATAATAATAGTATGTAATTCGTTGGTCTCGGTAACCTTTGCCATGGAACCCTCATGTTTTATTCATTACCTTTTGTGCTAGTCGGTGCATGAGGGTTTCATATAATTATACGGCCGGCATCTTCTGTAAGAACCTTATAAACTGGACCATATAGCCGTTTAAGCTTCAACCACCCATTTTTCGCTTTCCCTTGTAATAAATGAAAAAATCCAGTGTCCTAAAGACAAATTCAAATATATGGATGTATAAATTCAAAACAGAATAGACCATGAAAACACTTAAAATCATTAGCACAGCAGCCTTAATCGCATTGATGTTTGTAACCACGCAATCCCAGGCCCAAAGGGGCAACCGGGCAAACCGCACCCCCGGTCTTTACAATTGCTACCAGGACATCCCCAATTTAACCGAGCAACAACAGCAACAAATTCAGGAACTGAGGACGGCCCACCTCAATAAAATGCAGGAGCTTAGACAGGAGAGGCGATCCACTGCCAACTGGGATGAGAAAGGTAATATCCGCGGGCAGATGCTGGAAAGAAGAAATGCGCATCGCGACACCGTTCGCTCTTTGCTCAATGAGGAACAAAAAGCCTGGTTCGATGAAAACTACCAAAACTACCGGATGAACAGAACCGGCAGGAGCGGTCGAAACCAGGGAAGAGGCCGAGGCAAAGGATATAATGGCGGCCGTGGTGGGGGCAACAAATAAACGAAGAGCAGGCTGGCTCCAATAATCATCCTTTAAGCACTGCCAGATAATCCTTTAAGTAGGCCTCCTTTTGACGGGCTTTATATTGAACGATGTACCGTGGATGGTCGAGCACGGTCATCGAACCAAACAAGGATGCTTTTTGGTTGATGCGCTCCAAATACCGGGCATTCTTCTTACCCAGCACGTAAACGTGTTCGGTTTCCACCCCGAAAGCCATCTGTTTTTTTAAACTCGAGATAAGAAACGGCTCCAGGGCCTGATACAGCTTTTCATCATCATAATAATTGCAGTTCACCCGGTTGCCTTTATTGTTCAGCCTTAGAAAGCCCAGCGGGCTGATGGAATTGATGTAATAATCGCGGTAAAATTGCCGGGGGCCGCCATATTCAGCGATCATCTCATAGATAAAGACCGACGAAGGTTCATGGGTATTGGCCGAGGGCATCTGTATGCCGCACACCTCCGAAAGCCGCTTTGTATCGGTGAAGGGAATGCCGGTGGTCCCCGCTCCGAAACGTCCGGGATTGATGCCAAGAATCATCTTCCGTTTTCGCTGATCATCGTAATATTTTGTGTAGAACTGCCTGGTGATTTCCAAAATTTCGGGATTTTCATCAAACGGGTTCATTACTTGAATGCCTTCGGGCAAATCACCCGGATGGCCGAGATTGCGGTTAAACTCAATGACACGGTCGGCGAATGTGGACATAATCTTTCTTTTAGTTGTTCAATTTAATGGATTTTGCCTAATTTTATATCACACGAATCCCTTTAAATCATCCCTGGTTTTAAACATCGCAAAAAGCAGCATGTTTATAAAAAAGAACCAACAAACCTTGTTAAAATGGATAAATTTCTGAAATATTTTGAAACATTAATCATTTGGGGCATCATCCTGCTCATGGCCATCATTCTGGTCCTGGCGTTTTTAGACATTCTATATGTAATCCAGCGGGAAATCACCTCCTCTCCGACACTGGTGATTGATGCCAACGGCCTGATGGGATTGTTCAGCCTTTTCCTGGTTCTTTTGATTGGACTGGAGTTGCTGCAAACCGTCAAAACCTATCTAAGGGAAGACATTGTCCATGTTGAATTTGTCGTGCTGGTGGCCATCATTGCCATTTCGCGGAAAGCGATTGTATGGGATTTCGACAAGTATTCCACCGAAGAACTGATCAGTCTGGCGATCATGATACTGGCCCTGGGCGGGACCTATTTCCTGGTAAAAAAGTCAGGGGGGTGCAAAATCGGCGGCAAAAAGTGTGAAGAGGAGGACGACCAGGGACAGTCGAATGAAGAATAAATATGTGCTCTAACAGATGAAGGGATCTGAAGATAAAACAGTCGGAAGATAGAGCGATCTGAAGACAGAGCGAGTTGAAGATAGCTTTAGCTGAGTCTTTGTCGGTACTCCCATCCAAATGTTCTACAACAGCAAAAATATGCGTTGCTTTCTCAACATATCCGTTATTTTAGGTATTTCAAACCAATGGTACTTTTATGAAACAATATTACTTCACCGATGGTCAGCGTCGATACGGGCCGTTTACCTATGAAGCCCTCCAGGAGCAAAACATCACCCATCAGACCCTGGTATGGTATCCCGGGCTGGATAACTGGACTCCGGCGGGGGAAACGGAAGAGCTACAATCCCTTTTTGCAGTTAAACCTCCGCCCCTGGATAATTTAGGGGATACCCCAGGACAGGAGGCATCGGACAGGGAGGAGAGCGAATCCGGGGATTCGGGGCCCGGGCAACAACCTTCGCGGCAAGGCGGGGCAAAGGATCAAAAGGCTCCATCTCACGAGCCGGGGCCCGGACAGGCCCCTCAGCGCGCCGCGGCTCAAAGTCAAACCACCGGGAGACAGGGACTCCAGGGGTCAGCCAGTCAGGGGCAGCAAGCCGGTTTTGGCGGGAACCGCACGGCAGGTAGCTCCTTCCAACAGACCCCGGGCGGACCCCCAACCCCTCCCAAAAGCTGGCTGGTCGAATCCATCCTGGTGACCCTCTTTTGCTGCCTGCCTTTTGGCATTGCCGGCATTGTCAATGCCTCCAAAGTAGAATCCCGATTCCATGCCGGAGACGCCCCCGGAGCTGAGCGGGCCTCTTCCCAGGCCAAAAAATGGACCCAAACCGGTTTCTGGATCGGATTGATCGCAGGTATCATCTATGTACTGGCCATTGCCATCGGCGGAGGTTCCTCCTATTATTAGAAAAAACGGCAAACGCATGCTGGTGATGCTCCTGGTGGCAGGGGGCATCATCATTTACGGGATGTTTGACCCCGCTCAAACGACTTTTTTTCCCCCCTGCCCTTTTCGGGAGCTGACCGGCCTTAAATGTCCGGGATGCGGCTCCCAAAGGGCCATTCATCACCTGCTGAACCTGAACATCCAGGCCGCTCTCTCACACAATGTCGCTATGGTCCTGTCCATTCCCTATATCATCTTCGGAGCATTCCTGGATTGGAAAAAACCTATATCTAAAACATGGCGAAAATGGCGCCAAAGACTTTATGGCGAAAAGGCCATATACATGGTGCTGTTCTTAATCCTCTCTTTCTGGGTGATTCGAAACATTTAAACAACTTCATCCCTTACCAAACAGCTTATAAGAAAACCATTCCCGGAAGTCAGCCCACCGAGAGCCCGTCAGCAAATAATTGGACTGTATTTATATAAGACAGTGGACCTTGATTTATCAATGGACACTGGACAATGAGCAATGGACACCCCCTTCAGCATTGGCTGATTGGACGGGGAAGCTTCCTCAAAATCAACCTCCACTTAGCGTTTAACCAAAGATTCTTGTTTAACAAATAAATTGCCGCAATTCAAGAAATCAACCCCGTCTTTCATCAAAAAACATCTTTGCCCGTAACTTCATACAATACCACCTCGTATTTATCTAATTGGGGTTGTTCGGCAGGTCACACCCTATATAATTTTTCGCAAAAGGCTGGAATGGCTTCACTCAAAAAATCATTGTAAGCCCATTGAGTTGAAACATTATTTTTATTTTTGAAAAGTACGTTAAACAAAACCTTCCATGAAAAAATTAGCGCTGCTTATCATACCCTGGATCATCGTTATCGGCGCCTGCAAAAGATCGGGGAATCAGAACAAGGAGACAGTGCCCGGGGCTGCTCCAAAAAAGGAAGAATTAAAAGCAGAACCTGCCACATCACCAGGAATTAACCGCCCCAATGTCAACCTTTACCTGGAGAATTCAGGCAGTATCTTTGGGTATATTAACCCCCAATCTTCGCAATATAAGCAAGCCATCAACGATCTTTATTTTTACCTCACTTCCAGGTGTGATACCATTACCACATATACCATAAATGATGAAATCATCAACGAGGGGATCAACAACGACGGGTTCATAACCGGCCTTTCCAGGGCATCTCTGGAACAGGGGGAGCCTGGCAACAGCGACATTTTAGAGATGTTCACCCGCTCGCTCGAGGCGGTCAACCGCCATTCGGTTTCGATTCTTATTTCAGACGGCATATATGACATTAAAGATTACACCATTGACAACCTTCAGACCAAGCAATCTCAGATCACCTACCGGGTTTTTATGCCCAACATAAAGGATCAAAATCTTCAAACCATTGTGGCCAAGATGAGTTCTGAGTTCAACGGCACCTATTTTCCCTGTTGTGGATATGACCCGGTTCACATCCAGCAAAAAAGGCCTTACTATATCTGGATTTTCGGCAATGAGGCGACCATTCAGAAGACCCGAATCATCAGCCGCATCAATGAATTAGATGGGTTCCGCCACATTCATGAATACAGCCGCAACATTGGAGCCCCCAAATACTCGGTCATTCCTTATAATCAAAAGGGCTCTTATCAGAATGATTTTGACCTGAGTGAACTGGAGGCGCCCTTTTGCAATGCGGTTTCGGATGCCCAACCCGCCCATGGGGGAGCGTCCAAAGGAGAATTTCATTTCTCAGTAGCATTGGATCTTTCCGGTTTTCCCATTGACAAGGATTATTACCAAAACCTGGATAATTATGAATGCACGGGGGGATACCAAATAGAAGAAATCGTCAGTGGCCAGGAACTGGAGGGTATTCCCAACGGGCGGCTTTATCCTTTTGAGCGGGGGGAAGTCACCCATCTGGTGACCTTCTCCAAGAGCGGGAATCCCTGGCGGGAAGTTCATCTGCGCCTGAAAGAAAATATGCCCCAATGGATCCAGGCCACCCACAGCGACCAGGACCATCACATTGAGGGCGATACCAGCCACACCATCGGGTTCAGATACCTGATGCAGGGCATTGACCAGGCATATAACCGGGCTACTGAAAGCGATTATCTGTTCGACGTGACCATCGACATCAATCAATAAAACTTTAGATATGAACAATTTTGGCGCCATGCTTTACGAATGGATCGTCTATGATCCGGTCTATTCAGGACATATGTTCACCAACGGGCATTATGCAGGGCCTGCACTGGCAGTGATTCTCATCCCGCTGCTAGCCGCTGTGGTTTTCTACTACATCTGGAACCCCTTATACGGAGACTGGCAGCAATGGCTGCTAAGCATAGCGGGGGGGATGGTTGTAAGCGGCATAGTGGTGTACTCCCTGTTAAGTAACTACCTGGCCAAATTCCTGGTTAATTCCAAGGAATACCCCAATGCAGGTGGTTACCAGTGGGAATTCACCCTGTGGTCCCTTTTGCTGGCCCTGATAGCGGGCATCATCTGGAGCTTCATCGTAAAATGGAAAAGCAGTAAAAACAAATATCAACCCCTCTAAACAACTCCTCAGCTTATGGCCAAACTATATATCTTCTCAATCGGAGGAACGGGTTCCCGGGTGCTCAAATCCCTGGCAATGATGCTGGCCTCCGGTGCCCATCAGGGTTCAGCTTTTGACACCATCGTACCCATCATCCTCGACCCCGATGTCTCCAACGGCGATTTGGAAAGAACCCAGGATATACTGATGAAGTATCAGTTTCTTCAGAACTACGCCCAGCGAGACGGGGATGAAGACGACAATTTTTTTGGGCTCAAAATCAGAACCCTCGATCAGCTCTCGAATGACATGAACACCTCGGTGAGCAACCATTTCCGTTTTCAGTTTGGTCAGAAAACCGATGGTTCGTTCATGGATTATATCCACTACAATGGACTGAACCAGAACAACCAGGGGCTGATTGACCTTTTGTTCTCCAAAAAGACCCTAAATTCGAACATGGAAGTGGGCTTCAAAGGCAATCCCAACATGGGCAGCATCGTGCTGAATCAGTTTGCCGAATCGAAGGAGTTCGACATGTTTTACAGCACCTTTTCCCGCGGCGATGCGGTATTCATCATCAGCTCGATTTTCGGTGGAACAGGAGCTGCGGGATTCCCCCTGCTGATGAAAAACCTCCGGGATGAGCAGGCCGACAATCCTTTTGCCAGCAACAATCCTGAGGTCAGTCAATCGGTGATCGGTGCGGTTAGCTTGCTGCCCTACTTTAAGGTCAACCCGGACGAAAACAGCCAAATCAACTCCACCACGTTCCTGCAAAAGACCAAAGCGGCCTTGTCATACTATTCGGGGAACGTCACGGGCAAAAACGGGGTGGACTATTTTTATTACCTGGGCGATCAGGAAAGCGAAAACTCTTACGCCAATGAAGAGGGGGGTAAGAACCAACGCAACGATGCCCATTTCCTGGAGCTCTCGGCAGCCCTGAGCATCATTGATTTCATGCACATTTATTCAAACGCCTCTAAACCAGAGGTGACTCAGGTCAAGGAATTCGGCATTGCCAGTGAAGGGGGCTCGTCCCTTCACTTTGATGACCTGGGGCCCGAGACTTTTCGGCGAGTGGTCCCGAACCTTTCCCGCCTGTTTTTGATGAACCTGTATATGGAACATGGCTTTGGTGCCCGAAAAACCCGGAAAGTTCAATGGCAGCAGCCCCAAAACGGGGGAATATCGCTCAAAAAACTGGACGGCCAGTATCGCGATGCCCTTTACGGTTTCCTGGCCCACCTGCGGCAATGGCTAAAAGAGATGAAGGACAACAACGTGGCTTTTGCCCCCTTTCATATGGAACGAAATTTTTCCAACGCCCTGCAATTCATTGTCAACCATCCCCCGGAGAAAAAGGGTGTGGGTCAGCCCCCGGAATCCCTCAAATTGCTGGATGAATACAACATCAAGCATTTTCCCCCCATCAAAAAGGGCTATCAATCAGCCGAGACCAAACTGCTGAAGCTATTTGAAAGCTCCACCAAAGAACTGATCAGGAACCACATTAAATTAAGCTAATCATGGGCAAAGTATTCAGGATACACGAAGGATCAAACCAGCCCCAGGACTGGTTCAACAGCCAGATGATCACGGCCAATCAGCTTCAAAATATCTCGACCGATCCCAAATCAGAAGGCAAAAACCTACCCACCTCCATTCCAAGCCCTTTTGCAAGGCTTGAGCTGGTAAACAGTGCCTTTGAAACGGTGAACAATTCCCGCAATGAAAACGGAAATCCCCTGCTCGACGGAAACACCGACTACCACAAACTGGTCTCCGATACTTTTGACATTGGCCAGATCTTCTTCAACTATCAAAAACTGGCCGATCACATTCAGATCCTGGCCTGGGACCCGTCGGAAGACCTGGAAAATTTGAAGAAATCTTCCAATCCCCAACATCAGCATATTGGCAAAACCCTTGATCTGTTTCTGCGCCAGGACGAGACCACGCTTAATTTCCAGAACCTAAACCGCATTTTCATCCTGGTTTATGACGGACAGGTGATCGGCGGGACCTCTCCCCTGACCGTTTTTGCCCCGGCCCCTGATGCCAGCCAGTTCCAGGGCAAACTGATGATGGGCCACGACCAGCTGCTGGATGAAAAAGGCCTGCCCCTGTATGAACGCGACCGCGAATACATCAAGTTCTGGTTTACCCTGGCCAGCCAACCCGGTTTTGCTGATAATTTCCGTAAAGTGGCCGATTACCTTCAAAAAACCAAAGACCTGATTCAAAATCACTACCCCGATTTATTTTTTGAAATCAACCAAATCCAACCTGATGATCTGGAAAGCAATTATCAGAACATACCGGTCAATGACAGTCCAACCGATATTGTAGAGGTCAACAACAGCTTTCCGGTCAAGTGCCAGAGCATAGAAGACAAAAAGACACGGATTTCGAAGGAAAGCGATTTCACCATTGCATCGACCAAACCGGCCCCTTACTCCTATCAGCCCCTTTTTTTGCCCACCGAGCGGTTTGAATACCCATGGCAATATACCGAAGACACCTGGCATCCGCAGACGGTGGTTGAGCAAGATCCGGGAACCCCCATTGAAGAAAGAATCCTTCCGGCCGATGGCACTCAGTATCCCTGGCTCACCGGCGAAGATTTCCTGGAGGAGAACCTGATCAAGTTGCCTTATGTCATTGATGACTCCAAATACCTGGCCTTTGGCTCCAGGCAACACCTGCTTCCGTTAACCGACGTCTATTTCAGGTTCTTCAATAGCGATGACATTGACCAACACATTCAAATGCAGGATCTGGCCGGAGGAGGCGTCCAGGTACAATTGTCCATTCCCCTGCGCAACGGGGAAACCCTGACCTATAAAAAAATCTACCACGGCTCGCAGATCCTCGAATACCAGGTCCACCTGGCCATATGCCCATTCATCAGCAATGTGGAGACCACCTACATTGCCGGGCTGATCAATGAAAAATACAACCTGGATTTCCATGCCTACAACACCCGTGAAAACCTCACCCCGGCCAAACAGAACAATCGGGTGCGCAAGCCCCGCGGCATGAAGAGTCAATACCATCAAGTCAGCGGGGCCTACGACGCGGTAAAGGTACAAATCAATGAAGGTGAAGCCGAGGGCTATGTCATTCCCAAACTCCAGACATACCGGCAGGGAGATGACAAATACCGCTTTGCCGTTGACTTCGGCACCACCAATACCCACATCGAATATTCGGTGGACAGCGATAAAAATGCCCGGGCTTTTGACATCAAAGCCTCGGAAAAATTCCTGGTCAGCCTCCAGGATAAAGATGCCAGCGAATCCCGTTGGCAGCGGGATGAAAAAATCATCTTCAAGGATATGTTCCCCGAAGTGCTCAATGATCAAACCCTGGAGAACTTTCCTACCCGTTGTGCCCTGACCACCAGCAACACCTACGACATCCATCAACAGATGGAGGTCTTCCTCGATGCCAATATCTCGTTCTATTATGAACGCGAACATATCGCCCATTCGAAAGCCCTGACCAACATCAAATGGAGCGATTATGAGAATCCTGAAAAACGCAAGGCACTGAACCTGTATATCAAAAACATCCTGTTGCTGCTTTATTACAAAGTGCTGGCCAACAACGGGAACCTGCACGCCACAGAGGTCCGGTGGTTTTATCCCACCACCATGTCCAAGGCCAAGCGCAATACCCTGCAGCAAACATGGAAAGAAATGTTCCAGGAAGTCTTTGGCTTTGAACCTCAGAAACATTCGCTGATCAATATCCCGGAAAGCATCCCGCCCTATTACTATTATCGTTACAACCGAAACGTGTTGGGCCTGACCGTGGCCATTGACATCGGCGGGGCTACTTCTGATATATCGGTCTATAAAGAAAATGAGCCTCAGTTCATCTCATCGGTCAAGTTTGGCGGAGAAGCCCTTTACGGAGACGGATACGGAGGCAGCCCCCAGAACAACGGTTTTTTTACCCGTTACAAGGAAAAGGTGGATCCGATCCTGGAGAAGCTCAGCAACGATGACCGCAATACCAGGCAAATACTGGAGAATATCATTCAAAACCAGAACGAGTCGGTTGAATTTTGCAACTTCCTGTTCTCCCTCTCGAAGAGGAAGGATGTCAACTTCGACTTCCTGAAGGAATTAATGAATGATGCCCAACTGAAACTGACCTACTATATCTTTTATTCAGCCCTGGTTTATTATATTGCCAAAACCATGAAAGGAAAGGGGTTTGCCCTTCCCGAATACATTCTCTTCAGCGGTTCGGCCTCCAAATCCCTGTCGGTTTTGGATCCGGACGAAAATAAAGAAGAAAGTTCCCGCTTTTTCAGCCACATCTTTGCTGAGGTATATGGGCAGGAAGAGATTCCGGACATGCAAGTGAAGCTGGTTTCGGAACCCAAAAAGATCACCAGCAAAGGAGGACTTCAAAACAACATCGAATCCGAACGCCCGCGCATCCTCAATTGGCTTGGAGGTCAAAAGGACTACAACATGCTGATCAGCGACCAGTATGATCAGAGCCTGCCGACTTATGAAGATATCAATGACAACGTGCTGAACGATGTGCTCAGTTCCATAACAGATTATTATCAAATGAGCGACCGGATTTTCCAGCAGGTCCGGGCCGAAGATACCTTCGGAATCAGCGGCAAAGCTTATGAAATTTTCCGGGAAGAGCGGGAAAAATCACTTTATAATTTCCTGAAAGAAGGTATACTGGAAAAAAGAAAGGAATTGGAGAAAAAGGACAATCCCATTGAGAACACCCTTTTCTTTTATCCCTTAATTGGGGTCTTAAATCGAATCTCTTATTCAACGGTAACCAAATCCTAAATCATTTGCTATGAACCGGGTCATTATACTTTTTTTGTCAGGAATTTTTGTAATTACCCTCACAGGGGGCCATGCAAATGGCCAGGATACAAATAAAAGAAACACCTCGAACAGTTACATTATAGCCTGCATGGTGGATGCATACATGCACGATTATTTTGAATATTTTAAAAATACCAGTAAAAACAATCTAACCCAGGAACAAAAGATTGCATTATCCCGGGAGCAACTTAGCTTTCAGAAAAAATTCATTTTGGGCAGGTCAAAGGGAAAACTTAAAAAGATGAGGCAATTCATCCAGGATAGTAAGTGGTCAAACAGAAGTGTTCTCAGCATCATTGATACCCTGGAAAATCATTTGAACAACAGCAGCGTTCCTGCTTCGAGAAAATTATCCTATCATTTTTCAGCGATTCAAAATCCGGATAATTGGAAGCAAGTAAGGGGTAAGATGATGGCTTTGATGCAACAAAAAGCCCCTGCTTCAACCCCACCCACAGCAGAGGAACAACAGAGAAAAACAGGTCCGGCTGTTGGAAGCCGACCCCAGACATCGGGCAACAGCAATAACCTGGCGACCTTCCTGCTAATTTTAATTTTGCTGGGTTTGGCGGCCATCATCATACTTTTTCAAAAGTCCAACCGAAAAATCCGGGAGATGGACGAACGTCTGGAATCGGTTCGTGACAGGTACAATCAGTTCAATCAGGCGCGCCAGACACAAAAGCTGGAAGAAAGGCTCAGCGAGATTTCCCGTCAAATGAATGATCAGATTCAACAGGTAATCAACAAAATGGACCAAATGGAAAAAGAAAACCAAAAGAAGCCGTCTCAGGGCCAGCAAACCCCACCACCCTCGTCCGAGCAGCCGGTTAATAAGGAAGCACCCAAAAAGCCGGTTGATAAAGAAGCACCCCAAAAGCCGAAAAAAGAAAAAAACAAAATCGCCGAAAAATTCTTTGATGCCCCGCACAACAATGTTTTTGAATATGAAGAGCATAAAAGTGAACGCATCTATTACAGATTAAGGGTTAATGAGAAAAAGGGCGAAGGCGAATTTGATTTTTATCCGGGGGATAAATCGGCCAAAAATGTGGCCCTGGAGCAGCTTGACGATTACATCAAGCCAGCCTGCGAGATAGAAAACATCAACATGAACCATCCCCAGGATATCATCCCTAAGTCGCCGGGCAAGGTAGAAAAGAAGGACGGCCAGTGGGAGATTACCCAAAAGGCCAAGGTAAGGTTTTCATAAAAGCAAAGCAAGCCAAAGGAACAGGCAGGTGCTGGTTTTTACACTGTGGTCGTTTGGCAGGAACCTTTTCAAAGGAGCATTACAAAACGGAAAATTATGACCAAATCACTCAAGGACATCATAAAAGAGAAGCCTTATCTGGTAGGGATCGCAATCATATTGATCTTTTTCATCATTGTTCTGATCGCTCAAAATCCGGGGATGGATTTCATCCATCAGATAGAAATATTTATGATTGCCGCCATCATTTTCTATCAGGCTATTTTTTCCTTCAATTTGGGCCGTGAAATCGAAGATCTGAAGCAGGTTTTTAAAGATCCCCCACAGACCCAGCAACTTGAGCTGAACAAAAACCCCCAGGAAATCCCTGACATACCTGCTTTTCTGGAAGGCAAATACCGCAACGAGATCTACGAGACGCTGAACGGGTATAAAGTCACTCTGCTGACCACCCCGCGCAATCCAACTTCCCGGCGTATCTCCGATGCCATCAACAGTTATTTGATGAAAAATTACGGGGCCTCTACCAATTTCTCCATTGTCAAGGACATCATCGACCGGGAGATCAACAACAAAGACGAAGGCATCAACAACTCCATCTCCATGCCCCTTTACCTGGGTCTGGCCGCTACCATGCTGGGGATTATATTTGGCCTGTTCTCAATCGACCTCTCCAAATTGGGTGAATCGGCAGGTACTTTGGGCGACACCCATTTCATCCAGAACATCTCTTCGCTGATCACCGGGGTCAAAATCGCCATCATCGCCTCACTGTTCGGCATTGTATTTACCACCATCCTCTCGGTTTTCTGGTATAAGCCGGCCAAAAACAAGGTGGAAGAAGACAAAAATGAATTCATCTCTTACCTTCAGGCTGAACTTCTGCCTGAACTGCAAAAAAACGATGATCAAAGCATTGCTGCCTTAAACCGCAGCCTGGATGAATTTTCCAGAAGAGCTGTGGGATTGAACCAGTCGATCAACAACAGCGTGGAGCAACTCACCGAGAACATCCAAAAGGAACATCAGCTGGTTGAACAAATCAACAAGATGGATCTCCAGCAGGTCTCCAAATACAACCTGCAGGTGGCCGATAAGCTGAATCCCACCCTTCAGCAGATCAACCAACTGTCGGAAAAGCTCACCAGCTTGAATCAATCCATTGAGACCATGGAACGCCTCTCCCAGCAACTTTCCTACTTCGTGAGCAGGACCGATCAAATGGAAGAGATTTATAATGAGATCAATCGCAACTTAAATGAATCGCGAACCGTGATCAACTTCCTGGACACCCACCTGGAAGAGATTAAAAATTCGGGAGACGAAGCCAATAAGGCGGTCAGCTATGCGCATGCCAGCTTCAAAGAGGCCATTGACGAGCTCAAGAACAAAATCGATGAATCGTTTCAGCAGATCAACAACAATGCCACCACGGTGGATTCTCATCTAAGGGAAAAATTCAGCGAGGTCAATCAAAACCTCCACACCATCGCCAACGATTACATTCAGAATTTTGAGCGTCAGTTTTCCGATTCGGTTCCCCGGCTGGAGAACCTCAACCGCCTGGGCGAGCTGGTCAATATGGGGGGAGAGATCACTGAGCATGTGCGCCATACCAGCACTCAAGAGATGCAGCAGATCAAGGGGGAACTTCGCAACATCAACCAGGCCCTCCAAAACAATCACCAGCCGACTGCAAACGATAACAACCAGCCAGGTGACAGAGGCAACCAACGGCGAAAGGTTCAGTTCATCCTGCAGGTGGCAGCCTATGGAAGCTTAATTGCCGCTGCAGCAACTTATGTAATTTATATGTTGAACTAAACCCGTAAAAGGGCATCTATGAAGTCAAAAAATCTGTTTTGGGTTAGCTATTCGGACATGATGACCAGTATGTTCTTCATTATGCTGGTTTTGTTTATCCTGGCCGTGGGCTATCTATACCTTCAAAAACGGGCCACCGAAGAACAAATACGCGAGATCAAGAACATTCAAACGGCTTTGCGCAATATACAGGATGAAGACTTCACTTTCAACCCGGAAAGCTATCGGTATTACCTGGATGCAGACATCAATTTCCCGAGCAATTCAGCCGATATCACCGACCTGGAACCCCATACCCGGGAAAGGTTAATTAACCTGGGCAACACCCTCTACAACTCGCTGGACAGCCTCATCCATAAGAAAGAAAACATCAACTACCTGATGATCATCGAAGGCAACACCCAACGCTCGGATCAAAACTGGGAGCAAATTCCCAATGTAGGTTATAAACTGAGTTATCGCCGGGCACTGGCCCTTTTCAACTTTTGGAAAAACAAAGGCATCAATTTTTACAAGCTGGCCCCGCAATGTGAAGTACTGATCGCCGGGAGCGGTTATTTCGGGCAGTCCAGGGTGGAAGAGGAATGGAAAAACCGGCGGTTTACCATTCAAATCACCTCCAAGGTGGGCAAATATTTAAGCAACCAGACAAGCGCCAATTGAAGTGGCCGGATAAAAGGGATAGGAATAAATCACAGATATCGCATAAAGGAAAAAATAAGACCAACTCCGTTCAATCATGGGGCGAAATAAGATTTTTTTGGCAATCATCGGGCTATCCGCGCTGATGCTCCTGAACCAGTGTTCAGGTTGCTCCAGGTCAGGGCGGGAAGAGCTGGCCGACCAGCAATCGGATCAGCAGCAGGCGGGCCAGCAACAGTCTGGCCACAGGCAACGCTCCGGTCAGGGGCAGTCCGTCCAGCCACAGATTGAGCAGGAGCCCGGCCGGGATATGAATCAACAGCCGCAGGAAGAAATATCGGTTCCTGGCCCACCCCCGGGCAAAAAGAAGGGTGAAGCAAATGACCTGTCGAGCCTTTACAAGGAGTGCAAAAAGGCGGTGTTTCTAATTTATACCTCCGGAGGTCAGCAAACTTTCCAGGGATCGGGGTTCTTCATCAATGATAGAGGGGTGGCGGTTTCCAATTATCATGTTTTTGAGGATACCCAGCAGGGAAAAGAGAGAATTTATCTGGACAGTGACCGGGCCTATAAGATTGAGCGGGTCCTGCGCAAGAACGAGCAATACGACTACATCGTCTTTCGGGTGAACGTACCGGGGTCAACCCCCTACCTGGAGATTGCCGGGAGTTCTCCGGCCATTGGCGCAGAGGTCTTCACCATTGGCAATCCCAAGGGGCTGGAGCAAACCCTTTCTACGGGCATCATATCGGGCTACCGGAAAGAGAACAGGCTGCTGCAAACGACCACGGAAATTACCCACGGAAGCAGCGGCGGGCCTCTTATGAACATGCAGGGTCAGGTCGTGGGGATCACGACAATGGGCATGGGCGAGGCCAACCTGAATTTCGCCGTTAACATCAACCTGCTTGAGCTGTCTTTTCAATAACCCCCTCCCCCGGAACATCCGTTAAGCCGGGATAACAATTCCACCAAAACAGCCCTCTTTTGTTCATGGATTAAAATATAGGATTGTTCAAGGAGCGGGGCCTCCATGTTGCTGACCTCGATACCGAAGAAAGGCGAGATTTTGTTGCACCCCTATTTTTTATACCAGCGCAAACCGATAAAGTGTTCCGTTCTATTTATCTTTGCTCAGGTCAATCAATAAGGAGTCATATTTGCGGGAAGAAAGACCCATCACTTTTCCAAGCTTGTTAAGAGGCAAGGGGTTCTCCCGGAAACAATTTATAAACAGAAAGAAAACCCAAAAAAGCTTATGGCTTATATTCAAACAGTGGGCGAAAAAGAAGCGGAAGGCTTTCTCAAACAATTGTACGGAACCATCATTGAAAGCAGGGGAAAAATAGCTGAATTGCATAAAATACAGAGTCTCCATCCCAAGAGCATTGTAAGCCACATGGATCTATATATGACCCTGATGTTCGGCAAATCGCCCCTTACACGTGCACAAAGAGAAATGATTGGGGTCATCGTTTCTTCAGAGAATGGATGCAGATATTGCGTAGCCCATCATTCGGCTTCTTTAAGTCATTACTGGAAAAACAAACAGGTCATCAATCAATTTATAGAAGATTATACCAATGTGGGGCTCTCCCATAAAGACCTCTATATCTGCCAGTACGCCCTTCACCTGACGCGCTACCCCAGGGATGAATATCAAAAGGAGTGGGTTGAAAAGCTGAAGGAAGCAGGTCTCTCAGACCGGGAAATTCTGGATGTGAACATGGTAACTTCTTATTTCAACTTCGTCAACCGCATTGCCGCAGGTCTTGGGGTTGAACTGGAAGAAGACCAGGGAGAAGGCTACAAATACTAAACTTCCGTAGGCAAGTACAATCAAATAAGTGGTGAGATTACAAATTGGACCAGCGGCTGCGAATAACTGCTTAAAAAGCAAGCCCTGTTAAATGATGGCAACCGCAGGAACTTCGAATCAGTTCCAATACTGGAACACTCTCGTGTAATAACCATAATTTCCATTTAGTGAAATTAGGTGTAAAAGACCACCCCTCCATAACTTCGAGACTCCGCTATACTTTACAGACTTTATGGTTATACCTCAAGTAAAATCTTAAAATCCATCCTGTTGCCATCTAACCGGGGTGTTAATCAGTCTTTCTCACCCAAAAAACGGTTGACCATAGAAAGCAAATCGAAGGCGTCAATAGGTTTAGCGATGTAATCATCGGCACCGGCCTTTAAAAACTTGTCATGGTCTTCGCCCATGGCATAGGCCGTTTGGGCAATAACGGGGCCTTTCCAGGCCTTTTCCCGCATCATACGCATAACTTCCATGCCGCTGACGTCAGGCAGGCGAATATCCATCAGGATCAGGTCTATGGGGGCTTTCTCTTCAATAATCCGAAGCGCCTCTTGCCCCTGTTCAGCAGTCAGGATCTGAACATGAGCTGTAGTTAAGACCTCGGCCAGATAATCCTGGCTGACCGGATCGTCTTCCACTACCAAAATGACTTTATCATCCCAATGATAGTCTGCCCTTGTAGCTTGCTGAAGGGCCGCCGGCGGGGCATTGCTTTTGGCATATAAAGGAAGGGTAAAAGTAAAGCGGGTTCCCCCGCCTTTCTGACTTTCCAGCTGGATCTGGCCCCCCAACAATTCCACCAGATTTTTGCTGATGGCCAAACCCAGACCGGTGCCCTGGTAATTTCGGCTTTCGGAATCCTCTTCCTGCCAGAAGGAATCAAAGACGCTTTTCTGATGATCTGCTGATATGCCGATACCACTATCTTGCACATAAAAAGTAAACTGGCGATCCTGGGGGCTGTAATATCCAAACTCAATATTACCCTGTTCGGTAAATTTGACGGCATTGCTCAGCAAGTTATCAAGGATCTGCTTCAATCGGTGCGGATCAGTGGTGATAAAGCTTTTTTCCCAGGGGAGACTCTTTTCCATCTTCAAATCTACCCCAGCTTTCCCCGCTGTCTGTAATTCAAGGTAATGGGTCTCGAAAAGGGTATAAAGCAGCTCATTCAGATTAAAATGCTCAGGGTATAACTTAAGCTGATTGGCTTCAATTTTTGAAATATCGACGATATCGTTGATAATATTCAGCAAATCTCTGGTGCGGGAATGGATGATGTGCAAAAACTTTTTCTGTTTCAACATCCGATATATTAGCGATCATGGCACTTTGGCTCGCCTCATGAGGTTTTAACTTTTCACGGGCCTCTTTCCTGGATGTGATATCAGAGGTAAAACCTTCAATGACAAAATCTTCCTGACTAGGAGAATGGCTACCCGGGCATCCATAGACAACCAAACCACGGTGCCTTACCCTGGCCATTGTGGTTATATCGCGTTAATACAACTCAACGATCAGAAGAAATCCCGAGACAGGGGCCTTGTGGTTCTGGTTCATCCTTTACATAACCGAATTGTTCACCCCATGCTGACCGGGGGCGAAGTTGTTTCCTGAATTTTTGGTTATCAGCAACAAGCTGATCATACGTGGGGCTATCCATAGGGGGCACCTGCTGCTGATTCATAGATCTTTATTGTCACCGGCGGGTGGCAGGGTGAAATAAAAAACCGAGCCTTTACCTGGCTGGCTTTGCACCCGGAGTTCCTCTCCATGTTGTTCCATCAACTCTTTGGAAAGAAGCAGGCCCATACCGGCGCCCGCTTCTGCGCTGTAGCCTTTTGTCGATTCATTAACCTTACCATTAAAGAGTACTTCTTGCTGGGCCTTGTTCATTCCCCGGCCATTATCAGAGACGCTGATCACCATCTTGCCTTCCGCTAACCGTGCATCTATACTTATCCGGCCTTTCTGGGGGGTATATTTGAGGGCGTTGGAAATTAAATTGCGCAGAACTGTACGGATCATCCGCTGATCACCCTCCACCCGCAAATCGTGGGGTATATTATTGCGCACATCCATTTGCTGCTTCCAGGCCTTAATGTGATAAAGCCCGATCGAATCATCCACCACACGAGACAAATGAAACGGGACGGGCCGGAAGTGATCGTAGTCTCCCCTGATCTTGGACCATTCCAGCAGGTTTTCCAGCAGGTCATAGACGCGTTTGGTGGCTTCATAGATCTGTTCATAGAAAAGCTCAAGCTTTTGGCTGCTATAATTTTGATGGTTGCGCATGAGCAGCTCCGAAAAGCCAAAGACTTCTGAAATGGGATTTCGCAGGTCGTGGCCGATGATCGAAAACAATTGGTCTTTTAAGGTATTCCATTGTTCGAGCTTCTGCTCAAAGCTTTTGCGTTGGGTTACGTCCTGGACAAGGGCAATGACCCCTATGATATTGCCTTTCTCGTCATAATGGGGGCTATATAGGCTGGAAGACCAGCCGGAATAACCGCTTTGATGGACTTCAAAGGGTATATCCGGGGTCCTTATCTGCTCCCCATTCAAAGCCCTTTGCATCAATTGATCGATCCCGTATCGCTTAAGAAAAGGGAACACATCAAAAGCATAATGCCCCAGCACCTCTTGGGCAGACTTGCCGGTGAGTTTTTCCATAAAAGGATTCCACTCCTGGTAACGCAACTGACGGTCATATACAGCCAACCCCTGTCCCATATTGTTGATCACTTCCCGCATAAATATTTCAGAACGTTGGGTGGCCTGTTCTGCCCGCAAGCGGGCATTGATCTCCCTTACAATGCCCTGGATCAACTGATTCTTCCAATCCAAAACGCGGGCCCTGATTTCCACATGGAGGGTGCTCCCTGAACGGGTCAGCAAAACACCCTCAAACCTGTGAGAACCCTTCCTGGAAAAGACCTCAAGCCACTGATCGGCCTGACGAGGAAGATTTTCCGGATGCAACCCATGAACATAACGCCCGAGCATCTGCGAGCGGGAATATCCCAACAAACGCGTAGCCCGCCGGTTGACGTCCCGGATCTGACCATGGCCATCATAAATGAAGATGGCCTCATGGGATTCCTCAAACAAACTGCGGTACATCTTTTCCCTGGAGGCCAACTCTTGCTGCAGGCGTTGTTGCTGCTGCCTGAGCTGCCACTCTTTCAAAGCCTGACGGATGGTTACTGGCAGGGCCTCAATGCCTTCAGGGGCCTTCACTACATAATCCTGCGCCCCCTCTTTCAGGGCTTCCACTGCAAGGGCTTCATCACCATAAGCACTCATCAGAACAATGGGGCAATCCCCGGCTACTTGCTTCAACATCTGCTTGCCTTCCCCATCGGGCAAACGGTTGTCGGTCAAAATTACATCCGGCTTTTCCTTCCGCAGGATCTCTATGGCTTGGTTTAAAGTGCCAGCCGTCTGAAGATCAAATTCCTGCTCTGAACCTTCAAACGCACTTTTAATGGTAGTCAGGTGCAAAGCTTCATCTTCCACAATCAACACTCGTTTCATAAAATCCAATTTTTATGCTTCTATGCCTCTTTTAGCAGGTCAAAATAGGATTGCCAGCCAATCTAAGATACGCATAGAAAAAGATGGATCATTGGGGGTTTTTACCTGATTTGAGGGGGTGGGTAAAATCACCCAAATTGCCCAAACAAGGCCCTTTATAAGCTTTTAAACATATGGAAATAAGCGAAAACGCGGGGCTGTAAAAGCACGGGCCATTGGGTTCAAAACATTGAAATTCAACAATAAAAAAAAAGATATGATTCGGAAGCCGGGCGTGGCCACACGGAAGTAAATCATTTTTAACAACTCAAAAACAGAAGATTATGAGGTGTTAGGTATTTATACCTATCTCAAAGCATTAACCTCCGTACAATTACTCTTTGCGAGCCGGGTCAATCTGTAATAAAAGGACCTCCCGCCTGAAGCGGGAGGATGATCATCTGGGCGGAAGGGGTTCAGATTTGGGGTTACTTCACCGAGATGACTCCAGAAGGAGAAAAATGGCGGGGCTGAGTCGACAAGATGTCCATCCAGGGTCTGGATTTTACCGCAAGCGATTTCTGAGCAGCCAGTGCTATATTGATGTCGGTATAATGGTGGCCGGGTTCCACGTTTAAGATATCTGAAGTAGTCCAGTTACCATCCTGGTCTTTATCCCAGAAGCCAAAGCCATCTCCCCCATCAATGGTTCCATTGCCATTGACATCATCGTGGCCGGCAAAGAGAAAATCCTGAGGTTGTTGCAAGCCAGTAATAATGACCCCATATGTACCATCAGCTTCCACCCCAACGCTACCTAAAATATTCAGTTCATCGTTCTCCTGATAACAGACCAGCACGCTGGTATTTTCAGACAAATTATGACCAGGCCAGGTGACGGTGCCATATATGCGGGCTTCATCATCTGCTCCTCCACCTCCACCATTGCCGGCATTTTCAATAAAGGCCGCCACGAAATTATGCCAGTTGGTTTTGGCAAACTGAAGTTTTTGATAGGCTTCTTTTCTAAAATTTTCCTCATTATTGGGAAAATGGATGGAGAGGCCCCCGAAGGGAACATCCAAAGAGTTGCTTTTGGTAAAGGATATGGCAGCATTCAGGGCAGACAGAAGCTCATCGGCTGCGTTGTTAATCAGATTGATCTGGCCGAGGTCATCGCGCTGCATAATTTCCTTGACAAATTCACGCAAATCAGTAAGGGAGGGGAAATTATCCGATATATAATGGGTTTTTTCCCAGGATTCATAGACTTCATCCCAATTGTCACCTACCTCAGAGACCAGGCGGTTACCAAATTCTGAGAGTTTAGCTCCAAGGGCATCGATCTGGGAAAGGTCGGTTACGGCCATATGGGTATGAAAGCGCTGGGCTTCCACCCCTTCATCATAGACACACTGGGCGATGCGTTTAGACAGGTCATAACTATCCATTTTGGGATTATCCACCAATTCGGCCAGCCAGGTATCAGCCCCCAGAATACCCAAAGCAGGCATGGTGGTTTCACAGGCTACCATATAATCGGCATAGTCTTTTAATTCATAAGCTACTTCTACACTGCCCATCAAACAGGCATGAAAAACGATCACATCGAGATGGGGGGCATTGGCCAGGGCCGAACGCATTTTGGGCATACTCATTAAATCGTCCGATCCGTTGATTTCATCGGGGCAAAGGCCATACCAGGCGGCTCCATGGCTGTTGATAATCAAAGCATATCTTTCAGCCGGGTAGTTTTCGCTACACCAGGCTATAAAATCGATTAAGGTTTGGGGATCTGACATATCCTTGGTTCCCAGATCTAACGCCACCGGGGAAAGAATTTCATCGGGCAACTGGTTTTCATGCTGCCCAATTTCATAACAGGCTACGTTTCCACCGGTTTTCAATGACCCCAGCATAATTACTGACTTGACCTGGCGGGTTGAGCCCACCCACTCCATTTCCTGCAAATCCTTGATGATGTAACTGGTGCCGGCCTGGCCAACATCCAGGTCGTTGTTGCCGTTAAAATAGCCCATGATAGTCCATTTGGCACGGGAAGGTCCATTATCTTCTTCCTTTTCACAAGCCGGTAAAAAGAAAAGGGAAGTCAACAGCATAAAGGCGGTTGTGTGCCATAATAAGCGGCGAAAGATGCTCCGCCATGCAGGGGTAAGATAAAACCGATTTTTTTTCATGATCCATGCAGCTATAGGGTTAGACGTTCAACCAAGGAAGTACTCAAGTGATTTAACCGCATATAAATCCACTAGCCAACCACCTTCTCTATGTGGCAGGACGAACCACCCCCCTTGGGACAGACACTTCTCCTAATCAATTATTGTCACCCCTGAAGTTGGAGTGGCTGGTGGTTCACATTAATAAGCCCCTCACCACAGCCTTCATTCATACCAACCGCTGACTTAGCCTCTTCATCTGGCAATTGGCCTGTGGAATGATGGTCTGCCGCTAAATTAAATTGCAATGGTTCTAACTGTTCGGCACAAATAACAGGGATAATATACAACAGAAAGGCTTCAAAGTATTGTAAAAAAAAGACATTCTGGCCGAGGTCGATTAAAATAAAAACATTTCACAGACCCCGTTCAACGGAGTTGTTTTCGTTTGACCCCCGCCAGGCGGGGGCAAATTATCCCCTCTGCTTGCATGTCCATTCCCTGTATAATTCCTATTTTTATAGGGTGAAAGAAATTCAAAACCCTGATACACTCCGGCAGGTATGTACATACTTAAACCGCAGGATCTCCGGCCCAATGAGCATATCCAAAAGACGGGCCATAAAGGCAACGGGCTGCTGCTTTTGCAGGCGGCAGGCCTGAATGTTCCGCCCTGGTTCTGCGTTTCTGCCGATTTATATAAGCATTTTTTAGAGGAGATGCTTGCCGGGCAGCCCGATGTAGATATTGACAGTGAGACCGGGATACAAAAGGCAAGGCAGGCCATCAGGGCTTTTCGTTTTCCCGAAGCCTTTTTAAAAAATATGGAGGCTGCTGTGCAAGCGTTGTCTTGGGAACAGGATGTTTTTGCCGTTAGATCTTCGGCCCTGCTGGAAGATACAAAGGGCCAAAGCTTTGCCGGTCAATATTATACAGGGCTTTCGGTAAAACGCCACCAGCTGACCGACGCCATCAGGCAATGCTGGCTTTCAGCATGGTCGCCCCATGTGATCCGACAAATTAAGGCCAGCGGCCGCTCTCCGCGGAACAACTCCATGGCGGTGATCGTCCAGCAACAAATCCATCCGGATTATGCAGGGGTTTTATTCACCCAACGGCCAACCAGTGAAAAAGAAAGGATCATAGAATATACCCGCGGATCAGGCGATAAATTGGTTTCCGGTGAAGCCACCCCCACCCCCCTGATCTACAACCAAAACAAACAAACCTTCACCTCCCCCGGACGAAACCAGGAAAGCAAAACCTGCTCCATCCCAGATATAATGTACCAGCTTGTCGAGAAAGCCCGGATCATTGACCAGCAAATTGCCCCGTTTCAGGACGTCGAATGGGCCGCCCAACATGGCTCCCTTTATTTTTTACAGACCCGGCCCATCACTGCTCCACCCCCTCCGGCCAATGAAAGAAACCCATCTGCTTATGTCTGGACTTCCTGGTTTTTCGATCAGCGTTTTCCCAATCCCATTACACCGCTTAATTCCACGGTCGTTTGCCCCCACATCTTTCAAAAAGCCCTGAAGGATCCCCTGAAATACCTTGGGGTAAATCATCTTGCTGAAGGTCAAATCGTCCGGTTTATACGCGGGCGGATCTATACCAACCTGGAGGTATTTAAAATTTTTTTCAAATGGATTCCCTCCAAACTCATCCCACCGGATTTCAAAGCCATCTTCCCGCATCATTATTCCCGGGCAGAGCGGAAAACCCGTTATCCCCGTTTCAATCTGCCTTTGGTTAAAGGGATGTTTCATTTACTGAAAGAAGGCGACTGGCTGGTATTTCACAACCTTTACCGTTGGAAGGGCATGCTCAGGGGCCATTATTTTCAGCGCCTAACCCCTTCGGCCATTGGATCAATGCATGCTGGTGAAATCGTCAAACAGCTGGAAAAGGAGGAATACGTTAGCGAAAGGTTTCTGAGCATCCACCGGTGGAGCATGGGTTGGGCGGAGCTACTGTACCATTTTTATAAACATGTCCTGAGGCTTCTATACCCGGGGAAGGCTGCAGCAAAATTATCCGGGTTTGATGCGGGTTTAAGGACCATCACCCAAACCATCAATTGTGAGATTGAACAGATGGCCTATCATTTCTACGCATCGGGAGCCATAGTCGATGACCATCCTCAAACAGAGCTGAGCCCCATGGTTCATTCGGTCCTGGATGATTTTTTTGCCAGTCACGGGCATCGGGCCTATACACTGGATATTGGTGAACCCCGCTGGGAAGAGGACCCGGTTGTATTTTTCAACACCCTGGTGCGACCGGAAATCAGAAAATTCAGGCATTGGGGAAAGCCAGCGGACCAAGGGGTAAAAAAGGAGAGCCGGAAAAAAGATCCTTTGGCGCGACTGGTAGAAACATTCATTGAAATGAGGGAATCCCAGCGGTACCATTGGGAGATCAACCTTTACAACATCAGGCTCCTATATGCATGTCTCGGGGAAAAGCTTCAAGAACAAGGTGTTCTCGAACAGGGGCAGGATATTTTTTTCCTTTACAAGGAGGAAGTCATGCGTTGTTTGGAGGGCGGGGCAGGATCGGGGCTCAACCTGCAAGTGGATCAACGAAGGGCTCAGCACCGGATAAATGCCGGTTATGAGCCGGCTGCTTTCCTGGAAGGCGACAAGCCCATACCAAACAGGGGCGGGCCGGGCAGCCGGGGTGATATCATCAGTGGACGGGGCCTTAGTCCGGGCAGGGCAAAGGGGATGGCCCGGGTAGTCACCTCGGTCAACGATCTGAACCAGATCACTCCCGGAGAGATCCTGGTGGCCCGATCTACCGACCCGAGCTGGTCGGCAGCCTTTGATATCGCATCCGGGCTGATCATGGAACGGGGCGGTTACCTCTCGCACGGGGCCATCCTGGCCAGAGAATACAACCTTCCAGCCATAAGCCAGGTAAAGGATGCCCTCCAACATATACATACCGGCGACCGCATCATACTGAATGCCGGGACCGGCGAAATCCGCATAGAAAAACCTGCTTCCCGGGAAGAAGGCGGGTGAAAATCAATACACCCACTAACCCGTGGGCTATCGTTGAGACCCGCCTTTTATCAGCAATTGCTGCATCTTTTCCTTAAGGGAAGTAACATCAATGGGTTTGGAGATATAATCATCACATCCAGCCTCCATGCTTTTGCGGGCATCCTGGCTCATGGCATAGGCAGTTTGAGCAATAATGGGCACATCGGGACGAAAATCGGATGAACGGATTTTCCGGGTAAGCTCCAAGCCATTGACATCGGGCAGTTTAATGTCCATCAGGATGAGATCAATGCCGGGATTTTCCCGGAGTCTTTGATGGCCTTCCCAACCGGTCTCACAGGCAATTACCTCATATCCATCGGGTTCGAGCAACTCGCGGATGTATTGAAGGCTGGTGGTATCATCCTCAATCACAAGGATCGTTTTCCCTTGACCATCCTGATAATGGTTGATTTCACCGGGGTTGGCAGTGGCCTTTTCCGGGTTTTTCTTCTTGTAAGGCAGGGTAAAATAAAAGACAGAACCTTTCCCTTCTTCCGACTCCAGCCACATATCACCCCCCAGGAGTTCGGCCAGATTTTTGGAGATGGTCAAACCCAGCCCGGTCCCTTCATAGATACGGCCCCGGCTGTCCTCAGCCTGCCTAAAGCGTTCAAAAATGTTGGCCTGCTGGTGGGAGGGAATACCAGAGCCGGTATCTTTGACATAGAAAAGTAAGGTTTGGTTGGATTGAAGGGCATAGCCAAAATTCACCCATCCCTGGTCGGTGAACTTGAGGGCATTGCTCAGGAGATTGTCCAGGATCTGCCGCAGCCGATAATGATCAGAGTTTACCAGACTTTGCTCCCGGTCAAGGCCTTTATCCACCACGATTTGCAAATAAGGTTTTCCATAAACCGAGCGTTCATTGCGGAAGACATTGTAGAGTTCATCCATCAAATCATTGAGATAGAACGATTCAAACTGCAGGGCAATCTGATTGGCTTCAATCTTAGAGACATCCACAATATCGTTGATAATCTGGAGCAAGTGCCGGGTTCGCGAATGAATGATCCCCAAAAATTGGCGTTGTTTTTCCCGGGGATAATCCCGTTCCTGAAGCATTTGGGAAAATCCCATAATGCCGTTCATGGGGGTTCGGATCTCATGGCTCATATTGGCCAAAAAAGTGCTCTTAAGGCGATCGCTCTCCTCAGCCTTTTGCTTGGCCCGTTCCATTTCTTCCTTTTGTTCTTCCAGACGCCGGTTGATATCCCTTAATTCTTCGTTGGAAGCCCGCAATTCCTCTTCGGTGGCCTCCAGCTCCTGGTTGGTCTCTCGCAGATCACTGGTGGTAGCCTGGAGTTCCTCGCTGTAAGACAATATCTTTTCTTCATATTGCTTTTGATCGGTAATGTCCTGCACCATCCCAATTGATTTATAGATTTCACCGTGGTGATCTCTGAAATGATCGGCCTTTTCATGGACATGCCGCACCTGGCCGGTGTCTTTTTTGATGATGCGATGCTCCGTTTCATAACCTTCCTCTCCCGCCTGGACTGAATTGCGGAAAGCCTGGGCAACATTCGAACGCTCGTCGGGATGAACCCGTTCAAGAAAAGCTTCGAAGGTGGCTTCAAACTCCTGAGGCTGAAGGCCAAAAATCCGATACACTTCATCCGACCAATTTAAGGTATTGGTTTTCAGATCCATTTCCCAGCTACCCAAACGGGCTATTCTTTGAGAGCGCGTCAACAGGTCTTTATGGCGTCTCAATTCGCGTTCGGCTTCCTCCCGCTGGGTGATGTCGCGGACAAACTCGACCACCCCGCGAACTTCTTGTGAATCCGAATCCAGTATGGGGTAGCTATAGAGCTCCAGCCACCGGACCGGCGAATCGGGATCGGGATAACCCGGGACAACCTCCGATTCAGTCTTTTTACTTTTCATCGCCCGCAACGAAGGACATGGATCACAGGGTTGACCGGCATTGTGGTAAGCGGAATAACACTTCTTCCCTACCAAAGGGGTTTTTTTTGAATACCATTGCTCCATCACGGGATTCACATAACGAATGGTCAAATCAGTGGCCAGGACACTGATGCCATCCTGAATGCTTTGAAAGACAGCATCCATAAAGGCTTTGGACTCCCTGATCTGTCTGTTCATGCGGTATTGCTCTGTCACATCCCGGAAAACCGCTACCACTCCATGAACATTTCCCTGTTCATCCATAATGGGTGCCGCGGAATCAGCGATCTGACAGGTCCGACCCTCTTTGGAAATAAGCCTCGTATCATTGGCCAGGCCCACCAGCTTACCGGTCTTCAATACCTGGTGAACCGGATTATCAATTTTTTCTTCACTCCGGCTGTTGATGATATGAAAGACCTCGTCCATAAGTTTTCCCTTCGCCTCCTCAACCTTCCAACCCGTTAACTGCTCTGCGACCCCATTCATCCGCACAACCCGACCCTCGGTATCGGTTGAAATAACCGCATCCCCGATCGAATGCAGGGTGATTCTCAATTCTTCCTTACTTTGGCGAAGGGCCTCCTCCATTTTATTGCGCGCGGTAACATCCTTAAATACACAGTAGGTCTGCTGAAAACTTCCATCCGGGTTATACCCGACACACCCTTCAAAAGAAACATCCAGGTAATGGCCCTGTTGATGTCTAATCCTGAATTGTGCATCATGAATATACCCTTCCAACTTAAATTGCGGAAAATATTGATCAAACCGCATCTGCCAGTGCTCATGCAACAAACTGCCAAAATAAAGCCCGATGACTTCCTCCCTTGTATATCCGAGGGTATCCAGCCATGCGGGATTGACATCCAGGATATGCCCATTCACATCCAGGGATTGATAAGGAAGGGGGGCATGGTCATAGAGGCTCCGGTATTTTTCCTTACTTTCCTTTAATTCTTTTTTCAACTGCGCATTTTCCTGCTCCAGTTCTTCGATGTGTTGTTTTAAATCGGAAGGTTTGTTGTGCTCCATAATTAGGGGTGTTGTTGGTCAGGTTCTCCTGTGTAAAAACCTTCAGGGCCATCTACAGTAAGGTGACAATAAAAAATAAAAAATATTTTCGTTCAAAAGTAATAATTTTTGCAAAGGCCGGTGGGTCTTTACGGTCCTGACCGGCGGAAATAGAAAAGAATGCCCAGCAAAATGAGAAAAAAGAAGGTGCCGCTGAAAAAATCATAGGCAACCCCCCGTTGGGATGTAAAGAGATTGTATATCCACTCAGCCCCGTCAAAAACCGCTGAAAATACGGCCAGGAAAGCAACCAATACCAGGGCATTGTTGATTCGCTTCTCATTGGCGGCCTCTTCCCGGTCCCTCCTTTCTTTTTCCTTGCGGTCATCCCGCTCGATGCTCTCCTTAATCAACTCCAATTCATCATCCAGATCCAGCCCGTACCTGATCTTTTCATAGATCACCTGCGGTAAAAAATTATAGGAGATCTTTTTCAGATTAAAGTATTTATCAAAGTGGTAAAACTCCTCCTCCAGGTTCTCCTGATGATCTTCCAGGAGGAATTTCCGTTCCATATCCACCAAAAAACACTGCACATATATCGAATGGATATAAAGCAGCCTGAAATAGTTGCTTTCCCATTGAAAATTATCCACCTCACCTTGATGCAACAGGGTAAATGTATCAAACAGCGCCAGGGCTGACCAGTTATCAAAAACCGAAAGTTTGTTGTTTTCGATCAGGCTGTTCAGATAAGAGCCCGAGGGTTTAAGTTCCGGTATCTTGCCTTTCCCCACCGATGCACCAATGGGCGAACAGGTAGAGAGGTCATAAAGCAAATGGTCCTCGTTATAGGCCTGACTAAAATCCTGGCCAGAACCAATAACAGTGAAGGCCTTCAGTTTATTGGCCAGAATAAGCTGTTGGTCATACCCAAGATCCTTCATCCGGTTCAAAATGGATTGTATGTCAGTTGCTTTAAAATTTCTGATTTCATTGACCAGAAAGGTGATCTGATCGAGGGTGGCATCCGGAAATTCACACCTCAGGGAAAACAAAGCAATATTGCCGGGAAAAAGAAACAGATCCATGTATTTGATCCCTACATTTACACCTGCTACCTCTGCAGATTCATCCAAAACCCGTGTATAACTCCTGGTATAAGCCGAATAATTATTTTCATTGCTTTCCGGGAACAAGGAGTGGATGAAACTATCATAATAATAATTTTTGAAATGATGAATCACCTCCTGCGATCGTTTCCTTTGCTCCGGGGTGTAACCTTTGTTTCCCTGATTACCGGGGAACCAGTGCACCTGCCATGGGGCAAAATCCCCGGCTTCTTCCAGCCGGCTGAAGACATCAGGTTGGTATTTGAATTCTCCGCAAAATAAAGTGTAAGCGACATCAGGTTTTGAAAGGGCAAAGGTCTCGGAAGGATGCATTGGCACAAAGACTTATTAAAGGTTTTGACTATATGAATAGATGGTTGATTATTTGTTTTATGCTATTTAATAATGAAAAATTTCAATAATGATCTCTCTTCACCAGTGCTGATTGCATGGGGAAGCTTCGTCAAAGTCCATGTTATTTTTTAATGCCTGAATCAAGGGAGTGAAAATTAGAAAAATATTTACAAAATCGGATAATGCTGCGGATACCGGGAAAATTTATAACAGTTATAAATAAAGCCGTTGACTCTTCCCTTATTAAGCCATATAGCCGGGCAGGTGGTACATCCAACTGCAAATAAAACGATCCCTTCAACCGACTTATTAGAGAAAGACCGCACTCTCAACCCTGGCACCCATCCCCCCTGGCCAAGGACAATTCATCAACCCAAAATTACAGGTTATCATAAAAATCAGGTGATTGTTCAAAAAAAAGGGGCACCATTTCCCGGAAAATCAGGAAATGATTACTTTTAATTTTTACCGGCTCTTTGGAGAAAAGGAAAATGGAGACCGTTCTCTTCTCAAATCATTGATCTGCAAAGGTAAACACCGTAGTGACATTAAAAACCCGTCTATGGAAAAAGAAAAGGGTGACTCAATCAAACACATTGTCAGAAGAATTGATGCCATAAAAAACGACCAGAGTTCGAACATCCGGATTCTTGAGAAACGCTACCAGGAGCTTTTGGAAGAAAAGCATCAATTATACAGGCAGGCCAAAGCCATAGAGAATCAGACCCACGGGCATATCAGCAATGGCAATGCGACGGGTTATGAGAACAACCGCCGGGAGCTGAAACGATTAAACCACCGGCATGATGAATTGAAAAAGGAGGAAAAGGAGTTGTACAATCAGATCCAGATCCATCATTTACGCAGCAACATGAAGAAAAAACTTGGAAGCTGGACGATGGTGTATTTGCTGGATGGGCTGATCATCTTTCTGATCATTGTGGTACTGGTTTTGATCGGTTTCATCTTCTTTTATGACAACCCCGCGCCATCCCATGTGAGGATAATATATACGATTGATACGCTCATTTGCGGGATCTTTTTATTGGATTTCTTTTTCAGGCTGTCGCAGGCCGATTCAAAAAAGTGGTACTGGAAGAGATACTGGCTCGATTTTATTACGTCACTGCCTTTGCCCAATGCGCGAATTTTACGGTTTGGCAGGATACTCCGGCTCACGAGGCTTTTAAGGGTTTTGCGGTTTGCCCGGCTGATGCGGTTATTTGCCTTTGTATGGCGGGGGCTCGACAAGCTAAGCAACATGTTGGATGTCAGACTCATGAAAAAATCACTGAAGCTAAGCCTTATATTGTTGTTCATCGGGGCCCTGATCATTTACTGGGCCGAAGGAGCAGAATACAACAGTGTAGATTCGATGGTCAAGAGCCTGTGGTGGAGTTTTACAACCCTTATTACCGGGGGGTTCGGAGACTTGCACAATCCGCATTCGCCAGTGGGTAAAACCATCACAATCATATTAATCATCTCGGGCATTGTGCTGGTGGGCATTTTTACGGCCGTTTTAACTTCCCTGCTGGTGGAGGATGAATCGAACCGCATCATTGAAGATCAGAAGGATATCAAGCAGGATGTAGAAGAAATAAAAGATAAGATGGAGCTTTAAACATTTTTCCTGTCTGTTTTGCACTCCCCCCCGTTAAATCCGCGCTAAGACCATTTCTCAATTTTTTCAATCAGCTCCTCGACATCCACCGGCTTGGTGATGTAATCATTGCAACCGGCCGCCAGGGTTTTCTCTGCGTCGCCGCTCATGGCATAGGCCGTTTGAGCAATGATGGGAACGTCGGGGTGGTCTTCCGAGTTGCGCATTTGCCGGGTAAGTTCCAGCCCATTGACATCAGGCAGCTTGATGTCCATCAGCACCAGATCTATCTGGCTGTTACCGGCTAACTTCTTATACCCCTCCTCTCCATTGTCGCAAAGGATGAAATCATAACCATAGGGACTTAACAACTCTTTGAGATACTCCAGACTGGTGGGATCATCCTCAATGATCAAAAGGGTTTTGCCTTCCCCGTCAGATTGGCTTCCTTTCCGGGACTCTTCTCCCGTATTCCCGGTATTATAAGTATTATGCGGCAATGTAAAATAAAAGGAGGAACCTTTGCCGGCTTCCGATTCCAGCCACATCTGGCCCCCGAGCAATTTGACCAGGTTATAGGAAATGGTTAGCCCCAGACCAGTGCCTTCATAACGCCTGCTGCCTGAATCCTCGACCTGCCTAAAGCGCTCAAAAATATCCTTTTGATTTTCACAAGCAATGCCAATACCCGTGTCGGTCACATAAAAAAGCAGGGTATCACCATCGCCCTTTTCATACCCAAAATGGATCGAACCATCTTTGGTAAATTTAACTGCATTGGAAAGCAAATTATCCATAATTTGCCTGAAGCGGTTCAAGTCGGTATGGATCTGGCTGGCTTCGCGTTCCATCCCACAATAAGAAATCATCTGAATGTCATCTTTGCCCCTTGCCTCTAATTCCCTGGAAAAAACATGATAAAGTTCCTCCAGGAGATCATTCAGGTAAAAATTTTCAGTACTGATGGTCAATTGATTGGACTCGATTTTGGATACATCCAGGATATCATTGATGATGTTCAGCAGATGTTGGGTTCTGGAATATATGATCTCCAGGAACTTTTGCTGTTTTTCGCGGGATACTTCTCGTTTCTGTAAGATCTCGGAAAAGCCCATGATGCCGTTCATGGGAGTCCGGATCTCATGGCTCATATTGGCCAGGAAAGCCGATTTCAACCGATCGCTTTCCTCGGCCTTTTCCTTGGCTTCCATCAAGTTTCGCCTGAACTCATCCTTTTGAAGGGTTGCATGCATCAAAGGGGCAATGTATTGACACAGGCTGTTCATGAATTTCTTATCGCCGTGATCATATCCACCCTGCTTATTGGCCAGAACAACCTGGCCAAACAGTTTTCCGTTGGCTATCACGGGAGCGGCCAGGGCTGATTCAAGCTGCAGGTGCCCCTGGGGAAGATGCAGCTTGCCATTGCGGTATAAGGTCTTTTGTCTTCGAAGGGATTCCCCCCAAAGGCCCGACCAGGGATCATGGGGGGCTACAATGCTCTTGTTTTCCACCTGGCAACGTGCCCATACGTCTTGAAGCATTGATTCGGCTACCAGGTCGCCCTTTTCGTTAAGGTAACCAAAAAATCCATATTCGCTGGAAAAGACTTCTTTCAAAATCTCCAAGACCCCCTGGTAGAAATCCTGTCCTTCGCTATTGATGAAGGCATTGGAGATGCGGTTTTTGATCTGAAGCTCCTTTTCTGCCCGCTTTCGTTCGGTAATATCACGCATTACCGATACAATGCCATTGACAACCCCATCATCGATCAGGGGATAATAACTGACCTCCAGATGCACTTCACCCAGATCAGGGTAACGATTGACCATATCAAAGCTGACATTCCGGCCCTTTAAGGCTTCATCCAGATGGGGGCGGATATTCTTATTGAACACCTGTTGACCCAGCACTTGTGAAACCTCCCGGCCAATGACTTCCTCCTGGTTCAACCGGTGATAATTCAGGAAAGCCTCGTTCACCTCCAAATACCGGTAGCGATGATCCACGGCGGCCATCATATCGGCAGAGCCCTCCACCATGCTTTTGTACTGGGCCAGTTCATCCTTCTGGCGCTCCAATACCTCATTGGAATTTCGGAGCTCTTCATTGGAGGTCCTGAGCTCTTCTTCTGCCGCCTGCAACTCATCGTTTTTCTGTTGCAGATCAATTTCCATCTGTTTGCGACTGGTAATATCAGAGGTGAAGCCATCAATCACCCAGGTGCCATCAGCTTGCCCGAGGGTAAGACGTGCCGTCATAGAAAACCAGATATATTCGCCATTGATCGTTTGGGCCTCGAATTCAAAGTTCTCAACCCTCCCCTGGTCTTTGAGCCATTCCAAAAATTGCTGCCTCCGCCGAGGGTTGGTATAAAGTTGTTGGCCCAGGTTATCATAATATTCCACGGGGCCTTCTGGCGAATCGAACCCCAACATATGGGCCAGCATTTGATTTGCGATTAGCAGATGCCCCTTCGAATCGCTACGGAATATCCCAATGGGGGCATTCTCAAAAAGGTCCTTAAATTCCGCTTCCCGTCTCTCCAGATGCCGCTCAACCCTTCCCTTTTCAGTCTTATCGGTGAGAAGGGCCACTACAAAATCAATGGTTCCGGACTGACCCTCAATGGGGAATATATATTCATGAAATATCCGCTTTTCCGAGCGGGTTTGCCAGTGGTTTGACTCAGCTCCCAGGTCATATTCAAACTCATGTTCATAAGGTTCTCCCTGCTGATACACCTGTCTGTACCTCTTATCCACACCCATCGCCCGGGAATAAGGATCCGTTAATACATTAAACTGCCCAATCCCCTCTTTTCGGTCGGGCAAACCCAATAAACGCTGCTGGGCGGAATTCAGCTTATAAGAATAGCCCTGCCCGTCGAACACCTGAACGCCCACAGGCAGCTTCTCGACAATCTGCTGATTTAAATAACACGCCTCCTTCAGCTGAGCATTTTCACGCTCCAGTGCCTGAATACGTTTTCTCAGTTGCTCCTGCGTTTCCTTGCTCATAGATCCTGATTTATATCCTAAACAAAGTTCTCCCAAAAAAAGGGCGGTGCTTTTCCATAGGCTACAAGGGCCAACCAACTCCCATTGTTCACAATATACCACCCCACCATATATACATAAAATAAACCTTCAGGTCTTGATCGCCGTGAGGTTACACAAATCATAAACGATCCCGGCCATTGTACCCGCAGAGGTAGCTCAAGGTTACATATTTAGCAATACGGATGCTGATTTATTATCCAAAAGGGAGTTTATTCATTTATTCAGACCGTTCATCAAATATTATGAACGTTCATAAAAGGTAAGAAACATTCGCCTTGAATTTTTCGCTATCTACTAAAAATTCGCTATATTTACATGTATAAGATGGCTGCAATCAGTAAATCAAAAATGAATCAATCCATCGCATATTCTGGCATACAAAAATTTGAGAAACAGAAGCAGCTGGAGCCTATTCTGACGGCTACCATCAGCAAAGGCAATTTTGATGAGGTCAACGCCAAGTATATGCAAGTGATCGATGATTTGCCCAGAAAGAATAAAAAGCGATTGTATTATCTGTTTATAGAGAGTGTACAGAATGTCATCCGACATGCTGCCGGTGGTGAGGAAAAAGAGTCGGTTTTCAGCTTAATGAAAGAGAAAGACGCAGAAAAGTATTACCTGATTACCGGCAATCCGATACCCAAGAGCCAAAGCAGGAGAATCACTTCCCGGATTGATTTGCTCAATAACCTCAGGCATGAAACGATCGACCGCTTTTACTTTCATCTGTTGGACAGCCTTCATTTTTCGCAGGACGGAGGAGCCGGACTGGGTTTTCTCCAGATGAAACGAAAATCCAATTACAGCGACATGGAATATATGACAGAAGACCTGGGCAATGCCTGTTATTTTTACCTGATCCTGCAATACCAACTTCAAAACTGACCCCTTGGGCCGGGCTTAAGTTGAAGCCAGATTCCCCCTACCATGCCTAAAAACGTTAAACCCACATTAAAGGGTGTTGTCTGGATGCTCATTTTGAGTAGCTTCATTCTTCTGATCGGATCCGCTTTTTATTATTGCTATTTCGATTATCAGTTCTGGACTCACCTGGATACCCGTTCATTTGATCATTTGACCACCTATAGGACCAATCAGATCAAGGGATGGAGGGGGAGACAAATACTGATCCATGAACAATTTTTGTCCCATCTTAAGCGAATGAACACTTATGCCAGGAAGAACCATCTTGAATTGATCATCACCCACAGCTACAGAATACCAGGCGAAAAACCCGATTATTCTGTGGTAGAAGCTGCTGATTATTCAAACCATTCTGCCGGCTATGCAGTCGACCTGAACATTAAATACCAGGGGAAACATTTTAACTCCACTCAGGTTAACCCCAGGCATTTCAATCACCTGCCCGGGCCCATTCAACATTTTATCAATCGCATCCGCCAGGATCAGCAACTGAGATGGGGTGGGGATTTTTACAGACCGGATCCGGTACATTTTGATGTTCCGTTAAATCAAATTAGCGCCCCCAGATATAGAAAATATTATAAAGCCTGTGCCAGCGATTACCGGGAAGCTCCATTAAAATGGAAATCCTGGTTGGCTGCCATCGGCTTTCAGATATCCAGGCTTTTCTATAAGGGGCAGCTCCTTTTAACCCCTGAAGGTTGAGGGCTCTACGGGGACATCCCAAAATGGCCACATCATCCCCGGAAAATGCGATGCAAAAGCTGATTGCGCTGCAACCCCTACACATCGATATCACAATCGGGCAGCCACTCCCTGACTCTCTGCTTATCTTCTTTTGGAAGATTGTTCTCTTCCAGATCAAGATCATATAAGGAATTCAATTTTCTCAAAACAGGAGGTAAAGAAGAAAATTGGTTGTTATCCAGCTCAAGGGTTTCTATTTTAGCCAAATGCTCCAGGGCCATAGGTAAAGCTCGCAATTGGTTATGGGACAAATCCAGCCGCCGGAGGTTTTGAAGCCTCCCGATGTCAGCAGGAAGATGGGAAAGTTGATTTGACTCCGCCTCAAATTCTTCCAAAGTTTCAATATTGCCCAGTTCCTTAGGCAAGGAATCCATTTGATTCTCCTCCACATTGAGCTCTTCGAGATTCACCAGTCTATCAATCGAGGAGGGAAGGTTCTTTAGCTTGTTCTCCTCCAGGTTAAGCCTTTCCAATTGATCAGCCTGCCAAACCTCCGTAGGCACGGTGTTAAGTTGATTATCCTCCAAATTCAATTCTTCCAGGTGTCTAAAAACAGGTAAATCATTCAATTGATTGCTGCTCAGCCTCAGTTCCTTAAGGTCAGGTAATGCCCCCAGCTCGTGCGGCAAAGAAGTTAATTGGTTGTCGGCAACATTGAGCAGCCTCAGGTTTTGTAAGTTCTTTATCTTCGCGGAAACCTCCTTTAACTGATTGGATTGCACACGAAGCCGCTCTAAATTTCTGAACCGATATAAATTAGCGGGTAGTCGGGATAACTGATTTTCACCCAATTCCAGAATTTTCAACCCTTCCAGCACGGGAAGTTCTCTAACCTGATTGTCTTCCAGCTCCAGCCTTTCCAACCTACTAAGGTGCCGGAGTTCCCGGGGGATAGAAGATAAAGCATTATCACTTAAATCCAGCTGCCTTAAATTTTTAAGCCCCCCAATTTCCGGAGGAAGAACACTCAGGTCGTTTCCACCCAGATTGAGTTCCTTCAATGCACGCAATTTCTTTATCCAATCAGGTAAAACAGTCAGCTTATTCCATTCCAGATCAAGCTGCTGAAGCCCGCGCAATTTTTCCATATCGCCCGGTAATGCCTTCAATTGGTTATCTTCCAGGCCTAATTCTTTCAAACGCATTAGTTGGCCAACCACACTGGGCAAGGTGCCCAGTTTGTTATCGGCCAGCTCCAGATCCTGAAGGTGGCTAAGATGCTTTATTTCAGAGGGAAGTGATGCCAGTTCATTGTCGTTTAAATGCAGCACTTCCAGGGCAGATAATTTTCCCACTTCGCTCGGTATACCGGTCAGCTCATTATATTCCAAAACCAGTTTTTCCAATTCACCACATCTACCAATGGCTGCTGGCAAGCTGTCCAACTCATTGGATCCTGCATTGAACACTTTCAAACGGGATAATTGTCCAATGGCGGGTGACAAACGGGTTAAATCATTTCCGTTTATATTCAGCTCTTTCAGGTTTGTTAAGGCATTCAGCTCGCCAGGGAGGCTTTTCAGTTCATTATCTTCCAGATTAAGCTTTTCCAGACCCGTTAAATGATTGAGGGCATCCGGTTGAAGATCACTCAATTTATTCGACTTAAGGTTCAGAGATTTCAGGTGGGGTAATTCCCCGATCACCGGTGGCAAGCTCTTTAAATCCGAATTGTACAATTTAAGCCGCTCAAGATGCTCCAGTTTTTGTATTTCATCGGGAAGATTGCTCCAATGCTCATCTGCAAAGGTTAATTCTTTTAAATTGGATAATTTTGTTACAACCAATGGAAATTCAGTAAGTTGACTCCTTCCCAAATGAAGTTCCTCCAGATGCTCCAGGTTGGTGATGGATTCAGGAATGGTGTCAAAATTGGCATCTTCAAGATTCAGAGCAATTAAAGAGGAAAGTTCAGTAACTGCTTTGGGGAAGCCAGCTAAATCGTTGCTCTGCAAACTCAACCGCTCGAGATTTTTTAACTGAGAAATTTTTCCGGGAATTTTGTTGATGTCATTCCACCAAAGATGAAGAGACCTCAATTGTTTCAGCTCCAGAACAACCCCGGGAAGATGATCAAAGTCGTTGGCACCAAGCCCAATGGCCTTAAGCTCAGACAAGCCGGTCAGCGACCCGGGAAGCCGGCTGATGTTGTTAAAGGTGAGATTGAGAAATCTGAGGCTATCCAAGCCGCAAATGGCCGCAGGCACTTCATTCATGCCATTGTAACCCAGGTCAAGATAGGTTAAGTTTTTTAGTCTGGCGAAACTTTCCGGGAGATGCTCCAGTGAACTGCTGCTCAAATCAAGATGAGTAAGGCTGTCCAAATGATAGAAAACCTCGGGTAAGGTGGATAACTCATTGCCCTCCAAATCAAGCCTCTTTAAATCTGTTAACCGGGTGATGGCCGGATCCAGGTGCTCAATCTGATTATCTTCAACATAAAGCTCTTCTAATTGAGCAAGCGACAGAAGGGAAGCGGGGATTTGCCTAAAATCATTCTCTACGAGAGCAAGAAATTTCAGCTCTTTTAATTCACCGAAAGATTCGGGCAATTCCCTTAAATGATTGTTGCTTAGATAGAGCCTTTCCAAATGATTCATTTCTCCGAGGCCAGTTGGAAGAACGTGTAAGTTATTGTTCCCTAGATATAAAACTTTCAGACCCTTCAAATTTGAAATTTCTTGGGGTAAGTGGGCGATATGGTTTTTATAAAGCGACAGGGTATCCAGTCCGGTCATTTGACCCATATAGGGGGGAATGGTGTCTATTACATTATGCCCGAGATCAAGAAATCTTAACCTTGGAAGGCTGGCCAGCAATTCAGGCATATCCCGGAAATTGTTGCTGCCCAAATCCACCTTTTCAAGGGTTTTCAGATCCGTCAGGGTCTGGGGAAGCTGCTGGAGTTCATTGCCCGAAAGCATTAAAACCTTCAAATCCTCAAGGGATTCAATGGACCGTGGAATGCGGGATAATTGATTGTGGCTGAGGTTTAGTTTTCTCAGATGCACCAGTTTTCTTATATCCCAGAAAAGAAGCTTTTCCCCGAACGTTTGTCTGGAGATGCATTCAGGGAATTGATCAAAATGGTTGGCCTTTAGGCTTAAAATTTTCAGATCCGAAAGTTTGTCAATGTTGCCAGGCAGGGATGTGAGCCTGTTGCTGTCAAGATTAAGGGTTTGCAGATGCCTCAACTTATCAATATCCTCCGGTACTTTTTCCAACTTCTGGTTCGACAGGTCCAGGTGGTAAACCTGCTCCGGTCGCTTGAGGGCTTGCTCAAACGAGTGGTAGATCTTGTCTGGTTGGGCGCTCAGATTAATCGAGATTAAAACTAGTAGGGAAATGAATGCCAACTTTCTCATATTTAATGTTTTTAGTTTTTACATGTGCCTTCTTTTTTTGCGGTTTTGCCCGCAAAGATGAGGGCACTTTTATTTTTTCCAAACTAATGAAAACCAATTGCGAAAAATTGGTGGTTCACAGTTACTGTTCACAGTTAAATGTTTCTGATGGATTTTCTCCAACCCGCCAGTATTGTTTAATCCAATTTATGGATCATTTGTTTGTGGATTGATAACAAAAAACAACCTAAGGTAATCATTTTTTCAATCAGTTCATTTGGGGGGAACACAATCGGGCAGGGATGATATTTGACAAGGACTGTATAAATTCATATCTTGCTAAATAAGAACGATCAGGTTTTAACCGCCCCCTAAAAATTCTTGCTTTGTTTAACCAAAAACTACCATTGCTTATGAAACGAATGCTACAACGCTTAGCCATTCCACTGATCGCAGGGGTTGCTTTTTTACTGGTATGGACATCCTGTGAAGAACAATCCATGCGGCAACCGGAGGATTTACAACCTCAAGTTTCTCAATCGCAGCCCATTGCTGGTGAAGCGATAGAAGATCAGTACATTGTGGTATTAAAGAAAGGAGCCAGGCCCTCGAAAGTTCTATCCAGTCAGGGACTTGAAGCTCAACACACCTACAATCATGCCATAAAGGGATTTTCCCTTAAGATACCGAATAATCGGGCTTTAGAAGCCTTACGGAACAATAAAAATGTTAAATACATCGAAAAAGACTTAGAAGTTCAGGCTTTTGGTCAGACTTTACCCACGGGGGTTGACCGCATGCAAGCAGACCTGAACGGCACCGCTGCCATTGACAACACGCATCAAGAGTTGGATATCGACATTGTAATCATGGATTCGGGCATTGACAAGGATCATCCGGATTTAAACGTAGCGGGAGGGTATAATTTCTCATTGGGTCCAGCCAAGAAATGGGACGATGGCAATGGCCATGGCACCCACACTGCTGGTAGTGCAGCAGCAAAAGACAATTCGGAAGGGGTAGTTGGTGTAGCCCCGGGTGCCCGCCTTTGGGCAGCCAGAGTCCTTGACAATCGGGGAAGCGGGTCCATTTCGGATATCGTTGCCGGCATCGATTGGGTCACTCAAAACGCCGACAAATTTGAAGTGGTCAATATGAGCCTGGGTGCTACCGGGTCAAGCAGTTCGATGCGGGAAGCCATCCAGAGTAGTGTCAATGCAGGAGTGGTATATGTTGTAGCTGCCGGAAACGATGGTTCAGATGTTTACGGTAGCGACGGCCAACTGGGCGGTGGTGATGACATCATCCCGGCAGCTTACCCCGAAGTGGCCACCATTTCAGCACTGGCCGATTCTGATGGTGAAGCCGGTGGTAACGGGAGCGAAACCAGCTATGGCAGTGATGATTCCTTTGCCAGCTTCAGCAATTACAGTACTGCTGTGACTTCAGACAATCCCGTGACCTCTCCCGGGGCTGCCATTGACCTGATGCTTCCCGGGGTAGACATTTATTCCACATACAACGATGGTGGCTATACAACAATGAGTGGTACCAGCATGGCTTCTCCCCATGGGGCCGGATTAGCCGCCTTGTACATCCTGGCCAACAATGCCAGCCATGGCTCGGCCTCAGATGTCTATAACATCCGCCAGGCCCTGATCGACCAGGGAATCAAGCAATCCAGCACAGACGGGCTGGCTACCCTAAACGACCCGGATGAAAACCCCGAACACCTGGGCTGGGCCAGCACAAGCAGCAGCGGGGCTCCCTCCGTTTCCTGGATGAACCCCAACGACGGGGCCACCATTTCGGGCACCGTTACCCTGGAAGTTGAGGCTTCCGATTCCGACGGCTCCGTGAGCCAGGTCGAATTTTTCGTTGACGGCACCCGCATCGCCACCGACAGCGATGGCTCCGATGGCTACACAGCATCCTGGAACACCGGAACAGACGGCAGCCATACATTAAAAGCCGTTGCCACCGACAATGACAACAATACGGGCGATGCCAGCATCACCGTTAACGTAGACAATACCGACGATGCCCCCGCTGTATCCTGGGTGAATCCCACAGATGGTGAAACGGTCAGCGGCACGGTCGCCATGGAAGCCGATGCATCGGACGATGGGTCGGTCACCCAGGTCGAATTCTTCGTTGACGGAAACAGCGTGGGAACCGACACCGATGGTTCCAACGGCTGGACCAACAGCTGGGACTCCAACAATGCGGCCGACGGTTCCCATACCTTTACTGCAGAGGCGAGCGATGATGCCGCCCAAACTTCGTCCGCCCAGATAGGCGTTACGGTAAGCAACACCACCAGTGGTGGAGGCATGTATGTATCAAACATCAGCTTCAGATCATTTGGCCCGCACCTGGGCACCACCGTTACCATCCGTTACGACTCTGACGGTGATGGCGTAGCTGAAACCTCCGACGAGCCGGTTAGTAATGCCTCTGTGGAATTGGCCCTTCAATACCAAGACGGCACTGTCAACAATTATTCCGGAACCACCGACGCTTCCGGACAGATTGAATTTACCTGGAAACATGCCCCAAGCGGCTCTTACACAGCAGAGGTCACCAGCCTGAGCCACAGCTCATATACGTGGGATGCATCACTGGACCTGGATAATCCCGATTCATACACCCTGCAATAATTACATCAGCCTATAAAATCATCAAGAGGAGAGATGACCTGATCTCTCCTCTTGTTTTATGGATTATAAAGGTGTGTTTCATCCTTTTTGACCTTACCCTCCCTCTCTTTTCTATGAAGCCCACATAAAAAACTTAAAACCAGCCCCTTATACATTATCACTCCCCTGCTCAAACAAGACCCTGTCTTTCAATGGCTTTGCTCAGCATGGCGATTTGGCCACCATGGTAGGCATTGTGTTCAGCTACGATGGTAGCCTGTCGCAAAAGATGGTGATCGGGATTGGCCTCAAAGGGTTCAAAAAGATCATTGGCGGGATCCCGCAAAAGGCCTACCATTTCCTCCATTAAAAATTGAATTTGCCCGATCGATTCTTCCCACTCCTCGTCAGAAGCAGGTGTTGAATGATCCGGCCAGAATCCCTCCGGCCAGGGTGGCGAGGTATAATGGGAATCTTTAGAGTACTCAACCAGGTCGTTCAGGGCAAGTCGCAGGTGCTCGGTCAACTCCCAGATGCTATGGGAAAAACCTGCCGGCGTTTGCCCCGTCACCTCATAAGGTAGGCCTTTGAGCTGATCAGCCAAAGGGGTGAATGCATTGCCTCCGCGAATCATGGTAATCAACTGTTCGCGGATTTTTTGTTCATCATGAGTGTTCATAGGCCATATGATTCATTCAGATAACCTCTTTAATATACGAAATCATCAATCACCGTGCAACCCCTCCAACATGGTGATTATTGAAAAAGAGGGGATAAGGGGGGATCTATGGGCTGCTGGGGGTTTATATGACAAGCCTGTAATTGGGATTGAATGGAAAAAACAGGGACAATCTATGGCCCCTGGACATTTTTATGACAAGCCCGTCATTGGGTATGAACAGGGAAACAGGGAATCTATGATCCCTGTTACCTGGCAAAATCATTGGGCACTGTATAGATGTTGCCTGTTTCAGGGCATATCACAGCAGCCTCGCCCGGGGCATGTATGTTGTAGGTTGAAAAGCCTGTTCCTGTGATGGTGCACCCTCCGGAACCGTCGAGCTGGGCGCTGCCCTGGAGCGTCCGGTCAATCCACTGGCTGCCGTTCCAATGGGCATATATAAGGCTGCCGATGCCGGAAATGTTACTTCGGTCCATATCCTTAAAATGAAGGGTGACATCGGGTGAAGAGCTGCCATGGATGCGCGAGAGATCCCAGTATTCGACATCTTTGACCACCTTGATGCTGTCATCACAGTTGTTGCAAGGCTCATTGCCGGCTTCAGGGTGGCCTTCGAAGAAATAGCGGGCCCTGAAAACATCAGATTCCTGTGAAGGGGCGGTAATTTCCACCGGGGCCCATACCCCGCTGTTGCCGGTGGGGAAAATAAAGGGATCGTTGCCTTTTTTCTCCACCGGGCCTTCCACGTACGAGCCGGCATGGCCCGGGCCGGCATCGGCATTGTCCATGATGCGCAGAAGGCTGCTGGCCGAAGACGTGATGATACCTTGATCAAGTGTGAGATATTGTTCAACATCCACATGACGGGCCAGGTGGAGGGTATCGGCCTGTTTGCCGACCACCATGTCACTGAATATGAGGCTATCGGCTGTTCCGGATATCTGCTGCGATGCATCGCCGGTGAATGAGACGATGCCGTCGTTGTGGGCAAATTGACCATCGGCCGTAAAATTACCCTTCACGTCGATGCTGTCGGCTACAGCAGTGAGGCTGGTGCCGGCTATTTCAAGGTTGTCGAAGGAAGTGACCGATGAACCGCTGATCTCTGCATCGCTGCCGTAAAAGACCACCGAGCTGGCGGAAGTGGTGAACGAACCGTTGTTGAACCAGCTGCCGTAAACATCCAGGGTGGCATCATTGATGATCTCCAGGGTGGCGCCTCCTTCGATCTCTATATCGCCGACACGGGCCCCGTCGGAGGTGATTTGGGGGTCGTGGGTTGCCGATGCCTGGATGACCACATCAATGACTGAGCCGCTGTTGTCGGGCACTTCCCCGCACGACCAGTTGCCGGGATCGAACCAGTCGCTGCTGACATCACCCAGCCAAAGTCCTTTGCGGCTCACAGTGATATGATCCGTCAGGGTTTTGGTATCCTCCACGGTTTGTTCTTTGACGGTAAGGGAAACGCTATAGGATCCTTGTGTCGAATAAGTTACATCATGGGGCCCCGGACCGGTGGCGGTTTGGGGTGTAGCGGCCGGGCCGAAATCCCACTGCCAGGTATCGGGGTTGCCCGTGGACAGATCCGTAAAGGTGACGGTACCTCCCTCGCAGGTCTGGGTTTTATCGCCAGAGAAGTCGGCTGCCAGGTTGCACCCGTACAAGGTAACCGGCAGTTGCTGCTCTTGTCCAACACAGCCGTACTGGCTGGTCTCCACCACGGAGATGTTGCCGTTGGTCTGACCAAAATCGACGGTGATGCTGTTGTTTTCCGGGCCGGTTGCACCACTGGTGATGGAGGCCCCATCGGGGGCAGTCCAGGAATAGCTGGCACCGGTATGCAGCTCGACACTGTAGGATTTGCCTGTTGCCTGACAAGCCACGGCACTGTCGCCGCTAATCTCACTGGTGCTGGGTTGGGGATGCACCGTAACAATGCGCTCGGTATCCTTCGGACCGTTGCATTGGCCCCTGGCCCGGGCCGTAATGGTTGCCGTGCCATGAAAATCATCGGCCCAGTCCATTACGCCACTCGTTTCCCCTATGTTACCGGCTTCTGCAGGCGAACTGGAATAGACAATCTCCGTGGCATGGTCGGCATCGGCCGAATAGGTCTCATCAGGTGCACCCTGACAAACCTCGGTGGTTCCCTGGGTAAAAACAGGCTTGCCCACCTCCGGATTCACCGTTACATCGACGGCCGTTTGCTTTTGGCCGCCACAATCATCCGCTTCACCTGCCGTGGCAATGACTTGAGCTGTACCGGAAAAGTCGGAAGCCCACATCATGGCACCCGTTTGTTTATCTATGTTGCCGGCATCAAGGGGAGAAACCGAATAGGCGATCGAATCGGTATGCACGGAAGATGCCGTATAATCGGATGTTCCCCCCTGACACACCTCCTGAACCGGATCGCTGAATACGGGGGCATCGATTTCAGGTTCCACGGTAATCTTCAATGAATCGGATTTGGGTCCTTTATAGCCATAGGCAGTGGCTTTGATGAAAAACTCACCATAAAAACCGCTTTCCAGGTCCAACACCCCTGTCGAGGTGTTCACCTGCCCGGCCGGGGACAAGGTGATGGCGTAGCGAACCGAATCGCTGTTGGCCGATTCTGCAGTATACTGCGTATTGACGGCACCCTGGCAAAGCGTATCCTGATATACGGTAAAGGAGGGCACTTCCACTTCAGGGGGTTCCTGCAGGGGCTGGTCGATGATCACCTCAGAGATGAAGCCGCTGTGGCTGCCCCCGTTAAAACGATAAGCCGTGCCGGTAGAGATGATGTTGAATGTTCGGGAGTCTTGATCGCCAACACCTGCCGCAGCGGTGCTAAAGACCAGCTGATAGGAACCGGGGTTATCAATGACCAGGTCGTCGAACTGCACTTCCCCGTTTTCACCGGAACTCAAAGAGGTGGTGCCGCTAAGGGGTTCGCCTCCTCCTTCACTTACCGAGATGGAGACATTGGCAATGGGGTTGTCGTAGTCATCATACAATCCCACAGCAGGCGGACCGGGGATGACGCCACCGGCTTCTCCGTCGGCCGGTTGTTGCAATATCTCCAGGTGATCGGCCGGAGCCGGCTGGATGTTGAACATATTGGAAGTGACACTGCTTACCCCGGAATAAGAAGCTTCAAAAATCAACTGATAATCCTCTGCTGCCCGGTTGATGGTCAACTGATCAAACACTGCCGTGCCCGATGCATCGGTTTGAACCGTATCGTGGGTGGGATCAGATGCAAAATCATACTGGTTGGTATGTACCACCACTTCAATTCCCGCAGGTGCAGGCTGACCCACCTCATTGGTCAGGACAACGGCCGGATGGCCACCAATGACCTGCCCGGCCTGGGTGTTCTGGGGCTGCTGACTTACCGACATGGAAAGGCTTTGGCGGATGACTTCAAACTCCCGGGAAGTGACATCTACCTTGGGATATCCCCCCACCTCAAAATGGAGTTGATGGTTTCCGGTTTGAGACATCAACAGATCATCAAAAACGACCTGCCCGGAAGCCTCGGTGGTAAGGGTTTTCGTCCCGGAAAGGGCCGGCGATCCCCCTACTACAGTTGCCGTTACAGCCGCCCCCTGAACCGGTACATCGGTCTGGTCATAAACCTTCAGTACCGGTGGCCCCTGTATCGGGGCATTCACCACCGAACGATCGGGTTGGGTGATCAAAACAATGCGTTGAGGCACTTGTTGGAGCAGCACATCCTTACTCGAATCAGAAATAAATCCGCTGTGGGAGCCTCCCTTGAAACGATCAGCAACCTGGCCCGGGAGGACATCAAATCTGCGGCTTTGAACACCGGGGCCACTCCCGGCAGAAGTAGTCAAATCCAACCTGTAGCTGCCCGGGGTATTGATCACCAAATCATCAAAGGTTGCCCGGCCCCGGGAACCAGTGGTCAGGGTAAGGGTTCCCTGATCAAAACTGTAGCCCCCTGCCTCAGTGACCGTAACATCCGCATTGGCGATGGGATTGCCATAGGCATCATAAAGGGCGATGGCGGGCGGTCCGCCGATGGCTGCTTCCGCCATCCCGCTCTCGGGTTCGGTAACCACCTCCATCTGACTGGCCGGGGCCGCAGTCACATCAAAATATTGGGTAGAAACATTGGGCACCCCTGTATAATCAACCTCAAAGAGGATCTGATAGTTATCGGCAGCCTTTTCCAGGACCAGGTTATCAAAAGTGGCAATACCATTGGCATCGGTCGTTACCGTATCGGTTGAAGCCGATGTATAGCTGTTTTGATTGACATGGGCGATCACATCTACGCCCTGAAAGCCCTGGCCAAAGTCGTTGTCAAGCTTAATGGCCGGGGGTCCGGATACTGCATCACCTGCCTGTGATTCAATGGGTTGTTGAACGATGTTGGTATACAGGGTCTGGTTGACCACCTCAAAATCCCGGGAGAGGACCGAAGAAACTTCGCCATAGCCCACTGCTTCAAAGGTCAGGGTATAGGTTCCGGTCTGCTCAATAGCCAGGTTATCGAAAACAGCCACTCCCTGGGCATTGGTCTGGATCTCAGTTACACTTTCCGGGGTAAAGAATCCATTGACGCTGACCTTTATGGTCACCCCTGCCACCGGGTTGTCCACTGCATCATAGACGGCCACTTTAGGCGGGCCTTCAATCTTATTCCCGACAACGGTTTCCATGGGCTGGGACTGGATCTGCAGGCGGGTAGGTGTTTGTCCCAACAATTGAGCGTTTTTTCGCACCGTATTAAAACCACTGTGGCTGCTGCCCTCAAACCGGTAAGAAACAGTGCCGGAGAGCACACGGAAAAAGCCCGAAGTCAGTTCAGAGACCCCCGAAGCACGATAAGTAAGGCTGTACTGGCCCATCTTATCGATAATCAGATCATCAAAGGTGGCGGTTCCATCGGCTCCGGTGGTCATCGTTGTGGTGCCGGCGTCAAAAGCATAGCCCCCGCTCTCAGAGACAGTTACACTTAACCCGGCTACCGGATTGCCATAAGCATCCCAGGCGGCTATGGACGGCGGACCCTTGATCGCTGCCCCGGATTCAGTATCTTTTGGATCTGTTATACCCCTCAGGTGATCCACAGCAGCAGAAACCACCTGAAAAGTGTCGGAGGAAACATTTAACACCCCGCTGTAATCGGCATCAAACAGAAGCTGGTAGCCTTCTGCAGCCTGGTTGATCACCAGCTGATCAAACTCGGCATAGCCGGAAGCATCGGTGGTCACTGTCTGGGTGGCCGCATCGGAATCAAACCCATACTGGTTCAGCTGTACCGTTATTTCAACCCCCTGGTATCCCTGTCCAATGGAATTGGCAAGCTGTACAGTGGGATGGCCTTCAACAACCTCCCCGGCAGGGGTTGTTTGAGGCTGAGTGGTCACAGACAGATACAACTGTTGCTGGATGACATCAAAAACTTCCGAGGTGGCCGTTACCCCGGGATATCCATCCACAGAAAAGTTCAACTGGTAACTGCCGACTGACTCAATGATCAGGTTGTCGAAAATGGCCTCGCCTTCACTGTTGGTACTCAAATTGAGGGTTGATCCCGGCTTGAATCCGCCGGAAACACTCACGGTAACATCGGCATTGGCCACAGGATTGTCTACTGCATCGTACACCACAATCTTTGGCGGCCCCTCAACAGGCTGTCCAACTACCGTTTCACCCGGCTGGTGGACCACTTCAATACGGGTTGGGGTCTGCCCCAGCTCCTTGTTATCGGTTTGATTTTTGACAAACCCGCTATGACTGCTGCCAATAAAGCGGTTGGACACGGTACCCGACTGAACAAGAAAATCCTGGCTTACCGCATCACCAACAGAAGGATGGCTAAAGGTCAGGCTGTATGTTCCAATATCATTGATCACCAGGTCAGAGAAAGCAGCCAGGCCATCCCCATTTGTCTGAAGGCTGGTGGTGCCCCCGTCGAAGACATATCCTCCTGTTTCAGCAACATTTACTGTTTCACCAGGGATGGCATTGCCGTAAGCATCTTTCAATGCAGCCGCGGGAGGACCCTGAATGGCAGCTCCCTCAGTTGTTTCATCGGGCTGGGTGGTGATAACCAGTTCAGAAGCCGAGCCATGACCCACATCAAATTTGTTGCTGCTTACATTGGTGATTCCGGAATAATCGGCATCAAAAATCAACTGGTAATCTTCGCCCGATTGGTTGATCACCAGGTCATCAAAAACCACTTCACCATGCTGGTCGGTTTGCAGGGTGGTGGTGCCCGAGGCAAAACCATGCTGGTTCAGGTAAACAGTGACCTCCACCCCTGAAAGGGGCTGGTTGATGAAATTGGTGATGGTCACCTTGGGACTGCCCTCAATGGCTTCACCGGCCGTGCTGTTTTGCGGCTGCGATGCCACTTCCATCATGTAGAGCTGACCCACCACATCAAAGCTGGCCGTTTGAATGTCGCTTACGGTAGAGGTATAATGATCAGCCGAGAAGGAAAGCTCATAGTTGCCCTTGGTATCAATAACCAGGTCGTTAAAGGCAATGCGTCCCTTATCATCAGTGGTTTTGGTAAAAGTACCACCTGAGAGCGCCCCCCCGACAGCCTGGACCGTCACCTGAACATTGGGCACCGGATTATCCGTGGCATCATAGACGGCTATCTCCGGGGGACCTTCCACCGGAAAACCAGCCACTGTCTCTGAGGGTTGAGTCAGCACTTCCATCCGTACCGGAGTCTGTCCCAAAAGTTGATCCGTGCGTTTATTGCTAACAAAACCACTGTGGCTGGAGCCTTTGAAACGATTGGCCACAGTGCCCGGCACTACCTGGAAGGTGTTGGAGGAGATGTCAGACAGACCACCAGACGAGAAGGTCAGCTGATAAGTACCCTGCTCATTGATCACCAGGGTGGAAAAAACGGCCAATCCTTCCTGGTCGGTAGTCATGGTGGTGATGCCTGCATCGATCGAACCTGATAAAGTCTCGCTAACCGATACCTCCACCCCCTGAACCGGATTGCCAAAAGCATCGCTTACCTGAGCCGTTGGAGGTCCTTCAATGGTAGCTCCCTGGAAGGTTTCCTTAGGCTGGGTGGTCATGGTGATGGCATCGGCCCCGGCAGCCACCACCTCAAATGACCGGGAAGTGATGTTCTTGACCCCCGAATAATCCGCTTCAAATATCAACTGATAATTGTCGGCTGCTTTATTGATCACCAGGTCGTCAAACACGGCCCGGCCATCCTGGTCGGTGGTCACAGTGGTACTGCCCGATATCAGGCTATGCTGGTTGATGTAAACGGAAATGTCCACATCTTCCAGGGGCATGCCGATGGAATTTTCCAGGGTCACCGTGGGCGGGCCGGCTAGGGTTTGACCTGCCTGCGTTTGTTGGGGCTGGGTGCTGAGGCTCATGGTGGCCAGGGCCTCAATTACAGTAAAACTCTCCGATTGCTTGGTTAGGGATGAATAATTATCGGCAGTAAAGGTAAGGCTGTATGTACCCTTGGTATCGACCACCAGGTCGCTGAAGGTTGCATGTCCGTTTTCATCGGTGGTTAATGTGGTGGTACCTCCGGCAAAAGAAGGGCCACTAACGGTGACCGACACATTGGGCACGGGTTCATCGGTGGCATCGTAAACGACAATCTCCGGGGGCCCTTTCACGGATGTTCCCACAACAGTTTCCTTTGGCTGCACAGCTATTTCAATGCGGGAGGGGGTTTGGCCCAGTCGATGGGCATCCTCCCGGTAAGCAAAAAATCCACTGTGGCTGGAGCCATGGAAACGTGAAAAGATGGTCCCGGGCACCACATTAAACGTGTTGGAGAGGGTCTCCAACCCCGCCACACTAAAGCGAAACTGGTAGCCTGCATCTACTGTACTGATAACCAAATCACTGAAAACTGCCTGGCCATTGGCCTTGGTTTCTATTTGAAGGGTTCCCCCGTCAATGGCGTAACCGCCTTCCTCGGAGATGGTCACGGTTTCTCCCGCCACCGGGTTGCCGTAGGCGTCCTGCACGGCCACTGCCGGTGGCCCGCTGATGGCCGCCCCGGCCACCGTTTCCGAGGGCTGGGTAATAATAGATATTTGATCGGGCGAGCCGTTTTTGATGGCGAAACCCGAAGAGCTCACATTGGCCCCGGTGGTATCGGTAAAAAGCAACTGATAATCGGCGGCTGCCTGGGTAATGACCAAATCATCAAAGACCGCCCGGCCATTGGAACCGGTTTTTTGGGTGGTGGTACCCGAATGGAAACTGTTCTGATTGGGCACCACCTCAATGGGCTCGCCCGTCACCGGGTTGTCAAAGGCATCGACAAGCACCACCGCAGGCGGGCCGTTAATGACCGCCCCGGCCGGTGTAGCAGTGGGCTCGGCAGCCATCTCCAAATGATCGGCCTGGGCCGGGGTGATGTCAAAAGCCCCGGTTTCGGCATTGGGTACGCCTGATTCATCGGCGTTAAAGGTGATTGTATAACCGGTGGCAGCTGTAGTGATCACCAAATCATCAAAGACAGCTACCCCGCCGGTGCCGGTAGTCGCTGTCAGGGTACTGTTCCCGTCAAATCCATTTTTGTTCAGCGAAGCGTGCACCACCACACCGGATACCCCCCCTCCGGAATTGGTTATGGTCACGGCCGGATGACCTCCAACGATCTCGCCGGCAGTAGTTTGCTGTGGCTCAGTAGTGACATTCATCGAGAGGGTGGCATCGGTGACCTCAAAGGCATCGGTGGTTACATCAGCCACCCCGGAAGCATCGGTTGAGAAACGGATGTGATACCCGGTATCAAAATCGTCCACCACCAGGTTGTCGAACACGGCCTTACCCTGGCTGTTGGTGGTAACTGACAGGGTGCTGGTTCCGCTAAAAGCATTTTTATTTAAAGCGGCGGTAACGGTGACATCGGGGACCGGATCGCCCGACTTATCGGTCAGCTGTACGGTAGGGGGCCCGTTGAGCGGGTCGCCGGCCACCGTTTCAGAAGGCTGGTTGGTAACGTCCAGGTAACCGGTCACTTCCGATACCTCAAACGGGTTGGTGGTGGTTGAAGCGATGCGGTTGGAAAGGTCGGTGCTAAAAGTCAGCTTATAAGCTGTATCCGGTGCATTCATCACCAGGCTGTCAAATGCAACCTCCCCGTTGGTGGTGGTCCGGGTAAGCCTGCCACTGCTAAAACCGTTCTTATTGACCGATACGGTGATGTCCACTTCACTCCCCTCCCATGGATCGCCATTGGTTTGGGTAAGGGTAACTTCAGGGGGTCCTGCTATAAATTCTCCGTCGACGGTTTCCAGGGGCTGTTGGGAAATGTTCATGATGCCTTCCGGGGCCACCACCTCAAAAGCATTGGTAGATTGGGGGGCAATCCCGGAGGAATGGGAAGAAAAAGTCAATTCATACCCGGTATTGGCGTCATCGAGCACCAGGGAATCAAATACCGCAATGCCATTGGCGTTGGTAGTGGCTGAGGTGACGCTGGAGCCAGTAAAATCGGACTGGTTAACCCTGACATAAAGGTTTCCGCCATTGATGGGATCGCCCCCCGGGGTTTCCAGTTTGACTGCCGGGGGCCCCTCCAAAGGTTCCCCGGACAGGCTCATCTGTGGCTGCCGGTCGATGGATATCACGGCTACCTCACTGACCACATCAAACGAATCGGTGGTGGTTGAGGGGATGGCCTCAGACACATCAATGGAATAAGTGATGGCATAGTCCTCGCCTGTCTGGTTGGTGATCAGCTGGTCGAAAACAGCCACGCCACTGGCATCGGTGGTTACAGTAGTGGTGCTGGCTGGGGTAAAACCATTTTTGTTGAGGGTGGCCGTCACATCCAGGCTACTTTTGGGCGTGACCCCATCCGTTTCTGTCACCTCGATGGCAGGCGGGCCCTCAACAGGATACCCTTCGGTCGTCTCAGCGGGTTGCTGGGTAATCTGGATCTGGCCCGAGACAGGAAGCACCTTGAAAGAATTGGAGCTTACATCGGCAATGCCCGGTGACCCGGTAGAAAAGATCAGTTCATAACCGCTGTCGGGGTCATCAATGACCAGGTCATCAAAAACTGCCACGCCGCTGGCATTGGTCTCAACCGACGTGCTCCCGCCTGTAATGCTGCCTTTATTAAGCGATACAGTGACGGTGGCGTTGGTCGCGGGATCGCCGGTAGAGGCATCCTCCAGATATACCGAAGGTGTGCCGTTGATGGTCTCCCCGGCAATGCTCTGCAATGGCTGATTTTGAACGGTTAAAACAGCCGCCTCTTCTACCACGTCAAAAGAAGCAGATGTGGTATCGTCCACCCCGCTGCTCAGGGGAACATCAAAAGTAATCCGGTAATCATCGGCCACCTGGTCGATCACCAGGTCATCAAAAGTTGCCTGTCCGCTTGCGTCGGTGGTTAAAGTGGTTGTGCCCGATGCAAACCCCTTTTTATTGAGCTGGGCATCCACCGAAATGCCTTCAAGCGGGTTGCCATCCCTATCCAGGATGGTGATCGTGGGGGGGCCGGATACGGGGTGGCCCTCAATAGATTTACCCGGTGAAGTGGTCATGTTGATGGTCCCCAGGCGTGAACGGACCTCAAAAGCATTGGTTTTCACATCGGCTATGCCGGGTGGATTGGCGGCAAACCTGATTTCATACCCGCTATTGGGTTGGTCGATCATCAGGCTGTCGAAGGTGGCCACCCCATTGTTCTCGGAGGTGGCAGATGCCATTGTGTCGCTCGATGGAGTAAAATCCTGTTTATTCAGGTAGGCATATACGTTTACCGGTGTTGAGGGCGGGTTGCCGGTCTCTATATCTGTCAGGCGAACCGTCGGGGGGCCATTCAGCGTTTCGCCCTCAATGGTTGAGGTAGGTTGTTGGTGAACCGACAAGACAGCAACTTCTTCAACGACCTCGAAGGTATCTGAACAAACCGCAGCCACTCCGCTTCGGGAGGCCTTGACAGAGAGCCGGTAGCCGGTCAGTGCGGTGTCAATCACCAAATTGTCGAAGACGGCCCGGCCGTTGTCATCGGTGGTGACCGTCTGCTGGCTGGCGGTGGTAAAACCCTGTTGGTTCAGGTAGGCCGTTACATCCACACCCGACAGGGGCGTGCCTTCGTCTTCCAGGTAAATGGTGGGCGGGCCTTCCAGGGGATAGCCCTCAATGCTTTGCCCGGGCTGTTGCCCGAAAGTGATCGTTCCCGAAGAGTCGACCACATCAAAGGCATTGGAAGTGACAGGGGCTACGTTTGGGCTTCCGGTGGTAAAAACAATTTGATACCCGGCGGCTGCCGGAGAGACAAAAAGGCTGTCGAAGACCACCCGGCCCGAATCATTGGAGGTGAGGGTAACGGTACTGGAGTCGGCAAAATCTCCTCCCGCTAATTGGCCCGTGATATCTACCCCACTTAAAGGATTGCCCGACATATCTTCCACCCTGACAACGGGCCCGGCCACTACATTGGCCCCTTCCACCGGGCTGGCCACCACGCTTTCTGCCGGCTGGTTGGTGATGGTCAAGGCAGCCTGTTCCTCAAATATTTCAAAATTGTTGGAGGTGACATTGGAAACATCTGGTGCAGCCCCATCGTCGGCGTCGAAAGTCAGGGTGTAGCCGGTGTCGTAAACATCAATGGACAGGTCGTCAAAAACGGCTTTCCCATTGGCATTGGTGGTTTGAGTCAGTGTGCCGCTGAGGCTTTTCTTGTTGAGCGATACCGTAACATCCACTCCCTCAACCGGGTTATCGGAGCCATCGTACAGGGTCACTGCCGGTGGCCCGGCCAGGGGATCCCCCTGCAGGGTATCGCCGGGCTGGGTGGTGACCTGCATGGTTTGAGCCTGGGCCAGCAGGAGACTTCCGGGTATCAGGAGAAGAAAAAGAAATGGTATCAGTCTGCGCATGCTTGGTGCTTTAGCGGCGGGGCGCCCGGGTAGTCAAAATCCTGAAATACCCGAAAAACCCCGTTAAGTGCCTCCTTCCTTGATTGACTCGATCATGGGTCCACGGCTCATTCAGGTGCCGTGCGAACACCTCTTCCGCCCCATGATCTGCTTCGTTCATCGGTGGTGTGGTTCATAAAATTCCGGTCGGAAATCCTCAGGTATTGTGTGCCTGAAGCATACTGACCGCCGCGGAAACCATAGCCGTTGATGTTCCAGTTGGTTACATCGAACAACCCGGAGGAGGCCTTGACCGCACCGTTGCCGTGTTTGCCGGTAAAAGCCATGCCATCGGCATTGCCTACTGTAATGGCTCTTTCCCACAGGTTGCCGCTGAGGTTCATGATGCCCCAATAGGAGGCACCGGCAGATGTACGGGAGCTGCTGGAGGAAGCCGCATAGCCAACACGCATGGGCCCTTGATCGCCCACACCGGTCAATGTGTTGTTGCCATAGTTGGCATTGTTGAAGGTACCCTCTCCCCCGAGGTTAAGCAGGTCGCCGTGGCCATTGTGGTATTCGGCTTTCAGCCAGGCCTGCTTACGGGAGGTATCGCTGACACGCACCTCATCCAGGGCACCCTCCAGGTTGGTACCCATCAGCAGATCGCTGCTGTTGTTGTTGATCGACCCGGTCAGGGTGCTGGTGGCCGTAAGCAACCCATTGATGTATATCCTTTGGAAGGACCCGTCGTAGGTGATGGCCACATGCTGGTATTCATCCATCGTAAGGGCTGATGAAACCTCCTGGTTGTTGAGGTAGCCTTTCAGCTGTCCGTCGTAGGCTGCCAGCTGGTAGGCATCTTCGCCTTTGCCGGCGACAACGGCTTCGCCCTTAACTTCCACATTAAAATTGTTCAGTGAGGGGGAATAGTCGGGGTTGTTGGTCTTGAGCTCCTGCATCACCCAGAGGTATTTTCCGGAGAGGTCCTCGCCTTTTTCGATGCCGGGGATGGACCCACCATTTTCCAGGTCATTGCCCCAGCGGACGATGACAACGCCCGAGCCGCCATCGGCGCCCACGCCGGCGGAATAGCTATAGCCGCCGCCGCCACCGCCTCCGGTGTTGGGCATGCCGTGGTTGTCAGCTGTGGGAGCATTGTTGTTATTGATGCCATCACCGCCACCACCGCGGCCGCCCTGGCCAACGTCGCTGGTGCTCCAGCCGCCGCCGCCACCGCCGGCAAACCATCCGTTATCGCCGACACTGGTTCCAAAGATGTGGCTGAAGTCCTTTCCTATTCCTCCATTTCCAGCGCCGCTAGGAACGGAACTTCCAACACCGCCGGCGCCACCGCCGCCGGCCGTGGCATAATCATCAGTACCCGATATATCACCGCCATTATAGCCTTGTGAGGAGGTACCGGAACCAAATGTTTTATAGACATCGTACCGCATGGCACCCCCACCGGAACCGCCATCTCCGGCAGCTGTTCCGCCGCCGTTTTCTCCGGAGGCGCCATGGCCGCCTCCCTGAGCCACGATGGAACCGAAAGAACTGTTTTCACCGTTGGTGCCAGGGGCAGCAACACCACCGCCGCTGCCGCCGGCACCAACACTCACACTGATATCCTCGCCGGGGTTTACGCTGTGGCCGGTCTTCCAGACAAGCCCGCCGGCGCCGCCACCACCGGAAGTACCACCGCCACCGGCACCACCACCGGCAACAACCAATACATCCACCTTATGGATGCCATCGGGGACGGTAAAAGTACTATCCGAGTTAAATACCTGCTGACCCTTAAAAGTGGGGGGTGTTGAATTGTCGCTTGTCACTTTGGTGTACACTTTCACCGACTGGGGATCTTTATAGCGCACCAGGACAATGCCGGAGCCGCCGTCAGCACCGGGACCGGTAGCGCCGCCGGCACCACCGCCACCGCCGCCGGTGTTGGCCTGGCCGGCCGTGGGTCCGCCGGTATTTTCGGTGGTGTTGCCACCACCTTCACCACCACCGCCCTGGCCGCCATGGCCGGGCAAACCGTAGGTGCCGTCGTCGGCACCACCGCCGCCGCCACCGCCGGCAAACCATCCGTTGTCGCCATAGCTGGTGCCAAACTCATCGGAAAAATCCTTGCCGTCGCCGCCGTTGGGCCTGCTGGAGGTCTCATCGGTATAACCATCTTCACCGGGAGTGCCGGCGCCTCCGCCGCCACCACCCTGGCCTGATCCATCCTGTCTTCCCTTGCCGCCATCGTTGCCCTGTCCGGTCGTTCCTTCACCATAGACGTCGGGATCTTCATTGTAATAATTGGAGCCGCCACCGGAGCCGCCATCGCCATAATCACCCGACACCCAGTCGGTCGAGGCACTTCCCCGCGTATCACCGGCACCGCCGCCGATGGCTTCCACACTGCCAAAATGGCTGTTATCACCCTGCTTGCCTCTTTCATCCACGCCTCCGCCGGTACCACCGGCACCGACCTGCACATCGATCACGGAACCGGGGGTAACGCTGTGGCCCTGCTTCCAGACCAGTCCGCCGGCGCCGCCACCGCCGCCACCGGTGCCACTTCCGCCATTTCCGCCACCGCCGCCGCCACCGGCGACAACCAACACGTCGACTTCCGATACGCCTTCCGGAACAGTGAACTTGCCGTCGGTGGTAAAGGCCCTTACCTGGTATCCGTCGTGATCACTCCAGGAGACATGGCTGCTGCCGGCCTTTTTGATGGCATCCAGCGGGATGGGTTTGGCAATGCGGGTTCCCGGCGAAGTATGATCGCTCACCATTAGGCTGTCGCCCTCCACCGTAAGGTTGGTCATGCTCTGGTTGTCACTCCAGTCGGAAGCCGTCGTGTCGCCGTCAGAAGCACCGCTCAAAGCTTGTGGCTTTACCCAGCCACTGACCGTCACCTTGTTCTCTATGCCCAGGGAAGCATCATCGGGCACAGAGATGGCCGCATCACCGGCAAAATCCTGTCCCAAACCCAAAGGTCCTTCCAGCCGGGAAGGATAAGACCCAGTGGCCTGGCCCCCATTGCTGCCGGCCGCATCACCATACTCGCCGGCCGAACCCGTACCTTCTTCCTTTAAATGCCAAATGGAAGTAAAATAACCATCATTCCATACGTTGGGAGCATCCTCGCCGTCGCTTGCCCCGGGATCGCCATACTCCATGGTGATTACCGTATTTTCCGAACTGGAGACCTGCGGCACCTTCACCCAGTATTCGGCTTTCTCGTTGGGCTCGTCATGCCGTTCACGCTGATACTTCAACTCAGTGCCCGTGGCATCATAAAACCGAATGTCATCGCCATCGGGCTGACATTTGCTGAAATCAAAATTGGTGCTGTCCAGCTTGACCAGGATGGGAAAATCCTGCAAGTCCGAATCCACCTTGTTGTGATCAATGGTGATGTCGCGCTGATATCCCGATGGAACAGCCGATTCAGTAGCCTGGCCGGGATCGGACACCTCCGAGACTGAACCAATCCGGGTATTGCCCCAGGCATACTCGTTGGGCACCGGATTGGAGGGCCCGCGGGCTGCCTTCTCATATTCCAGCTCCGTCATGGGTCTCAGAGCAGCCCAGTCCAAATAGGACATCATATCTTTTTTGGACAACCGCCCGCAGGCCACCCATTTGTTGTCGGTGGCATAAACAGCCGGTGAGGAACCAGAGGAACCAGCCGTTGCCACGTTGATCTTATAACGATCCTGGTTGCTGTTGCCATCGGAGACAACGTATCCTGTTGATCCCGGCGATCCATCTATTCTTGAGTCCTGCTGGTCAAAAGTCAGGGTATTGAGAAAATCCACATAGGCCTGTTGGGTGATCTCATGCTTCATCATATAAAAATCCCCATAACCGGTGGGGAAACCAGAAGCCAGTGTGCCGTCTCCGCCATCCCCAATATGACCGGTGGCCCAGAGGTTGCCCGAGCTTTTTTCAATCATGAAGGCTGCATCGGTGATCTCAAAAGGCTCATCCTGTGCACCGCCACCGGCATAAAAGTGGTTGTTCTCCGAACCGCCGCTACCTACATAAAAACTGCCCTGGGGCACGTACACCATCTCAATGCCGAAGACCCGGATATCCACCTCATCTTCCGGGGTCAGCCCGTCCTGGCCATAATCCCATCTCATCCGCATGTCCTCTATGCTGGCCGTGCCATTGAAAATCACGCTGGGATAAACAAACATGCCTTTGTTCGTGCCGTCGGTTGCCCCCAAATCGCCATTAAAATTACCGGGTATCTCATGACCCGAACCATGCAGGGTGGCATGTCCCCACTGCACATTTGTTGCGGTGGTCTTTTTGTACTTCATAAAAACCCACGCGGCATCCCAGTTGGTGTTGGCCCCGTCATCCACCCTGAAACTGTTGTCCCAGCTCAGATCAAACTCCACGATGATATATTTATCTGCATCATTCCGCTCGACAATCACAATATCATCTACCTGTATGTTGGTGGCAAGCGACTGTTGGCCCTGGATAACCATAAAAAATGCCATCAGCAGGACCGGAAGAAAAAAGGACTTTTTCATTGTCTTGGTGGTTTATTGGTTCTTCTTTTTTTATTTTTCTAAAATTTTATCCACTTCTAACGGATAAACCCATAGACCTAAAAATACACTTACCGTTTACGACCTGTAAAAACTTAAGTTACAGCTCGCATTTTAGGAAATTCAGTAAATAGAAGAAATAAAGCAGGTTTTTTTGATTTAACCCGCCTGAAATTTGGTTAAATGAGAATGAATTCTGATGAAAGGATTGGAAGAGAGCGGTTCGCCAGAGAGATGAGATTTATCATCAGAAATCCCTTAACTTTCTTAAAGGAAATCCGTTGATAACAACTGGCCGTTTAACCAACAGCCTAAGGCTTGATCCTTTTCTGAACGCTACTTTGGGGGGAATGTTCAGTATTTTGCTCCGATATCTCCATTGGGGCTGTAACGACCTGGATAGCAGCTGCAGGTGCGGCTTCCGGCACACGTTCAATGGCTTTTTTCGGGGATACAGTGGGAACGGTAAGGTCCTGGAATTGAAATTTAAGCAGATGGCGGCACTGTCGGAATTTTTCAAGCAATTCCCTCTGGTTTTGAGCCCCCAGGTAAATAAAAGCCGTGGCATAGCTGTAACTGTCCTGCTCGGGAATCTGCGAAAGTTTCATCCCCGCCTTACCCTGTAAATCAACCAGGGTACCGGGAATTTTCCGCCTCAACCGTTCCAGATCTTCACGGGTGGGAATATGGGTGATGAACTTGTCGCGGTATTCCCTTAAAAAAAACTTGGCGGCTACCGGAAAATGGCCCTGGCGCCTGGGGAACCATGGGTCCCTTCCCAGGGCAACATCAATCATCACCTGGTGGTTGGAAACCCCGTCCACTTTTTGAAACAGATCGCTATGCGACTGGGGAATCCGGGTATTGATCTCTAAAAACCAGATCTTGTTAGCTTTCCTGTTCCAGAAAAATTCAAGGTTAAAGGCTGAGTTGTCAAAACCCACCTGATGCATCACTTTTTTGCTGATGCCGGCCATTTCATCCTGTACGTTTTTGGGCAGCCTCGAGGGATATTGATAACGGGCAAAGGAAGTGCGATTGGGCTCACGTATGGAATCAATGATCCCGTAACTATGAACCCGACCCTTATAGACATAACCCTCCAGGGTACATTGCTGGCCGGAAATGATTTGCTCAGCCACACAATGTGAGCTATTAACCCCGGCCACTTCCGCAGGCAGCCGGAGCATATCCAGGAGTTGATCAAAAGGCCTGAACAGGCCGATGTGGTCTCTGAGCATCTTGATGGCCCTGTAGAAATCGCTCCTGCTATTAATGCGGAAGCCAAGCTGACTGGCCGTGGACTTTACCGGTTTGATCCAGAATGGAAAGTGAAAAGGTATTTGCTCCAGGGGGTTATCATCAAAGGGATCAAACTTGATGAAGGCCGGGATATGCTCAGGAATTACCTTTTTCTGCTCCAAACGGCTCCAATACTTATGTTCGCATTTGACCACACTTTCAAGGGAAGGCCCCGGCACATTAAACCGCTGACAGAGAATCGGCACAATGGTGCTTACCGGAAAATCCGTATAGCCAACAATGGCGTCAATGGAGCCTTCGAAGGCTCTGAGCTTTTGATCAGCCAGTTCCAGCATATCGATTAACCGGTATTTACCACTGTCAATCAGCAGATTGATATCCAGCAGACCATGAATTTTATAATTCTCCGCGTTTTTCACCGACCGAATCATCCGCAAATTGAAATCATCCAGTCCAATGACAAAAATATTCTTTTTCATTCAGCCAATATTTACTTCAGGGTTAGACTTTTACTCATTTGCGCGATAAAGAGCCTTCGTTTTTTTTAGGGAACATGGGAAATATTATTAATTACCGGGGCAAGGACCAACACTATGGGCTCTGCTATTTTCATCGATCACCATTTTGCAATTATAGCGAACACCTCGATAAACCACACGACTGGCACCTGACCCAATGATAAATGCCGTTCAAATGGGGTTATTCACTATTGCTCGAAAACGGGAGTTGCTGTTTTTCCCGGGGGATATAGCGCCGTTCGGAAAGATTCAGCTTATCGCCGGGAACCATGACATGAAGGGTGATATTTTCCACCGAAATCATTTCATCCTCGCTGATTGCCGTCATATTGGTATGTTTTATAGTGGAGCCATCCACCACTACGATCAGTCCCGAACCGATCACTTCCTGAACATCACCCTTCTGAATGAGCAATGAAGTATCTTCGCCCAGGCCAATGCCCAGAGCAGTAGGATTGGCCGTAACGGCCTGGAACAAACGTCCGAACCGGCCCCGTTTTACAAAATGGGTATCAATGATGACATGGTCCAATAGCCGGAAGCCACTGCTGAATTTGACCTCGCCCTTTCTCATGGCTTCATGGCTGCTGCCTTCATAAATCATGGTATCTGACATGGCCATAGCCCCGGCACTGGTGCCGGCAATAACCACGGAACTGTGCCTATAGCGCTCCATCAATGCCTTCAAAAATTCGGTTCCGCCCAGCAAAGTGGTCAACCTCAATTGATCCCCCCCGGTAAATAAAATGCCATCAGCCCTTTTCAACAACTCCACCTTATTGGGGTCTGAAGCTTGTTCACGGGTTCTTATATCAAGCATGCCCACATTCTCAAAGCCCAGATTGGTAAAAGCCTCCCTGTAACGCTGAAAAGATTTTTCGGGGATTCCCGACGCCGTAGGAACAATCTCAATTCGAGCGGTTTCACCTGGCAGCAATTCACAAAAACGACTTAAAATCAAAGCATCGGTTTCAGGCCGTTCTCCGTTCATATCCTCTAGCTGGCCATTGGCATCGGCCGAAGAGGGTAAAGCCACTTCTCCCCCGATAAGCAGAAGGGTTCCCTTAGGTTTTTTCATCGTGGAAAAAAATAAATATATGAAAAATATATGCAAAAGAGATCTAAAGATACAAATAAAAATCTTATATTTAGATAGATTATTCAATGAAAAAAGTCTCTGGCTGACCCCCGCTTAGCGGGGGTAGGTAAATAAGGACCCCGCTAAGCGGGGTAAGAAATAGAGCCGACCCCGCTAAGCGGGGTAAAAAAAAAAGACACCCCCGCTAAGCGGGGTAAAGCGGGGTAAAAAAAGAGCCGAAAAAACTCATCCGATGAAAATTCTGGAAATCCGGGCCACCAGGGGACCCAATTACTGGTCAAACTGGCGGCATAAGCTCATTGTAATGAAAGTGGATTTGGAAGAGATGGAGCATCATCCATCCAGTCACATCCAGGGTTTTGCCGGGCGGCTGGAAGCGTTGATGCCTTCGCTTTACCAGCACAGGTGTTCGCCGGGCTATGAGGGGGGCTTTATTGAGCGGCTGCGGGAAGGCACCTGGATGGGTCATGTAATGGAACATGTAGCATTGGAGCTCCAGGTTTTGGCCGGCATGCAATGTGGTTTTGGCCGCACCAGAAGCAATGGAAAAGCGGGGATTTACAATGTGGTTTTTTCCTATGAAGAGGAAAGAGCGGGCATATATGCGGGGCGGGCTGCTTTTGCCATTGTGGAAGCCATGATTGGTGGTAAAAGCTACGACCTTGAAAAAGACATCTCAGAGCTCAGGCAGATCAGGGAGCAGGAGCGTTTTGGACCGAGCACCGCCTCGATCATACATGAAGCCAAAAGAAGAAATATTCCGATCCTGCGCCTGAACGAATATTCGATGGTACAGTTGGGCTGGGGAGTTCACCAGCAGAGAATACAGGCGACCATGACTGGAAGAACCAGCAGCATCGCCCTGGAAATTGCATTGGACAAGGAAGAGACAAAAAAAATCCTCTACAACAACGCCTGTCCGGTGCCTGATGGGGTGGTTATTTCTTGTGGGGAAGAAGTCAGACCGGCCGTTTCAAAGGTTGGATTTCCCATAGTTGTTAAACCGGTAGATGCCCATCAGGGCATTGGGGCCACAATCAACCCGAAGAGTGTTGAAGAAGCCTTCGTGGCCTTCGAGGCGGCCCGGGAATACTCAGACCGGGTGATTGTGGAGCGGTACATTGAAGGCAACGATTACCGGATGCTGGTGATCAACCATCAATTTGCTGCTGCTGCCCGGCGGATCCCTGCCCATGTGATTGGAGACGGGCGCTCAACCCTGCAGCAGCTGATCGAGCAGGTCAACCAGGACCCCCGCCGGGGCTTCGGCCACGAAAAGATGCTGACCGAGATCAAGGTGGACGCCATGACCCAACGGTTGCTGGAGCGGGCTGGCTATACCCTGGAGGCGGTTCTTCCCCGGGGACAAACCTTTTATCTCAAGACCACGGCCAATCTCAGTACCGGCGGTATATCCGAAGACGTGACCGATACGGTGCATCCGACCAATATTTTCATCGCCGAGCGGGTATCCAAATTTATTGGTCTGGATATATGCGGCATCGATGTGGTTGCCCCCAACCTGAGTGAACCCATCCAACAGAGTGGTGGAGCCATCATTGAGGTCAACGGTGCGCCGGGCTTTCGCATGCACCTATCCCCCACCCGGGGAAAACCCCGAAATGTGGCCAAACCCGTAATCGACATGCTTTTCCCCACCGGCCAGTCCGGGCGCATCCCCATCATCAGTGTAACCGGCACCAACGGCAAAACAACCACCACCCGTTTGATTGCCCACATCATGAAGATGAACGGCAAAATGGTAGGGACCACAACCACCGATGGCATCTATATACAAAACAACCTGTTGTACAAGGGCGACTGTTCGGGCCCTGAAAGTGCGCGTTTCGTGCTGCGCGACCCCACGGTCGATTGCGCCGTACTGGAAACCGCCCGGGGAGGAATGGTTCGTGCGGGTCTGGGATACGATATCTGCGATGTGGGGGTGATCACCAATGTGGCCTCCGACCACCTGGGCCTCTATGGCATTCAGACCCTGGAACAAATGACACGCCTGAAATCCATCGTGGCGGAAAATATCCATGAAAAGGGATACGCCGTGCTCAATGCCGATGATGACAATGTTTATTCGATGAAGGCAAACATCCCCTGCCATGCAGCGCTTTTCAGTATGGATGCTTCCAATCCGCGCATCCGTGAACACACAGCCCGCGGTGGCATCACGGCCGTTTATCAAGATGGAATGATCATCCTGCGCAAAGGCAGCTGGTGTGTTGCTGTGGAAAAAGTATTCAATATTCCCCTGACCTATTCGGGAAAGGCCGCTTTTCAGATCCAAAATGTACTGGGCGCCATCCTGGCCACATTTGTCCAGGGGGTTCAGGTAGAGGAGATCCGCAACAGCCTCCAGACTTTTGTGCCTTCTCCGGCCCAGCTGCCCGGGCGGATGAATGTTTTTGCCTTCGAAAACCACAAGTTGATCATTGATTACGCGCATAACCCTGCTGGTATGGAAGCGATGGGCAAATTTGTGACCTCCCTGGGGGCTGATTTCAGCACGGCTGTTATAGCCGGCACCGGCGACCGGCGTGATGAAGATCTGAAAGACTACAGCCGGACGGCGGCCGAATACTTCGACGAGCTGATCATATGGAAAGATGAAGATTATACCCGCGGGCGGAAAAGTACGCAGGTGATGAACCTGATTGTGGAGGGCGCCCGGAGCATGCCGGGTAAAGCTCTGGTACAGATAATCCTGGATGAGGATGAAGCCGTTGATCATGCCCTGCAAAATGTGCGCCCCAACTCGGTGATATGCATTTTTACCGGCCGAATTGAAGCCATGACGGCTAAAATCACGGCCCACAAAGAACAAGAGCTCAACCTGGACATTACCCCCAAGGACATCCCCAATATGGGTTCCCGCTCTGAAGGGCTAAACGGAGAATAACCCCTGGAACGACTATGAAAACGATCACAGACTTTCCTGAAAGGGTCAGGATCATTGACCATAAATGGATTCCCTTATCAGACGGGAAACATCTGGCAGCTAAGATATGGCTGCCCGGGGAGGCGGAAAAAAGACCGGTTCCGGCCATTCTGGAATATATTCCTTACCGCAAGCGGGACTTTGAAGCGGTTAATGACTCGATCACCCATGGGTATTTTGCCGGCCACGGGTATGCCTGTTTGAGGGTTGATTTGCGGGGATCCGGTGAATCGCAGGGGGTGTTGCGGGATGAGTACCTGGCCCAGGAGCAGGAAGACGGGCTGGAGCTTTTAAGGTGGATTGCAGAGCAGCCGTGGTGCAACGGTTCGGTGGGAATGATGGGCATTTCGTGGGGAGGCTTCAACGCTCTGCAGATAGCCGCTTTGCGACCGCCTGAACTCAAAGCCATCATTACGGTATGTTCGACCGACGACCGCTATGCCGACGACGTGCATTACATGGGGGGATGCCTGTTGGGCGACAACCTCTCATGGGCTTCGACCATGTTTGCCTATAACGCATGTCCACCCGATCCGGCGTTGGTGGGGAGCCAGTGGAAGGAAATGTGGCTGGAGCGGCTGGAAAAAAGTGGTTTATGGTTAAAGAGCTGGCTTGAGCATCAACACCGGGATGATTACTGGAAGCACGGGAGTGTGTGCGAGGATTTTTCCCGGATAGAATGTCCGGTGATGGCGGTAAGTGGCTGGGCCGACGGGTATACCAACGCGGTATTCCGGCTGCTGAGGGGGCTTCATGTCCCGTGCAAGGGTTTGATCGGTCCCTGGAGCCATAAATACCCCCATTTTGGCATACCGGGGCCGGCCATAGGTTTCTTGCAGGAAGCCCTGCGTTGGTGGGACCAGTGGCTTAAAGACAGGGACAGGGGCATGATGGACGAGCCGATGCTCCGGGTGTGGATGCAGGAGAGCGTGCCACCGAGGCCCCTCTACAAAGAGCGGCCCGGGCGATGGGTGGGGGAACCGGGGTGGCCATCCAACCATCTACACCATCAAACGTATCATCTACAACCCGATTATAGGCTTTTGCAAGAGGCGGCGGGTCAAGAAGGGCGCCTCTCCATCCACTCGCCCCTGAGTGTAGGGTTGTTTGCCGGCAAATGGTGTTCGTATGCAGCCCCTCCTGACCTGCCCCATGACCAGCGCGAAGAGGACGGCGGGGCATTGGTTTTTGAGACCCCGCCCCTCCAGGAAAAACTGGAGATCCTGGGTGCCCCCCTGCTGAACCTCGAAGTCTCGTCCAATGAGCCCGTAGCCATGATTGCCGTTCGCCTGAGTGATGTAGCCCCCGACGATAAAGCCACCCGGGTGACCTATGGCTTGCTCAACCTGTGCCATCGCGAAAGCCATGCCTCGCCCAAACCCCTCGAACCTCACCAACCCTTCCGGGTGCAGGTGGCCCTGAATCATATTGCCCAAAGCTTCCCGGCCGGTAACCGCCTGCGGCTGTCCATATCCACTTCCTACTGGCCCCTGGCCTGGCCCCCGCCCAAACCCGTGCGCCTGACCGTGCATACCCATACCAGCAACCTGATGCTGCCGGTTAGAGAACCACGGTCCAACGACCGGCTGCTGAGGCCATTGATGCATCCCCAAGGAGCCCCGCCCATTGCCACTACCCAGGTGGAACCCAAAAACCACACATGGAGAGTGATCCGTGACCTGGCCAACGAGGCCTCCACCCTGGAAGTGATCATCGATGAAGGAACTACCCGGTTTGATGATATTGACTGGACCGTTACCAACCGGGCCAAAGAATGGTACACCTTCCAACACGATGATTTTAATACCGTCAGGGGAGAAACACGCTGGGAAAGACGCTTCGAAAGAGAACACTGGCAGGTGAAAACCCTTACCCGTACCGTCCTTACTTCCTCACAAACCCATTTTAACCTGCATGCCTCCCTCGATGCATGGGAAAATGACAAAAGGATCTTTTCACGGAACTGGCAGCATCAGATTCCCCGAAATTGTGTATGATCAGAAAATGCCAACAAAGCGTTATGGTCAAACCCTTATTAGAGACAGCTGGCCAATAGGTAGAAGAGGTATGGGCTGAAAACACATGTTCAAGCTCCATGGTCTCAAGGGCCCATACCCGACGACTTTTATCCATAGAGGTGCTGGCCAGCATTTTGTTGTCAGGGGAAAATCTTACTTTATTCACATGATAGTCATGGCCTGCCAACGAATCAATAAGGTGGTCATCAGTAGCATCATAGATTCTGATAAGATCATCCGTCTCTCCGCATGCGATCAGCTTTGAGTTTTCAGACCAATCTACGGTGCGAATTGTAGCATCGTTGCGGGCTAATATTTGCCTGGGCTGGCCTAAACTGGAGCCCCATATGATGAGGTTACCCTTATCGTTGGCCATGTTGCCACTAGAACTTACCAGCTTTTTTCCATCGGGCGAAAAACAAACCTCTTCCACCCAAAATTCAGTACCTTTGATTTTATTGATCTCCTCACCGGAATAGGCATCCCACATCCATATTTCATAAGTGCCATGCTCCATATCACTCATACTACCGGCAATCGTATCCCCGGTGGGGGTCCAACTCAATGAAGTAATCCAGGCACTTTCCAAACCTTCAAGTACCGCATTCAAATTCCAGTTGTCCGGATTCCAAACATGGACTTCACTCCAGGTGCAGGTTGCTACTTGGTCTCCCTGTGGCGAAAACACCCCTTCATATATCCAACCATCTCCTGTGCCTCTTAGGGTGGTATCCATGACATAAATTGTTTAACTCCCTGTCATAATGAAAAGTGACTTTTCAATGGAAAAAAAATTTATTTTCAAATCACCGTAATCGGATCAGGATAAATTTCTGGCATACAGTTTGATAACTTAAATACCAGAGACAAGTGAATCAAAATAACATTGAACTTAAACAGGAAGTAGGGTTAAACCATTAAATGCTGGTATGATGGAACGTAAAAAATCCAAATGAGCAACTCAATATTATTGATAATGATGTGGTCATTCAAGATGAATTGATCCTTGAAGAGACCGAAGCGGATGAGGATACCAGGATATCCCTGGATGATTTTGTTCAGGAAGAAGCAGAGGAAGAAGAAAAACCCATATTTGTAGTGGTTGAAGATATGCCGACATTTAATGGGGCCGGAGTATCAGCTTTCAGGAGGTATGTTCAGGAAAATCTTGAATACCCTACCATTGTCACCGAAAATGGTATTGAAGGGACTGTTTTTGTGAAGTTTGTGATCGAGCCGGATGGCAGCATTTCTAACATACAAATGATGAGGGGGGGGTAGACCCCTGTCTGGACAAAGAAGCCATGCGCGTGATTGCAAAAGCACCGAGATGGGAACCCGGCAAGCAAAGAGGGATACCGGTGCGGGTTCAGTTCACCATCCCTATTGTTTTTAAACTGATCTAAACCTTTATCGGTGTTATAAACAAAAAGTTCGTCAAGTAGAAAAATATCTTATTGAGGCGGTTTATTTGATTGGTTTACCTGTAGGGTTATGTTCAGTTACCCTATGCGGCTCATCTGTAGGGTTGACTTCGGGAGAGGACCCTTATTCAACCGAGGGTTGGTCCGCTCTACAAAAGGCAGGCGGGGAACCTATTATTTGGTTCCCACTATAATTATATATAAAAAAATATTGGTTAATCTGTTTTTCCGGACTGAACGCGGAAGTAAATGAATCAGGCGTTCAAAAAATATGATAAAATACGGATGTATTGGTATATATACTCCTTTAGCTCCCCAGTATCCACTAATGGTTTTAAATCCAACTTTTTTGAACATCTTTCTCAATTCTGAAAAAGTATATTCCTTTAAATGGAAGCCAGTAGCGATTTTGTCAAAATATTTTGAAATATCGTGGGGGCCATTGATGCGGTTTGGCGTGATACAAATATATTTTCCACCATCAGAGAGGACATTAAAAACATTGATCAATTGCTCGAAGGCATCATCGGGATGTAAATGTTCCATCAATTGATTGCTGTAGACCACGTTTACGCTATCTGGCGGCAAAGGAATGCTTTTTCCATCTGATAAAATGAGTTGGAAATTTTGGGGCCACCGGTTGTTGTTATTTGTGATGGCAGTTGAAACATCAATGGCATAGACCTGGCTGACCATTTGGGTTAATGCGGAAGAAAGGGCACAATCTCCCGGCCCGATTTCAGCAAATACCGTATTTCTCTTCACAAACCTTCTGACAAGAACCAATTGGGCAGATACCGATTCGTTGGATTCCAGATGATTTATTTTGCGCGTTAACTGGGGATGCTGAGGCACCCTTTCATACAATTCATTGTAAAGAGATGCGTAAAATGTTGTTCGCTCTTCTTTTAAAGCCTGTTTTAATTTACTGGCGAGTTCTTTCTCAACTTCATACTGCGCTCTAATTTGTTCGATCGTACGTTTCATTTTCATGAGTACCAAGGCTTATTAAAGGTTAATAATTGGTATCGTATTACACCATCATCAAATTATAAAGGGAATCTTAGAATGTATTGTAAAAATCGGACTAAATCCTGGGAATAAGGAACGTTTCAATTCCTATAAAGATTTAAACAGGTATGCTTTATGGACTGTAAAAAGGTGGCTGATAAAGGAATGGGCCCAATTGATCAGACAAAATCATTCATTGGCCGCACCCCGATTTTTATAAAAATGCGATTCTGAGAAAAATGGCTATTCCTGGGAAAGGAAGTAACCATAAATAAAAAAAGCTCCACAAAAAATTGTGGAGCCAAGGATTTTTAATGGATAAATAGGTAAACTATCTGTTAAACACGTTTGACATTTACCGCATATAGTCCTTTTTCTCCTTCTTTGGGTTCAAAAGTCACTTCGTCATCATCCTGTATTTGATCAATAAGATCTGAAACATGGACGAAGTATTCATCATCAGAATCGTTGTCTTTGATGAAGCCAAATTTTTTGACCTCATTAAAGAATTTTACTGTACCTTCTTTCATAATGCAAATAATTAAAATATAACAACCAACAAATGTATTATTTTATAATCAGAAACCAAATAATGATTGGGATGAATAATTAGCTAATAGATGAGGACCGCGACATTAGGGCGATTTTCATAACGGCCGGTGAAGCGTATTCGATGCGAGTAAATTTGAAGATTCCCCCGGCCATACTTATCCTGGCCCGAGCATTTGTCAACCAATCATTGTGGAGGACCGGCTCAATAAAATCCATTCGGACCAAACACCTGAATCAACCCGGAAATTTCCCCAAAAACACCCTGTTCCAATGAAAAATGGGCAGTAAATAGAGGCGATAAATAGAATGACCTCTGAGAAAAGCCAGTGATCATGGGCAATGGCAAAATGATACGTTATTTTACCATTGCCCATAATGCCCGGCATTTTATGGTTCAATGAATGGTTATCGGATCATGAGCCGCTTTGTATACAATTGATTGTCTTTTGTTTGGATTTTTAAAAGATACAGACCTGACTCTAATCCACTGACATCCAGCCCGGCTATTTTGCCTTGTTTTTGAAGAACAACCTGCCCCTTCATATTCATCAAGGTTAAAGATCCTGCCTGTATATTGCTGACATGCAATTGATTTGTAGCAGGATTGGGATATACCTGCAGCTTCCCCTGCTCTGCAGGTTCAAGATCTGTTATCAGGCTCATCGTAATGACTTCCAACAAGGGTTCACCTGAAATGGTGATGCTTCCTGAGGCATCTTCATAATTGTTGGCAAAGCAATTGAAAGTATATTGGCCATTTTCAAGCTGAAATACCGCCTGACCTTCCTGGTCGGTTACCTTGTAGACATCACCAATGGTAATGGTCGCATTGCTTACCGGCTGATCGCCCTGGTTCACAGAGAAAGTAACTTCATAAGTGACCGGAACCAGGGCAATATTTTTTACAAGGGGTGAACCGTCCACCGAGACAGAACCTGAGCTTTGTTCCAAGCTATCGGCTGTAACGGTATAATTATAGTCTCCATTGACAAGTTCTATTTCCGCCATGCCATTCATCCCGGTAATCAATGTGGTATCCTCTATGCTGATCATGGCGCTATCCACGGGCTCCGATTCGAAAGAAACAGAAAACAGAACCGAGTGTGTCTGTTCAGCAAGAAAAACATTCTTCACCACATCTGAATGATCAACAGTGATCGAACCCGTGGCTTTTTTGTACCCATCATGTGTTACTGAGTAGTCATATACCCCGTTTTCCAGGCTGATATGAGCCTGTCCGGAGGCGTCTGTGGTGAGGGGCTCATTGCTAATCTGAACCTGCGCCCCTTCAACTGGCTGACTATCATGGTTGACAACCAGGGTGATATCATGTTTTATGTTCGCAACCAGTATGTTCTTGGTCAGATCTGTATTAACAACCTCGAAGGAGCCGGTGGCCGTTTCAAAATGTTCGGCCGACACCTGGTATTCATAGATACCCTTTTCCAGCTCCATCACGGCCATCCCGTCGTCGTTGGTCGAGACCTGGGTGCCATCCACCAAAATGTCAGCGCCTGAAACAGGGCTTGTCTCATGGTATACACCCAGGGTAACCTCATAGGCCGGGGATGAAAGTTTGATTTCTTCCGTAAGAGCTGCCCCCTTTACAGTAAAGCTGCCCGTGGTATCCAGCAAGCCATCGGCCGAGACTTTATAGGCATAAAGCCCGTCAATCAACCGGGTTTTAGCTACACCATTGCTGTCTGTTACCAGCTCTGTATCGTTGATTGCTATAACGGCATGCTCTACGGGTTCAGAATCGTACGAAACAGCAAAATCTACATCATAAGCTACCGGATGGAGGTCAATGGTTCTTGACAGGGAGCCCTGAGCAATTCGAACCGAATGGCTGTCTTGCTGGTAACCTTCCTTCACCACCCTGTAATCATAAGTCCCGGGAAGAAGGTTGACGGAGGCCTGGCCGGAAGCATCCGTTAGAAGGGTCGAATCGTTTATATGAATTTGAGCATCCTCGATGGGTGCCTCGTTATATTGCACCTCGAATAAGAGCTCAAAGGTTTCATCACTCAGGGTGATGGGGCGACTGACATCTGTCCCGTTGATGGTGAGGGTATCCCTCACAACACCATATCCTTCCCTAACCACCTGATAATCGTATGTCCCATTGAAAAGCTGAAGGTCAGCTACACCTGCTTCATCGGTTAGAAGCGTGGTATCATTGATGTGAATTTCTGCCTGGGAAATAAATCCTGTATCGCATTGTACAGTAAAGGCCACCTTATACCGATCATCACTGAGCATAACTGCTTTACTTACATCAGAGTCAGCGATCTTTACGGTATCTTCCACATCTCCGAATCCCTCTTTGGTGATGGTATAATCATAGATGCCATTGAACAGATCCAGGTTGGCCATACCTGCTGTATCCGTCATAAGGGTGGTATCATTGATCTGAACTTGCGCATTGGCCAGGCTACCTGTATCACACTGAACATTCCATGTCAACTTAAATGTTTCATTGCTCAGCTGAATCACCTCATCCACCGAGGCTCCCGAAATGGCTATTGAATCATTCACCACACCATATCCCTCTTTGGTAACGGTGTAACCATAGTTCCCATCCACCAGCTCAATCATAGCAGATCCTTCGGCATCGGTGATCAACTGCTGATTGTCGATGGTCACTTCTGCTCCTTCAATGGGCACATCGTTGTGGTTGACCCAAAAAGTGGCCGCATAGGCTTTTTCCTGTAGTTGGATATCCTGGGTGAAAGGATCCGTGGTGAGAGACACCAGACCCGAGTCTGTCGCCAGGCTGTCCGAGGTAATCTTGTATTCATAGACTCCTTTCTCCATCTTAAATACAGCCTGGCCCCCATCATCTGTTATGCTTTCCAAAGTATCCACAGCCACGGTGGCTCCAGGAACCGGATCCCCCTGATAGGTCACATGGAAATTCAACGTATAGAGTAAACCCAATAAGCCGATTTCTTCCGTTGTATCCTGGTTGGAGACTACCACCGAATCGCTGTATGTTCTCAGGCTGTCGGTGGTTACTGTATAATGGTATACCCCGTTGACCAGCTTGGTGGTGGCCAAACCTCCAGCATCTGTGTACAATTCTGCTTCGCCCATCTGAATGATTGCACCTTCCTGAGGCACCCCTTTATAATTGACCGAAAAAGTGACGTTATACGGCTGCTTAGTCAGGCTGACCTCTTTCTGGATGTTGGCTCCTGAGACATTGACCGTGCCGGAAACATCCTGGTAGCCTGGCTTGGTAATCAAGTAATTATAACTGCCATCGACCAGCTCAATGGATGCCTGGCCACCGGCACCGGTGCTGAGCTGGGTGTTGTTGATGTCGATGGACGCGGCTTCAACTGGCTCTGAATTATACAGTACATCAAAGGTTACGGTATGGGTGACCGGTGAAAGGGTGACATTTTTTACCACCGGGGCGCCATTGACCGTGAGCGTATCCACCACCCGGGTGAAGCCATCCAGGTCAATGCTAAAGGGATACGCACCATTCACCAGGTCAACAGAAGCTATCCCTTCGGAGCCCGTGGTCAGGACAGACCCGTCGATTTGGATGTCCGCTCCCTGTTGGGCTTCGTTGTTATAAAGGACCGAAAAAGTGACGGTATGCCTCTGCTGTTCCAGGCTGACCTCTTTCTGGATGTTGGCTCCTGAGACATTGACCGTGCCGGAAACATCCTGGTAGCCCGTTTTGCCAATCGTATAGTCATAGCTGCCATCCACCAGTTCGGTCGAAGCAACACCTTGGGCATCGGTAGTCAGCTGCGTGCCGTTGATATCGATGATGGCTGCTTCGATGGCTGTGGAACCATTATATACACTGAATTGAACGGTATACTTTTTCTCCGAGAGCACCACGCTTTCAACCAGGGATTGGTTTTCAACGGTAATGGTATCGGTTAGCTGACTGTACCCCGGATAAGACACTTTGTACCCATAAATACCATTGGTAAGCTGGGTGGTGGCATTTCCATAGCCATCGGTGGTCAGCACAGCACCGTCGATAATCACCTCTGCATCTGCCAGTGCCACTGAGCCATCGGTCACGTTGAAAGTAACCTGGTATAACGTTTCTTCCAGGGCCACTGTCTTATGGACCGATGATCCCGACACATCGAGGGTCCCGCTTTCGGGATTGAACCCGGTGGCCTCCACCGAGTAGTTGTAGTTCCCATCTTCCAGCCGGAGGGTAGCTTTTCCCTCGGCATCCGTGGTCAGCACCTCGCCGGCAATCTGAATGGCAGCTCCCTGCACCGGGTTGTTCTCGTGGGTGATCGTAAAACCCACCTCATAGCTGGTGACCTGTACCTGGTCGGAGACCTGGTAGGGGTTGGATGCCGTTCCCAGGTTGGCCCCATTTTCAAAGGTTTCGGGTTGAAAGCCGGTATACACACTGTCATCGGATGCGCTGTAAAACTTAAAGGTGATTTCTTCCCCGCTGTAATCATTGCTGAAGACAGTGAGGAAAAACATGTACTGGCTGTACGAATCCACCCAGGTAGCCTCTGCTACACCCCGGCAGGTACCATTAACAAAAGCAGCCAGGTAGTCATTGGCAGCGCCATAGGAAGTACCTTCCATTTGCACGCCGGCGCTCATGGTCATGGAATACTCGTATTGGGAGCCTGTAACCTGCCAGCCGGCCGGTTGTGCCTGGATGGCTCCGAAAAGCAATATTCCCAGTAACGTAAGTAATATATTCTTCATATGATTGTATTTTGATTGATTTATTGGCCAGTTAGATCTTATTCCGCTATGGCGGGGACGTATCATACGTTTATTAAGTGCCGCCCGGCAGGTGCCGGGCGACACTTTCTTTCTACATCTTAATGATCTTTATGGCTTTGTCAAAGGATTCGGTTTGGATTTTCAGGAAATACACCCCGGATTTCAGCTTATCGGTCTTCTCTTCAATTTTCAGGCTGTTTGTCCCGGAGGGATATTCAGCATCCGTGATGTTCAGCACCGGTTCCCCAACCAGGTTATAAATGCTGATGGTCACATCCTTTCGCCCATCCAGGTAGAACAAGAGAGTCAACTCTTCACTGAAAGGATTGGGATAGACCTCCACGGCATCTTCTTCTGATACAAGCCGATCTATTCCTGTGGCATCGCCAATAGCCAGTTCAAGCGGTGCATCAATGGTTCCTGTTACATCGTTGCCTTTGAAATGGCTGGTTCCGGTGAGCTCAATGAAACCCTGCTCGGTGGCCATTTCAAAGCGGATCTCCTGGTTCAGGTGGGGCTGGTTACCAAATACGGTAACAAAAGCATACCGGTCGTAAGCACCATCCACCCGGATCGGGGCTTTGCCCATCAGCTGATCGTTCATATAAGCCCTTACCTGGTCGCCCGGCTGAACGGGTCCGTCGATCCTGACCACCATGCTCAGCGCATATTCATAATCCTCAGCTGAGCCATGGGAAGAAAGCTCCGTATCAAAGGCTGCCAGGGTTGCTTTCTTGGAGGAAGTGGTTGCCTGGGGATAGACAAACTCCACACTATCTGTGTTGAGTGAGTTGTACATGTATCCTTTGCCGGGCTCCATGTAATCCAGACTTCCAATCCATTCATAACCGTCGTACATGGCAAATTCATATTGTCCTTTGATCACGTCATTGGTTTGAGGTGTAAAACCTGCCAGGGCCTCTCCTACCGTCATGTTCTGAGAAGGTATATAACCGATGCGGTTCCAGCCGTAGCCCAGCTTGACCGGGTAGGTAGCAGGATCCACTGCCGTACCTTCATATTTCAGGTTGCTGGAAGCGGAATATTTCATGCGGTAGAGCTTTCCTATCTCAAACTGACTCAAGGAACCGATCCAGCTGCCGGAGGAGGCATCATAAGCAGCAAACTGATCATTGTGTTTGACCACATCGCCATCCTGGGGCTGCAGGCTGCTTAACACGTTGTTCACCCCGGGATCGGTCATATCCAGGTTGAAGGACATCCACTTCCAACCATCCAGCAGGGCCACGGAGTTGTTTTCCAGCAGGCCCACATCGAAGATGGTGGGTGAAGCCACGGTACCCTGCAGGCCGTTGGGCTCAAAATCAAATTCCGGGGTCACATCGGTATAGATCTTTCCTTCACTGGCATCCCAGAACTTGTATTCAAGCTCGGTTCCTTGCTCATTTCCGTAGACAACGAGGAATGCAAAGTAATCGTCATAATTCTCCTTGTATTCCATCTTCGCCACACCCCGACACTGATCGCCTGCAAAGGCAGCAATCATGTCGTATGGGTCGGTGCTGAAAATATCCCTTACGCGCACCTGTCCGATGACATTCATGCTGGAGGAGAATTGGGTGTCATCCACGTCCCAATCAGGTGCCGGCTTGAACACACGCAGGTCAAGGGTCAGACGTTCGTTGTAACCGGACGAACTCTCCAGGAAGATGTCTTCGCTGTAGTCACCTATATTCAGCCCGTCGGCCACTGTGAAGGTTACCGTGGCCTGGTCATCGGGTGAAATGTTACCACTCACCGGTGTCACATTCAGCCACGATGGCATGTTGGTCAATGTAAAGGGTTGCACCACCCCACTGGTATTCTTGATCACCGCCTCGAAGGAGAGGGACTGACCCACTTGTTTTTCAAATTCAAAGTAATCCTCTTCCCATACCACCTGGTTCTTGTTGATGTAGGCGGTCCAGGTGGCCGGTGAAGCCAGCACATTGCCATTCTTATCCTCGATGTTCTTCACGGTGATCTCCAGCACACACTTCTCTATCATGGCCAGCGGATCAGTAGGCGTGATGATCATCTGGTCGTTGTTGATCACATAATCAAAATTCACCGCCTGTTTGCTGCGTTCCCGCTTGATGTTGGGAGATACATCACTGAAGGATTGTACCCCTGCAACGCCCAGCGTACCGCAATGGCTGCTGCTCACAGGACTGTTGGGATCGATCGACTGGTCATCCAGTGTGGTAGCCGATATCAGGGTTCCCATCTGCTCTTCGTAGGTTTCAAACGGGAAGTATCCGATCAGCCCGGCCTCATCACCGGCCAGTCGGGTGTTTTTATAAAGCTCGATGTGCTCTTTTTTGCGCGCTGTTTTCCATATTCTCACTTCATCGATATGACCATTGAAGTGACCGGACATCTGTTGGGTTTGCGTATTATCCACGTAACCCAATGCTCCGATGTAAGCGAACGGTGATTCCATCGATCCCAGCCCGGGTGATGGCATGCTGTTGACCTTCTCGCCATCCACATACAGGGTGGCATAAGCCCGCCGGTTGACAACAAAGGCCATATGGTGCCACTGGCCGTCCATGTAGCTTTGCGTGGACATCAGCGACTGACCGTTGTTTTCAATGGCCAGGCGCCCATCGGTCAGCACTTTGACACCCATCGTCTTCTCCGCCAGATAGCCATCGGCAGCCGGGTTGCCATTGGAGAACAGGTAAGCTTCCGTGGCCTGGGACTGGCCTTTGAACCAAAGCTCAAGGGTCATATCCATCTCGTCAATCACCGGAATGCTTCCTGTATTGACAACCAGCGCCTGATCGGTGCCGTTAAGGGAGTACGCGCTACTGGCCGGTTCAACGATCCATTCGGCATGGTTGGAGGCATGGCGGCTGTGTACAATCTCTTCCACTACAGTGCCTTCACCTTCATTCATGGGCCAGTTGGCAAATATACCCAGTTCATTGCCGCTGAGCTGAATGTTCATCCTTTCAATGACGTCGGTAAAGCTGAGGGTCCGTTTCCAGATACGCACATCGTGGATCTTACCTGTGAAATAATCCGGTGTGGTTCCGGTTGAGCGCCCCATGTTGAAATCCCCTGAGGCTTGTGTAGCCTCGGCCGAGGTTTCCAGCAGCACCTGGTCGTCGCCATAGATGCGCAGCATCTGTGTGCTGTTGTCGTAGGTGACAGCCCAGTGGTGCCACTGACCATCATCGAAGGAATTGGTGGTGCTGTAAACGTTGCCGTTGACAACCACCTCTATGTCGGTGGATGTGAAGCGTACATCCAGGTTTTGTGATGCATTCACACCTTGTGAGATCACCGTTCCGCTTGCTCCGGCCGGCTTGCTGGCCCAGAACTCGAGGCTGTACGACCTGTCAGCCAGGTCAATACCCGCGGGTGTCTCAGCATAGGCTGCTGATCCGTCAAATTTCAGGCTGGTGCCGTGGTTCAGCTCGCTGCCGTTGAGCACCCCTTCCACATCGATGTTGTAAGTGCTGACCAGCCCTTCCTCGATGGGTTCGTTGAAGGAGATCATGATCTCATCGTTGGGATCCAGGATGCCGTCAGCCGGACTCGGAGCTCCAAAGAGCTGCGGTCTCACCCCGTCCAGGGTCCCGGTCAGGGGTTCTGTCTCGGTGAGCGAGCCATCGTTGCATATGCTGACCGCTCGGATCTGATAATCGCGATCTTGCAGGCTTTTCATATCCCACATATAGGTGATCTGATCCTCGCCATTGATCTTGTATTTCTCACCCGAATAACTGCTGTATTCGCTGGTGTCATGGAAGAACATGGCCTGCGTAGTCCAGGAAGATGAAGATGCCGGACGATACTGGAAGGCAATCTTTTCCAGGGTGCTGAGCTGCAGGTTATACTGACCCATTTGCACAGGCAGGGTATCCCTGTTGGCCACGTTCACCAGCCAGTTATCAGCCGGACTGGTGATCGCCACATCCGAACAGGTTGGTATGAAGTTGGCCGAGATGCTCAGGGTATCGGAGATATCTTCCTGGTCATCGGTCGGATCGAACTGACACTGCGAATGCAGGATCAGCTTTACATTTTCATAGTCATTGATATCGGCCCTGCCCTTCTCAAATTCCAGTGTTTTGGTCAGGGTAGTCCCACCGGGAACCATCACAGCCACCCCGTTTACGATGGATGCACCATCCATCTTCAGCTTGGCACCGTAAGGGTTGCTGGCCGGGTCCACCTTCAGGATGAACCAGTTGTCGGCATCCACCTCGGATAAGTTGGACAACTTCAGGGTGAAAACGGCTGGCTCATTATCGGGTACACCGCTGACTATGGCGTTTTCGGCTGCAATCTTAGGCACTTCAATCTTCATGGTGGGGAAGTTCAGGTCCAGGTCGTTGGCAAATCCACCGAACGTTCCCTCCGTGTAGTAATCGGCATACTCCACGGTGCTTCCGCCCTCGTAAGGACAGGCACTCTGTCCGCCCTTGGTGGAGAAGATCGGGCCATTGCCGTAGAAATCCTTGAGCACATCCACGCTGAAGTAATCGCCCTGGTCTTTGTCAGCCAGTTTGAATCCGACCGTGGTGGTCTGGGTCTCTGACTCCTCGGTGCTGGAAGATTTTGTAGAACTTGTTTCATGCGACATAGACCAGGTCGTTCCCACACTTCCAACGGAGAAACCCACCTCAGAGGCTACGGATTGGTCGATGGAAAACTCAAAGCTGGAAGATTGTGTCTCGGTGATTTCACTGGTCATGGACTCTTCATAGACCGCACCTGCATCGAAGGAGATGTTCTTGTCTTCCGGATGCGGCATATTCATGGCTACATATTTCTGATACTCATTCTGGCCCAGTACTTTTTTCCAGTGATCGAGTTGTTCCTGGTAAAAATCTGCTGAATCCTGTTTGCCCTGGTTCAGATGATAGTCGCGCATCTCTTCCAGATCAGGAATCAGGTTGTTTTCAATATGATGTTGTGTATAAATAAAATCGGTGTTGTAGGTCAGGCCAAAATTGATGGCTTTCTTCAGTCCGATTTTAAATCCATTGACTTCATCACCTACTTCATTTTCTCCTGTTCCGCTGGGAACCGGTTCGATGAAGTTGGAGACCCCGTAAGAGATGTTGGTGGAGTGGCCGAAGAACAGGTCACCCTCTTCCCCTACGTACAAGGGATCATCGCTGGTGCTGTAGGATTTGGTATAGGTTGTGGTCTCCGTCCGGGTGTGTGAGCTCTCATAGCTTGATTCATACGTCACACCGGTTTCTACATTGGCGATTTGCTCATTTTCCATGATCACGCCCGCTCCAAAACCGACAAAAGTAGTGACTTTCCATCCCATGTCCACGTTCACACCCGCGCTGGTGGCTTCGCTGTTGTTGAAGCTGTTGCTGGTGGTTTTGGATACAGTAAACCCTTCTTCAAAGAAAGCACGGCTGTTGGAGCCAGGAGGGTCGCGCAGGATGAAATCCACCAGGTCAGGCCCTTCTGTTATAAAGTTGTTGCCCGTGGGAATACCGCCGAATACATAAGCCCTGTAGGGATCATTTTCCGGCCACTGGCTTTGCATGCTGCCCCCGGGTCCTGTGGCTGCGTGTACCTCAAAGGTCTTGGTGTAGCTCAGTTCCGGGTTGAGGTTATCGACCGTGGGATTGGGGAATCCACCGTAGAAGGTGTATTCCACCTGACCTTCACTGATCTGGAAATCCTGTGGTGCCGGATAGTTGGAAACACCATTGATGACCGTTACTTCTCCGTCATTCACCGGCACACGGTCCACCTCTCCGTTATCGGCATTGACATATTCTTCAAACACCTTGATCAGGGTGTTGTAGGTTTTGCCTTTGGTAAAGACCGGGTAACCGAAGGTATGGTTGCCATTGTCATCGAGCAGGGCAATATCCACTGTATCCTGGTTTGAATCCAGGGCCCGATAGGTGCTGTCGGAGATGAAGGGTTCCCCGTTGGCATGGACCACCTCAATGTTGGGCACGCTGCGGTAGATCCAGTTGCGCTTATGGTGATAGCCATAGGTATATACCGTGTCGCGGTAGGTGGTATCCGAGCCGCTGACCTCCATGATGGTGGCCGAGTCGGTTTCCTCGGTCAGCATAGGTGCTGAGGTAAGATCCAACGCGGCCAGGTCTTCGATGGAGCTGAACTCGTACTCGCTGTTGCCGATGTTTTTCAGGCCGCTGGTGACAAAGGTATACTGCTCGGGATACAGCTTCACCTCGTATTCACCGCTTTGCGGATCGGTTTCCACCGTGATTTCCTTGTTGGTCCCGTCAATCGGGTATCCCTTTACGGCTTCCACTGTGAAGGAACATACACCGAGGTTGTTTTTCGACTTACCGAAGCCGATTTTCTTATCGCCTTCCACGGTACCGCCAACGATGCGTCCGGCCACCGTCTTGTAGGTGGAATCGACAAACTGTATACCCGATATGTTGTCGTTGAAAGTATGATGGGTTACTTCACCGTTCTGGCCTTTGGGCGGGAAGTAGCCTTCAGAAAAGGTGTGGCCCCTTTTGCTTACAGAGACGAAGTGTTGTCCAATGGGGACTTCTATTTCAAAGTTGCCCTCTGCATCTGTTTTGATGGGTGTACCTTCGGCGTCTACACATATTTGTCCGTCGACAGAGAGCATCACCCCTTCCACCGGGAAGTTGGCCCCGTGATACTTGACATTACCGGTCACCTTAAAGGCGGAGATATCGGTAAAGTCCTGGTTGTTATAGATGAGCGAATTCTCGCTGATCAGCAGGCTGCGGGTGGCCGGGTCAAACTGGTGGACACCAAAGGAGGGGGTCATGCTGAATGTTTCCCCGCTTCCCGTAAACCATACGCCATTGACCTGGTAATTGCCGTTGGGTTCGGTTTTGGCTGCCAGGGCAAGTTTGGCTGTGGAGGGGATGTTCTTCGACCATTGCGCACCGTCGATGGCAGCATGATTCTTGTTGGGTTCGCCATCGGTGCGGGTATGATCGAAGGCATAGCTTCCCAGGTTCTCGTCGAAACGCAGGGCTGAGATCAATCCTTCCTGCTCACGGGGTAGAACAAGTGAATGATTTCTGGCGATCAGGCTGTCTGAACGCATGGTGTTCCACAGGCGGAATTCGTCCATGAAACCGGCGTAATGCTGGCCGATCACGTTCACGGAATCCAGCACCAGCTTGGTGGCGCCGGCGGTTTCACCAACAAGCTGACCATTAACAAAGAGTTTGAGCGTTGTGGTGTCGGCACTGAAAGCTACATAGTTCCAGCCACTTTCCCAAACGTCTGAAGCATCTGAAGCCAGGTCATATTCTGCTGTTGCAGCGCCACTTTGAGCCACCAGCTTGCCGGTGCCGTCGGTCTCCAGGCTTGTACCACTGTTGCTGAACAAAGTTGCTGCAGTGTTGATATCTGAGGGCTGAACCCACATCTCGGCAGTCATTCCGTTTTCGAACGTGAACTCTTCTACCGGTTTCAGTTCCAGCTTATCTGTGCCGTCCAGCTCCAGGCTGCTGCCGTAGGTCCGGTCGGAATCGTCATAGTCCACGGTAACGCGTACATCACGAACCGGATTTCCGCCTTCATAGGTCACCTGACCATTGAGGATGCCCTCGGGTTGCCTGAAACCTACGCTTTGAACGGAGTCGGTAAAGATGGCATTTTCACCGCACGAGCCAATACCGATGATGTTGTATTCATAATATTCGCCGGGTGTGGCATCTTCATCAATCCACACCTGGGTGGTTCCTTTATCGATGATCTTGACCACTTCCCAGTCGTTTGCTGAAGTGTATTTTCTCCGGGAAATCTGGTATTCGTCAATGATAGACTGTTTATGCGATTCCCAGTTCAGGGTGATCTTATCGTCCTTGTATCCCTTGGAAGCATCCAGGGTATCGATGGCCTCGAAGATGTCTTCCTCTAATGTATACACCACCGGTTTGGTGGTTACATCGCCAAAATTTTCCGTTTTGGAAACCATTTTGTACTGGTAAGCGACACACAAGTCCATGGTTTCGTCACAGTAATGCGTACTGTCGGCTACTTCCTGGAAAACCTGCTCGATGCCTGTTTCAACGTCTTTGCGGACAATCTCCACATTCTGGGCAAAGTTGTCAGCATATTGCCAGTCGAGGCGGATGCGTCCGTCGTCTTTGGAGGCAGCCAGGGTAGGCAAGTTATATCCCACATTGCTGGTATCGATCTCCGTGTCGTTGTCGTAGCAGTAGCTTAAGCCCTGTACGGTGTATTCATAATACGTACCCGGCAGGGCAGTGGTGTCGGTAAAGTTATACACCCCATGCTCATTCTCCAGGGTATCCAGGGGTACAAACTCACCCTCACCGGCTGGCCGGCGTTTGATCTCGAATTCGGTGATCAAATATTCGTTCTGGCTTTCCCAGGACAGCTTCAGTTCGCCTGAATAATCGCCCTGTGTGGCCGTCAGCTTATCGATGGTGGCATCCTGGTTGACGGTCCAAACTGTATCCGGTGCAGACCATGAGCTGATGGTGTTTTCATCATAGATGGCCCGTACACGGTAGTAATACTTCACACCCGGACAAAGTCCTTCTGCCTTGTAGCTGGATGTTTTACCTATATTTTCCTGCTTGGCAAGAGGCGGAACAAAAGTTTCGTCATAAGCAATCTCCACTTCGTAACTCTTTGCCGATGCGATATCGTTCAGGTTCAGCACAAAACTACCGGGTGTGGCATCGGTCGGTTCCAGCGTAATCGGGTTGATAACCCCTTCCGAACTCACTATTTCCGGTCCGTTCACCAGTTTTGCATCGTTTTGCTTCGCCAGGTCTTTAAAGATGGTATCATTGGAAGTGGTGACATGCATTTCATCGAAGGTATAGTGTGCGATGTAATGCTCATCGGCGCCTTCCGGTTCGGAAACGTTCATGTTGGCGCGCACTTCTTCTTCGGTAAGCGCCTTGTTCCATACGCGGAATTCATCGATTTCACCTTTGAAGAAATCGGATGCCACATCTGTATCATATTCCTGCCCAATCGAAAACTGGAATCCATCTACTATAGGCTGAAGGTGATTAGTAAATTCCATTATGTTTTTACCATCTATGTACACCACTGATGTGCCGTTCTTGACAATAGAAACAGCAATATGGTGCCAGCCACCCATCAGGTTTACTTTACCCGGAACTGTATAGCTTATGAAATCCCCCGCTTCATTCTCTGTACTAACATACAATTCTTGTTCTTGAGGTTTGTACATCAATACGTATTGATTGGTGTTGTCGCTTTTGCGGTTATGTGCCCAGATGGCTTCCCTTCCATGAGGTGGATCAAATAGATCAGCTTTCACCCAACACTCGATAGTAGCCTCATCCGCCGAATAGTTGGAGATGCCATCGGCATTTAGATAATCATTCACACCATCCAGTTTCAGGGATTTACCAGGTAAGGTAAAGAATTCGTCTCTTCCTGAGAATTCAGACCATTGATCATTTACTTTTGCTTTCACCCGGTAATAATACTTGCTGTTTTTATCCAGGCCTTCCACATGATAGGAATTTTCAGTGGTAACCTGGTTGTTTACCACCTTGTTCTGGAAGTTCGCATCGGTGGCTACCTCAACCTTGTACTGGCTGGCGCTGTCAATAGATGACCAGCTTAAATCTGCCACGGTTACCCCTGGTAATGGTTCATCCAAGAATGGGGTGGGCAACAGGTTGGCTGCGATGTAGGACAACTTTCCACTCTCTGTGGCGTCGCGTCCATTGCCCGAGGCATCAAACGCTGTGGAATGGTCGAAGTTGTAGTATGCGGTCAGTCCGATTTCATCGCCTGTTAACTTCATACGAGCCCTTCCAACCACTTCCTTGTTGGTAATCGGGTTTTTATAGATGGCAATTTCATCCAGCGAGCCGGTGAAATCATATCCCATCCACAATTTGTTCGGATTGTTAATATTGGTAAATTCCTGCGTTGTGGCACTACCTGTATGGAAATAGACTTCCTGCGGTTTGCCGTCTACCAGGATTCGGTTATTCCCGTCTCCGGTGATCACGGCAAAATGGTGCCATTTCCCGTCGGTAAAGTAGTCACGACCTTTGCGCACGGTCATAAACAACTGGTAGGATCCCGCCCGGGTTAGTATGAATGCCATACTCTCATCCGGATAAGAGGAAGTTTCACTGCCTACTCTCAGCCGCATGTAGTTGTTCCAGGTACCATCGCTAAGCAGGAACAGTTCACCATTGGTTTGGGTTTTGAACCAGCCTGTTATAGCCCCGGCATTTTTTCCGGCAAACTTGCCCAGGTAATCCGTAACCTCCAGCCGGGCGTTGTTGTCGCCAATATGTAAGGCCAGTTCGCCTGTGGTATCCCCTTTGGTCTGCACCGGCTTATTAGCAGAGGACCAGGTGCTCAGGCGATCGGTTTCGCTCATGGCCCCATAATAGTACAGGGTATTTTCCTGCAGGCCGGTAACGCTATAAGAGGTATCGTTACCCACATCCACAGACTCCCAGCCTTCTACAGCTTCAGTGAGCAATGGATCTTTGGCCACCCTCAGGTAGTATTTGGAAGCATTGGGTATACTATCCCAGGTAGCCGTAAATCCATTGTTTAGCGTATCAGCGGCCCCGGTTGTAAAAGGTGTAATCAGCGCTTTAGACTCAGCCCAGGAAACTCCGCCTGTCATGGTGCCATCATGATTGCCGGCTTCATCCTTAAAGGTATTGCCCTCTGCCTTATCTAAATTAAAATAGGAAACCAAACCGGATTCCGAACCGGATAGCGTTTTATGCGCATATTCCTTCAGTTCTTCCTGGGTTCTGGCTGTATTCCAGATGCGGATTTCATCCAGGGTACCATTTAAAGGAGAGTCCCCGTTTTGATTGCCTATACCTGTTTTTACTACTTGCTTATTTATAATGGCTCCGGGATTATTCTTGATGGAGATCAATTCTCCGTCCAGATAAATTTTCATGTCGGTGCCATCATAGGTCGCGGCAATATGGTGCCAAAGATTATCATTAATCGGTTTTGGAGCCATGATGGTATCCCAGGAATTATCAGTAGCATTACGGAATTCAAAATACAGTTCCCTGGTTTCCCTCCAGAGATTCATGCCAAAACCAGCATCTCCATTATAATTTCCAATAATTCTTGGATAACTAGCTTCCTGGTCAACTGAAATCTTAGTCCATGCTTCTAAGGTAATTTGGTTCCAATCACTATCCATTACATGCCCCACATTCACTTCTCCGTCAACGCCATCAAAGGCCAGGGCATTTCCCGGAGGTATTAGTAGGGTGGATATCTTTTCCGCAGCGCTCCAGGCACTCCATCGTGAAGTTTGTGAAGCCACGCGGATATAATAATCGGTTCCCTCGCTTAACCCGGTAATTTGAATGCTTGTATCATTAGACGTTGAGCTGATATCTTGTACAATATTTTGAAAATCAGCATCTGTAGCCACTTCCAATTTATAATCGGTAGCTATACCAATGGCATTCCAGGTTAATGTAGCGCTGGAAGGAGTTATTTCATCAACTGATGCAATTAACGGCGTAATGATGGCATCGGAAGCGCTCCACTGGGGATCGCCAATGATGGTTCCATCCAGCCCGTTTATTTTTTCATATACGAATTGTCCTTCATTCTGGTCAAAGTCGTAATAAGCAAATAATCCGGCTTCATCACCGTTCAGTTTCTTATGCATGTTAGCCTTAATCTCGCTTTGGGTAAGGGTGTGATCCCAAAAGCGCACTTCATCCATGGCGCCTTTCAAAAAATCAGAGGCATTGTCACCATCAAATTCCTGGCCGAAGGATATCAGGTCGCCCGGGTTAATGGCCGGTGAATCGCCTCCCGTTTCCTCACTTACCAGATCGCCGTTCAAATAAAACCGGGCTATATCGTTATCAAAAGCTACAGCAAGATGCACCCAGGCACCTTTTGTGTGGATTTGAGAAGCCAAATGGTTGCCTGTATTTTGATTATAAACGGTATACCCCTGGCCCGACTGGTATGAAAGCAAATACTTGTTACCACCATTGGAGGTGTTAATGGATATAAACCGGCCGTAGGTTTCTGTAGGATCCATATATACCCAGCATTCCATGGTAGCGTTGTATTTTGATCCCAGCTCGGCAACCTGGTTGACTTCTACATAGTCGTCTTTACCGTCAAATACCAAAGCATTACCGGGCACTTCCATCCGGGTAGTGGTGTAATTCACCATAGAGGTATCTCCCTGGTCGGTGGCTACCCTGAAATAGTATTTGGTACCTCCGGAAAGTCCGGTGGCCGTGTAAGTGGTATCTCCTGAAGTAGAGGCAGCATGGAGTGCAATGTTCTCAAAATCTGAGTCTGTCGCTATATCCACTGAATAATCACTTGCTCCTGTAACGGTTCTCCATTGCAGGGTGAAACCCTCTTTGGTTTGAACAGTATCTTTCACGGTAAAATTCTGAAGACCTGCCTGGGAGGCTACCCAATTGGCAGTACCAACTACTTCTCCATCAAAGATGTTGGAATTGTCGATGACTTTTTTTCCTGTTTGCAGGTCAAAGTTGTAGTAGGTTACCAAACCGGCCTCATTACCGGTTAAGGTAGTATTCAGATTGGCCTGAATTTCGGTCTGCGACAATGGCTTGTTCCAGATACGGAATTCATCCATCTCCCCTTTTATAATGTCGGAGGGATAAATTTCATCAGGCGTCACAATATCATCCGGGCTATTCTCATCGAACTCCTGCCCGATACTGAAATAGGAACCATACGGGTAAGGCGCAGCCAAAGTGGGAAAAGTCCCGGCCGGCTCACCATTCAGATAAAATGTTCCTGTTCCGGCAACATTGTCTATAACCACAGCTATATGGTACCAGGTATCTGCAGTCAATGTGGTTGTCGGGAAATAATCGGATTGCCAACCTGAAGCATCATAATCGTATTGTGACATTTGAAATTGATACGTCCCATCTTTCTCTCCGTAAAAAAGCGTATAATTATTAAGCCCATCATTTGAATTGATGGCCCACAATGCCCATTTCGATTCCAGATCGGAAGCATCCGGTTTCACCCATGTCTCAATGGTGGTACCTTCAAACTCGTATTTACAAACATCGGTTGCATCGATATAGGATGACCCATCGAATGCGAAGGCATTACCCGGTGGAGTCATCTTTGTAGCGGTATGTCCGTACTGGCTGCCTCTGTCATCGGCATGGGTTTGGGCTGTAATCTTATAATAATAGACTGTACCCTTGCTTAATCCTTTTACAGTATATGTTGTATTCCCATTGGTCGGGATACCATATTTCACCAGGTTATTGAAATCCGGGTCGGTGGCTACATCAATGTAGTATTCTTTGGTATTGGGGACCGGATGCCAGTCGATGGTGAAATGATCGATGCCCACATTTGAAACCTCTTTGATAACAGGTGTCTGTATGGCATCGCTGTTGAAAACACCGGGCCCATTGATCATGGTACCATTGTTGATTCCTGCCTGGTCTTCAATCTCCCCGCTGGTCACCTGGTCAAACGAATAATACAGGGCAAGATTTTCCTCATTGCCGTTGAGGGTTGTGTTCATGTTGGCAACGAGATCCTGTTGTGTGCGCTCCTCTTTCCAAACGCGGAATTCATCCAGGTTAGCACGCAGTTCCTGGTCCGTATTTAAATATTTTAAGGGCGTATTGGAAACATCTCCACCCGTTAATGAGTCCAGGAGCACGCCGTTTGCATACACCTTCATTGTATTGGTTGCATCATCAAACGTGATGGCAACGTGGTTCCACTGGCCAATTTTTAAAGCTTTCTCAGTATCATCCTCATACCAGTTGGTGCCATCTCCGTAACCATAATGAATGCGGTCGTACTGAAAAATATACAACACAGGAGGCCGGTTTCCCGCACTAACGTCATTGTTTCCGCATATGTTGTGATGCGAAGCATTGACAGCATCCTGCCCGGGGTAAACCCAGGTTTCGATGGTGAAATCAGTATTGTCAAGTCTCAGGTTATCACCCATATCCACTTGTTGATTATCTCTAAGGGAAAGCTTATTTCCTGAGACACTCTCAAACTGCTGCTCGAAACAACCCATATCCACAACCCCGGCGAATACGCGTTCTTTTCCGCTCAAATCATATGGAAGTGGCTCTTCGGTATCGCCATCTTCATCCAAATCATGGCTATCTGAAGGCAAAGAAGTATTGATTCCTTTATTGTTGGCGGGTGAATTGCCCCAAAGCCTGTAGTCGCCTTCGGTAGAAGGTGTAGAGGTAGCTGTAATCGGATCCAGGAACAATGGATCCACATCCATATTTCCACTGCCGGTAAAACCACCCTGTACAATGCTGTTGGTAACTTCGCCCTCAGCGGTACCTGAATAACGTACTTCCTCAGCGCCACTGTTATTCCAGATAATACTGTTTTTAATAATTAACTCCGCATTCCAGTTATTTACCGGGGCTCCATTGGCATCATCATAAGAATAATTGGAAGCTACCGTACTATTGACCAAAGAAACCTTAGAATCTTTGGCATAAACAGCTGAACCTGAATTTGTTGTTCCATCATCATTAATTATATCTCCGTTAACATTTCCTGAAAACAACGTATTATAAGCTTTTAAATCCGCACCATCATAATTATAAATAGCTCCTCCGTTTTGGTAGGCCTCGTTGCCCCTGAAAGCACTGTTATATATATTAACAATGCTATTATGGGCGGCATTGATTGCTCCACCAGAAGAGTCTGTTGCATGATTGCCCTCAAACACACAGTTTATAATTTCTGAATTGCTCTCGGTATAAAGTACCAGAGCCCCACCCCAGTAGGCTTCATTGTTGATAAATGAACAATTTTTAAATACATTGGGTGACCAACCAGTAGTTATAACCCCGGCATTATCCAATGCGACGTTATTCTCAAAGTGGCAGTTTTCGAATACCGATACAGACTCGTTGTGATAACCGCTTATGGCGCCTCCATATTTGCCTTCGTTACTACTAAAGCGGCAATTTTTCAGCGTCACCTCTGACTTACTATAATAAAGAGCGCCTCCATGTTCTTCTGCTTTATTACCCTCAAAATTGCAATTTTCAATAATCATGGAACTGTTATAAAGGTAAATGGCACCTGCCCAATCTTTCGCGTAATTGCCATAAAAGTCGCAATTCACTACTTTGGGTGAAGCGTCCTGGCAACGAAATGCAGCACCGCTGTTGTAGGGAGACACATCATTGTCAGCCACCGCACCGGTCAACACGAAACCATCCAGTACGGCTGTTGTGTCAATGGTGCTTCCCTTGGGGAAATAAAACAGCTTTAAACTGTTTTCACCATTCACATTGGTGTGGTCAGCCACATAACCTTCTGCCTCTATATCGTCATTTTGGTCAATATCTCCACTGAGAACGGTTTTGTTGGCGTCCAGATCCCGTTGACCCACGCTGGTTTCGTCTCCTGCGAAACCTCCCAGTATTTTCACCCCGTTTTTCAGGGTGAAGTGGTTAAAACGCGGATTGGTGGATCCAATGTCATAATTGGGCTGACTGGTAGGGTAATATTTACCTGCCGCTACCCACACCTCATCACCTTTTTGTGCGGCTTCTATAGCCTCAGTCAAATTGGTGTAGGCGTGTTCCCAACTGGTACCATCCTTGTTACCAGTGGCGTCGGCATCTACATATACGGTTTGTGCTTGAACCTGCCCGTATACCAACAGGGCTAATAACAAAACGAGTAGTTTTCTGATCCTCATAGACGATGTATTTTAATGAAATGACGCATTGACGATGTATAAATCTGATTTCCTGATTTTTGATTGGTCCCGTAGGATAATCTACACCCGGACAGTAAATTAGACCATATTTTCTGAATATCAGTCATGTAAACAAAGAGTGGTCTGTGATAAAAATAGGGACTCACCGGTAAGTATTTTTACAGAAAAAAGGGTTACTCATCTAGAGCCGGAAGGAAACAACGAAGCAACCACTTTGACGAACGAACCAATTATTATGTTAAATATGAAACCCAATTCTTAAAAAATGGGTATTATTGTGTAGCGCCTTCATAAGATCATGTTTAATGTAATACACTGGTCTTATACGACTTAACAAGATCGAACAATCATTTCCTTTTGTAATTATAATGATCATTCGATCATAGACGTATGACCGGGACCCCGAAAATCCAATCCTTTATGTATCAATGTATTATAATTGACGACGATGATTTTGCCTTATATACCCTGGCCGATAAGCTTAAGAGCTTTCCCGATTTTCAGGTCATCAAAAACATCAAGGATTCCAACCTGGGCATTAAATACATCATGACCCTCAAGCCCGATGTGGTATTTCTGGACATCAACATGCCGGGAAAGGACGGGTTGGAGGTGATGAATGAGATCAATGAACTGGATGCCCCTACACGTGTCATATTCACCACTTCCTACGATGAATATATCATGGATGCTTTCCGGAAAAAAGCCTTCGATTACCTGGTTAAACCCATCGGCAAGGAGGAACTGGAGGAAGCACTGGAAAGGGTTAAAGCGGAACCGGCCAGGAACAACCCTGCTAGAGGGGGACAGCCCAAGAATCGCATAAGTTTCAGAAATGCGCACGGGACTGTACTAATGGAAGCCAATGACATATTATATGTGCAGGCAGAAGGAAGTTACAGCAACATTTTTGACACAAACCATAAATCGGTGGTGATTTGCAAAAACATCGGAAAAATAGAGGAAGAATTTCCGTCCGACGTTTTTTTTAAGATTTCCCGATCGGCCATCATCAACATGCATCACATCTCAAGGATTGATCGCATCAAAAGACAGGTGACCCTGAACTGTTGTGAAGGAGACTCGGTGTCACTAAAAGCCAGCAAAGAGCGGTTGTATGATCTCGAGGTAGCTGTCAACAGGCTCAACTAACATCCATTTTTTTTAACTCACGGATATAAGCTTCCAAAGAAAGGATGAACACCTGAAGTTGGCGTGGATCAACCGTTCCCCTTTTTTTGATTTCCTTTTCCATGTTGCGGCTTTGACCGGATAGCTGGCCGGCCCCCATCACGCCCAGTGCATTGACCAGGCTGTGCAGGAGGGCCTGGAGCTTTTGCCCGTCGCCTTTTTCATTCAAATTCCTTAACTTCTCCGGTGCATCCTTGTAATTGCGCATAAAACGCCTGATGAGCCGCCGAAAGGCTTCCGGATCCTGGCGTGCTGCTTCAGGCATCACAGTGAAATCCCATTGGTGTTCGGTTTGGTGGGATGAGGGGTCTTGTTGTTTTGACTGGATCATTCGGATGAGGGTTTGGTAGAGTTGTTCGGGCACCACCGGTTTGACCAGATACGCATTCATGCCTGATTCAAGGCCATACTCCCGGTCTTCCCTGGTGCTGCGAGCCGACAAGCCAATGATGGGAAGATCACTCAACCCTTTCATTGCTCGGATCATTCGCGTGGTCTGGTTGCCATCCATCCCGCTCATCTGAACATCCATCAATACCGCATCATAGATATTGCATTGGACCGCCTGCACAGCTTCCTCACCTGTACGAACGACCTGAACCCGGCTGTTCGCCGCTTTCAGCAAATCACCTACCACTTCGATGTTGAAATCGTTGTCATCTACCACCAGGACACGGGCCTGATCCAGCACCTCCAGGCTCCCTTCTTCTGGATCATCATCCTCTTGCCTGGCAGACCCCACCTGTTCCCATACGGCAGAGGCTTCAGGCTCCACATCCCTCTCATCCGGTTGTTTCTCCAACCTCAGGGGCAAGGTAACGGAGAACACACTGCCCTGGCCCGGATGGCTGGTCAGGTGGATCTGCCCCCCCATGAGCCGGACCAGGTCGCGGGTAATGGCCAGGCCCAAACCCGTGCTCCTTATCTTACCTGAAGAAATATGCCCCGCCTGATGGAAAGGTTCAAAAATGTATTGCATCTGTTCTTTGGATATGCCGGGGCCGCTGTCGTGTACTTCAAAGCGGATCACCGATTCCACCCCATTGCCATTTTCAAAAGAAACACGTGGAACAACGTGAATCGCCACTTTTCCTGTACGGGTGAATTTAATGGCATTGTTGCCCAGGTTCAACAGCACCTGTCGCAAACGAAAAGGATCCCCGACTATTCTATGGGGTGTTTCCGCGGTCTTGATAATTTCAAAGGCCAATCCCTTCTGCCCGGCCAATACCGATAGTATATTGTCAATCTGCTCAAGGCTCTCCTCCAGGTTGAAAGGAAAATGATCCAGTGTCACCTTGCCTGCCTCCAGCTTCGAGAGATCCAGCGTGTCATTGATCAGGCTCACCACCGTTTCTGCAGCGGACATCAGATTGCGGGCATACCGGTTTTTTTTACCTTCCATGGGGGGATGATTCAGCAACCTGGAATACCCAATGATGGCATTCACGGGCGTGCGAAGCTCATGACTGACATGAGAAAGAAAATTGCTCTTGTATTCATAGGCATCTTCCGCCTTTTGCCGGGCTTTGATGAGTTCCTCTTCGGCTTTTTTTACTTCTGAAATATCGCGAATGACGGCAAACAACCGGCCCGAAGTTTTTATCTCTGCGCCTTTAACACTCGAATAAAAGGTGGTGCCATCTTTGCGCACATCTACCGACTCACCAACATATTCCCCGCCATTTTGGGTTGCAGATAAAAATGCATCAAACAGGTGGCGGTAAGGTGGTGAAACCAATGCCCTTCCGTCCATAGATAACATCTCTTCCTGCTTGTAGCCATACATCCGGCAGGCCTCCGGATTGGCATCCACGATATTCCCCTGCAGGTCAAATAAGATCAGCCCATCCTGGTTGAAATTGAACAAATCCCGGTACTTTTTCTCCGCCTGCAGGATCGCATTGGTCTTCAGCCTGACCTGTCGTTTCAGGGATTTTAGCCAGGCATACAACAAAATCAAAACAACCAGTAAAGCACCGGCAATGGGACCGGCAATGCCCAAAAAACGGTTGAGCCGTTCGCGTTTCCTGGTATAGATGAACCACTCCTCCTGGAGCTTTTCCAATTTTCCGTTTTGTTTCAACCGGGAGATACCCGTATTCAGCCGGGCCAACAGGGAAATGTTCCCCTTTTTCACAGCCAGGCAATACAGACTGGGCAACAAACGCGGACCACGAACCACCACATGCTCATACCCCTGAGACTCAATGGTCCTTTTGCCCAACGAATAAGGGGCGATCACATAATCCACACTCCCGTATTCCACCCGGGTGATGGCTTCGGGCAGGGAGTTGACATAAGTGGCCTCCTGGAGCAAGCCCATGGGTTTAATGAGTTTTTCCACCGAAATATCCCCGTTGAGCAGGGCCACCTCCAGGCCTTCCAGGTCTTGCAGCTCCTCTACCCGGAATTCTTTTCGGGTGAAGATGGCGTAGTACTCAGTATGAACCGGCACGGTAAAATCGTAGTCTTCCTCGCGCTGCTCCGAGTAAATGATGCCGGTGACCAGATCCACCTGGTCCCTTTTCAGATGCACCAGGGCACTGTCCCACTGACTCAGCTGGTAATGAAAATTCAGATCCGTCACCCGCTCAATCTCTTTCAGCACCGCAATGCCAAAACCATCCGCCCGACCCTCCGGTGTCAGATAGGAATGCGGCGGATAATCAAAATCGCCCCCTACCACCTTTTCCTGGGCAGCGCCATGGGGCACCCAACACAAAACGGCCAATGCCACAAACAGAATGGTACGGCTCCACCTGGCAGAAGCGGAATGAATGCAGGAAAAGTTAAAAACATATGCCAGTCCCCGTGGAATCATAGATACATATGGACTTTTGAAAATTCCCATGTAAAGGGTGATCGTCCCCCAGGGTAAAGGAAATTTTTTCATCCATCAAATAAAAACCGTTTGCCATGTAAAATCAGCGATCCATCAAAAAAAGGCTCCACCAGGGAGACGAAGGGATTTGTGTGGTTGAGAGGAGAGGTGCATAACAAGGTTTCCCCGTCAAAAAGGCAATATGGAAAAGGCGGGATAGGCTAAGCGGGGTGCTAAAAAAACCCCTTCGCTCAAAAGAAGGGGTCCTGTGTCTCGTCGGGGTGGCAATCCTCGAAAAATCTTGTCAATATAACTTTAGAATGAAAAGAAAATTTCATAAATTTGCCTACACATAGTCAATTCAATTGTCATAATAAAAAACAACTTGTCAAAATATATTCTGATAGAAGTCAAAAAAGTGTTACAATAGTGTTACAATTATGTATTCAAAAATTAAAACTTACAGCAAAAAAAATTACTTGGTTATTTATTTTAAAAAAAATGGTGGGTTAGTTCGTTATAACACCTATATGAGGGTGAGTAATAGAAAGCTGCTGACCAAGGATGGATTGTTTAAGGAAAATGTGCCGAATTCCAAGGAACATAATAAAAACTTGATGGAAATTAAATCGATTGTAGATCAGGCAATCGGAAATTTATTGTCTAAAAATCCAAATACAAAATTAGACAATAAAAAAGTCAAAGATGAAATCAAAAACATTAAGTACTACGCAGAAAATAAAGATTTGATAGGATATTATGATGATTTTTTGAAATATAAATTTAATCAGATACAACTTAAAGAGCAGTCTCGAAAGGATTACATAACTTTAAAGAACTCGCTAATAGATTTTGAAACTTATCTGGAAGAATCAATTCAAATCGAAAATCTTAATTATGATTTTGTTCAAGATTTCATCAAGTTTATGGAAATACCGCATATTTCAACCAGCCAAAAAAAGTACAAAACTTGGGGAGAATTAAGCGCTAATACAATAAAAAAAAGGATTGACAATCTCAAAGAATTTCTTCACTTTTTAGATGATAACAAAATCCACCAATTTGACGTAAAAATCAACCAAATTAAAATTAATACTTATGAGACTCCTATTATCACCTTAGACAAAGACGAAATAAATACCTTGAAAAAAGTGATTCAAGAAAAAAATGGTGTTTTAGATGATACAGAAAAAACTGTTATGGATTCCTTTATTTTTAATTTGAATACTGGCTTACGGTATTCAGACCTTGCAAGTTTGGACAAATTAAATTTTCAAAGCGTTGAATATAATGGTAAAAAAAGACTAAAACTAACAAAAATTTTAAATAAAAACTCTGTGCGAAATCGTTCCAAAGCCGTGGTAAGCTTAAACCAAGATGCGGAGGAGATTATTAGAAAATACAATTATCACTTTCCTCTCAAATCAAATCAAGAATTCAATCGTACTTTAAAGTCGATACTTTCAAGATTTGATTTGTTCTCCGAAGAGGTTCATCATATTAAAATGAAAACACAAACAAACATAAAACAAACAGTCCTTAAAAGACAAGCCATTAGCAGCCACACTTGTAGAAGATCATTCATTACCAACTTACTTAAAGAAGGGACTCCTATATCAAGTATAATGGGAATGACAGGTCATAAAAAGCTCGACACTTTAAGAAAATATATAGACAAATTTTCAACACAAGATTTTCAGTATACAGATAAACTTTAAAATAAAAGATAGAAAATGAGCGAACTACCAAATCCTTTACTAATACTTTTTAGTAAAAAAAAGGAATCTATAGAGTTATATAGATTAATTCAACAGATCGAAAGTTTTATGAAAGAAAATGACATTAATCCTGAAATATTTGAGGAACTAATTGACATAAAAGCAACTTTTAATGATAATAATGACAATGTAGAAGAGAATCTTGATCAATTAGAGAAAACAATCGAGGACTTTTCAAAAAAAGTGATAATTGGTATTACTTCGGCAAGGTTAGAAAATAAAAGAAGGAAAAGACAAGCAGCTATAGAAAGTGAAGGAGTAGTCGAAAAATCTGAGGAACCAAGCTATACTGTTGCTGAAGTGGCAAAAAAACTTGGTATGTCACGCCAAGCGATCGATCAAAAAATACGTAACGGAGAGCTACCTGCCATTAAAGTAAGTACCAGAAAACGGATGGTGAGTGAAAAAGCACTACAAGAATACTTGGAAAAATATAATTTACAATAATGTTTTAGTCCTGTCCTGGGCACACACAAACTCTCTAACAAACTAAAAGTTAGAGGGTTTTTTATTTTTGAAACGATTTTTTACACTTTCCTTGCAAAACGACCAGTCATCCCCCCTCCTATTACGTCACGGTGAAATTTTCCAATTTAAGTTGATTGCTTCTTACTTTTCAACACATTAAAATCTGCCTTCCAGTAAATAATCGCAACATTTATAACAAAAGAAGTGAAATTCTTTCAATATCAGGTTAATAATTCAATATCTCGGAAATAATGGGTTATTACCAAGGGACAACTTAATCGATGAATAAAAATTAGAATGATTCTAAATAACAAAATTTCATGAGTCCTATAATTTTGTCAATAATGAACATAAGCATCCATGGCATTTCATAATTGATTGAATATGAGAATTCGTGTCAAATAATTTAAGTTAAAGTATGAAAAAGTGTAAATAGCAAATAAATATCCATCAAATTTTCGCAATGTTATTTCCCCAGTTTATTATATTATGCTTTTATTGTT
>CAJXLK010000005.1 GCA_913055635.1 uncultured Bacteroidota bacterium
GAGGTCGCGGGCGGATTCGAACCGCCGTAACCGGTTTTGCAGACCGGTGCCTAAGCCCCTCGGCCACGCGACCCTTTTTTGCACTTTTCAGCGCTGTTAAACTGCAAAGATAAAAATTTCAACTTACATACCTAAATACCGCCCCAATTTTTACCAACCCCCAATTCTTAACGTTCCCCAACAGGCCATTATTGAGTGAGTACTTCTTTATAAGTCAATCTGTTGAAACTTATTGAGTGAGCACTTCTTTATAAGTCAATCTGTTGAAACTTCTTTATTGCCCGAAAAAGCTGATATTAAGCAAGAATCCATCAGATCCATGCCCCTTTTTATAATAAAACCCGCTTTTTTGGGTTTATACCTGGTGAAAGCTGATTTTCTGCCCGGGTACCCAACCCCTGCAACAATCGGTCCATGTGCCATGTTCGGTTAAACGTTGATGATATACTGGGCAAGATATACTTATTTGTGAACATTAATGGGTATTGTCCAAATGATATCTTCCTGCCAGAACGGGAACCGCACCAGTGGATTATAAATAGAAAAAGCGCATCAAAAGACATTCACTATGATCAAAAATGTTCATGAAATAGCGCCCCTTCGCTTTTTTTCTCACCTTTATCAGTATGACCGCCTGCTGCACTTTGTTTCTTCCCGGGGTGGCGGCGTCAGCAAAGGGATCTACCACTCGCTTAATTTAAGCTACACCGCCGGAGATGACCCTGAACATGTGACCGAAAACCGCAAACGCCTGGCCGAAGAGCTGGATATTACTCCGGCCCATTTCTTGTTCCCGGGACAATGCCATACAGCCAATATTGAAGTCATTCACAACCTGGATCAGGTCAAAGAGGGCATCACCGAAACCGATGCCCTGATTACCCGGGTACCCCAGGTTTGTATATCTGTGCTGGTTGCCGACTGTGTCCCCCTTTTGTTTTATGATCCCCAGAAGCAGGTCGTGGCCGCTGCCCATGCCGGCTGGCGCGGTACCGTCCAGTCCATTGCCGCTAAAGTCGTTGAAACCCTGAAACAGGAATTCGACGTCAGCCCGGCCAACCTGCTGGTCGGTATAGGCCCGTCAATCGGCCCCGATAGCTATGAAGTGGGTGAAGAGGTGATCCGCGAGGTGAAAAGCAATATCCACCTTGAAAACGAGGAGGTCCTTTCCCATCAATCTCCCGGGAAAGCTTATCTGAACCTGTGGGCTGCCAACCGCCTTCAGCTGCTAAACGGCGGAGTGAATCCCCGACACATCGAAGAATCACGCATCGATACCTTCGAGAGTTCCGATCTGTTCTTCTCGGCCCGCCAGCTTGGCAATCCCTGTGGAAGATTTGCCGCGGGAATTATGATCCGCTGATCAAACCAAACCCAGACCTACCCGGCCTGGGTTGAGCATTGGTGTATATTCAAAAGACAAACCGAACCTGTGAACTGCAAGGGGTATAACCCGTCACCTTTTACTCACCACCCGAGAGCATTGATTTGACCTTGTCGGCAATGACTTTGCCTTCTGCTTTGCCGGCCAACTGCCTGTTGGCTATGCCCATAACCTTGCCCATGTCTTTCATCGACGATGCACCCGTCTCTTCAATGATGCCCTGTATGATGCTGGTTAACTCCTCATCGCTGATGGGCTCGGGAAGGAATTCATTGATGACTTCCGCCTCATTGCGCTCGGCCTCTGCCAGATCACTCCTGTTCTGCTGCTCATAAACCTCAGCCGACTCTTTCCTTTGCTTCAGCTGCTTTTGCAAAACCTGTACCTCCTTTTCCTCACTCAGCTGTTGGTTGGCCCCTTTTTCCGTCTTGGCTTTCCACAGCGCCGTCTTGATCGAGCGCAGGGCTTCAAGCCTTTGCTTTTGCTTGTTCTTGAGGGCTTCTTTGATTTCACCCTCTACTTTTTCCAGTATTGCCATAGCTTTTGAGTTTTAACGTATCAAACGTCCTTAAGTTTAACAGCCGTTCCAAATGCCAGTATTTCACTCACCCCCTGCGCTACATTGGAAGTGGTGAAACGAACATTGATAACGGCATCTGCATTCAATTTTTTGGCTTCCTCAACCATCCTCTCGAGGGCGGCGTTCCTGGTGTTGGTTAGCAGGTCGGAATATTCGCTCACCTCTCCACCCGCAAAATTTTTAATAAAAGCCACAATGTCGCGTCCGAAAAAACGGGCCCGCGTGGAGTTGCCACGCACCAAACCCAGGGTTTCGGACACTTCCTTATGAGCAATGTTTTCTGTGTTGGCAATGAGCATGGTCCTGATTATTAATCAACGTTATCATGCAGATAGGAATTGTTTTCCCTTAAGCGGGTTTCATTGTTTTCTTCGTCGTCCGAAAGGGTGTAGCGTGAAATTTTGGTTTCTTTGCTGGGTTTGGATTGGTCCAGTTTGATTTTTTTGCGTTTGTAGGCCGGTTCATTCTCCAGGGCTTCGATGTTTTTGAGGTTGCGCATGATGTTTTTGGAGTTGACCGCCGTTTGATCCCTGCTTTCGCGAAGTTTTTCCATCACCTGGTCTTTGTCGATGGTTTCATGCTCCTGATCCCTTTCATCACTGCCCTTGCGGCTTTTTACCACAAACTGTTCCTCCTCGCTTTCCTCGCGCTCATCACGTAGGTCAAAGTTGAAGGTCCGCTGTTGGGTTGCTCTTGACCGGGAAGGTTGATTTTCCGGCTTTTTGTAGGAGCCGGAATCGACCAGCTGGCCCTTTTGTTTGGTTGGAGATTCTTTTTGAACAGGATCTTTATAGGGGGTGTCCTGCAAGGTGACCTTCTTTTTATGTGATTTTTTGGCGTAAAGCTCGGGGATGCTGCTGTCTTCAAATCCGGTGGCAATGATCGTAACACTGATCTTATTGCCCAGCGATTCTTCGGTACCGGTACCCCAAATGATGTTGGGATTGGCACCGACCTCGGCGTTGATGTAGTCGGTGATCTCTCCGATCTCATCCATGGTGATCTCTTCCGCCCCCGAATTGATGTTGAGCAGGATATTTTCCGTTCCGGTGATGTCATTGTCATTGAGTAGGGGAGAGGTCAGGGCCTTTTCTATGGCCTTGGTGGCCCGGTTTTCTCCTTCCGCCATACCCGTGCCCATAATGGCTACCCCGCTGTCGGTCAGGACAGTTTGTACATCGGCAAAATCCACATTGATGTAACCCGGTACGGTGATGATCTCAGCAATGCCCTTGGCCGCGGCAGCCAGGATGTTATCGGCGTGCGAGAAGGCCTGGGAAAGTTTCATGTTGCCGGCCACCTCCCGCAGCTTTTCATTGTTGATCACCAGCAGCGAATCCACGTACTGGCCCAGCTCATGGATGCCTTCAATGGCCTGTTGTATCCTGCGCTGGCCCTCAAAGCGAAAGGGAATGGTGACAATGGCTACCGTCAAAATGCCTTGCTCCCGGGCGGCCTTGGCTATGATGGGAATGGCTCCCGTGCCTGTTCCACCACCCATGCCCGCCGTTAAAAAGACCATCTTGGTGTTGCTCGAGAGGATGTCCATGACCTGGTCCAGGCTTTCAATGGCCGCTTCCCGGCCTATCTCCGGCTTGTTGCCGGCCCCCCGGCCCTCGGTTAAAGACTCTCCCAATTGAACCTTTACCGATACCGGACTCTTGGAAAGCGCCTGGGCATCCGTGTTGCATACCACAAAATTGACATCCTTGATGCCTTCATTGTACATGTGGTTGATCGCATTGCCCCCGCCGCCTCCTATACCTACTACTTTGATGATGGAGGAGCGGTCCACCGGCAAATCAAAATGCATCAATTCCTCGGCCATAATATGCTGTTTTTTTTTCTTTTAACATTACCTTGAGCCTTACTGCCATAGTTTAGCTTGAATCCCTGTGGGTTCTGCTTGCATTGCTGCCATCGTTCAGGTTGAATCTTTGCAGATCCTATGATATCAATTCCATAGTTCAGATTAAATCTTTGCGGATCCTATTGCATTGCTGCCATCGTTTTGGTTGAATCCCTGCGATGATCCTGCTTACATCTCCGCATCGTTTTCTTCAAAGATTTCACTGAAGGCTTGTTTAACCCGCCATAAAAGACCTTTCTTGCCATTTCCCTGGTCTTTTTGCGGGGCCTCTTCCTGTTCATTCTCTTGTTGGTTTTCATCGGATTCTTCCCGGGGAACCTTATTCTGGGCATGAAATTCAAAGCCTTTCAGTACCAAACCTACACTGGTCGAGAACATGGGGTTGTTTACTTCCGGTACACTCTCCGATGCCAGATTTTCCCCGGGATAACCAAGACGTACATCCATCCCGGTGACAAATTTGACCAGCTGGGGGAGATCTTTCAACAGGGCACCCCCACCGGTAACGACTATACCGGCGCTGAGCCGTTCATAATAGCCCGAGTTTTCTATTTCATACAATACCGCGTTGAGGATTTCCTCCATGCGCGACTGGATGATGTAGGCCAGGCTTTTTAGCGATATTTCCTTGGGTTCGCGTCCGCTGATCCCTGGTATGGAGACCACCTCGTCTTCCCGGGCCAGATCACCCAGGGCGGAACCATACTGTATCTTGAGCAGTTCAGCCTGCCGCTGGAGTATCGAGGAGCCCTCCTTGATGTCTTTGGTGACCACATCCCCTCCAAACGGAATGACTGCCGTGTGGCGGATGATGTCGTCATAGTAAACCGCTACATCGGTGGTGCCCCCGCCAATGTCTACCAGGGCCACACCTGCCTCTTTCTCATCAGCGGTCAGCACCGCCGAGGAGGAAGCCAATGGCTCCAGGATCAACTCATTCAGCGATAAATCGGCTTTGTTGATGCATTTGCCAATGTTGCGGGCTGAGGTGATCTGACCAATGACAATGTGGAAATTGGCCTCTACCCGACGCCCTAGCATCCCCACCGGGTTTTTGATGCCCGTCTCGTTATCCACAATGAAGTTTTGTGGCAGTACATGAATGATTTCTTCGCCCACATCAATCGAGATGTTATACATCTCGCGAATTAGATTGTCAATGTCTTTGCGGGTGATCTCATCCTCATACGAATCGCGGTTGATGTAGCCGCGGTTGCGGATGGTCTTGATGTGCTGTCCGGCAATGCCGACAAAAACATCCGAGATCATGGTCCCCGAGGCCGCCTGGACCTCTTCAACCGTCTTTTGGATGGCATTAACCGTCTCATCAATATTCTGGACGACCCCCCGCTTGATACCCGTCGAGGGCGTCTTGGAGATGCCCAGAATCTCGATCTTACCGTTTTCTTTCTTCTTCCCGGTAACGGCAACAACTTTGGTTGTTCCAATGTCTATGGCAGCAACGAATGGCTCTTGTGAACTCATCTTGATCTATCTTTTGGTGCAAACGATTTGATTGTCGTATTCTAAGTTGATCTTTAAATATTTATTCCACCCTGTATTGTTGAAACCCTTTTCATATAAGGCTTTTAGGTGTCGAAACTTCTTGCGGTACCCCTCATACGGGCCCAGTTTGATTAAGTGACCGCCAACCCTGGGAATAAGCTCGTATTCTCCTTCCCGGTTCAGGTATATCTGTTCAATCTGAGCTTCCCAGAAAGGATGGTTGTGGATGAACCGGGCCAGGTCAAAGATCTTACATATCGCATAGTTCTTCTTTCCATCGTAATCGCCCGGACAGGGCAGTTTATTTTGCCGGGCCGGCTCAAAAAATTCCTTGATCTCCCCGCTGGCCACAAGCACATGGGAGGTGTATCCCTGTGAAACGGGCAGAATAACACCTTCCGGATCGATGTAATAACTGCGCCCGCGGGCATTGATGACCCGGACAATGGGATTGCGCTGGTCAATGCGGATGTGCAGATCTCCATTCCCGGTGAAGTAAAGTTCTGCCTGTTTAACCAGCGGCTTGTCTGCCAAATATCGCTCAATTTGCCGGATGTTGATGTTGCTGGTCTCTTCCCCCCGGATTTTCGTGCCCAGGTTGTGGATGATGTTCTGAACCTTGCTCCGGGTTATGAACTGGTCCTGCAGGCTGTCACTGATCGTTACTTTTACCTTTGAACAGATGGTTCGTTCCCTTTTCTTGTTGACAAACGAAAGGGCCACCGCCAAATAAAGCAGGATGCCACCCCAAAGCGCTATTTGTTTGAACCTTTTCATTGTGCTGCAACCCGTTTTTCCATCATTTGCCGGATGGGTTCGACCATTTGATCAATGTCCCCGGCCCCAAGAGTCACCAGGGTTTCAATATTGCGGTTGTCCAGCAACCCCAACAATTCCTTCTTGCTGGCGATTTGTGCCGGTATATGTTGAACCTGATCCAGGATGATCCGGGATGAAACCCCTTCTATGGGCTTTTCCCGCGCCGGATAGATATCCAGCAGGATCAGCTCATCCAGTAACTCAAGGCTTTCGGCAAATTCCCGGGCAAAATCCCGGGTGCGCGAATATAGATGTGGCTGAAAAATACCAGTAATCCGCTTTTTAGGATAAAATTCGCGTATGGAACTTATCGTGTAGGATATTTCAGCAGGATGGTGCGCGTAATCATCAATGTAGAGCATATTTGCCTGGTTGAACTGTACATCCAGCCTCCGCTCGATGCCCTGGAAAGTCGACAGGTTTTTGTAGAGAAATTCCCGGCCCAATCCCTGCAGGTAAGCAGCACTCAATGCCGCAATGGCGTTTTCTACGTTGACCTTCCCCGGCAGATGCAGTGAGAAGCCCTCTAATGTTTTTTCCGGGGTGACCAAATCGAAGAAGTATTTGCCTTCGCGAATGGTCAGGTTCAATGGGTAAAAGTCAGCCCCGGGGTTTAACGAGTAGCTGTAGGTTTTCAGTTTGCTGGTGATCTGGGGGTTGATTTTCAGGTTGCTGTGATGAAGCAAAATCCCTTGCTCGGGAAGCCTGCCGATAAACTCATCAAAGGCCTTGCGGATAGAGTCTTCATTGTGGTAAATGTCCAAATGGTCGGCATCGATCGAGGTGATCACCGCCATATTGGGATGCAGGTTTAGGAACGAGCGGTCAAACTCATCGGCTTCGGCTACCATGATGTTGCTTTTGGCATTGACCAGCACGTTGCTCTGGTAATTCTTGACCACCCCGCCCAGGAAAGCATTGCAGCCCGAATCGCTTTGATGCAGAAGATGAGCAATTATCGAAGAAACGGTGGTCTTGCCATGGGTGCCGGCAACCGCCAGGCAACGCTTGTTCCTGGAGATCTCGCCCATGACCTGCGAGCGCTTGAGCACTGTATAGCCGTGATCGGTGAAGAAGTTCAGCTCCTTGTGATCGGAAGGAATAGCCGGAGTATAGATGATCAGCGTCCTTTTTTTGTTTTGGGTGAAGGGCGAAGGAATCAAATCAGGTTCGTCCTCGTAGTGAATGATCACCCCTTCCCGCTCCAGTTTTTGTGTCAGCGGCTTGGAGACCACGTCATAACCGGCCACTTCTTTGCCCAGGGCATTGAAATACCGGGCCAGGGCGCTCATGCCAATGCCACCGACGCCAATTAGGTAAACTCGATTGATTCGCTCCAGATTCATGATTTAATCAGTTTTAACGTCTCCTGCGCAATCTTATGCGCAGAATCCGGTTTAGCAATTTCACCAATATGGCGGGCCAGGGCTTCGGCCTGCTGATCATGGTCTATTATGCCAAAGGCTTTTTGTACCAATACATAGGGGGCCTCCTCATCCGGGACCAGCAGGGCCGCGTTGCGGTCGGCCAGCGACCGGGCATTTTTGGTCTGGTGATCTTCCGCTACATTGGGCGAGGGCACCAGGATCACCGGTTTTTTTACCAGGGCCAGCTCCGAGATGGTCCCGGCTCCAGCCCGGGAAATGATCAGGTCGGCCGCTGCATAGGCCAAATCCATCCGGTCAATGAAATCAACCAAACGAATGTTGGGCAAACTAAACGAGGCCATCGCTTTGACCGCTTGCTCATGATAATTACCCCCGCATTGCCAGATCATCTGTACCTGGCGCTTCTCAAAATCATGCAGGTGGCGCATGATGCTCTCGTTGATCGAACGTGCTCCCTGACTTCCTCCCAAAACCAAAATGGTCTTGATCTGCGGGGAAAGATCAAAATGTTCCATGGCCTGCTGCTTCTTATTGGCCTGTGGAATTAACGCTTCCCTTACCGGATTGCCGGTAAGCTCAATCTTATCGCCGGGGAAATATTTGTCCATCCCTTCATAGGCCACGCATATCTTTGCGGCCCGATGCGCCAGCATCCGGTTGGTGATCCCGGCGTATGAATTTTGTTCCTGCAACAGCACCGGAATGCCCCTTCGGCTGGCTACCCGCAGAACCGGCCCGCTGGCATAGCCGCCTACCCCAACAACTGCATCCGGCTGAAAATGTTTGATGATGCGCTTCGATTTGACCAAACTCCTTATCAACTTAAAGGGAACCAACAGGTTCTTCCAGGTGAGCCGGCGTTGTATCCCTGCTACCGGTAATCCAATGATGTGATAGCCGGCATCCGGTACCTTGCGCATTTCCATCTTGCCTTTGGCCCCCACGAAAAGAATGCGGATCTGGGGGTTGATGCGCTGAAGGGCATTGGCAATGGCAAGGGCCGGAAAAACATGGCCGCCGGTGCCGCCACCGCTGATGATGATATGTGGCGCTTTCTTATGCATGTGTCGCTTTTTTGGCATCGTTTCCCGAAGTTTTTTTGCCCGAAGTTTCTTTGCCCGCTGAACGGCTTACACTTAATATGATTCCTATAGCCAGGCTGCTGAAAAGCAATGACGATCCGCCCATGCTTACAAAAGGTAGGGTCTGGCCGGTGACCGGGATCAGATGAACGGTTACCCCCATGTTGATCACCGCCTGAATGACCAGCAACAGGGTCAGCCCCGTGGCCAAGAAAGCCCCGAATGTCCGGGTGCTCCGCCTGACAATCACCCCGGCCCGGTACAGCAAAACCATATACAAGAACAAAATGAATAGCCCGCCCACAAATCCATATTCCTCTACTATAATGGCATATATGAAATCCGAATAAGCGTAGGGCAGAAAATCCCGCTGGGTGCTGTTGCCAGGGCCTTTGCCCAAAACACCCCCCGTGGCAATGGCAATCTTCGACTGTTTGACCTGGTAATTGTCTGATGATTCACCATCTGTGAAATGCTCAATCCGGCTTTCCCAGGTGTCAATGCGCCCCTGCTCCCCGCTTAAAAGCAAACTCCCCACCAGTATGCCCAGTAAGACCACCCCGAGCATGACCATTGAGGCGATGTACTTGATTTTAACCCGCCCGACAAACATCAGGATCATGACGGTGGCAAAAAGAATCAGCGCCGTGGAGAGGTTCTCCGGTAGAATCAACCCGCAAATGATCAGGGCCGGCACAAAAAGATAACCCACCACCTCTTTGAAGTTGGTGATCCGGTATTGCTTGACCGACAGGATACGGGCAGTATACATCACCAGGGCCAGTTTGGCAAAATCGGAGGTCTGAATGGTCAGACCGATGCCCGGAAGGGTCAGCCACCTTTTGGCCTGGTTCACACTGGTGCCCATCACCAGGGTCAAAATCAACAGAACAAAAGCCACAATGAGCAGCAGCTGGGAAAGCTTCGAGTAAAACTTATAGGGGATGTTGTGGGTGATGAAAATGACCACCAAACTTAATACCAGCAATGAAAAGTGCTTGAGGATGTAGGAAGCGGTGCTGGCATCCTGCGACTGATAAGCCAGCGAGCCCGTTGAACTGTATACCGCCAGCAACGAGAATAACGAGAGCAGGAGCACAACCCCCCAGATAACCCCGTCGCCTTTGAAGTATTTTGCCAGTATATCCCGCATCTGCTCAATTTTTGGGTTTAAAGTTTGCGTACCGCTTTTTTGAACTGGTTGCCCCGGTCTTCATAGTTTTCAAACAGATCGAAACTTGCACAAGCCGGTGATAGCAAAACCGTGTCGCCCTTTTTGCTCAGGTAATAAGCTGTTTGTACAGCTTCCTGCGCCGTGGTGGTGTCCACAATGGTATCAACCAGATCGCTAAACGCATGATGAATCTTGTTATTGTCAACGCCCAGGCATATGATGGCCTTGACCTTGTCGCGCACCAGATCCCGAAGGCCGCTGTAGTCATTGCCCTTGTCCTGCCCCCCGGCAATCCATATCAGGTTATCCGGCATGCTCTCCAGGGCATACCACGTCGAGTTGACATTGGTGGCCTTGGAATCATTGATGAAATGAATGCCATGGATCTTTAAAACATGCTCAAGGCGGTGTTCAACCCCCTTGAAATGGGCCAGGCTTTTGCGTATGGATTCCTTGCGGATATCCAGGGCCCGGGCCGCAATGGAAGCGGCCATTGAGTTGTAGGCATTGTGTTTGCCCTTTAAAGCCAGATCATGTATTGACATAGTGAATGGGTTGTTTTTATACTGGATCAACATGGTTTCATTTTCAATCCACCCGGCCTGCCGGCGATCATTACCCAGGGTGAACCCGGCCAACCGGGCCGGAAGAGAGAGCCGGCCGAGGTGTCGGCCAATAACCGGATCATCTGCGTTGTAGATGAAAAGATCACTGGCCGCCAGGTTGCTCGTTATCCTGAATTTTGATGCTACATACTGCTCCATTTGATGGCCATACCGGTCAAGGTGATCGGGTGTGATGTTCAGCAATACCGCAATATCAGGCTTGAAATGGTATATCCCGTCGAGCTGGAAAGAACTCAGCTCAATGACAAAATAGTCATGATCCTCCATGGCCACCTGATAAGCCAGGCTGTTGCCCACATTTCCGGCCAGCCCGGCATCCAGCCCGGCATCCTTTAATATCTGATGCACCAGCTTGGTGGTGGTGGTTTTCCCATTGCTCCCGGTGATGCATATTTTAAAAGACCTGGTATAACGCCCGGCAAACTCAATTTCTGAAATTACCGGAATGTTTTTGCCCCGGGCTTTTGCTACCATCTCGGCCTGGTCAGGAATGCCCGGACTTTTTATGACTTCTCCGGCCTCCAGTATTGCCCCCTCGCTGTGGCCCTCCTGCTCGTAAGCAATGCCCCATTCTTCCAACAGCTGCACGTAGTTCTCCCGTATGACGCCATTGTCCGAGACAAATACATCATATCCCTGCTTTTTTGCCAAAACAGCAGATCCCGTTCCGCTTTCTCCAGCTCCCAATATGACCAGGCGTTTGCTCATGTTTGTTGTTCTATCTGATCTTTAGTGTAACGATGGTGATCACCGCCAACAATATGGCAACGATCATAAACCGGATGACAATCTTGGGTTCAGGGTACCCCTTCATTTGATAGTGATGATGGATGGGAGTCATCCTGAAAATGCGGCGCCCCACTCCGTACTTTTTGCGCGTATATTTGAAGTAAGAAACCTGCAACAACACAGAGATGCTCTCAACGAAGAAAACACCGCACAGAATGGGTATCAGCAATTCCTTGCGAATGATGATCGCATAAACGGCAATGATCCCCCCCAGGGCCAGGCTCCCGGTATCGCCCATGAAAACCTGGGCCGGATAAGAATTGTACCACATAAACCCAATGGTGGCCCCGATGAAGGCACTGATGTAGACCACCAGCTCACCCGTATAGGGTATATACATGATGTTTAGGTAATCGGCATAAATCATGTTGCCCGATACATAGGCCAAAATGCCCAATGTAGCCCCGATAATGGCCGAGGTGCCTGTGGCCAGCCCGTCCAGCCCGTCGGTTAGATTGGCCCCGTTGGAAACGGCCGTGACAATAAGAATGGTGACGATCACAAAGGCTATCCAGGCCAGCTTTTCACTGTGCTTGCCCGTAAAAGCCACCAGGTATTCATAGTCGAATTCGTTGTTTTTGAGAAAAGGAATGGTCGTGATCGTCGATTTGACGTCTTTTACGAATTGTTTCTCGTTATCCCTGTCCCGGTCGTAATCGTTCATTACCTGAACCGCTGTTTTATCGGCAATTTCTTCTTTGTCAACCTTTTGTCGAACAGTGACATCTTCACTCATATACAGGGTGAGCCCCACGATTAACCCCAGCACCACCTGCCCCCCGATTTTGAATTTGCCGGCCAAACCGCTCTTATTCTTTTTGAAAATCTTGATGTAATCGTCCACAAAACCCACCAGGCCCAGCCATATGGTGGTGATCAGCATCAGGATGATATAGATATTGTTGAGGTTGGCGAACAGCAGGGTCGGAATCAGAATGGAGGCCAGGATGATCAGACCGCCCATACTCGGGGTGCCGGCCTTCACTTTTTCTCCTTTCAGGCCCAGTTCCCTGATCTTTTCTCCAATCTGCTGGCGCACCAAAAAATTGATGATCCGCCGCCCGAAGATCAGCGATATGATCAGGGAGGTGATCACGGTCATGGCCGAACGAAAGGAGATGTATTGAAACATCCCCGCGCCGGGCACATCCAGTTGATCGAGGTATTGAAAAAGATGATATAGCATAGCGTTAATTGTGAATATTAAATATTTCCTTTATCACCTCCCGGTCATCAAAATGGTGGCGGACCCCCTGAATTTCCTGATAGGTTTCATGGCCTTTCCCGGCCACCATAATGATATCGCCGGATTGAGCCATCATGCAGGCCGAGCGGATGGCCTCGCGGCGGTCGGATATGCTCACGATACGCTGATCCTGCTGCGGAGACACCTCCCGGCGCATATCGTCCAAAATGGCCTGCGGATCCTCGCTCCTGGGATTGTCCGAGGTCAAAACCACCCGGTTGCTGTATTTTAATGCAATGGCTGTCATCCGGGGCCTCTTGCTTTTGTCCCGGTCCCCGCCGGCTCCTACTACCGTAATCAGCTGTTGCTGCTTCTTTTGAACTTCCTGGACCGTCGACAATACATTCTCCAAAGCATCCGGGCTGTGGGCATAATCCACCACCGCCGTTTTACCCCCCTCTGAACGAAACGTCTCAAATCGCCCTTCCACCGGCATCAACTTGCTGATGTCCTTCAGCAATTCTTCCTCCCGGTAACCCAGCAGTTTGGCCGTGGCGTAAACCCCCAGCAAATTGTAAGCGTTGAACCTCCCCACAAGCGGGGTCCAGAGTTCCCGGTGGTCGATGGTTAAAAGGGTCCCGTCGATGTGCTTCTCCAAAATCCGAGCCTTGAAATCAGCATGCCGCTTCAGGGCAAAAGTGTATGCCGAAGCCCGGCAGTTTTCAACCATGATCGAGCCCCGGCGATCGTCGGCGTTGATCAGGGCAAAGCCGCCGGGTTCAATATAATGGTCGAAAAGCTTTTTCTTCGAGTGGATATAATCGTCGAATGTTTTATGATAATCCAAATGTTCATGGGTGATGTTGGTGAACACCCCCCCGTGGAAATTCAATCCGGCAGTGCGATTTTGTTTGAGCGCATGTGAACTGACTTCCATAAAAGCATAGCGGCATCCCTGTTCAACCATATTGCTGAGCAGGGCATTGATTTGTACTGCATCAGGGGTAGTGAAGCGTGTTTTTAGCCTTTCGCGACCCACATAATTGGCAATGGTAGATATCAGACCTGCCTGGATGCCATGCTGAAGGAACAAACCATGCAGAAGCGTCGCTGTGGTGGTCTTGCCATTGGTTCCGGTGATCCCGATCAGTTTAAGGCGGTAGGAGGGATGGTCGTAGAAATTCGCGGCCATCTGGCCCAATGCCTTCGAGGTATCTTCAACCTGCAGGTAAGTAACCCCCTGGTTCTGATTTTGAGGCATGCGTTCACACACCACCACAGTGGCACCCTGATCTGCTGCAGTCTGGATATAGGAATGCCCGTCTACCTGCAGCCCCCGCACCGCAACAAAAACATCTCCTTTGCCTACCGCCCGCGAGTCAAACCGGATGTTGGCGGCACGCCCCTCCAGGCTGCCGGCATGATCCAGCAATTGAATGCCTTCCAGTATGTCGCTCAATGCTTTCATCAGTGAAACGTCATGGTTAAAGTGACCTGATCGCCCGGCTCGATGCGTTCGCCAGGCTCCACCGACTGATCCCTCACACTTCCCCGTCCGCGCACTTTTACATTCAATCCCAGGTTCTCCAGAATGTACACCGCGTCCTTTACACCCATGCCTACCACATTGGGCATGGTGTGCTGGTCAATGTAGCGGTTGGCCAAATCAATCAGCGAATCCTTCTTGCGGGTTACCACCCACCTCGAATCCACATGGCGCTCATTGACCTTTACCCCAATGTCGCGGAGCACACGCTTCAATTCCTGGCGGTGGCTGTGCTTGGTGAAGGGGATCTCCTTCGAATCGCCATTCCCGGCCAGCTTTAACCCATCGTGCATGTCAAAGCTGGTCGCGTAAACCTTATCGGCGATCTCTTTGAATACCGGCCCGGCTACTACATTGCCGTAATAAACATCCCGGGTGGGGCTGTTTACCACCACAATGCAGGAGTAAATCGGGTCGTTGGCCGGGAAATAACCGACAAAAGAAGCCTGATAACTGATGCCCGAATCGCTGCGATAACCGTATTTTTGGTTGGCGATCTGAGCTGTGCCGGTTTTCCCGGCTATCTCATAGTTCTGGTTTTTTAAATTCTGCGCCGTGCCTTCTTCCACCACCCCTTTCAGCAGGTTTTGTACTTTGTCAATGGTTGGCTGCGAACAGATGGAGGGGTTGATCACCTGCTTGTTGAAAGTTTTGACCTCTTGCCCGTGTTCCTTAATTTTCTTGACAAATTGGGGCTTGACCATCTTGCCGTCATTGGCCACGGCATTGTAAAAGGTCAATATTTGCAGCGGGGTCAGCCGCACTTCATAGCCGATCGACATCATCGGCAAAGAAAGCCCCGACCAGTACTTATCGCCGGGATATTTGATCCGCGGTTCGCCTTCCCCTTTGATCTTTAACCCCAGCTTTTCATCCAGGTTCATGCTGTAGAGACGGTCGATGAACTGGCTGGGGTTTTCCCGGTAATGCCGGGTGATGATTTTGGAAATGCCTACATTGGAGGAATGGGTGAAGGCTTTGCGAACGGTGATTTTGCCATATCCCCCGGGCTTGGTATCGGAAAGCTTTTTGTCGTAATAATAGACGGTGCCGTCGCCCGTGTCAATGGTGTCCTGAAGGCTCACGTAGTTGTCTTCCAGGGCTGCTATAATAGAGGCCAGCTTAAATGTGGAGCCCGGCTCTCGGCTTTCTCCCACAGCGTAATTATAGATCTCCTTGTATCTGCCCGATTCGGTTTTGCCCAGGTTGGCAATGGCCTTGACTTTGCCGGTCTTCACTTCCATCAAAACGGCAGTGCCGTGGTCGGCATTGTGCTCTTTGAGCTGCTCACGAAGGGCACTCTCGGCCACATCCTGGATGTTGATGTCGATGGTGGTCACTACATCCTGTCCACTCTGCGGCTCAATCTCGTTTTCATCACTCACCGGGATCCATACCCCGCCCTGTATCCTGCGCATCATACGTACCCCTTTGACCCCCTTCAGGTAAGAATCATACGCCCCCTCTATGCCAACAATGTTGCCGCCTTCCCAATCCGTGGTATAACCAATGGTCCGGGAAGCCAGGTTGTCATGGGGCTGAATGCGAATGTTCTTCTGAATCACGATGAAACCTCCTTTGTATCGCCCTTTCCTTAATAAAGGGAACGTTTTGAGCTTTTTCAATTCCTTATAATTGACCCGCTCCTTGACCAGGTGAAAACGTTCACCGTTTTTGCGGGCACGGTAAAGCTCCCGGCGGTAGCGGGAAGCCGACTTGTCTTCAAATAAACCGGCCAGGCGCCGCGAAAGGGTGTCAAGCTTGTTGAAGTACCGCTCACGGCCCATCTCTAAACCCGTGCTGCGGGTGTCCAGCCTGATCTCGTAAAAAGGCACCGAGCTGGCCAATAAACGCCCGTGACTCGAATAGATGTCGCCCCGGTTCGACTCTACCATCACACTTTTCATATGCAGCTCCTCGGCCTTCTTGCTTAGTTCCTGCCCCTGAAAAACCTGCAGGTACAGGATCTTTCCGGCGATCAAAAGACCAAAAAGCAGTATAACCGCATATACCACACCAACACGCCATACGATGTCCTTCTTTAATGGCATAGCTACTCTTCCTTTTCCACCACAATTTTGCGCGGGGGCGTGAGCGATTCCCGCAAACCCATGTCCTTCTCCTTGATTAACCGTACCACCTCCGATTGCTTGCTTAAATGCATCAGCTCGGCCGAAGTGGATATCGCCCTGGCCCGAAGCTCCCTGACCTCATCCTGAAGCCTGGAATTTTCCCGGACCACATTTTCCGCATGATAGCGGTTGGCAATGTAAAATAAAGCCAAAAGCGTCAGGAAAAGAATGAAAGGCAGCTGACGAACCACCTTCTCGCGGGTCAGCAATGAGCCCCCCAAAAAACCCTTAAGCGTTCCGCCTCGCCGGAGCTCTTTGCGCTCCTGCTTCTCATCAATGAACTCTACGTTTTTGCGCTCATCCTTCATAATCCCGGTTTCTTTTGTATTAGCTGCTGGTCAATACTTCCTGTGTTACAACTTTTCAGCAATTCTTAACTTCGCACTGCGCGCCCGGTTGTTGCCCCGGAGCTCCTCGGCTCCCGGAGTGATGACTTTCTTGTTGATCATCTGCCAGGGAACCTGCATCTGCCCATAAAAATCCTTCTCCACCCGCCCCTCAAAATTGCCGGTTTTGATGTAGTTTTTTACCGTACGATCTTCCACCGAATGATAGGAGATTACCGCTAATCTACCACCTTTTTTCAACATTTCTTTGCTTTGGGTCAGAAAATATTTTAGGCTCTCAACCTCCCCATTTACTTCTATGCGAAGGGCCTGGAATATCCGCGCCAGAAATTTGTTGCGCTGCTTCACCGGCGTGAGCCCCGATAATAGCTCCACCAAATCGCCGGTATGTTCAATGTTGCTTTTTGCCCGCTCCTGAATAATCGCCTCGACAATGAATCGGGCTTTCTTAAGCTCCCCGTATTGCCTGAAAATCTCCAGCAACCGCGATGGCGTATAGGTGTTTAAAACCTCAGCGGCCGTTAATGTACTTTTTTGATTCATGCGCATGTCCAGGGGCGCTTCGTAACGAAAAGAAAAACCCCGCTCCGGGCTGTCCAGGTGATGAGACGATACCCCCAGATCAGCCAATATCCCATCCAGCTTCTGAAACCCGAGGTATTTGACGAAGTTTTTCATGTATCTGAAATTATGCGGAATAAAAATAAGCCGCTCGTCCTCCATGATGTTTGCCTGGGCCGCCAAATCCTGGTCAAAGGCCACCAACCAGCCGCGACCCAGCTCTTCCAGAATCCTCTTGCTGTGGCCACCACCACCAAAAGTGGCATCTACGTAAATGCCACCCGGGTTGATGTTCAATCCCCCAATACTCTCTTTCAATAATACTGCCTGATGAAACATAGCCCCCCCCTTATTGACCTTCTTCCGATGAGGTACCCATGATCTTCTCGGCAAGTTCGGCAAAATCCTCCTCCGACTCATCAATGCGTTCATACAGATGTTTGGCCCATATCTCGATTTTGCCATCCTGACCCGCCATGATCACTTCCCTGGAGATCTCTACCTGATCCAGTAACCTTTTGGGGATGAGCAGCCGTCCGTTCCCATCAAGTGCCAGTTCCGCTGTGCCTTTATAAAAATTTCTCAGGAATTTGTTGTGCTCCTTATTATAGGGATTGATCCGCTGACGGATCAGTTGATTTTGCCGTTCCCATTCATCAAAGGGATAGAGCACAAGACAGGGCTCGAAGATGTCTTTCTTGACCACGAACCGGTCGCCCGAAGCAGAATCCATCTGCTTTTTGAAGCCCGAAGGGAAGGTGATCCGTCCCTTCTCGTCGACCCGGCATGTATAATCTCCTATAAACGTGGCCATACACTACACCTAAATTAAATGTAAAGATAAAGAAAATATTTCCACAAGCAACCACTTTAACCCATTTTTTACCACGGTGTTGAAAACTTTTCCCATTTCCGGCCATTGGGCATTCCCAGATTGGCCCGTTTGCAAAGGGAATAGGATTGTTGGTTTAAGGGAAATTTTGTATTTTTACTCACTTTTTTAAACGGATAAAGCGTTTATGATGGAGGAGCCACATCAACCTGATCGAATCAATATCCGGGAAGTCTTTCGCAAAAAGAATCCCCGGGTGGCCCGGCTAATTCCAGGGTTTGTATACCGTTACCTCAGGCGCATCATTCACCAGGATGAGATCAATGAAGTGTTGCCCCGGATCCGGCATCTTGAAGGACTGGACTTTGTCCGGGCAGGATTGGATGAATTCAACATTGATATTCGTTCCTTTGGCAAAGAACATATTCCCCGGGAAGGGCGATTTATCTTTGTGGCCAATCACCCCCTGGGCGGGCTTGATGGATTGGCTTTTGCCAGGGAGGTGGGCGATATCTATCCCGATGTGAAGTTTATTGTCAATGATATTTTACTGAACATCAAGAACCTGGAACCCATCTTTGTTCCGGTCAATAAGCACGGCAAACAATCCAGTGATTACGTCAGGCGAATTGAAGCGACATACCACAGCAATGCCCAGATTCTGAACTTTCCAGCCGGGCTGTGTTCAAGAAAAATCAAGGGGAAGATAGTCGATCTGCCCTGGCACAAGAGTTTTATCAATAAAGCCCAAAAGCATCAGCGGCATATCATTCCAGTTCACATCAGCGGGAAGAATTCCAATTTTTTCTATAACCTGGCCAATCTGAGGGTCTTCCTCGGGATCAAAAGCAACATTGAAATGTTCTATCTGCCCAATGAAATGTTTAAGCAACAGGCCGCCCACATCGATCTGACCTTTGGAAAACCCATCGATTACCGCTGGCTGGATAAACGCTTTTCCCCCCAGCAATGGGCCACTAAAATCAAGGAACACGTTTACCGGTTGGAGTCCAATAGCCAGGAGGAATTTGTTCCTTAGCAATCACAAAAAAATTCATAGTTTTGACCCCTAAAAACGAATACATGCAGGATATTGTCGACCCGGTTGATAAGGCGCTTTTACGAGAGGAGCTGACAGCCGACAAATTTCTTCGCCATACCAACTATGGGAACAATCACCTCTATATTGTCACCCATCAGGATTCGCCACAGGTGATGAGGGAGATAGGCCGGCTCCGGGAAGTTACTTTCCGCCAGGCGGGAGGTGGCACAGGCAAAGACATTGATCTGGATAAATTCGATGTGAGCGAAGATCCATATAATCAGCTTATCTCATGGGATCCGAGAGAGGAAGAAATTTTAGGGGGGTATCGCTTTAAGGTCTGCAATGACCATACCCGGCCTGAAAACCTGGCTACCTATAAGCTTTTTCATTTTACGGAGGGATTCAACCAGCATTATCTGCCATATACCATTGAATTGGGCCGGTCTTTTATTCAGCCTACCTTCCAGTCGACCGGGAACAGGCGCAAGACCCTCTACGCTCTGGATAATCTGTGGGACGGGTTGGGCGCACTGGTGGTGCTGCACCCACAGCATCGGTATTTCTTCGGAAAGGTGACCATGTATCCTCATTTCAACCGGAAGGCCCGCGATCTGATCCTCTACTTCCTCCATGAACAGTTTAATGATGCCCGCGAGCTGGTTCACCCCAAAGAACCGGAAACCTTCGAGACGGATGTCCGTGAGCTGGAAACCTTATTCAGGGACAAATCCTATGAACAGGGCCTAAAGATCCTCTCCCAGCAGGTTCGCCAGTTGGGCGAAAACATTCCACCCCTGATCAATGCCTATATGAACCTTTCCAGAACCATGAAGATATTTGGCACGGCTTTGAACGAATCCTTTGGAAATGTGGAGGAAACCGGCATTATGATTACCATCGCCGATATTTATCCCAAAAAGGTCAAACGCCATGTGGATTCCTTTAACCGGGATGAGGAAAGTGAATCGTGAATCCTGCCGCTTGTGATGTATAAGTAAGACCGCCGTTTAGGTTTTAATAATTCCACGGGCCGTGTTTCAATCGTGGGCCGGGTCGTGTTTATTATGCGGCGGATTGCCTTCCGGTAATGACACCGGCGTGGGGTCAATTGGTCAAGTTGACTGTTTTTTAGTTCATTCCGCTGGTCGGATTTCAATATGGCGCCAGGGCTCTTCTTCTTAAGTCCTTGAGCCGGTATCAATAAGCCCGTCGATCGCGGCCTTCGATGAAATCAATGAATGCGGTGTTGACCACCTTGTTGCCCCCCGGCGTGGGATAATTGCCGGTAAAGTACCAGTCGCCGGTGTTGTCGGGAATGGCCTGGTGCAGGCTGTCAATTTTCTGATAAACGATCTGAACCTCTGCATTGATGTTGTCTGCCTTAAGCAATTCACTGATCTTGGCCGAGATCTGTTCATCGGTGAAGGGCCGGTATATTTCCTTGACATAGTTGACCACCTGCTCTTTGGGTAGGTTTTCCTGCTCCTTCGATTTGTTGTAAACATCGTTGATCACCTCTTCCATACCATGTTCCTTGAGCAGGGCGATGGCGGCCTGAAAGGCCACAAAATTTCCCAGCTTGGCCATGTCAATGCCATAGCAGTCAGGATAACGGATTTGGGGAGAAGAAGAAACCACCACGATCTTTTTGGGTTCGAGGCGGTCGAGTATTTGTAAGATGCTCTCTTTTAGGGTAGTACCTCTTACAATGCTGTCGTCAATGATTACCAGGTTGTCAACCCCTTTTCGTACCGTTCCGTAAGTGACATCATAAACATGGCCCACCAGGTCCTTACGCCCGCTCTCCTGTGCAATGAAGGTGCGCAGTTTGACGTCTTTAATGGCAATTTTTTCAACCCGGATCTTTTTGGTCAGCAACTGGTCAAGGTAGGCTTCAGTGAGCTGCTCCTTGTTTTTGACGATCTCCTTTTTCTTGTCCTCCAGCTGATGGTCTTCCAGCCCGTGCAAAAGCCCGTAATAAGCAATTTCTGCGGTGTTGGGGATAAAAGAAAAAACGGTGTTTTCCAGGTCGCCCCCGATTGCATTTAATACCTCAGGAACCAACAATTCGCCAAGTTTCCTGCGCTCCCGGTAGATGTCCTTGTCACTGCCCCGCGAGAAATAGATCCGCTCAAACGAGCAGGCTCGCTTTTCCTGGGGCACCCGGATCTCTTTTTCCCGGACACGCCCGTCTTTTTTCATGATTAAGGCCGATCCCGGCGAAACCTCCCGAACCTGCTCGGCCGGAACATTCATGACGGTCTGGATCACCGGCCGCTCGGATGCGGCTACCACAATTTCATCGTCTTGATAGTAAAAAGCCGGCCGAATGCCCCAGGGATCCCGCATGATGAATGAGTCGCCATGGCCAATGATCCCCCCTATGGTGTATCCTCCATCCCAATCTTTGCTCGATTCTTGTAATATCTTGCTGATGCTCATGTTTTTGGCAATCTGCTCCGAGATCTCCTTGTTGTTGTATCCCTCATTCTTGTAATTGCGAAACAGCAACTGGTTCTCTTCGTCCAAAAAATGCCCCACTTTTTCCAGCATCGTCTCCGTGTCTGAATAATCCTTGGGATGCTGGCCCAGCTCAATTAATAGTTGAAACAACTCATCCACATTGGTCAGGTTGAAATTGCCGGCCAAAACCAGGTTCCTCGATTTCCAGTTGTTCTCGCGCATTACCGGATGCACATATTCGATGTTGTTCTGGCCAAAGGTGCCATAGCGCAGATGACCCAGGTAGATTTCCCCGGCAAAGGGCAGGTGTTCCTTCGCCCATACCGGATCGCGCAACAACTCATCTCGGCCCTGACTGATCTGGTTGTGGGCCGCTTCAATCTCATCAAACACCCGCTTGATCGGCCTGCTCTTATTGGTGCGTACCCGGTGGATGTATTTCAGGCCGGGGGGCAGATCAAACTTTAAATTGGTGATCCCAGCTCCGTCCTGCCCCCGGTTGTGCTGCTTCTCCATTAACAAATACAGCTTCTGCAAACCATACATCCAACTGCCATACTTGGCCTGGTAATATTCCAGGGGTTTTAAAAATCGAATCATCCCTATTCCGCACTCGTGCTGAATTTGATCGCTCATTGTCGCCTCCTGGTCTTATTCGTCTAACGCTGGTAAATTAATCTTGTCTGGTATGATGAAGGCCGAGGGAAATTGCCGTTTGATCTTTTTCAGCGATTTGATCGCCTCGATTTTGGTGCGAAAATCCCCGACGTAAACTTTATAGTAAGGCCTTACGTATTCCCTGTATACCGGAATATCCGGGTAATTTTCATAGAACCGTGTCTTGTATTCTTCCGACTCTTCCCGTGCATGGGTCCCCAAATCCGAATAAATCCGAATCCGGTACCCCTCAATCCTGGGATTTTGCTTGTTCTGAAGGGTGTGCCTGAAAATCAGTTCCCTGATCAGACTGTCCTGATGAAAACGGATGTTGCCGTGGCTCTCGCGTTCAATTTGGGTGAATATGTCTGGGGCTGTGGCCTCGGTGGTATCCACCTGCGCCATTGCCCCTGAACAAACAAAAATCATCGCTGCAATTAACCAAGGACATTTCATAAAAAGTGCATTTTTACAGCAAACCATTTGGCCCTGCCGCTTTTGCGAAGTCGCTTTTACGCGATGTATCACCCGCCTGCACCGATGGCCATACTGGTTTTGCCGATTCAAAATTAATCAATTTTAGGGTAACCTCTAAATCCTTGGGCCAAATTGATTAATTGTTCAATTTCAGGGTCTTATTCCTTGTGAATGGAACATCCTTTTTGTAAAGGAACGATCTGACGGTAAGATTGCCTTCAAGCTTTAAATCCAGGGCTCCCTTTCGGATGATTTCCATGGCTGATAACCCCGATTCCAGGAGATCGGAAAAGCTGACCATTAACTTGAGCTGGTGAACCTGGTCGGAATTTGCCGGCAGCTTGATGATTTCCTGGTTGCTGATATTGCCCGCTTTGCTGTCATTGATATAGGCCGTTGCCCTGATCTGGGTGACCTTGATCCTGTAAAAATTGGGATTTCGAATGGGAACCGATAAATGCAGGTTGACCTGCTGGTCCGAAAGACCGGCGAGCTTAAGATCTTTGGGTTGGCCAACTTCAACCGGATCAAGCGGTTTGCAGGCGGCTGCTGACAGGATGACCATCAGCAACAGCCAGGTTCTGATCATACGCATCTTTATTTCCTTTTTTGTTTGAAATAATCAATCAAAAGATTGCTGCAGGCATCTTCCATGATCCCGGACGAAAGTTTGGTTTTGGGGTGCAGCAGATCAAGCCCCTGACTGAGAAATCCCTTTTTGGTGTCTTCCGCCCCATAAACAATCCGCGAAACCTGGGTCCAGTATGCCGCTCCTGCACACATCGGGCACGGCTCAATGGTTACATACAAAGTGCAGCCCGTTAAATATTTGGATCCCATTTGGTTTTCGGCCGCGGTGAATGCCTGCATCTCAGCATGTGCCGTGGCATCATTCAGGGTCTCTGTTAAATTGTGCGCCCGCGCCACAATTTCTCCATTACACACAATGATCGCACCAACCGGCACTTCATCCCGCAACATCGCCTTCTTGGCCTCCTTGATCGCCTCTTTCATGAAATGTTCATCACTCATCATAGTCCACCCGATTTGAACCCAGCCATTGGGGATTTGCAATATCTTTTAAAGCTTGCAAAATAACAAAATTAGACGGGTTCGTCTTGCTTTCCGGTTAAATTTTCTTTTAATGGTGGATCTCCTGCAGATACCCCTCAAGGGCTTTGGCATCCTCAATGGCGTATCCATGAAGGTCATTGTTGAAATAGCAATAGACCTGCTTTACCCGGCCTTCTTCGGTCAGCCTTTGAATGCTTTCAGCCCAGCTTTTTAATTGATCATCAGAGTACTTCGATGCATAGGGTTGATCGGGCCCGTGGAATCTGAAGTAGGCGATTTGGGAGGTGGCGATCACCGTTGAAGGCATGTTTAGCCCGGATACCACCACGAAACCTGCCTGATAATCGGCCAGCAGCTTCCGGGTCTCTTCGCACCACCAGGAAGGATGCCTGAATTCAATGACATTGTTGCGCTCAGCCTCGGTTTGTTCCAGGAAAGCCCGCAAGAGGGCAACATTTTCCGGGTTTTTATGCAGACCGGGCGGCACCTGAAACAGGATACACCCGGTTTGATCACCCAGCGCGTTGGTCATTTGGTAAAATTTTTGCAGGTCGTCTCCTACCTCATGGAATCTTTTGCGGTGGGTGATCTGCCGGTGGGCCTTGAATGTCATCTGAAAATCTTCAGGTATTTTCTTCACCCATCCCTTCAGCATGTTCTGAAAGGGATAGCGATAAAACGACATGTTCAGCTCCACAGTATTGAAATGTTGACTGTAATAGGAAAGCCATTGGTTCTTTGCCCAGTCCTGTGGGTAGAACACACCCTGCCAATGGGCATAACTCCAGCCGCTTGTGCCTATATGAATCATGGGCGGTAAATTTTTTTGTCTGCCAGGGAATAGTTTTTTAAATTTAAAGAAAATATGGCAAAATGCCATTGGGTTCATGTAGCTAAAGCCCGGTTCACGTTATGAGATTTGCAGAAAATTGGTAAACTGACAATGAATGATGGGTGGTCTTTCCCGGGTCCCTTTATTACTCATCCACTGGCTCCGGGTCCAGATGCAATGCTTCCTTTTAAGGATAAGCTAAATCAATGGATCAGGCGGGTTGCACGAAGAACATCAATCTATGGATGAAAGCCAACTTGAGCAAGCCATTGGGATTTCTTCCCGGCAGGTTACAGCGGGCCTGGAAGAAGCCCTTCGACAGGCCCTTGAGGATATGCGGCGCGATCGCATCGTCCTGGGCCTTAGTGGAGGTCTCGACTCAGCCGTAGTTGCCGCCCTGAGCCGGCGGGTGCTGCCGGGCGAACGTATTTTAGCCCTGATCATGCCCGATCGCGAAACCCATCCCGTTAATACCGCCGATGCCGTTGATCTGGCCTGTCAATTGGGCATCAAAAGCCGCATTATTCACCTCGACCGATACCTGGAAAGCGCCAACGTGCACTTTCCGATCCCTTTCATCGGCTACTCCCTGAAATCCCGACTGGTGAAGATTTTTTACCGGAAGATGCGGCGCCGTACCGGCGAAACCCCTTTCCAGACTATACTGAAAGGCGGATGGGACAGTTCTTTTAGCCGTTATCTCAATAAAGGTACCGCCAATTATCGCTTTAAACATCGCCTCCGGTTGACCTTCCTGTATCAGGCCGCCGAAGAAATGAATGCACTGGCTGTCGGGGCTGCCAATAAAACCGAGTTTATGACCGGTTTTTTTGTGAAGTTTGGCATTGACCACAATGCCGATATCATGCCCCTGATGAACCTTTACAAAAGCCAGGTTTTTCAACTGGCTTCCGGATTGGAGCTGCCCCAAAGGATCATAGATAAAGCCCCGAGCCCCGATATGATCCCCGGCATTACCGATGAATTTGCTTTTGAATTGTCTTACCGTGAACTGGATATGCTCCTGTATGCCCTGGAAAATGAGATCCGCCCCGAGGGCAGCCTGAGCGAAAAATACCGGTACGTACGCTCCCTGGTTGATTATTCGCACCATATGCGTCACATGATCATCCCAAATCTTTTTGACCCCGCTTAGCGGGGTCATCATCCCCCCGCTTAGCGGGGTCACCATCCCCCCGCTTAGCGGGGTCATCATCCCCCGCTTAGCGGGGTCACCAATCCCTGCTTAGCGGGGTCAACATCATCCCCCGCTTAGCGGGGTCAAAATCATCCCCCCGCTTAGCGGGGTCAAAATCATCCCCCGCTTAGCGGGGTCAAAATCATCCCCCCGCTCGGTTTAATTTCTTCATCTGGGAGAGTTTAACCCGGCAACCACCGAACGGTATCAAGTGCCACCGGATAGCGGGGCCATTTTCCCGAGGAAGCAAGCCCCCGGCTACTCGTTTAAAACCAAAGCCATGGGAAATAAACCCGACCACTATTATCGCCAGTCAGCGGTTATCCCTTATCTATATGATCAGGGAGATACAAAGGTTTTGTTGATTACCACCCTGAAAAGCAGGAAATGGACCCTGCCCAAGGGCATTGTCGAGCCTGGTCTATCGCCCTGGTTTTCTGCCTTGAAAGAAGCCTTTGAGGAGGCAGGCATTCGCGGTGAAGTTGAAAAACAGGTGTTTGGACGGTTTGAATACTTTAAATGGGGCGGAACGTGCTCGGTCGAGGTTTTTTTGATGCGGATCACTCAAATGCTGGACAAATGGCCTGAACAGCAACGAGACCGGTGTTTGGTGGATCCATGCGCGGCCCAACAGATCATTGGAAGAGCAGAAATGAAGCCTCTTCTTCGTGAATTTTGCGCCCGTACGAAATCTTTCCCCGACCATTGAAGCCTGCGGAGCCGGAAATGAATTTTATTCCCGGCCCTCCGCAACGTTGATTGATTTTCTGTCATCTATTAAATAAAGTATATTATGCAGATCGGTGGTTGGAAGCTTACCCCTGGATTATTTGCAGGAATAGGGTTGTTGCTGTTGATGATGGGCTCCTGCGAGGAGGACAATACCCGTATGGTTTATCAACTCAATGAACCCGACACCCTGAGCAGTGAAGTATATCAGGTCTACAGTGAGATGATTCAAGCCAGGTTCCCCGACCAGCAATACATCGTGATCCGCCAGGAAACCGATACGGCTGTTAACCGCCCTTTCTGCCGGGAACTTATGAAGGCCGATTCCGTCGATTTAAGCGAATCCACGGTGAGCCAATATTTATTCCGCAACCAGGAACTGAAAAATTTGGGCTACTACTTTGATATTCAGCCCGAAATTAAACTTATCACTGGAGAGGAATTGAATTCCTATGAATCCTGGAATAGCTTTCATGATAAACATCCCGATGGGGAAGGGGTGATGATCCTGAATATGCCCGGATTTAATGATGACAAATCCGGTGCCCTCTTTGAGTATTCCTGGCTTACCGGCGATGATAGAGCAGGACACTACATGGTTTACCTCAAATATCAATCGGCTGACTGGAACCTCGTGGCCCATGAAAAGATTGAAAACAATTCCACGGATCATCCCCCAGCCATTTGAGCCAGCCATGATGCTTTGCCCCGTTTTTACCTTCTGGTTTTTATTTAAGGCCCATTGCTCTGATCTATCAAAACAATGGAAGGGCAGCCATTGCTATAGAAATCCGGGGTCCTTTACTGTGCGCCCACTTTTGGTATTCCCGGTATTCAGCGTCGAGGCAGGCTCAAACAACATGACGTGGGCCTCTTCCTCCGCCTCCGGTTGATGAAGGATGCCCCTGGGTACAATCAGCATTTCTCCCGCCTCCAGTTCAATGGTTCGATCAGATAAACCGATCCGGATTTTACCATCAATCACCAGAAACATCTCATCTTCTTCTTCATGCTGGTGCCAGTCAAATCTTCCTTTAAACTTGGCCAGCTTCACCTGTTGTCCGTTGAGCTCGCCGATCACTCCGGGATGCCAGTACTGGCTGATCCTGGCAAACTTGTCGCTGAGATTGATTTTTTGTGGTGTCATGGTCGTGCTTTTATGCTAAGCCCAATTTATGGAAAATTGCCCGTATTTTGAAGACAACCGATGTCCTCCTTTTGTGAACCTTTTTCAATCTGTCGATCAGACTATTATTGGGCAAAGTTATTTTGAATTGTTCTAAATAGACAAACACCTCTGAAAATCTTTATTTAGGATTTGGAGGTTTGCCATTAAAAAGCTTATTTTGGTATTTCAATACTAAAATAATCAAATAACCCGGTAAAACCTTCAATCTATGGACATGAAAATGTTTTGTTACCAGTGTCAGGAAGCAGCCAAAAATACCGGCTGCACCATAAAGGGATCCTGCGGCAAGTCAGCTGATGAATCGAACCTGATGGACCTTTTGATTTATGTGGTCAAGGGAATATCCATTTATTCAAAAAAAGCCCGCGAACAAGGTTTGCAATATGATCAGGAGCGGGTGAACCGGTTCGTTTTCGAGGGGTTGTTTGCCACCATTACCAACACCAATTTTGATCAGGATGCCATAATAGAATACATCCGTCAGGGGTTGGATGTGCGCAACAGCCTCAGGCAAACCCTTAAAGAACAGGGGCTGCAGTTTAGCCAGGATGAACTTCATGATGCGGCTACCTGGCAGGGATTCACCAAAGATGAATTCTTGAGAAAAGGCCATGCCATTGGCGTATTGGATACGGAAAATGAGGACATCAGGTCGCTGCGGGAATTGGTCACCTATGGGGTAAAAGGCATTGCTGCTTATGCAGAGCACGCCTGGAACCTAAACCACAAGAATGATGAGGTTTATCACTTCATGCAGGATGCCCTGGCTGCTACCACCGACGAGCGTCTTGGTGCGGATGATCTGATCAGCTGGGTGATGCAGACTGGAAAGCATGGGGTGGATGTGATGGCCCTGTTGGATCAGGCCAACACTTCTGCCTACGGCCATCCTGAGATCAGCGAGGTGAACCTGGGTGTGCGCAATCGACCGGGTATACTGATCAGTGGCCATGATCTCAGGGATATGGAAGAACTCCTGGAGCAAACCAAAGACGCCGGCGTAGATGTTTATACCCACAGTGAAATGCTGCCGGCCAACTATTACCCGGCCTTCAAGAAATACGACCATTTTGTGGGCAATTACGGCAATTCCTGGTGGCAACAGAAGAGCGAATTTGAAACCTTTAATGGCCCCATTCTGTTCACCACCAATTGCATCGTGCCCCCGAGCAAAAGCGCTACTTACCGCGGGCGGATCTATACCACCGGGGCAGCCGGCCTGGAAGGAGCCACCCATATCCCGGCCCGCAAAAACGGACAGCCGAAAGATTTTACACCCATTATCGAGCATGCCAAAAAATGCAACCCGCCCCGGGAAATTGAATCGGGCAAGATTGTTGGCGGCTTTGCCCACAACCAGGTGGAACAGCTTGCCGATAAAGTGGTGGATGCCGTTAAATCCGGGGCCATCAGGAAATTCTTTGTCATGGCCGGATGTGATGGCCGTTTCAAGAGCAGAGAGTACTATACCCGATTTGCCGAACAACTGCCCGAGGATACGGTCATTTTAACCGCCGGCTGTGCCAAGTACCGCTACAATAAACTGAATCTTGGCGATATTGGGGGTATCCCAAGAATCCTCGACGCCGGCCAGTGCAATGACTCCTATTCCTTGGCTGTCATTGCTTTAAAGCTTAAGGAAATATTTGAGCTCAACGACATCAATGAACTGCCCATCGAATATAACATTGCCTGGTATGAGCAGAAAGCCGTTATTGTACTGCTTGCCTTGCTTTACCTGGGCGTTAAGAACATCAAGCTGGGCCCGACGCTGCCTGCTTTTCTCTCGCCCAATGTTGCCAATGTGCTGGTCGACAAGTTTGGCATCAGCGGCATCAATACCGTCGAATCCGATATGGATGCCATGCTTAACCCCGCTTAGCGGGGGTAGTTTTTTCCCAACCCCGCTTAGCGGGGTCTGATGTTTAACCCCGCTTAGCGGGGGGTGGTTTTTCTCCAACCCCGCTTAGCGGGGTCTGATGCTTCACCCCCGCTTAGCGGGGTTCTCTTCAGCCCAAGCCAGGCGGGGGCAATATTTTCCCAATCCTGCTTAGCCGGGTGGATCCATGAATCGATTAATTTCTACAACTTAATTTAAGATTGAGCCCTATGCATACCCTCCATATCAGTCAGGCCGAATCCCGCAAAAATCCCCACGGGGTGGATGCCAGAAAGCTCTATGATTCTGAGCATGCTATGGTTACCCACATTACCCTTCACCCCGGAGAACAGCTTAAGCGCCACATCACCCCGGTGGATGTGTATTTTTATGTCCTGGAAGGACACGGAACCATTGAAATTGGGAATGAGACCAGGGAAGTCACTGCCGATACCCTGATTGACAGCCCCGCGAAAATCCCCCATTGCTGGTATAACCATTCGGATGGGATCCTTCGTGTTCTCGTCTCAAAGGTTCCCCGGCCCAAAGAGCAGACAAAAATTCTCTGATTTTACTGGCTCGCCGCTGGTGGCCACCGAAGTCTGTTGGTTCTGTTATACCAAACCTGTTGCAAGCATTCTGTTACACGGATCCCGCTTAGTGGGGGGATAAAAAAACAAGACCCCGCTCATATGTTTGCGGGAGAAAAAACAGCCCTCGTTCAGCGGGGTCTGGGTAGTGGGGGGTTAAGGTCAGGCAAATAAAAGCAGGCTGATGGCCATCACAGCCATACCTCCTACCAGCCCGTATATGGAAAGATGGTGCTCGCCATATTCGCGCGCGGCCGGCAGCAGTTCATCAATGGAGATGAAAACCATGATGCCCGCCACCGCAGCAAATAAGATGCCGAAGATCATGGGCGAGAGAAAAGGCCGAAGGATCAGATACCCGATAATGGCCCCCAGCGGTTCGGCCAGACCCGAGAGAAAGGAATGACAGAAGGCCTTCCGCTTATTGTCCGTGGCATAGTATATGGGAACCGATACAGCAATGCCTTCCGGGATGTTGTGGATGGCAATGGCCACGGCAATGGCCACCCCCAGGCTCGGATCGCTTAAGGCAGCGGTAAAGGTAGCCAGGCCTTCGGGAAAATTGTGGATGGCAATGGCCAGAGCCGTGAAAAAGCCCATCTTCATCAGCCGCGGATCTTTGATCACTTTTCCGGGGGCACTGACCTGCTCAACAGTGCGAATCTCATGGGGGTTTTCTCCCGAAGGAATCAAATAATCAATCAGCCCGATGAACAGAATGCCCCCAAAAAACGAGGCCACCGTTACAGCATAGCCCGGATCCGAACCCAACTCGCCAACCAGCGATTCTTTGGCTTTGAAGAAAATCTCGATCATCGAGACGTAAATCATCACCCCGGCCGAAAAACCCAGCGAAATAGAAAGGAAACGGGTGTTGGTGGTTTTGGTGAAGAAGGCCAGGACGCTACCGATACCTGTTGAAAGCCCTGCAAAAGCAGTCAGCCCGAATGCCAACAGAAAATTTTCTTCCATGATGCCCTTTTATTTGACGTTCATCTCTTATGACAATTCCCATCGAAATCAACGCTCTTTGTGGGATGGTATTGGAAACAAGTCGACAGGGGGTTTTGTTGTTGTCGATTCACTGGTCCCCTGAAGCCTCGTATTCATGGTCGATGGAGAGGTCGGGTTGTTTGGAGGCTTCCACTGCCAGATGATCACACCTCTCGTTTTCTGTGATGTCGGCATGGCCCTGTACCCAGTAAAAAGTAACGTGGTGTTTGCGGTAAACCTCCAGGAGTTTTTTCCACAGGTCCGGGTTTTTTCTTTTTTTGAAGTTTTTCTTTTCCCAGTTGAAAACCCAGCCTTTCTCAATGGCATCGGCCACGTATTTGGAGTCGGTATACACGGTGACCCGTGAACCTTCAACCTTGAGTTTTTCCAGTGCTTTGATCACGGCCAAAAGCTCCATGCGGTTGTTGGTGGTTTTGCGGAAACCCTCCGAGAGTTCCCGGCGATGCTGTCCCGACATCATAACCACCCCGTAACCCCCGGGGCCCGGATTGCCCCGTGATGCACCGTCGGTGTATATGGTGATGTTATGGGCCATATGCGTTTTTTTATCCTTTGGAAGAATTGGTTTTTGGTCAAAAATAACAAAAAAGACGACCCTTCCACCTAAAAAAAGCGAAGGAACAGCCTCCGGGTTAAAAAAACCTGCAGAGGTGTTCCTTCGGAAGTCAGTTTATGTTGACGCGTTGTTGATCCGCCTGGAGGATTAACCGGCCGGGGGCTAATCAACCCGGAGGCTCATTCTGCCGAGGTGAACCCGCCCGGGAGTTAAACCGGCCGAAGGCTAACCCGGTTGGGGGTTAATTTTGCCGAGGTTAATTCGGCCGATGGTTAACTCGGCCGATGGTTACCCCTGCCGACTGTACCCCTGCCGGGGGTTAAACCGGCTGGTGCCATTAACTGTCGCGGATGGTCATTTCTTCGATCAGTCGGTCAGCACCAGCCATCTTGTCGATGACGAAAAGCACGTAGCGGATGTCAACGCTGATGGTTCGTTGCAGTTTGGGGGCGAACTGGATGTCGCCGGTCATGGCTTCCCAGTTGCCGTCAAAGGCAATGCCAATCAGCTCGCCTTCATCGTTCATTACCGGGCTACCGGAGTTTCCACCGGTGATGTCATTGTCGGAGATGAAGCAGACATTCATCGTTCCGTCCTCGCCATAGGGGCCATAGTCCTTTTCCTGGTAAAGCTCTTTGAGCTTATCGGGAACAATGAACTCTTTGTCGGTGGGATCCTCTTTCTGCATGATTCCCTTTAATGTGGTGTAGTAATCATAATGAACCGCATCGCGGGGATAATAATCGTTGATGTCTCCGTAAGTCAGCCGCATGGTAAAGTTGGCATCGGGATAGAATTTCTTGTCGGGTTTCATTTCCCTCAGCCCTTGCATGAAAAGGCGTTGTCCTTTGCTGAGTTTTTGGTCATAGCTCTGGAATTTCGACCTCATGCTCATCACCATATCCTGGATGGACTGGGCTGCGGAAAAGGCCGGGTCATTCTCCAGGGCCGCCTGGCTGGGATCATCCAGGAATTCATTCACCTGGTCCATGGAAGTAAACATGGAATTGTCAAAGACCACATCGCTGTATTTGGCGTAGCTGCCGTCGTAGAGGTTATCGATCTTTTTGAAGAAGGAAGGTTTGAATTCATCGTCCACATTTTCATCGAACACCTCCAACATGGCCGTCATCAGTTTGCGGTCGGTGGGGGAATGGTAATCCTTGTAGAAATCTTTTATCCGGCTGCGGATGTTCTTCACCTCGGCCTTTATAGCTGCGGTGCTGTCGGGGTGGTTTTTCAGCACCCGGTGCAGCCCCTGGAAGCGGGAAGCGAAACGGGTGATCTCAAAACCACCGTAAAGGGCTTCGTTCAGGTAAAGAACAGATTTATAGAATTTCTTGCGCTCTTTGTAGGCATCCTGGATGGTTTGCAGGACCTGGCCGTATTTTTCCCGGCGGTCTTCATCCTGGGAAACCCATTCCCTGAAGCGGTCTTCCAGCTGCTGGCGGTCTTCGATTACGTTGATCCGGCGCAGGCCTTCATTCTGGCCAACGCTGTATTTGTAATAATTGCTGACCCTTGAGTGCTTGGAAGAATATTTGAGTTCAAGTTCCTCGCTCGAGTTCATCGCCTTTTCCATGATCTTGAGGATCTTTTCGCGCACTTTGATGCGGGTGGGGTTGACCAGATTTTTGGCTTCTTTCACCCCGTAGGAAGTCATATACCGGTCGGTTCCACCGGGAAATCCCATGATCATTGAAAAGTCGCCTTCCTTGACGCCTTCCAGGGAGATGGGCAGGTGGTGCTTCGGATTGAGGGGCTCATTTTCCTCGGAGTATTCGGCTGGTTCGCCATCGGGGCCGGCGTATACCCTAAAAATGCTGAAATCACCGGTATGACGCGGCCACATCCAGTTGTCGGTGTCTCCGCCAAAATTGCCGATGGACTTGGGGGGCGCCCCTACCAGGCGTACGTCTTTGTAGGTCTCATAAACCATCAGGTAAAACTCGTTGCCGGAGAAAAAGCTCTTCACATTGGCATTGTAATGGTTGTCCTGGGTGGCTTCATTTTCAATTTGGGAAGTTATTTTCCTGATTTTTCCGGAGCGTTCGCCCTCGCTCATGTCTTCTTCCAGGGCGGAAGTGACCCGGTCGGTTACATCTTCCATCCGAACCAAAAATGAAACGGTCAGCCCCTCAATGGGCTTTTCTTCCTCCATCGATTTGGACCAGAATCCGTTTTTCAGGTAATTGTGCTCCTGGGTGCTGACTTCGTGAATGGCGCCTTCCCCGCAGTGATGGTTGGTCAAAATCAGGCCTTTGTCAGAGACCACCTCGCCGGTACAATAACCCCCGAAGTTTACCACAGCATCTTTAATGCTTGAGTTGTTTATGCTATAAATGTCTTCTGCAGATAATTTCAGACCCATTTCCTGCATTTCATCCATGTTCATCTTTTCCAACATGGTTAAAAGCCACATGCCTTCATCGGCTTTGGCTGCAAATCCAATGGTCATTAAAAATCCAAGTAATAAGCCGGTTACTTTTTTCATCATGGTTATTTGTTTTAAATAATTAGACAGTTGATTAATGAGGCTGTCGGGAGATGAGGGATTATCCAGACAGGTTGTTTTAAGCTTTTTCAAACAAATAGCGAATTTAAGCATTTATATTTTAAATAAAAAGGATTAGGTTTGCAGATAAATGGCAACAGGCATATGAGTCAGGAAAGCAGCAGGGATATCCGTGCATTGAGCCAGGAAGAGCTTCAGATCTTTTTCAGTGAACAAGGCCGGAAGGCTTTTCATGGCAAGCAGGTGTATGAGTGGTTGTGGAAGAAAGGCACCACTGATTTTTCTCAGATGACCAATCTTTCCAGGGAAGCCCGCAAGCTGCTGGCCGAGCACTTTCACATTTCGGCACTCAGGCTTGATCAGCAGCAGGAGAGCCGGGACGGGACCATTAAGATGGCTTTTCACACCGAAGAAGGACAGGTCCTTGAAAGCGTTTTGATCCCCTCCGGTAAAAGGGCCACGGCCTGCATTTCATCTCAAATAGGCTGTAAGCTGGCTTGCACCTTTTGCGCCACCGGTAAAATCCCTTTCAAACGCAACCTTACCGTTGGTGAGATTTATGACCAGGTAACCACCCTGCGTGAAACCGCCCTTCAGAAAAAGGGCCTTTCCCTGACCAATATTGTTTTTATGGGCATGGGCGAACCCCTGATGAATTATCAGCACGTTACCGGAGCCATTGATATGCTGTGTGGCGATAAAGGCCTGGGCATCTCACCCCGGCGCATCACCATCTCTACTGTCGGTATTCCCCATTATATTAAGAAACTGGCAGATCAGAGTTACCGCACCGAACTTGCTGTTTCCCTGCATTCCGCCCTGGATGAAACCCGCTCCACCCTGGTGCCCATTAACCGAAGGTATGGCCTGGAAGAACTGAAACAGGCCCTGAAATATTTTGTCCATAAAACAGGCAAACGCATCACCTTTGAATACCTGATGCTCAAAGACATTAATGACAGCTTGGCTGAAGCACGCGCCCTGGCCGACTATTCAAGGAATTTTCCCGTTAAGGTCAACCTGATCGAATACAATGAAGTAGAAGGCACCGGTTACCTCAAATCACCCCCTGAACAGGTAGAGGCATTCAAAGACCTTCTGGAAAGCCGCAACATGATTGTCAACCTTCGTCAGAGCCGTGGCGAAGACATTGATGCTGCATGTGGTCAGTTGGCCGGAAAGAAAGGCAATCAGACGGATTCGCCAAACCACTGAAGACAAACCTGGCGGGGATGGAGATAAGAAAGCTCCCTATTTGGGCTCGTCCTCTTTTTTGGGTTTTTCAAAGCTATAGACTTCCCCTTCAATATAGAAGGTAGGCACTTCACCAAAACCTCCCTGCGATTCCTTTTCAGTGACCAGGATCATCACACCTCCCATATTGGCCGCCCTCCTTTTCATCCTGATGACTGCGGTTCGCTCTGCCGACTTGGCCGTCCGATTGCGCTTGGAGGATTGGCCTTTCACCGTACCCAGCCTGTAAAGGTCTTTGACATCCTTCTTTTTATGAGTCAGTACAACGTTCTGCCAGTCTTTTTGGTTGAGGCTCTGCACCAACGGGTCATTGAAGACTTCCTTCCGGCCCGAATCGAAGATGATTTTCTGGATGTTTTTGGTCTTCATCGATTTTTGTTCACCGGTCTCAGGATCTACATACTGTATCTCTGCATAGTATATACTTTTCACATTGACCAGTTTTTTCCTTTGGCCCAGCAGATAAATGGTATCCAGTTTGGATTCTTCCTGGGCAAATGCACTCCCGCCTAATGTTGTTATGGCCAGCAATAAAAGAAGCAGATTTTTCATGGTGATGGTGTTTTTAATCAAAGCAGCTGCTTGTAGTTGCTAAAATTACAAAATTATCCAATAATGTGGTATGTTGTACAAAAATCCTGCTAAAAGAGTATTAATTTTGCAAAGTTTGATAAATTACCCATCATGTCTGCCAAATTGCTTGAACAATACCAGGGGCTTTACAGTGATTATTCAGCGGGCCAACGTCTGAAGAGGAAAAAGCTGAATATAATTGCTTTACTGAGGCTCGTCACCTTTGTAGGAGGGATTTACCTGAGTTATCAGTTGATCACTTCAAATTTTTGGTACGGGATTACACTGGCTGCAGCTGTTCTGGCATTGTTTATTTATTTGGTTGTTCGTTTTGTGAAAGGCAAGCGCCAGCTGGCGTTACTTTCCAGTTTGATGGGCATAAATGCCAGAGAGATAGAGGCATTGAGGGGCAATGTGAAAAATTTTGATCCCGGGGAAGAATTTCGCGACGTGCAGCATCCTTTTGCCACGGACCTGGAGATCTTTGGGGAGGGCGGTCTTTTTCAGCACGTCAATCGCACTTCCACCTATGCCGGTAAGAATCAGCTGGCTACCTGGTTGTTGTCGCCTCTCCAACGGGAGGCTAAAATCAGGGACCGGCAATCTGCGGTTCATGAATTGATGCCCATGGTGTCCTGGCGACAGCGTTTTATGGCTGTCGGATACCAGGTGAGCCCCGAGCATTATAAGGATTCACAACTCATTGCCTGGAGCAAGGAACAACCTTCCATTGCAAAGAACCGGTATCTGAAGGTTTTCCGCTGGTTGCTGCCCGCTTTAACCCTGGCGGCCCTGGTTTTGTTTATCCTTCAGATTTTACCGGTGGGCTACTTTTTGGTGCTCGGCGCTGCTAACCTTTTGGTCTTGCGCAAAGCCTCGGGAAGAATCAAAGCCCAGCATCAGAGGGTGACCCGTCAGATGGATACCCTGCGGAATTATAGCCGGCTTTTTCGCCATATCGAACACCAAAACTTCGATTCAACCCCCCTCAACCACCTGAAACAACAATTCTTTGCCGATCATCAGTCTGCCAGTAAAGCCATTCAAAAGCTTTCCCACATTTCCGATGCCCTGGATAACCGGTTCAACCTTTTGGTGGGTACCCTGTTGAATCTGCTTTTCCTGTGGGACCTCCACCAGGTTATTCGTCTGGAAAACTGGCACCGGCATCATGCCGCCCATATTGAACAGTGGCTTGATGCCCTGGGTAGCTTTGATGCCTTCATCAGCCTGGCCCATTTTGCCCACAACCATCCCGATTTTAATTACCCCGAAATCAGCAATTCGACTGTTTTTGAGGCTACGGGAACCGGTCATCCCCTGATCCCCCCAAACAAAAGGGTTACCAATGACCTTTCCATCCGCCAGCACGGCGCTTCTTTGTTGATTACCGGCGCCAATATGGCCGGTAAGAGTACTTTTTTGAGGACCATAGGCGTTAACCTGGTCCTGGCAATGGCCGGGACTACAGTCTGTGCCCGTGATATGAAGTTTCGCATCACCCGCCTGTTTACCAGTATGAACATCACCGATTCGCTCACCCGCAATGAATCCTATTTTTATGCCGAGATCAAACGCCTTAAGCAGCTTACCGATCATGCCCTGAAACAGGGCCCCCTGTTGGTCCTGCTCGATGAGATATTAACCGGCACCAATACCCGCGATAAGGAGAAGGCTTCCCGGGCTTTTGTCGAACGCCTCCTCCAAATGAAGGTCAACAGCATCATAGCTACCCATGACCTTTCGTTGACTTCCCTGGCGCAAGACCATCCCGGTACTTTGCGCAACGCCCGGTTTGAAGTGGAACTCGAGAACGGACGGATGAAATATGACTACAAACTCCGCGATGGCGTGGCTCAAAATATGAATGCCCTGGATCTGCTCCGGGAGATGGGCCTGATATAGGACCACAAACCCACAAACGGCTTCACTCTCAGTATACATAGATCCGGCCGGTGCAGAGTAATTAACAATCTGGCTATCCCTTGTTGAAAAACTAATGGAGCCAGAAAGGATTCTTTTCTTTAATTTTACAAAAAATCTACGGGTATGGTAGCAAACTATTCTGAGGAGAGCATCAGAACGTTAGAGTGGAAAGAGCACATTCGTCGGCGGCCTGGGATGTATATCGGCAAACTGGGCGACGGGAATTCTCAGGACGATGGAATATATGTATTGTTGAAGGAAGTCCTTGACAATTCGATTGACGAGTACATGATGGGCTTTGGCAAAGTCATTGACGTGGAGGTCAAGGAGAGAAGCCTTTCTGTGCGGGATTACGGTCGGGGTATTCCCCTGGGTAAGGTGCGCGAGGTGGTCTCTAAAATGAATACTGGCGCCAAATATGATTCCAGGGTCTTTAAAAAATCGGTAGGTCTTAATGGAGTGGGCATCAAAGCAGTGAATGCCCTGGCCAAAAATTTCAGGATTGAGTCGTATCGGGAAGGAACAATGACACGGGTTGAATTTTCCCGGGGCGACCTGGTTGAAGAGACCCATAATGAAACCACAGATCAGGCCAACGGCACGATGGTGGCCTTCACTCCTGATACCGAGCTTTTTGGTGATTATCATTATATAGAGGAATATGTTGAGAACATGCTCCGAAACTACGTTTATCTGAATGCGGGGCTGACCATTCGTTTAAACGGTCATGAGCTTTATTCGGAGAACGGCCTCCGCGATCTGCTTGAGGAAAACATGAGTTCGGAGGGGTTATACCCGATCATTCATCTGAAGGGCGAGGACATCGAGATTGCCATGACCCACGGCAACCAATACGGAGAGGAGTATTACAGTTTTGTTAATGGCCAGCATACCACCCAGGGCGGATCCCATCTCAATGCCTTTCGCGAAGCTCTGGTTAAAACCCTGCGTGACTTCTATAAAAAAGATTATGATGCCTCGGATATTCGCACTTCGGTGATTGCTGCCGTCAGCATCAAGGTCGAGGAGCCGGTCTTTGAGTCGCAAACCAAGACCAAGCTGGGTAGCAAGGATATGGGGCCGCAGGGGCCGACCATTCGCAATTACATCAATGATTTTGTCAAGACCCGCCTGGACAACTACCTCCACATGAACCAGGCGACAGCCGACGCGCTGATCAAGAAAATTGTGGCTTCTGAAAAGGAACGCAAAGAGATCAACAGCGTCAAAAAACTGGCCAAGAAGCGGGCCAAAAAAGCCAACCTGCATAACCGCAAGCTGCGGGACTGCCGGATTCATTACAACAGCAACCATGAGCGCCGCATGGAATCAACCATCTTTATCACCGAGGGGGATTCAGCCAGCGGCTCCATTACCAAAGCCCGTGATGTCAATACCCAGGCCGTCTTTAGCCTTAAGGGCAAACCCCTCAATACCTTCGGGCTGACCAAGAAAATTGTCTACGAAAATGAGGAATTCAACCTTCTACAGGCTGCCCTTAATATTGAAGAAGGCCTGGAAAATCTGCGCTACAACAACATTGTTATTGCCACCGATGCCGATGTCGATGGCATGCACATCCGCCTGCTGCTGATTACCTTTTTCCTTCAGTTTTACCCGGATCTGGTTAAAAACGGCAACCTCTATATCCTCCAAACACCGCTGTTCAGGGTACGCGATAAAAAACATACCTTTTACTGTTACAGCGATGAAGAAAAAGACCAGGCTGTGAAAAAACTGGGCAAAAAAGCTGAAGTGACCCGTTTTAAAGGACTGGGAGAAATATCCCCGGACGAATTTAAGCGTTTCATCCGCGAGGATATTCGCCTCGAACCGGTTCGCCTGCATAAGGAAGACGCCATTAAAAATTTACTGGCCTTCTATATGGGCAAGAACTCGCCCCAGCGGCAGGAATTCATTGTCGACAACCTTCGGGTTGAAGAACAACTCACGGAGGCTTAAAGCGTTTTTATTAAATATAACCGGGGTTGAGTATGGTTCAGGTTTCCCGGTTGGTGAGCAACTTTCACAAGCTTAATGCCTTTGCCATCGGCAATGAGCTCAAGCCGACCCCCGGTAAGTTATAAATAAGTATGATTTAGTGTGAAGCAAGTTGAATCATGAGTGAATACACAGACGATCAGCCCCAACAGGAAGGACAGGACGCCTCCGGTGCCTGGCAGGGCAATGGAGGTAACGGTGAGGAGATGCACCGGATCACCCACCTGTCAGGCATGTATAAGGATTGGTTCCTGGATTATGCTTCTTATGTGATATTGGAACGTGCCGTGCCCCACCTCAACGACGGGCTCAAACCTGTTCAGCGAAGGATATTGCATACCATGCGCCAAATGGATGATGGCCGTTTCATCAAGGTGGCCAACATCATTGGCTATACCATGCAGTACCATCCCCACGGGGATGCTTCCATCGGAGAAGCCCTCATTCAACTGGGCCAGAAAGATTTACTTGTTGAAAGCCAGGGAAACTGGGGCAACCTGATGACCGGCGACAGCGCTGCTGCACCCCGTTATATCGAAGCCCGCCTCTCCGACTTTGCCCGGGAGGTGGTGTTCAACCCCAAAACCACCCAGTGGAAAACTTCCTATGACGGACGCAAACAGGAACCCATTACCCTGCCCGTGAAATTTCCCCTCCTCCTGGCCCAGGGCGTCGAAGGCATCGCCGTCGGCCTGGCCTCTAAAATCCTGCCCCATAACTTCAATGAGTTGATCGATGCCGCCGTGGCTTACCTCAAAGACCAATCCTTTGAACTGTGGCCCGACTTTCCAACCGGCGGTATCGCCGACTTCTCCAAATACAACGACGGCAAAAGAGGCGGCCAGGTCAAGGTGCGCGCACGAATCGACAAACGTGACAAAAAAACCCTGGCCATTACCGAATTGCCTTATGGCAAAACCACCAACTCTCTGATCGATTCCATCCTCAAAGCCAACGACAAGGGCAAAATCAAAATTAAACGCATCGACGACAATACCGCCGAAGATGTCGAAATCCTGATCCATCTGGCCAATGGAACATCACCGGATAAAACCATTGACGCCCTGTTTGCCTTCACCGATTGTGAGGTCTCAATATCTCCCAATGCCTGCGTGATTGATGATTTAAAACCCCGTTTTATGGGAGTCAGCGATATGTTGACCATCTCCGTCGACAATACCCGCGAGCTGCTGCGCCAGGAACTGGAAATCAAAAAGGGCGAACTCCAGGAAAGCTGGCACATGTCGTCGCTGGAGAAAATATTTATTGAACATCGCATTTATAACGACATCGAGCAATGTGAAACATGGCAGCAGATCCTTACAACCATCGATCAGGGGCTGGAACCTTTCAAAAAACAGCTCATGCGTAAAGTGACCCATGAAGACCTGGTCAAACTCACTGAAATCCGAATCAAGCGGATCTCTAAATACGATTCCAAAAAAGCCGATGAATACATAAAAAAACTAGAGCAGGAAATCGCAGAGGTTAACCGGCAACTGGGCCGCCTTACCCACTATACCATTGAGTATTTCAAAAGAATAAAAAAGAAATACGGCAAAAACAGGCAGCGCAAGAGCGAAATCCGCAACCTGGAAGCCATTGAAGCCACCAAAGTGGTGGAGGCCAATGAAAAACTTTATGTTCAACGCCAGGAAGGATTCGTAGGCACCGGCCTGAAAAAAGCCGAATACGTCGCCGATTGTTCTGACATCGATGAAATCATTGTTTTCAGAAGGGACGGAACCTACCTGATTACCAAGGTGGATGAGAAAATCTTTGTAGGCAAGGATATCCTTGAAGTGAAGGTTTTTAAGCGCAATGATGAGCGGACCATTTATAACCTGATATACCGGGATGGGATGAATGGCCCCATTATGATGAAAAGATGCCCCATAACCGGTATCACCCGCGACCGGGAATATGACATTACCAAAGGCACCCCCGGCTCGAAAATTCTGTATATGAGCGTCAACCCCAATGGTGAAGCTGAAAAGCTTCGGGTGTACCTTCAACCCAAACCCCGTTTGAAAAAGCGGGTAATCGACATGGATTTCAGCGAACTGGCTATCCGGGGGAGAGGCGCCCAGGGCAATATCCTTACCCGCCATGCCGTTCATAAAATTGCCCTTCAGCGCGAAGGCGTACCCACCCTGGGCGGTAAACATATATGGTTTGACCCGGAAGTCCTGCGGCTTAATACCGAAGAAAAAGGCAAGTACCTGGGTGAATTCAGCGGCGATGATAAAATCCTGGTGCTTAGCCAACGCGGAACCTTTAAATTTACTTCTTACGACCTGACCAATCATTATGAGGATGAGATCAGGTTGATCGAAAAATTTGATCCTGAACGCCTTTTTTCAGCCGTCTATTTTGATGCCGATCAGGGTTACTTTTACGTTAAGCGGTTCCGCCTGGAATACACCACCAAGGAAACCAGCTTTATTGGAGATCATCAAGACTCATACCTGCTTCACTTATTTGTAGATACTTATCCGCGGGTTAGGCTTGAGTTTGGGGGCAGGAATAAAAACAAGGAAGACAGGGAGATTTACATCCACGAGTTCATCGGAGAAAAAAGCTTTAAAGCCCGGGGTAAACGACTGACTCAGGGTGAACTGAAGAAAATTCATGTACTGGATCCCTTGCCTGAGCCTCAGGAAACCTCCGGCCAGGATGATGATCAGGATGAACAGGACCAGATGAGTCTTGAGTTCAATGGAGGATGAGGTGATGATTGTTTATTTAATTGGTTTCATGGGCAGCGGTAAAACCACTGTTGCAGCCAAACTGGCTTCAAGATGGGGATACCCGGCTTACGATCTGGATCAGATGATCGAAAAAGCAGAGGGGTTGGCGGTGAAAGAACTATTCAGCCGGTATGGGGAAGAACAATTTAGAGCCATGGAACATCAGTACCTGAGCACTTTCAATAAGGTTAACCGGGGTGTTGTTTCCACCGGAGGGGGAACCCCCTGCTATTTTGACAACATGGCCTTCATGAATTCAACCGGCATCACCGTTTACCTCCGGATGACCCCCGGCCAGCTCTATGGCCGATTGAAACAGGCTGGCTCAAACCGCCCTGTTATTCAGGGTTATACCGGGCAGGCCCTGTTGGATTTTATTGATCATAAGCTGGGTCAGCGCGAGCCCTTTTACCGCCAAGCGACGCTGGAAATTTCCGGCTTTGATTTGGATATCAGAGACTTAGAAAGGGAAATTTTTCACTTCCAGGGGCAATAAAACCATCATTCAGAGAGTCCTATAGATAAACCGACAGCGGTCTGGCCCCCATTGCTCAGAAAACCAGGCCCGCGTATGGCGCGCTTTTGAACACGGAATTAAATAAACTTGTTAATAAATATAAGTCTGCTTTATGCCTGTCTGCTATATGGCGCGGGCAAAAAATTAATGTTCACTTTGCCAGCGAATAACGGGGCGTTGAAAACTTCATTTAAATGTTAATAAATACAGCGACACACCTCTTTGTTGACAAGCTTTCTATTCATAACTTGCAAGAACATCCGGGATATGGAAAAATCTGGCAAATAGCCCAAAAAAACTATATGCCATATAATACATGCCATTTGACCTGAAAATAATCAAATGAAACCCGCATGCAGGGATCTGCACCGCAAGGAGGTATGTAAGTCATGCGGGCTCTGTGAAGGGGAAACGATATATATGCGGGGTGGTTCCAGACAATACCGATGTACAAACTTTAATAAGTCCTTATACTCATGAACCCGTACCACGGAATTATGCAACAAGGATATTTATAAAGCATGGGGGGTCCATGGTAAGGTGTTAAAACAACTGCATAACTTACAATACAATACCGATTTACAAACTTTAATAAGTCCTTATACTCATGAAACTATATACCAATATGGACATAAAAGGCAAAGAAACCGAACAGGAAACAAAAAACACCGGATCCTTCAGCAAAATGAAACCCCACACTTATGACGAAGTTTTTCAGAGCGCATTGGAGTATTTCAACGGGGATGAACTGGCTGCCCGGGTATGGGCCAGTAAATATGCCCTGAAGGATTCCAACGGAAATTTATTTGAGAAAAATCCCGATGAGATGCATCGGCGTCTGGCCAGGGAAATTGCCAGAATTGAAAATAAGTATCCCAATCCCATGAGCGAGGAGGATATTTATGAGTTATTAAAAGGCTTTCGCTACATTGTACCCCAGGGCGGTCCGATGGCTGGTATTGGCAATGACTATCAGATTGCCTCGCTTTCCAATTGCTTTGTCATCGGCAGCGGGGCTGATTCATATGGGGGCATCATGAAGACCGACCAGGAGCAGGTGCAACTGATGAAGCGAAGGGGAGGAGTCGGGCATGATCTGTCTCATATCCGTCCTTCCGGAAGTCCTGTTCTGAACAGCGCCCTGACTTCAACCGGTGTGGTGCCTTTTATGGAAAGATTTTCCAATTCCACCCGTGAAGTAGCTCAGGATGGCCGCCGCGGTGCGTTGATGCTGACCATTTCAGTGCGCCATCCCGATGCCGAACATTTTATTGATGCCAAACTGGAAACGGGAAAGGTTACCGGAGCCAATGTGTCGGTCAAGATAGATGATGAATTCATGGATGCGGTGATCAACAACAAATCCTATGTCCAGCAATTCCCCATTGATTCGCCGAATCCTTCCTACAAACAAACCATCAATGCGCGCGACCTTTGGCAGAAAATTGTTCATAATGCCTGGCAATCGGCTGAACCCGGAGTGCTTTTCTGGGATACCGTCACCCGTGAATCAGTTGCCGACTCCTATGCCGATGAAGGCTTTAAAACTGTCTCCACCAATCCCTGTGGAGAGATTCCGCTTTGTCCCTATGATAGCTGCCGGCTCCTGGCCATTAATCTTTACAGTTATGTAGAGCAGCCCTTTACCCAACAGGCGAAGTTCAATTTTGAAAAATTTCGAAGCCATATTGGATATGCCCAGCGAATCATGGATGACATCATCGACATTGAAGTGGAAAAAGTAGATGCCATCATCCATAAGATTGAAAACGATCCGGAGGATTTTGAGATTAAGCGGGTAGAGTATAATATGTGGCAGAACATCCGAAAGAAAGCACTTCAGGGCCGCAGGACCGGCATTGGGATTACAGCCGAGGGGGATATGCAGGCTGCCCTGGGTCTGACTTATGGCAGTGAGAATGGCATCGATTTCTCGGAAGAAGTCCATAAAACCATTGCCGTGGAGGCCTACCGTTCATCGGTTAAATTGGCCAGAGAACGCGGGCCTTTTGAAATTTACTCCTCTGAAAAGGAAAAGGATAATCCCCTGATCCATCGCCTTCGCCATGAAGACGAGCAGCTTTACCAGGAGATGACCCAATACGGGAGGCGTAATATTTCTCTGTTAACCATTGCCCCCACCGGCACGACCAGCCTGATGACCCAAACCACTTCCGGCATCGAACCGGTGTTTATGCCGGTTTATAAGCGCCGCCGCAAGGTTAATCCCAGCGATACCCAGAGCAACGTCAGTTATGTCGACGAAGTTGGCGATTCATGGGAAGAATATAATGTGTTCCATCATAAATTTATTGAATGGCTTAGGATCAATGGCTATGATCCCGATCAGGTCCGCCACTATGACGATGATCAGCTGGATCAGGTCATTCAAAAAACCCCTTACCACCAGGCTACATCCAATGATGTGGACTGGGTCAGCAAAGTCAAGATGCAGGGACGCATTCAAAAATGGGTCGACCATTCCATCAGCGTGACCATCAACCTGCCCGAAAAAACCCCGGAGGATCTGGTGGGCAAACTCTATATTACCGGATGGCAGAGTGGCTGCAAGGGCATTACCGTCTACCGCGAAGGCTCCCGCAGTGGGGTACTGGTGAGCAATAAAAACAAGTCCAAGCAGGAGGAGACTTCCATTAAACGCCCCAGGGTCCTCGATGCAGAAATTATTCGCTTTAAAAATGAAAGTGAAGATTGGATTGCTTTCATTGGCCTGAAGGATGGCCGCCCCTACGAAATCTTTACGGGTTTGGCCGATGAGGAAGTCCTGCCCATTCCGCGCACGGTTACCAGGGGCAAGATCATCAAAGTCAAAAAAGACACCGGCTCCAGCCGCTATGATTTCCAGTATACCGATAAATTTGGGTATGAAAACACCCTGGGGGGCATATCCCATATGTTCAACAAGGAATTCTGGAACTATGCCAAGCTGATATCCGGGGTCTTACGCCATGGCATGCCCCTGCCTGATGTGGTAAACCTGGTTTCATCGCTGAGCCTTAATACTGAAACCATCAATACCTGGAAGAAAGGTGTTGAAAGGGCCCTGAAACGTTATATACCCGATGGAACCAAAGCCCGCAAGGGTACCAGGTGCGAAAATTGCGGGGCGGAAGCCCTGGTCTATCAGGAAGGATGCCTGATTTGCCAGAATTGCGGCTATTCCAAATGTGGTTGATGCTCCTCCATTGATCGTGGCCGCTTTGTTCGCCCTGCCTCCCAACAACTCATGCTTTTTAAGGTTGGGATCAAAGGGGGTGAAGAATGGACAATGCCTGGTTGATCACCAACAAACAAGTGTAAATAGAAATTCCGGTATCGTCGCGATCCCGGAGTTTCTATTGGTTTTTTCCTGCCCCGGGGCTTTCTTCGGCTTTCATGCTGACCCCACCCGCTGGTATGATCCGGGGCTTTTGACTCGGGCACTGGTTAAAAGCCCATTTTTATATGGATTGTCCTTTCATTTTGTTTAATATTGCCTGAATGTTTGACCTGAATTAACCTCATTGGGCATGTGGTATATACCCCGGCGTCAGGTGAGCAACGTGACGGGCCTCCAGGTGGTAAACATATTGCGGTTTGTCACCTTTTTAATTATTGCCATTGTTTTTACCAAGATTGGTTTATCCAAAAAACAAATCGGTCTGTTTGAGATTTCGTTGTTCATTGTCAGCATTTCCAACTTTTTTTGGGTGACCGGGATCATTCAGGCTTTTCTTCCCCTTTATAAAGGCAGCCGTACTTTTGGTGACCTGGCCAATGAGGACGAGCGCAAGTCGCCGGAGATTTTTAACACCTATGTCACCCTCACCGGCTTCAGTGTATTTGTCTTTTTGGTGGGGCTGATCATTCAGGACAATTTTTCGGTTTTTGGCTACCGCGGTCAGGTACCCCTGCTAAATGTCACCCTTTGGTATTTATTGCTGAGCAGCCCGGCCAATTTGGTGGAATACATTTACATGGTGCGCAAGAAATCGGGCAATACCCTGAGTTATGCCTATATCACCTATACCATCCAGCTTTTAGCCGCTATTCTGCCGCCTGTTTACGGTTACAGTGTGATCTGGTCGCTCCGCGGACTGGTCATGGTGGCCATCATCCGCAATATATGGCTGATTACTTTGCTCCACAACTACGCCCGTATCCGGTTTTCTTTCCCTTTTATTAAGGAGTTGCTTTTCTATGCCACGCCCTTGTTGTTCAGTTCCCTGGTTAGTGGCTCAGCCCAGTATGTCGACGGGTTGGTGGTGTCCATTCATTTTTCTGCTGATAAATTTGCGGTGTTTCGATTTGGCGCCAAGGAACTGCCTTTTGTGATTATGCTGGCCACCGGCCTGAGCAACGCCATGCTGACCGAATTTTCATCCAAAGAGAACGTTCAGGCTACCCTCCATAAGATCAAAACCAAGTCGCTGCGGATCATGCATACCATGTATCCCTTGTCCATTGTCTTGCTTTTGTTTGCTGATCCCCTTTATAAATTGATGTTTAGCCCGGAATTTACCCGAAGTGCAGATATTTTTGTGGTTTACCTGCTCACCATCCTTAGCCGCATGTTGTTTCCCCATACCATTCTGATGGGGATGAAAAAAACACGTGCAGTTTTGATTGTCTCCGTGGGTGAAGTCATCGTCAACGTCCTGTTGAGTTTCTGGCTGGTGAATCATTACGGCACCGTCGGTGTGGCCCTGGGTACGATCATTGCCTATTTCCTGGCCAAAGTCACTTTAATCATTTATAATTATGTGCGCCTGGACATTCCCCCTCAAAGGTACATCCCTATTAAGTGGTACGTGGTATATAGTGTGCTTTTGGGGGCCATCTTCATCCTGCTCGACCACAACATCATTGTGATTTAACCTGGCTTCCCTTCTCCCCTTAAACAGACCTGTATGTATTTTTTTTTCACAACAGCTCAACCGATAGCCCGCATGTATTTTCTATAATAAGGCACAGATGGCCCGTACCATGTAGTTTTGCACAATAAGGCACAGATGGCTCATATACAAATTGATACACAACAAGGCGAAAAAAAACCGGCCTGATCAGGATTGTAGTGATCAGGCCGGTCCATCATGACGAAGATGGCGTTGATCAGCCTTTATAGTTTTTTAGTACATCCAGCACATAGTCGATGTCCTGCTGGGTATGATCAGCACAAACCTGGAACCTTATTTCCTCATCGCCCTGGGGTACTACCGGGTAAGCCAGGCCGGTGGCCAGGATGCCGTTTTCAGCAAGATACCCGACGATGGCTTTTGTTTTTTGGGTATCTCTTACCATCAGGGGGACCACCGGATGAGCTCCTTCAATGGTCTCGAAACCGGCTGCCTTCAGTCCATCCTGGAAGCGCTGGGTTACCTGGCTGAGGTGGTTCAGCAGGTTACGCCCTTCATCCGAATCCAGTATGTCTACAGCCTGAATGGCCGCTTCGCTTTCGGATACGGTGATGGGATTGGAATAGACATAAGTGGGGGAGGTCTCCCGCAGGAAGGTGATCACCTCGGAAGAAGATACCACATAACCCCCATTTACCCCAAAGGCTTTTCCAAGGGTGCCCACCAGCACATCAACCTTCACATCACAGTATTCCTCCGTGCCGCGGCCTGTCTTTCCGATGGCCCCAATCCCGTGCGAATCATCAACAATCGAGATCACGCCCTCTTCATACTGGTCCTGGTATTTTTCACACAATTCGCTCAATTGCTTCAGGGGAGCATGGTCACCCCGCATGCTGAAAATGCCGTCGGTGATCACCAATGCCCGCTTCGCCCTACCGGCATTCTTCTTGAGGGCTTCCTCCAATTGATCCATGTCGTTGTGCTTGTAAATTTCCTTGCCCATGGGTTTGCCCAGTCGGATGGCATTGATGATGCAGTTGTGGTTCAGCTCGTCGCTGATCAGCACCGTCTCCTTGGTCGTTAGCGGATAAATCACCCCCAGGCTGGTGGCATAGGCCGAACTGAAAATCATCCCTTCTTCGCGGCCGTGAAAACCGGCCAATCGGTTTTCCAGATTGATATGAGAACGATAGGTCCCTACAATGAACCGAACGGCTCCCGGGCCAACCCCAAACTCCCGGGCCCCCTTTTCTTCGGCTTCTATCAGGTCCTGCCGCAGGGATAACCCAAGATAAGAATTGGAATTCATCCGGATGAACTCCTTGTCCCCGTATCCGTCCAGAAGATATCGCGGCCCACGCCCGTCGCGCGGCCCGATGATTTGTTTTACTACTTTTTCCTTGCCTTTGGCCCTTCCACTTTCCTCCAACTGCCGTACATGATTGGAAAGCGCTTGGTTCAGTTTATTGAGTGCCATAAAACCTCCTTTTTTTGAACAGTAATATATCTAATGTATTAATTTTAAGGCCATTATAGTTCTTCCCTCTGGAATGGTAAATTTAGCAAATTCTTGTGAATCTGTTGGTGGTGATGGATGAAATTTTAAACCGCCCCGACCTGTTATAGATCACCTGTAAAGTTTTTGATTTATATTATATTAGCGAACAAATTCACTCGAATACAAAAACCCATTGATAATGAAAAAAATATTGGTTATAGGAGCAGCCGGTCAGATTGGTACTGATTTAACCCTCGAGCTTCGCAACCGCTTTGGAAGGGACCATGTAGTAGCCTCCGACATCAAGTTGGCCAGCGATGATATCATGCAGCAAGGGCCTTTTGTCAAGCTGGATGCCATGGATAGTAAACAGCTGCAGTCTATCATTGATGATTATGGCATTACAGAAATATATCATCTGGCTGCCATTCTATCGGGCAATGCCGAAAAAAATCCCAAGTGGGCATGGGATTTGAACATGAACAGTTTGTTCAATGTTCTGGATGTTTCCCGCTCAAAAGGGATCAGTAAAATATTTTGGCCCAGCTCAATGGGGGCTTTTGGTCCGACAACCCCGGAATGGGACACCCCCCAGGTAACCGTTATGGAACCCACTACCGTTTATGGCATCAGCAAGCTGGCCGGAGAGCGGTGGGTGGAATATTACCACCATAAGTATGGCATGGATATCAGGAGCCTGAGGTATCCCGGCCTGATCAGCTATAAGACCGAAGCCGGCGGTGGCACCACCGATTATGCCGTTGAGATTTTTTATCAGGCCATCAAATGCGGCGAGTATGAATGCTTTTTGAGTGAAGATATGGCCTTGCCCATGATGTTCATGGACGACGCGGTGGAAGCAACCATACAACTGATGGAAGCACCGGCCGATCAAGTCAAGGTGCGTTCCAGCTATAACCTTGGGGGCATCAGTTTTACCCCCAAAGAACTGGCCGATGAAATCCGTAAATACATCCCGAACCTGGAAGTAACCTATAAACCCGATTTCCGCCAGGAAATTGCCGAATCATGGCCCCGGCGCATCAGTGATGAAGCCGCTCAGAAAGATTGGGGTTGGCAACCCCAGTATGACCTGGAAAAGATGACCCGGGTGATGATCGAAAAGATCCGTGAAAAACTGGGTAAGTAAAGCCCTTCTCTGTTCAACGGGCATAATGTGTTTCCGGTGCCTGGCCCCCGGGGGTATTGTATGACCTGGCGATGCTCAGCGTTTAAGGCGGGGTTAGGGACCGGGATCTACCCGGAACGTTTAAGGCCCATTGATTTACCAAAGCTGGCTCAGGCGCTCACCCTGATTGACTCGGGCCACCGGGTAACGGCCAATGATGCTCTTCGACCAGGGTGAATGGTTGAAGATGTATTCAAGCTGCCCTTGATGATCGCGGGCAAAAGCCGGATCCTGTTGCTTCTTCTGTTGATATTGCTCTTTCAGCCGGGGATGGTTGTTTAAATATTTGATGGCGTTGGCCTCGAACGAGTTGCCGGGATGGTTCCAGTCACGCCGCTCAAGACAAGTATCAAAGAAGGCCCATCGAAAGAAGGAGTCTTTTCCCTGTGGCTCCAGCATCTCAATGATGTATTGATTGTTGACCTGGCTGACCGGCACCACATAATCACCCCGGTAAAACGTGCGTTTTTCTTCCCTGGCTTCCAACTCAACCTTCTTATGATAATGCCGCCCGTTGTAAGAGCTTTTTAGCTGATCGTGACTGGTGATGTAATATTGCTCCACTTCAAGGGTGGTGTCCTGGTTTAACCGGTGCATGAGCGTTCCGTTGATTTTCATGCGATGAATTACATGGCGCCATGCCTGGGGAATGATATAGTATTCAGGCGCTTCGATCTGCCGGGTCGGTTGGTAATGATTATAATAAGGAATGCTGTCCGCGTAAGGCTTCGAATGATCATAATCATGATAGGTCAAACCCGTTAGCTTGCTGGTAACTTCGCCCTTGTCGTAACCCCGGAAATGAATCATCCGTTTCTTGGACGTATCCAGCTTATAGTCAAGGGTATAGATGTTTTTTTGGTTGGTTTGATGCCTGGCTTTTTTCCTGACGCGTTGGATTTGCCCGCTGTGTTGATGCGTGAATTGTGCCAGGGTTTGCATAAAGTGGTACACCGATTTTACCCGGTCCGGATATGGCTTGTAGACATGATTTTCAGTCATGAAACCCAGTACATTAAACATTCGGGCATAACCCGTCGACACCCGCGGCGATTGCAGGTAGGAGGTAATGCCCTGTCGCGGGTTTTGATTGTTGAACATCACATAGGGGATCATGTCGTAAGGGGTTTTTTCCATCCCCTGATAAAGTTCGGGGAGCATCGTATCGCGGAGGAAACCACCGAGCGCCTCGGGGAATGTATTGGGCTGGACCGATATAAGGGTGATCGTATGTTGGTGGTCTGATCCGTTGGTGGTATGGGTATCCAAAAATACATCGGGTTGCCAGACCTGGAACAACCGGGCCATTGACTGGGCGTTTCTCGTATCCTGTTTGGCATAATCCCTGTTCAGATCAATGTTTCTGCCGTTGCCCCTCCTGCCACTGGCATGCGGGGTGAGCTGGTTGGAACGAATATAGGGGGTCCGCTTTAAAGCCCCGCCCACAGAATAGACCGGTACAATACAAATGACCGTGTTTTCCAGATATTTTCCCGTTCCCTCCTTGTTGAGCAGGATGTCGTTGGCAAACTGTAAGCTGGCATCTATTCCACAGGGTTCGCCAGGATGAACCCCATTGTTGATCAATAAAACCCGCTTGCCCTGTTGTTGGATATCGGAAGGCTGAAACATTTCTTCCTGCGAGATGACAAATAAATGTAAGGGTTTGCCCACATCGGTCTGCCCCCATTCGATGAGCCTGGCCCGGTCAAAGACCTGATCCAGCTTTTGATATTTATTGATGGCTTCCTGGTAGGTAACCGACTGATTGTTCTGGTAGGCCAGTTCAATGACATCTTCGGAAGGGACTTGATCACTGCAGGAACCGATGAGTATGAATCCCACTGCAATGAGCCCTAACAAGGGAATTCTTATGGTTGTTTTCATTTTGTATCCTTTGTAAAATTATTATGACGATGCGCCCGGCCTAAGGTTTAGCCCCTGCCTTGAATTTAATCCCCCCCCGCTTAGCGGGGTTCGGTTTTTTTCCCCCCCGCTTAGCGGGGTCCGGTTTTTTTCACCCCCCGCTTAGCGGGGTCCGGTTTTTTTCACCCCCCGCTTAGCGGGGTTCGGTTTATCCATTGGGCCAGGGCCTGTCCGATGGCGTGGGGGTGATCTTCCTGGATAAAATGCAGTCCCCTGCCAATGTAGCGTGCCTCCAGGTTGTTGATATGGCTCATGCACCATTGCAGGGCACCACCATTGATGATGCCCCCGGGCTTTGCATAAAGCAGTAGTTTGGGAATAGAGCTCTGCTGGAGGTATTGACTGTACTGGTCAACGATGTGTTTCATCTGGCGGGGGCGGCCATTAATGGGTATTTGGCGGGGCCATGAGAGCATGGGCTTTCGGTGAAGCGCCCTCCTGAAAGGCGCTTTGTAAAAGCCCTTTTCCTGTTGGGTCAGTTTCCGGACCACCAAACGGGGCATAATCACGTTTAAAAATGCATTCAGCCCGTAAATCATTGCTTCTCCAATGACCGGTTGCCGCAAACCCCAGAAACCAAGCCGGTACCAGAAAGGCAGATCCCCCCAACGCCAGGGCCGGACAATGGATTCCATGAATGCCATACCCTTAATATTACCGGGGTTTTTCATGGCATAATAAAAACCCAGGGCCGAGCCCCAGTCATGAACCACCAGGATGATGTGCTTCAGCCCAAGCTTATGGACAAAGGCCTCCAGGTAATGATAGTGATCTGTGAAATGGTAAGACAGTGCCGGTTTGTCCGATGCACCCATGCCAATCAAATCCGGAGCAATACACCTTCCCTGGCCAACCAGATACGGGATGATGTTTCTCCATAGATAGGAAGAGGTGGGATTCCCGTGGAGCAGCAAAATTGGATCCCCTTCGCCTTCATCCCGGTAGCGAATCCTGGAACCGTGAACCTCTAAACTCTTGTTGGTGTAAGAAGAATTTTCAAGGGGGCTAGAGATGTTTTCCTTTTCTGTCATATAAAAAAATGCATTGGGTCCATCCGGTGTATATTACAACCCCTATCAAGCTTCTTTTACCATGAAATCCCTGAACACAGGCATGAGGGGAAGTATGCTCCTTTTCATCCCTACATGGCAAAAGGTTTTTGGGTTAAACAAATCAACTTATTCAACGAAGTGCAGTGTTTTTTTGTTCCACTGTTAAGTTTTATAATTTTAGGTTGTTCTTTTAAAAGGTTAGAACAGGGAATTCATTTAACACGTATTATTATGGAATACAGAGAATTAGGAGGAAGCGGCATTCAGGTTTCAGCCATTACTTTTGGAGCCTGGGCCATCGGAGGTTTTATGTGGGGCGGAAGCAATGAGAAGGAGGCAATTCGGGCCATTCATCATGCCTATGACATGGGCATGACCACCATTGATACGGCTCCTATTTATGGCATGGGTTTGAGTGAAGAACTGGTAGGTCAGGCTGTAAAAGGCAATCGTGATCGTTTCCAGATATTCACTAAGTTTGGCATTAAATGGAACACCCGGGGTGATCAGCATCAATTTCGTTCACAAAAGGATTACGAGGAACTGATGAATCAGGTGTACCTTTCCGCCAGGAAGGAAAGCATAATGCAGGAGTGTGAAGACAGCCTCAGGCGTTTGGGAACGGATTACATAGATTATTACCAGCATCACCGTCCGGGGGGAGATGTTCCCGTTTCAGAGGTCATGGAGGCTTTGGAGAAGCTCAAAGATCAGGGCAAAATTCGGGCTGCCGGGGTAAGCAATTACAGCCTGGAGGAGATGCAGGATGCCAGCCAAAGCATACAGATCGAAGCCAATCAATTGCCTTACAGCATGGTGAAAAGGGAGATTGAGCGTGAGATCATTCCCTGGGTGGTGCAGCATCATAAAGGGGTTATCGCTTACAGTCCCTTGCAGAGAGGTGTTTTAACCGGCAAATACACCCCTGATCACCAATTGAGCCAGGGCGATCACCGCCGCGACTCGCGATTTTTCAAGGTTGAAAATATTAAAAAAATCAATGCGTTTTTGTCGAAAATTGAACCCATCGCCAGCCGGCATCAGGCCAGTCTCGCTCAACTGGTTTTGAACTGGACCATCCATCAGCCCGGTATTACCGTGGCTTTGGCCGGAGCCAGGAATCCTGAACAGGCCGAAGACAATGCCCGTGCTGCCGATATTCAGCTAACCACGCAAGAAATGAACCATATCAATACCCAGCTGGAAAAACTGGAACTCGATATGGAGGCGTAACAGGACAGGGGCCTTAGTTTAAAAAAACGGTTAAAAATGGATCCTTTTAACGGGGAAGTCAGCCCTGGGCAAATCGTTAAAATCGATCTAGTTAACGGGGAAGTCATTCTTTATTAAAGCGTTAAAATGGATCTGTTTAACGGTGAAGTCTTTCTTTATCAAACGGTTATTAATGGATCCGTTTAACGGGGAAATAAGCCCTGGGCAAACCCAAAAAATGACAAACTGTGAATGAAGTCATTGTCGGATTTTTACACAACAAGGTCTATTTTTATACAGCTTGTGGATCACTTCAAATTTCAATAATAAAAAAGATAGCATATGGTATATCGAGAATTAGGAGAAAGTGGCATTCAAATATCAGCCATCACTTTTGGGGCCTGGGCCATTGGTGGGTTTATGTGGGGCGGTAGCGATGAGAAACAGGCCATTGGAGCCATTCGTCGCGGTTACGATTTGGGCGTCACCACCATCGATACGGCCCCGATTTACGGGACGGGTTTGAGCGAAGAATTGGTTGGCAAAGCGGTCAAGGGCAACCGGGATAATTATCAGATCATGACCAAGTTTGGCATGAGGTGGAACAAAACCGGGACGCAACAGCAATTTTCCACCGACAAGGGCTATGAGGAGCTTTGGAATCAGGTTTATCTTGATGGGACTCGCGAGAGTGTCATCAAGGAAGTGGAAGAAAGTTTAAGGCGACTGGACACTGACTACATTGATTATTATCAGATGCACTGGCCCGTCGACAACGTTCCGATGGAAGAGACCATGGAAGCTCTGTTGCGATTAAAAGAGCAGGGTAAAATCCGGGCAGCTGGGGTATGTAATTTTTCTGCCGTTCAGCTACAGGAAGCGGAAAAAACCTTGCGCATTGAGGCCGATCAGGTACCCTACAGCATGGTTCGACGTGATGTAGAAGAAGATGTGATTCCTTATCTGAAAAAGAAAAATAAGGGCATTATTGCTTACAGTCCAATGCAGCGGGGATTGCTTTCCGGCAAATATACCCCCGATACCCTGCTGGCCGAAGGCGATAATCGTAAGTATTCCAGGTTCTTTAAGGCTGAAAACATCCGCCGGGTGAATGCTTTCCTGGATCAGATCAAACCCATTGCTGAGGCCCATGATGCCAGCCTTGCCCAATTAGCCTTGGCCTGGACCATCCATCAGCCAGGTGTTTTGGCCGCCCTGGCCGGGTCCAGAACCCCGCATCAGATTGATGACAATGCCAAGGCTGCCGATATTGAATTGTCTGATCAGGAACTGGACACCATTCAGCAACATTTGAACGCGCTTCATTTGGACCTGAATTGATAAAATCCTCTTTTTTAACCGGCCACTCAAAAATTATTTTGTTATTTTACAGCTGATCAATCTTCCAAGGAAGGAATAATGATATGCAGGACGCTTCACCACTGGAAGATGTACAACGGGAGAGGGGGGTAAAAACAGGAGTTCCTCTCACTTCATTGATTTGCAAAATGATAAAGACCTGAGGCCTTACGTGCCTTTTGATTCAAATAGAATGAACCGTTTTAAAGATCGGGTGATATGGATAACCGGTGCTTCATCCGGTATTGGATCTGCTCTGGCTATTGAACTGGCCCGGGTGGGTGCTGTTTTGGCTCTGTCGGGCCGCGATCCCAGATCCCTCGGCAATATTGTCCGGGAAGTTGAACATATGGGGGCCCGGGCAAAAGCCTTCCCTTTTGATATTTCCGCCAGCCCAAATATCCCTGCCCTGGTTGAAGAGATTATCGGACATTTCGGCCGCATTGATCTTTTGATTAACAATGCAGGCATCAGCCAGCGTGCCCGGGTGGAGGAGTCCGACTCCACCATTGACCGGAAAATAATGGAAGTCAATTATTTCGGCAACGTCGCCCTGACCCGCGCCCTGCTGCCCTATATGAAGCAACAGGGCTTTGGCCATATTGCCGTAACAACAAGCATCGTTGGCCTATTTGGCTTCCCCCTGCGCTCGGCATATGCAGCCTCCAAGCACGCCCTGCATGGTTTCTACGAAAGCCTCCGCACCGAATTAACGGATACCCCCCTGGCCATTACTTTCATTATCCCTGGCCGCGTTAAAACCAACATTTCTTACCGGGCCCTGAACAAAAATATGCAGGAGCAGGGAATTTTGGATCAGGGCCAGGCCCGGGGTCTGCCTGCTTCTAAGGCGGCCCGGGTCATTCTGAAAGGCCTGGCCCGGCAAAAAAAGCAGATTCTCGTCGGCGGCAGGGAGTTGTATATGGTCTACATCCATAAATATTTTCCCTGGTTGTTTGACCATATTGTCCGAAAAATTAAACACGTTTAAACCAACTTCTTAGGGGACTCTTTGCCGCGTTTTTTTTTCCACTTTTGAGGGAACAATTTTTTTGGTTATTTTTCGCTCTAAAACAAGGATGGTGAATGATGGAAAAGAAGATAATTAGTGGAATCCAGCAAATAGGGATTGGCATTCACAATGTTGCTGAAGCCTGGAAATGGTACAAGGATACTTTTGGCACCGATATACGGGTTTTTGAAGATAAGACCATTGCAGAGCTGATGTTGCCTTATACCGGGGGTGTGGCCCGCAGGCGGCATGCAGCCCTGGCTCTGAATTTACAGGGAGGCGGAGGTTTTGAGATCTGGCAATATACCGAACGCACCCCCAAAAACGTCGATTTTGAAGTGCAGCTGGGTGATTTGGGTATTTATGCCGCCAAGGTCAAATGCCGTGACCTGCATCAAACCTATCGCAGCTATCAGAGACGAAAGGTCCGCGTTTTGGCTCCCCCTATGAAGGGCCCTGACGGCCATGAGACGTTTTTTGTGGAAGACCCTTACGGAAACCTCTTCCAATTGATGGAGGGCAATCACTGGTATAAAGATGAGAAAAAGCTTACTGGTGGCGCCTATGGCGCAGTGATTGGCGTATCTGATGTGGAAGCCTCCATGAAGGTCTATTCGGATATCCTGGGGTATGACCAGGTGATCTATGACCAAAACCAACGTTTTGACGACCTGGATCCCCTCCCGGGCGGAGATCATCCCTTCAGAAGGGTCCTGCTTACCCACAGTGAACCCCGCCAGGGTGGTTTCTCCCCCCTCCTGGGCGATTCCTGGATCGAACTGGTCGAGGTCAAAAACCGCCAGCCCCGGAAAATATATAAAGACCGGTTCTGGGGCGACCCCGGTTTTATTCACCTTTGCTTCGATATCCATGGAATGGACCTGCTTAAAAAGGAATGCCAGGATAAAGGCTTTTCCTTTACCGTCGATAGCAACGTCCATCACAATAAATCCCACAGCTTCGACATGGGCGAGGCGGCCGGCCACTTTTCCTATATTGAAGACCCCGACGGAACATTGATCGAATTTGTTGAAACCCACAAGGTGCCGGTTTTGAAAAAGTGGGGCTGGTACATTAACCTCAGAAAACGCAACCCCCATAAACCTTTACCCAATTGGATGATTAAAGCCATGTCGTTCAACCGGGTCAGATTCTGATGGCTGTTCCCTTGTTTACTTCTACCCGACAGGTAATATTTAACCCGCTTTAGCGTTATAATTAACCTTTGGTTGTATTATAATCCATCATTTATAGCATAATCCATTAACCATGAAAGACGAAGAAAAACAACGATCAGACTTATATAAAAAATATGCCCGCCAGGAAGGCAAAAAACAGGAGGAGGAACATGTAAATTTTGCCTATCGATTTGCGGATGGGGCGAAACGTTCGGTGGAAGGTTTCCTCGAGGGCATGGGAGAAGAATACAATGAAACGGTGGAGATGTCGCGTTTTTTCTTTAAACTCCTGGAGGAAAAACTTCAGCTGCGGGAAAGGGAATCACCCCCATCCAAAGAGGAAGTCAAAAAAGCCATCGAACAGCTCAAAGACATGGGCCGGGTTGGCGTTTTTGCTTCGGTCTCCATTCTCCCTGGCGGTGGCCTGTCTCTGCTGGGCCTCGAAATATTGGCCCGTAAATTTGGCATCAAAAATTTTTCCTTCATCCCTTCTTCTTTCCGAAAACGACTTTATAAAGATGTCAATAATACCAATGGCCCGGATCAGAATCACAAACGGGGTGGCTGACCAGGCCTGAACCCGCCTTCCTTTGATTGATTCAACATTGGACATTGCCTGTTTGTAGCCGTGGTTGACTGACCCTGCCTGATTCTATTTCAGACTTTGAGTAATCCATTCCTTTGGATCTTGATTGATGAACTTTTACCGGTGCTGAATGATATACCAGGCCAGGGGTAAAGCCTTACCGGCAACTTCGCTCCCCCCTTGAAGCATTGATAAGGGATAGAATTTTACGGGTAGCCCCGGTCTTGTTTGTCCCACAAGGCCAGGAGCAAAACTTTACTGCTGGCCCAGGTCCTGCCTTAAAGCACCGCCAGAGATAAAACTTTACTGCCAGCCTTAGCCATGGCTTGCTGCAGAAAGCCGGGGGTGAATCTTTACTGATTTACCCCGCTCTGCCTTTCAGATATGGCCTAAAGAATCAAATTTTTGCAGGGCGGCTGTAATAATTTGCTTGAAAATGGGTCTAACACCATGTTGAATCGAATAAAAAAGCAATTATGAGCAGGAAGGTTTTAGCTACATTGATATCGTTATTGGTATTTCAAATGGGATCACTGGCGCAACACCCGGGAGGGGCTGCTTCAGGTGCCGGAACAAAAGGTGTAGTAAAAGGCAAAGTGATGGTTAAGGGCGACGGTCCGCTTGAATACGCCAACATCGCACTCTATAAGAGGGGCGATTCCTCACTGGTTACCGGTACAGTAACCAATGTGGAAGGAAGGTTCACCCTGAAAAAGGTTCCGATGGGCCGCTATTATATGGAATTGAACTTCATTGGTTTCAGCAGAAAAACCCTTGAGAATATTCGTTTAACCCCCTCCGCCCGGCGTAAAGATGTGGGCGTGGTTTATTTACAGGAAGCCACCCAGCAGATCGAGGGGGTGGAGGTGACCGCCGAACGGCCCCAGGTCCACTATAAAGTGGATAAGAAGGTGATTAATGTCGACAAGGATTATAGTGCCCAGGGGGGATCGGCCGTGGAAGTACTCAGGAATGTGCCTTCCATCCAGGTGGATATTGAAGGCAATGTGGAGTTAAGAGGAAGTTCCAGTTTCCGGGTGCTGGTCGATGGCAAACCATCTGTGCTGGAAGGCAGCGATGCCCTGCAACAGATACCGGCTTCGATGATCGATGACATCGAGATCATCACCAATCCTTCGGCCAAATATGACCCCGAGGGAACAGCTGGGATCATCAATGTGATCATGAAGAAAAACCGTGAACGGGGCCTTAACGGTATTGTTAAAGCCTCGGCCGGTACCAATAATGCCTATGATGCCAATGCCAACCTGAGCTACCAGATCAATGACAAGATCAATGTTCACACCTCCATGAGTTACCGGGATTTTAATTTTGACATGACCGGGATCAGCAACCGGGAAAATTATTATTCTGATACCACCTCCTTTATTGACCAAAACATGTCCAATACCATGGAACGGGATGGTTATTCGTTTAAAGCCGGGGTGGATTATGACCTGACATCCAGCAGCAGCCTTTCATTGTCAGGAAGGGCCGGCAATTTCAGCTTTGGCCGGGGTGGCAATACACGGATTGAAACTTACACCCAACCGGCTTCAAGCCACAACCATCAAATCTCTTCCACCAGCTTCGACATCAGCCATGATTACTATACCATGAACCTGGATTATCAGAATAAATTTGATGAGAAAGGCCACAAGCTAGATGTATCGGCGAATTATTCTTTTTCTGACAACCGTGACCACAACAGTTTTCAGGAGTATCAGAGCAATGCGGATTGGGACAAGTTCAATGACGATGTTTATAAACAACAGACCAATGAAACCAGCGACGAGGATGAACTGCAGGTGAAGCTTGACTATACACGCCCGTTGGCCTCCGGTAAGCTGGAAGCCGGTTACCAGGGTACCTACGACCAAAACAATCAGCATTATGAGATGGATCGCTTCATTGATGGCCAGTGGAGCCAGGTTGGCGAGCGAACCAATGATGTCAACTATTCACGGATGATTCAGGCCCTTTATGCCACTTATTCCGGCAAATTGCTGGGGATCGATTATAAGCTGGGTCTGCGGGGCGAATATACTGACCGGTTGCTGGAGCAAAACATGCTGGATAAGTCTTATCCGATTGAACGCTTTGATGTCTTTCCCTCGGCCCATTTTTCAAAAAGTTTTTCAAGGGGCAACAACCTCTTTGTCAGCTACAGCAGAAGGATACGGCGTCCGCGTAGCTGGTTTATCGATCCTTTTCAAACCTTCCGCGACCAGTATAACCTGCGGCAGGGCAACCCGGCCCTCAAACCGGAATATACCGATTCCTACGAGGCCGGCTATAAGATGACCTTTGGCAAGTCTTTTGCATCGCTGGAAGGCTATTATCGCAATACCCACAATGAGATCAGCCGGATTCAGCGCCTGGGGGAAGGCAACCGCCTGATCCATACCTTTGAAAACCTGGACAACGAGACTTCTCTGGGAACCGAATTGATGTTTAACACCAGCCTGGTCAAATGGTGGAACATGAACCTCAGCGCCCGGCTTTATCGTTACACCATCGATTCGCGCGTGAACGGCAAACAGGTGGAAAAGAAGAGCAACAACTGGGGAGGTCGTCTCAACAGCACCTTTAAGCTTCCCACCGGTACCCGCCTTCAGATTCGGGCCATGTACAGAGGCCCTTCTGTAACTGCCCAGGGCGAACGCCAGGGAATGCTCATGACCAGTGCCGCCATTAAACATTCCTTCCTGGATGATAAACTCTCTTTGACCCTCAATGGAAGAGGCCTTTTACAGGGGATGAACCGCGAAATGACATCTTCCGGCGCCGGCTTCGAAACCTATGACTACCGCGAACGCGAATCGCCCATCTTTCAATTCAATATCAGTTACACCATCAACAATTATAAGCGCAAAAGAGACCGGGGCCAGGGCGATGGAGGCCAGTATGAAGGCATGGACCAGATGTTCTAGCTCCATGTTCTAATCTTATCAATGATCTATGAACAGGATATGTCTTTACAACAATTTTTCCTGCCCTGGATTGTGGCCTTCGTTGCTCTTTTAAGGGGTGTGAATTGGTTCCAGCCGTTGAACAAGGATTTTCAGGCCTTTATAAATAAGCTCGATACCCAAGGTTCCGGCCAATAAGGTGATCAGGGTCGTTGTCTAAATGAACAGCGGCCCTGAACATTTTGAGAACCCCTTTATCAAACTGGTTGGTAATTAATTTGAATGAAACCTGCATCCAGTAACCTACACAACAAGGACATGATTATTCATGCAGGTTCCATACGGCCAAATTATTAAATAAAAGATAACCGTATGAAAAGGTCATTTAGATTACGTGAGAATACTGAGGAATTTTTGAGACACCCCTGTTTCATCATTTTCTCATTTTATGTATTTTTGATTTGAGACAAAATTTTTGTTTCAATTCTATTCCTGCGCTAGCTCATTCCATCCCCTGCCTGTTTTTGGCAAAGATATAGAAGGATTCACAAAGGGCAACGCCCAGGAATAGCGGGAGAACAAATAAGCTCTTTTAGGCTCCGGTTCTTTTCGCAGCAACAGCAATGTCCCTCCCGGTAACACCCCGGGTCAACTTGAGCAGCCTACAAAAGCACTGGAATTCATTCGTGCAAAGACGTATTAAGGGTTGTTAATCAGTATAGCATTATGCCATAATCAATTCTTATCGAAACGCTCACCATGGAACCCACCCGCTTTTTTCACAGCCTTGTTGTGCAGGTTCCTACATGTGGGTTTCATTAATAAACCAATGAGCTAAAGAACCATGAATGAGCTAGAAAAATTATCAGGCCGGATTCAGGATATTTCTGATTTTATAAACCGGCTGGAAAAATTAAAAGATACAGGCCGCTATCAAAAGGCCATTGATTCGATCGACCAGATGCTTTTCAGCCAGTTTAATGTTACTTCCCATCAACTTGATTCCATTGACGAAGAGTTAACCCGCAAGCTTTATCACCATACCCAGTCTTACGCTCCTGAGCTGACCGAGGATCTGGCCCGTTTATTGACCGAGCGGGGCGACCTGCTTTATGATCAGCACCGGTTTGAAGAGAGCCGCCGGATATTGGGCGAAGCCCTGAACCTTTATGATTGGCTGAACCAGGAGCAGGATGATTTATCATTTAAACGGATGAACCGGATGGTATGGATCAATCAGCAGCTTTCAAGGATTGAACTCAAACGCTCCGGGAATTGATCAGGTTTTATCGCGGTTGATTTTTTCCCATAAACGTTCGCCTTCTGCCTCATATCCGGGTTTACCCAGGAGGGCAAACATATTGCTTTTATAGGCTTCGACCCCGGGTTGATTGAAAGGCTCTACGCCAAGCATCATTCCACTGATGGCACATGCTTTTTCAAAGAAATAGATCACCTGGCCCAGGTGGTATTCATTGACCGTGGGAATGGATATGGTGATGTTGGGCACTTCCCCGTCGGTATGGGCCAGGCGGGTTCCTGCTTCGGCCATGGCGTTAACCTGGTAAAGCCTTTTCCCTGCGAGATAATTGAGGTTGTCGGTATCATCTGTGGCTTGCGGAACACTCAGGTGGTGGTAGGGCTCCTCGATCGAAAGGATTGTTTCAAACAATATCCGTCTGCCTTCCTGGATGTATTGACCCATCGAGTGAAGATCCGTTGTGAACTGGGCGATGGCCGGAAAAATGCCTTTGTGGTCTTTGCCTTCGCTTTCTCCAAAAAGTTGTTTCCACCATTCCATCAAATAGTACAGGCGGGCCTGGTAAATGCCGAGTATTTCAATGGCTTTTCCTTGGGTGTAGAGGGCATTGCGCATAACCGCGTAACGGGCAGCGGGATTATCTTTGGGATTGGTTTCAGAAGTGGTCTGACGCCTCATGCTTTCTGCCCCAGCCAGCAGTTGTTCAATGTCATAGCCTGCCATGGCAATGGGGACAAGCCCCACCGGGGTCAGCACTGAATAGCGCCCACCCACGTCGTCGGGAATGGAATAGGTCTGATAGCCCTTTTCTCCGGCAAGCTTGCGCAAAGCACCTTTTTCACGGTCGGTAATGGCGATGATCCGCCGGGCCGCTTCCTGGGCTCCTGCTTTCTTCTCCAGATGTTCCTTGAATATGCGAAATGCAATGCCCGGCTCTGTGGTGGTGCCTGACTTGGATATGACGATGATCCCGTATTCACGGTCCTCCAATGCTTTTTTGAGTTCAAAGTGGTAGTCTTCATCGATGTTGAATCCGGCAAAAAGGATGCGGGGCCGGTCATTAGTCGTGGGAAAATAGGGGGAAAGGGCTTCGATGACCGCCTTGGTTCCCAGGTAGGAACCTCCGATGCCGATGACTAAAACCGCATCGAGCTTTTCAGCAAACATCCGGGCTGTTTCCTGTATTTGCCGCAGGTCCTCCCCTTGTGCTTGCCGGGGTAGATTGAGCCAACCCACAGATGCCTCCACATCTTTGCTCTTCTCCTCCAGTTCGGTGAGGGTTTTGTAGGTTTGATTTTCGAATCGACTCAGATCTTCCCCTTTAACAAAACTCTGAGCATCTTTAAGGTTGAGTTGGAGTTGGTTCATGGTCCATCATTTTTGTTGGTTGAATACTCTATTAACCTGGCTTTTACAAATTTTTTAGAGCATCTTCCGGGTGTTTTATCATTTGAGTTGGTTGGATAGCCGCTTTACCTCGCGGGCCGGAGAAACGTTTTCATAAAGAATGCGGTACACGGCCTGCGATATGGGAATATCAGCCTGGTAAGCCTTGTTGATCTCTATGATACTTTTCGTGGCATAGTAGCCTTCTGCAATCATGTTCATCTCTAATTGGGCTGACTTTACTGAGTACCCCTTGCCAATCATATTGCCAAAAGTCCGGTTGCGGCTGAATTGCGAATAAGCGGTCACCAGCAGGTCGCCCAGGTAAACCGAATGGTTCAGATCACGGGAGATGGGATGAACGGCATCCACAAATCGCTGGATCTCCTGCATCCCATTGGCAATGAGAACCGCCAAAAAATTATCTCCATAGCCCATACCATGGCAAATACCAGCGGCAATGGCAAAGACATTTTTTAGTACCGCCGCATACTCGGTACCATAAATGTCATCGCTTACATTGGTCTTCATATAATGGGTGGTCAACAGTTCGGCCGTCTCCCGGGCAAGTTCTTCATTCTGACTGGCCACGGTCAAATAGGATAACCGCTCCAGGGCCACCTCCTCGGCATGACAGGGGCCGCTGATGACGACAAACTGCTGGAGATCCACTCCGAAGCTGGTTTGAAGGTATTCGCCCACAATCATGTTATCGTCGGGTATGATGCCTTTGATGGCTGAAATCAGGGTTTTGCCCTTCAATTCAACCTGAACCCCGCTCAGGGCTTGCTTGAGGAATGCCGCCGGAATGGCCAGAATCAACCTCTGCGAATGGTTCACCAATTCGTTCAGGTCACTGTAAAAATGAATCCGCTCGATGTCAAAATCGATGGAGCTGAGGTAATTTTTGTTGTGGCGGTAGGTTTTGAGGTAATCAATATTATTTTGATCCCGTAAATACCAGTTAATCTGCTTTTGATTTTCCAGCAGCATTTTAGCCAGGGCGGTTGCCCAGGAGCCACCTCCAATGATCGCGGTGGATGGATGTTGATCTTGTTTCATGATAGGCGCTTCTTATGCCTCGAGCCATTGACGGACTTGTTCAAGGGAGGGGTTTTCCAGCCCCAGCTTATGCTTTTTGTTCATCCCGCAAATTTGGTTGTGTAGCTGGCCCGGCTTCACTTCTTTTAACTTCTGAACAGTGGTATAGCCGGCTTTTTGAATAACCGGTATCCATTCATCGGGGATGCCCAGTTCCTTAAATTGTTCGTGGTTGTCGCGGGCCGGTTGCTGTTTGGGTTTCATCTGGGGGAAGAACAACACATCCTGAATGGAATGGGCATTGGTCATGATCATCGTCAGCCGGTCAATGCCGATGCCCAGTCCCGCAGTGGGGGGCATGCCATATTCAATGGCCTGGAGAAAATCCTCGTCCATCATCATGGCCTCCTCATCGCCCCGCTGTCCCAGCAACAGCTGTTGCTCGAACCGCTCGCGCTGGTCAATCGGATCATTCAGCTCTGAATACGCATTGCAGATCTCTTTGCCATTGACGATCGCTTCAAAACGCTCTACAAGACCTTCCCGTGAACGATGCTTCTTGGCCAGGGGCGACATCTCTATGGGATAGTCGGTGATGAAAGTGGGTTGAATCAGCCGCGGCTCGACTTTTTCCCCGAAAATCTCATCAATCAGTTTGCCCTTGCCCAGGTTCTCATCCACATCCAAATTCATCTGACGGGCTGTCTGATAAAGCTGGGGCTCATCCATCTGCGAAATGTCTACGCCGGTGAAGGCTTCGATGGCTTCAAACATGGTGTAACGCTTCCAGGGCCGCTTGAAATCGACCAGGTTTTCACCAACCTGGATCTGAGTGGTCTGATGCAGATCCTGGGCAATCTTTTCAATCATTTCCTCGACCGCTCCCATCATCCAGTGATAATCCTTGTAGGCCACGTACAACTCCATCTGCGTGAATTCCGGGTTGTGGTAACGGTCCATCCCTTCATTGCGGAAATCTTTGGCAAATTCATAAACCCCTTCAAAGCCCCCAACAATAAGGCGTTTGAGGTAAAGTTCATTGGCGATGCGCAGGTACAGGGTCTGATTGAGCTTGTTGTGATGGGTCTTGAAGGGCCGGGCTGCTGCTCCCCCATAAATGGGCTGGAGAATCGGGGTCTCTACCTCCAGATACCCCTTCCCCTCCAGAAAAGCACGCATCGATTGTATTAGCCGCGTGCGCTGGATGAAAACGTCCTTGCTGGTTTGATTGACAATTAAATCCAAATACCGCTGCCGATACCGCTGCTCCGGATCCGTGAAGGCATCATATACCTTCCCGTCTTTCTCTTTGACAATCGGCAATGGCTTCAGCGATTTGCTCAATACCTTGAATTCATCCACGTGTATGGTGATCTCCCCTACCTTGGTGCGGAATACACTCCCGCGAACACCAATGATATCCCCAATGTCTAAAAGCTTCTTGAAAGCCTTGTTATACAAGGTCTTATCTTCTCCAGGGCATACCGCATCCCGCTTTACATATATCTGAATCTTGCCTTGCTCATCCTGTAACTCAGCAAATGATGCATTGCCCATGACACGCCGGTTCATCAACCGACCCGCAATGCTCACCGTAGAAAAGCGCTCCTGGTCTTCGTCATAGTGGTCCAGTATCTCCCGGCTCGTGGTGTTCACCTCAAATCCTTCCGCCGGATAGGGCTCAATATCAAGCTTCCTTAACTCTTCCAGGGAATTTCTTCGTTGCCGTTCTTGCTCGCTTAGTTCTGGCTGCATAGATCGCTGTTTTTTCGAAAATTTATGCAAAGATAGAATTTTTCATGCTTGATATAATGAACTCTATAGATTTAATTCAGCCTTGTTGAGAATTGATCCCGCCAAATGACAACAAATGTTTTGTCTCAGCCCCGGCTGTTGTTTTTGAGTACCTTTTGTTTCAGATTGCCAAACCCGCCTGCATTCACCCGAAAAGAAAAATCCTCCTAGAGCTTTTCTCCCTCATATTGCAAGGTCAGGTGCTTGATGTCTATTATCGGTTGTATTCTTTTCAATAATTTCCGCTTATGAATCGATTCTTTTGTTAATTTGCACTGTAACCAACATGCCTCTGGATTGGACCCCCCGGGCTTCGGTTACAAAGCTAAGGATTCTATTGGATCATTATCAGACAACCGCATTGAAAAGAATGTTTATGAGCAGAACTGTTTTCCTGGGATTTTACTTTTGGATCCTGATGATGCTGACCCTCATCGTATATCTTCCTTATTTGCTGTTGCGTTATTTATCGCGCAAGGCCACCGATGGTTACCTGCGTTTTTTTATTCGTGGATGGGCCCGGCATATACTTTTTGTGGCAGGTGTCCGGATTGATGCCCGGGGATTGGAGCATATTCCCTCAAACAGCAGGTTTGCCCTTGTGAGCAACCACCAGAGTTATTTTGACATTCCGGTTTTGATGGCCTTGATCCCTTATTTGTTGGGTTTTGTAGCAAAGAAGGAGCTTGACCGCATCCCCATTGCCAATCTATGGATGCGGGCCATGACTTGTGTGATGATTGACCGTAAGAAGCCGTCTGAATCGATGGAGCTTGTTCGCCGCCGGATCGAGCAGGCCCGGAAAGGCTATCCCCTGGTGCTTTTTCCCGAGGGAACCCGAAGCCGGGGTGCCCACCTGGGCCGTTTTAAAACCGGAAGTTTACAGATGCTCTTTAAATCTGATTTGACCATCTTGCCGGTATCCATCAGTGGCAGTTATCGGCTCCTGGAAGAGACCAATCGATTGAGAAAAGGGTCGGTAAAAGTGACCTTTCATCCGCCAGTCACCGGAACGGGACGGTCCAGGGAAGATACACGAGAAATGGTCGAGCAGCTCAGGGAAACCATTCGCAGCGGGTGTTCGGCCTAAAAGTTGGCACGCAGCTCAACCTGCCCGCTATGTATGGCTTGCTTGCCCCGCGAAGTGCGCCCTGAATAATTGATGTTCAGCTCCAGGTTTTTATAAACCTCTTTCTGAAACATAATGCGCCATACCCCGTTTTGACCCGGTTTAAGCCCTTCAAGCATCTGGTAGGCAATGGGGGTGTTGGCCCTGGCCCCATACCTGAAATGAATAAAACTGAATTCCCCCTGAAGCCTGAACTTTTGAACCCGGCTGAAATGAACCTTCAGATCAACCCGGTGTTGAACAGCCGCTTCAGGCCCGGTTTGATTATTGATGTCGGCAAATTCATAGGTCAATTCTCCCCGGACCGTGGAAGAGGGTTGGTATTTGAACGAAAAGCGCTCTTCCAGGCTTTGAAGCCGGTAGTTTCGGTTGTCGAAGAATTCACTTCGGTAGCCTTCTTGCGAAAGCGAAGCCTTATTTAAAAGGTTGATTGAAGGGGTCAGATTGACCCCTACATGAAGTCCTTGCTTTTTATGATGGGTCATTTTTGACCCGTTCATCATCAAAGATTTGTTTTGACTCTTTAAGAAGATATAATCGAGGCGATAATTGGCGTGGTTTTTATTAAAAGAGAGGGTGTTTTTCAGGTTGGAGCTTTGAGAGAGGACATCGGGGTTATCAATAGAATAAGCAAACGGGTTAAGGTTTTTCCAGAAATGATCCTGGCGGTTTTTTCTTCGGATGCGAAAGGCCAGCTGGTTTGAAAACCGGCTGGCGAGGCGGCCGATCCAGCTGGTATCGCCGATGGCTCGCCCCGGGTTGAGGTTGATCACCTGGTTGAAACCATGGGTATGGGTTTGGTAGTATTCGCCGGTGGGGCGGTAAAGCCTCAGATAATCGGCCTGGTCCTGGAAACGGGCTTTCTCAAATTCATCCAGCTCCTTGACGTTGTTGTCATTGTAGTCGGTCCAGGTATAAACGCCCTGTCCGTCGGAGACTTCTATGTAGGTATATTCTTTTCTGGGCTGCAAACCCGAGCCGACCTCCAAATGGGTGGAGCTGGAAAGCAGGTTGTTGAACAGGTGCATGCTGTGTTCAATGCGCCCCAGCAGGTGATCTTCCGGCTTCATCGGACTGAGGCTGGTGTCTGCAATGGTAAGGCGGCGGTAGGTGATCCGGGCCTGGAAGGTTTGCTTTTCCAGGGAATGGATCTTCACCCCGATGTTGAAGTCTCTCCCTGTATTGGCAGGTCTTAGTCTGTTGGCATCGGCCCTTTGATCATGCCTGATCTGATAATTCATGAAATATTGATTGGTCAAGGAATCCGGGCTTTTCAGGTAAAATTTCCATTGATTGAAGGCGAAGCTTTGTCCCATCAGGGTATCGCCCTGCCAGGTGTTGTATTCGCCTTTGTTTTGAATACCCGCTGTCAGCGCACTGAAGTGTTTGCTCAGGTGGGCCTTGTATCGGATAAAATCGGAGTGACTTTGCCGGCCACGGGTTTTCAGCAGGTTGCCTTGCAGCTCCAGTTGGTAGGAGGCGTGCTGTAGGTTTGTATTCAGCCGGTTTCGGTACCCCTGGTATCCGTTCTGATAGCCCAGGTATTCGAATTGGTAGTTGGCCTGTCCCAACTGATGGTTCCAATAGCGGAGGCCGCCGGAGACCAGGTGCTCATGGCCTGAGACCTTTCGGTGGCGAAGGTTCCAGTTGCGGTCAAATTCCACGGCGCGGAACCGCTCTATGGGGGTGAAATTTTTGTGTACGCCCCGGTAAGAGAGGGAAGTGATTAATTGGGCCCGGCTGGTGTCACGCGCCAGCATTTGCCGGTCAAGGTCGAGATGCAGGGCATAGCCCTTATTGTCTGCCTGATCAAGCGAGGAAAAGGTGTTGCGGTCATGGTTCGACAGGGCCATTTCAAAGTTGCCCCGAATCCCCGAAGTCAGCTTCCCTGAACCTCCGAAGGTAAGCATTTGTTGTTGCCGGGGGGCAACCAGCTGGCGCATAGGGGTATATCGGCCCTGGGGTTTTCCCTCGACCGGTGCCACCCACTGGTAAACCCGCCCGTTGGCAGCGCTCTTTTTGAGTACATAATTGCCCCGGTTTTCGCCGGCATACGAAAAACCCACCTTTAAACGGGCCTTTTGCGGATGGGTTGAGCGACGATAAATGGAATAGCGCTTGCCCCCAACCACAGTATCCTGCCTGCGATAGAGAACCATGTCGTTGTTATAGCCGGTGGTGTCCACGTAGGGCACCACGGCCCGCTCCATATCATCCCCTGCCCTCGAGAGTATTCTTTTCTCATGGGTGGTCAAATCCTGGGCCAGTGTCTGGTTTTTGCTGTCCTTTTGTGTGAAGACATTCAGCCACAAAGATCCGCTGTTTGTCTTGATCCGGTTTTGCGTAAAAGCCAGGAAGCGGTTGTAGGTCCGCATGGAATATTCGAATTCCACGCGGATCCTTTTGTCCTTAGTGATGGGCTGATTGGGCGTAAAGGTGATCTCTGCCGTGTTGTAATTGATCAGGTAGTCGTGATTTTTGCCCCTTTTCATCAACTGGCCGTTGATGTATACCCTTTCGCTCCCCGAAAGGATGATGATATGGGGCTCATTCTTACACCCGGTTAAATGATAAGGCCCCTGATTCCCTTCTTCTCCCTGGATGCGTTTGGTGCAGTGGCGGCCACGCGATATCGCCCCGCTCACCGAACTAACCGCCCGGGTCTGGCTCAGGGGTTGATAGTGTTGACGCACCCGGGCTCCTTGCACCTTCTTGTTCAATCGCATGAAATAGCCCTGGTTGTTGGATATTTCAAAATCACCCCCCGTCACACGGGTCTGATCATTGTATACCTCCAGAAAAACCCGGTCAAGTTCCTTGATCTGCTGGGTGGTGCCGTCGGGTTGAATCGGAACGTTCCGGTCCGATAACACCCCCCTGATGCTTAAATTGTTGGTCAGTTCTCCCGAGAGCTGAAGATCCATGCCTGAATTGACCACCGCATCCTGATTGTTGCCAATGCTTAATGCCCTTGAAATGCTGCCGGATTGAATGATGTTGGCCGAGGCAAAGGACAGGGGCCCCCGTGATTCCTTCTGCCGGCTGATCTTTTGCCAGGTGAACACCCGCTCGGGAATTTGCCCGACTTGTTCGATGTTTTTATGAAAATAGGATTCACTCAGGGATGCGGGCAGTATCCGGTATTTAAGCACCAATTGGGAATGGTCTTGCTGAAGTTTTTCCGATACAACCAGCATGCTTTTCCAGGGCAATACCGTGTATTCTGTATGATCTACCGCTTGCTGCAAGGGATCCAGCACCTGCATGCTACCGGCTACTGTGGCCAGGGTGTCGTATTGAATCGTGTCGCGGTTGGCTTGAATGGTGGTGGTTCGTATATTATCCAGTTCCTGCGAAACCACTTCCCCCGAAAGGAGGGCATTCATGAAAACGCAAAGGAAGAATATGATGAAAGTGCGTGGAACCATCTGAACCGCTCTTGAAAAGCAATGTATTATAATTATCAACGAAGGTAAAGACAAATTATTTAATGGGCATCATCCACCATGGATCTGCCGGCATCCGGATTCTGTTTTCGGGCTTACTTTTCAGCTTCTGTCGGGATTATTTGAAGACCCTTTCGACGCGCTTGCTTTGTTTGCTTTTTTAGGCTTTTTAGCATTTTCTCGGCGGTTTTTCTTTTGAAGAATTGCCTCTTAGTCACTTGTTCAATTCTTGGTGGAGCTTTGTTTGTCAGTCCTTTATGGTTCATGTAATACATGAGATAGGTTTTAGGCCTCTGAATAAATTTTCGCCATTTTTTCACCCTTTTACTTTACAAACCATTACTTTTGCAAGGCAAAGCCCATGGTCATGCGTGTGTTGTATCTTTTATCCCTCAGGTTTTTTCATTTTGCAGTCCTGGTCAGTAGTTTGTTTCACAATAAAGCCCGCCTGTTTGTCCGGGGCCGGCGGGGTCTTTTTCGGGATCTACAGCAAGCGGTTGCCGGCTGGCAGCAGGTGGTGTGGTTCCATTGTGCTTCGCTGGGTGAATTTGAACAGGGACGTCCCGTGATTGAGCAGATCAAACAATCCCATCCCCATGTGAAAATCCTGCTCACCTTTTTTTCACCCTCCGGCTATCAGGTGCGCAAAAATTATGCGTTCGCCGATTATGTCACCTACCTGCCGGTCGATGGACCCCATGCAGCCCGAAGATTTGTGGATATAGTAAGGCCCGATCAGGTTTTTTTCATCAAGTATGAATATTGGTACTACTTCCTGCGGGCTTTGTACAAGCGGCAAGTACCTGTTTATTTAATTTCGGCCATTTTCCGTCGCCACCAGGTGTTTTTTAAATGGTATGGGGGTTGGTTCCGCCGGATGCTACGTTTTTTCACCCACCTGTTCGTTCAGGATGAAGCTTCCGCCGATTTGTTGAAGCATTACCGCATCACCCAGGTAACAGTTTCCGGGGATACCCGTTTCGATCGGGTTCGCCAGGTGGCCGGATCTGCCCGGGCATTGCCTTTGGTGGAGCAGTTTAAAGGTGGTCACTTTTTGTTGGTGGCCGGCAGCACCTGGCCCGCTGATGAAGAATTGCTGGCCCGGTATTTCCAAAACACCTCCCATGATTATAAAATGCTGCTGGCTCCCCATGAAGTGCATGAGCAACATATCCAACGGATTATGAACAGGTTTAACCCGGATGAACTTGTGCGCTGGTCAGAGGCTGCCGCTGAAAAAATGACCCGGGCCCGTGTGTTGGTGGTCGATGCCATCGGCCTGTTGTCCTCCCTCTATGGATATGGCAACCTGGCTTATGTCGGGGGAGGCTTCGGCAATGGCATCCATAATATCCTGGAGGCTGCCACCTATGATATACCTGTGATCTTCGGCCCCAATTACCATAAATTCAAAGAGGCCCTCGACCTTGCCCGCCTCGGAGGAGCATTTCCCCAACATAATTATCAAAACTTCCCCGGATTGATGGATGATTTGTTGGAAAACCCCCGGAAGCTGAAATCTGCAGGGCAAATAGCCGGAGATTACGTAAGAAGGCAGGCCGGGGCCACCCGCGTGATCCTGTCGAAGGTCGCCTTCTATTAAATCCCTCACCCTTCTTGGGTTGGGAAAATGTTAAAACGTGTTAATAAATTGCTAACAATTTCATAATATTTACTGGAAGCCAGCTTGGTTTTATCGAATAAATTTGCGGGCGATATTCTTAATGTTCAAAAATGGTAATCATGAAACACAGATTTTTAGTTCTACTGATTATGGCGCTGGTGGTTGCTCAAGGATCACTGGCACAGAGTGTTTTAAAAGGAAAAGTGGTCGACAACAGCGATGGTTCGCCTCTGATCGGCGCCACGGTTGTTGTAAAAGGTACCTCCCAGGGTACGGCCACCAACCTGGACGGGACATTCTCACTTCAAACCCCCACGGGCGATTTGTCCATCAAAGTGAGCTATGTGGGATACATATCCAAAAGCTTTGATTTTACCCTTTCCGAAGGCCAAACCAAGGAGATGGGTACGATTGCCCTGAAATCCAGTTCCATCGGACTGGATGAGGTAAAAGTTGTGGCCAATTTTGCCCGGGATCGTGAAACGCCGGTGGCTGTCTCTAAAGTGGAGCCGGTGAGGATCCAGGAGAAATTGGGCACCAAGGAGCTGCCTGAATTGATGAAATCGACCCCGAGTGTTTATGCCACAAAGGAAGGTGGCGGATTTGGCGATTCCCGGATCAATGTCAGGGGATTCAGCCAACAGAACGTAGCGGTTTTGATTAATGGGGTGCCGGTCAATGATATGGAAGGCGGCGAAGTATACTGGAGCAACTGGGCCAACCTGGCTGATGTGACCAAAACCATCCAGGTGCAGCGGGGATTGGGTGCTTCGCAGCTGGCCATTTCTTCGGTGGGCGGTACCATGAACATCATTACCCAGTCGACCGATGCTGAGCGTGGCGGAACCGTTTACCAGTCCATCGGCAATGACGGCTACAGCAAAACTTCTTTCAGCCTCTCGACCGGTCTGATGGACAACGGATGGGCCGTCACCCTGCAGGGCAGCAAAAGCAGCGGCAATGGCTTTGTCAATGCCACCAATTTCCGCTCCTATTCCTATTTCTTTAACATCTCCAAGCGGATCAATGAAGATCACCGCCTGTCACTGACCGGCTTTGGCGCTCCCCAGTGGCACAACCAGAGAAGTACCCCCCAGCATGTCAACGAATGGCGCAACCATGAAGAGGGCATCCAGTACAATGCCGATTATGGCTATTTGAACGGGGAGATCTATAACACCGGATATGCCTATAATAAATACCACAAACCGCAGTTCTACCTGAACCACTATTGGACCATCAACAAAAACACCTCACTGCACACCTCAGCTTATGCTTCCATCGGCAGAGGCGGAGGAAGAAGGGTAGACGGTCCCAACGACAAATGGTTGTCTTTCTCCTATCCCGAAGGTGAACCCTACCAGTCCACCAAACTCACCCCCCAGGGTTACCTCGACTATGATGCAGTGATTCAAGAAAATCAAGCTTCCAGAACCGGTTCCAAAGCCATCATGACCATGGCCCGTAACGAGCACGACTGGTATGGCGTTCTTTCCACGTTCAATACTAAGTATGCCAACATTAACATTACAGCCGGTTTTGACGGTAGGTATTACAAAGGCTACCATTATACCGAGATCTCCAACCTGCTGGGTGGCGACTATTACCTGGATAACAGCAATATTAACCGGGACCCGGCGAAGCCTCTGGCTGAGGGCGATAAGATCAATTATTACAACCTGGGCGAAGTCTTGCGCGAAGGTGTATTCCTCCAGGGCGAATATGTTACCGCCGATTATTCGGCTTTCCTTTCCGGTACGGTTTCCAACAAATCCTACCGCCGCGTAGATTATTTCCAGTATGAACCGGGCAATCAAACCTCTGACTGGGTTAATTACCTGGTTTATAGTGCAAAAGGCGGTGTTAACTACAACATCAACGATCAGCACAATGTCTTTGCCAATGGCGGTTATTTTACCCGTGCCCCCTTCTTTACCACCAGCTTTGTGGGTTATACCAATGAAATCAATGAAGGGGCCAAACTTCAGGAGATCCTCTCTACGGAAGCCGGTTATGGTTACCGCTCTAAACACCTGAAGGTTGATCTGACTGCTTTCCGCACGGTATGGATGAACAAAACCCTTACCCGCCGGTTGAATAATAATGAGATGGCCAACCTTACCGGGCTGAATGCCATCCACCAGGGCATTGAGTTGGAGACCACCTACAAGCCTACCGAAAAGCTGAATATTAAAGGAATGTTTTCCATGGGCGATTATCGCTGGGATGACAATGTGGTGGCCGACATTTACAATGACCAACAGGAAAAGGTTGGCAACATTTCAGTCTATGCCAAGGATGTGCGCCGTGGCAATACGGCCCTGACCACCGGTTTTATTGGCGCCAGCTATTGGGTGCTGCCTGATCTGAAGGTTGGGGCCGATGCCTATCATGCCGCCGACATTTTTGCCCAGTTTGATATCGAAGGCCGTACTACGCCTGAATCACAAGGCGTCGATCCATGGGAAATGCCCAGTTACACCCTGGTTAATGCCAATGTGCGCTGGGATTTTGACCTGGGCGATTTTGAGGCCACCCTTTATGGCAATGTCGATAACTTGCTGGATACCAAATACATCTCGGATGCCAACGACCTGGCCGATTCCGACCATACCGGCAGCACTGCCACCGTATTCTACGGCTGGGGCCGCAGCTGGAACCTGGGCCTGAAATTCAGATTTTAATTCATCATACACTGACAAGCATATTTTAAAAACTTCATGCTTAAAACTTCATGACCATGATTAGAAAATTTCTCTTTCTTTCAATAATCGCAGGTCTTTTGATGGCCGGGTGCAACCCCAACGAGGAGCTCTATGACCGGCTCGACGAGAAGACCTCCGATGCATATACCGAAACGTTTGACTATACCCTGAAAAAGGGTGACTACTCAACCATTACGGATCTGGCCCTCGAGGATGCCACCACGGCCAAAGATTCCAGCCGGATCTCCAACATTGACCAGTACAACGCTTTTGCCGATGAGTTCAAGGCCGCCAATTATATTCCCAAGTTTCTGGGCCAAAAGTTCCAGGCCCTTGACCAGGGTTCGGCCATCAGTGTGACCTATCATCATTTGGGCAGCCTGGGCTTGCTGGGCCGGTTTTCCGAGGCCGAATCCTACACCCTGACCGAGGCCGATTATGATTCGATGGGGGAAGGTGAATATGAACCCGGAGAATATGATAATTTTTCCGGAAGCGTTCCCCCGGAGGATTACCTGCCCGATTTTCTTGCCGGCAAATATCCCGAAGCCCAGGAAGGCGATATGGTTGCTGTTACTTATGACTTCTATAAAGGCGGAGGCGTAGTGGCCACCCTGACCGACTATTATCAGTTTAAAGAAAGCAACTGGCAAGTGGTGCCCAATACCTATGTCTTAACCACTGGCGACTATGATTCCATGGGAGCTCCGGGCAACTATGACAACTTCAGTGATGATGTGCCCCCGGAAGACTATCTGCCCACCTTCCTGGAGGAAAAGTTCCCTTACGCCGAGGAAGGTGATCAAAAATATGTGGTCTATGCCTACTATGCAGGGTATACAGAAGTCAGGGCCAAACGCTATACCTATAACGGCTCCGAATGGAAATCCTATAAAACGGTCTCCAACCAGTTTATCCATGGAGATGAAAAATGGGTCTTTGATCCGACCGTGGGCTTTGAAATGGCTTCATCTGATTATCAGCTGATTGTTGACGAGCGGGATTCCAAATATATCAATGAATATGGCACCGGTGAGTTTTATTCCGGAGCCGATTCCTACCACAGCAACTTTAGCCTGGTAATAGAAGACCGAATCGAATTTGACGCTGAAACGTTTGAAGGCATCAGCACGGAAGAGGCCCAAAATATTATGTGGGAGCGCATCCTTAAGAAACCCGACGAGCCCATGGCCACCCGCGGGGGCCTGATCGTGATGCTGCAAAAGAAATTTCCCGACGCACAACCAACGAAAAACGGAGTAGATGTGTATTATGAGGTGACTTTCGACACCTATAACAACGATCGCAGCAGCTCAACCTATACGGCCAGGTATCAATGCACCGCCGCAGGTGATCCTGCTGAATTTAAATATGTGGAAAGCAACACCCCCTACAGCAGCGAATAGGGTGCATCAGTGAAAGACTTAAACTTGTTGGGTCTCCTGGTTGTTGCCGGGAGACCCTTTTATTATCTTCCCCGGAATGACCATTCATGTCCGGCTCCATGAATAGGGGGCCTCTTTTTTTCATCCCGTATAATGCACCCGATTACCTTCTGGCACGGGTTGGCCAATAAAAAGAAGCAGGCTGAGGCCATACGATTTTTTTATCATCAAAAAATCCGTTTATTTTGTATCCCTATTCTGATCTGAACCAGCCATGGAATTACTGACCCAGACCCATGTGGCCTTTTTTGTGATCGTAGCGGCGGGTATTGCCCTTGGACGGCTTAAAATCAAAGGTATATCGCTTGATTTGTCGGCTGTGATATTTGTGGCCCTTTTCTTCGGCCATTTGGGGGTTCGAATGCCCGAAATCCTGCAAAAGGTCGGCCTCATCCTGTTTATGTTTTCGGTGGGCATCCAGGCTGGCCCCGGTTTCTTTGAATCCTTCCGTAAAAGCGGCAAAATATTGATTGCCCTTGCTTTTGTGGTCATTGCCTCGGGGGCTTTGATGACCCTATTGATGGCCTGGATATATGACATTGATTATAAAATGGCTGTAGGCTTGTTTACCGGGGCCCTGACCAGTACCAGCGGCCTGGCTGCGGCTGTGGAAAGCACCCACTCGCCGGCTACTTCCATCGGTTTTGGCATCGCTTATCCTTTTGGCATCATCGGTGTGATCCTGTTTGCCCGTTTATCGCCTAAAATCTTTAAAATCGATGTTCCGGCCGAGGAGCGTCGATTTGAAGCTGAAATCCAGTCGGATAATCCGCCTTTGGTCAGCCGCAACTTTGTGGTGGAAAATCCCAATATTTTTGGCAAGACCCTTCAGGAGATTGACTTGAGGGGCTTGACCCGCACAACGATCTCTCGCATTGTTAAACAGGGAGAAATTGTCCGGGCTGAAGCCACCACCCGCCTGGAACAGGGTGACAGGGTCCGGGCCGTAGGAACACAAGACAATCTCAAGCGGTTAACCTACCTGATCGGACGCGAAACCAGTGAAGAAATCCCTTTGCGGGGCAAAAATACGGTGCGGCGCTTTTTGGTCACCAATAAGGAAGTCATTAATAAGAGCCTGCGTACCCTGGCCCTACTGCAGAACTACAACGCCACGGTAACGACCATACGCCGCAGTGGCATCGATATTTCCCCCCGGGCCACCAGCAAACTCCGGTTTGGCGATAAACTGATTGTAACCCTCCCGGAAGAGAATGCCGGTAGAATCGGCGAATTGCTGGGCGACAGCCGCAAAAAAATGAACGAACTCGACTTTTTGCCCATTGCCCTGGGAATCCTGCTGGGAATTCTGCTCGGGGAAATTTCAATCCCCCTGTTTTCGGGCATCGATTTGAAACTGGGATTGACCGGTGGGGTATTGATCTCTGCCCTGGTATTGAGTAAGATTGGGAAAACCGGTTCCATCGTCTGGAATGTTTCCGGCTCGGCCAACATGTTCCTGCGCAAGCTGGGCCTGATCATGTTCCTGGCCGTGATCGGTACCCATGCCGGCGAGCACCTGGCCGAAACGATTCAAACCAGTGGCTTGAAGTATTTTATTTCTGGTGTGGCCATCACCCTGGTCCCCATGATCCTCAGTGTTGTATTGGGCTATTATATACTGAAAATGAATTTTCTATCCCTGATTGGCTCGCTTACCGGAAGCATGACCAGTACGCCTGCCCTGAGCGCCGTGGAGCCCATTACCGATACCAATGCCCCTCAGATTGCGTATGCTACGGTTTATCCTTTTGCCCTGGTTCTGCTGATTATTGTCAGCCAATTGCTTGGAGGCCTGTAGAGCCCCCTGGATCTGGAGCTTCTATGAATCCGAAGCTTCTCTGAATAAAGTGTTTTCCTGAATCCGAGTTTTCCTGAATCCGAGTTTTCCTGGATCCGAAGCTTCTCTGGATCCGAAGCTTCTCTGGATCCGAAGCTTCTCTGAATAAGTGACCTCCCTGAATCCGGAGCCTCCCGGTTTTGGTTTATTTCGGGCTTGATCAGTTTATACAGGGGCTTTCCCCAGGGAATTGATTTATAGGGGCGGTAGAAATCTACAACAGGCACTGTTTTTCCGTGTAAGGCTTATGGCCATGTATTTTTGATTTTGGCATACACTTCCTCACAAGATTTGGGTATAGGGTGATCTTTGGTAGAGCCGGCCCGTTCATATAGGGTCTCCAACGGATGTGTGGTTTGTGCATTTGGAACTTAGATGAAAATAAGGCCTTCCCGGGCATCGCCAAAAGTATAACTTAAGTTTTGTTCGTGGCGGATGCCTGAGAGTAAGGCCAGCAGGGCATCTACATGGTGCCAGGAGCGGAGCTCTGATGTAGGGAAGTCCAACTGTGAACTGTCGCGGATAATCAGTCCACAGGGTTCAATGTATTTCTGGTTGAGCCGGTATCCATATTCCTTCAGCCGCATTTGTGCCGCTAAACCTTTGGGATAGGTCTCCCTTAGTTGTACCCCCAGTTCCCCGGCCTGATCCTTTAAGCTCATGGCCCGCGCAGTTACCCCCCCCAGGAACATCGGCGACATCGCTCCCAGTTGCTGGTCGCAGCGGCGAAAAAAATAATTGTCATAATTTTTACCGTCACAGTAAACGCCGGGAAGGCTCAGTGGCGCATCAATGAATATCTGCTCGGGAGATTCCTGCCACATCAGATCAAGCAAAAAGGCATCGGCATCTTGCCTCTTTTCAGCTTGGAAAAACCGAACCGACATCGCTTGCTTTTTACATACCACGGTGTTACCGGATAGTTTTTTCCCGTAATCTACCCCCCATAAATTGGCCATGGGCTGCTATTTTTGTTGGTTTGATGGCAGGTTGCTTTTAAATTCCTGGTAACGTTCGGTAAACTCCCCCCCTTGCGGACTACCCATTTCTTTCCATACCTTGTCGATCGCTTCAAGGCGGTTGTCCGGGCTGGGATGGGTGCTCAGGAACTCAGGCACCTTGGGCCGGGTTTCTTCATCGTGGAGCTTCTCAAAAAAACCGGCCACCCCTTTCGGATGGTATTCGGTATCAGTACTGTAACGAACCGCATATTCATCGGCCTGGTATTCATCGCTGCGGCTGAATTGCAGGTTGCCAAGGCCCAATGCCAGCTCAGCGGCAATCTCCCCCCATGCTTCGGGATCCTCTCCCAATAGCAGACCGGTAAGGAATTGCAATCCATATAATTTGGTCATTCGCCGGGTAACATGCCGCTTATCAGCATGTGCCATCTCATGGGCCATGACCCCGGCCAGCTGGGCCTCGTTGTCCAGATACTTGATCAGCCCCGTATAATAATACATATAACCCCCCGGAACGCAAAAGGCATTGAGTACATCATCATCCCGTATGATCCGAACCCTCCACTGAAATTCATTGGAATAATTGAGGTCATCTGATGCCAGCAGCTTGTTACGAATGCTCCGAATATGGGCATATGCCTGCGGGTAATTCTCCTCATTCAGGATTGTGTAGGCCGAGTCATTGTTCATGATTTCCTGATCGAATTCCCGCCCAAACTCCTTATCCTGACTTAAGGAGAAAAGATTCAGCCCCCCGTCTTCTTCACAGGAGGTGAACATACTGACAATTACCACTGCCAGCAGAACCGTTCGAAACGCCTGTCTTTTCATAATGCTGGTCCTTTAGGAAAATGTGTGTTAATCTTTCCTGGCAAAATTCATCATTTTTTTTGAATAATGTGGAATTTTGGTTTGGTGAATATGATTAAAGACCTCCTGTAAAACCCTTGATTTCCAGACAATTTCATCACTATGAGACTTCTTTATGCTTTACGGGCTTTATGGTTGTACCCCTAGTCTCTGAGGTCCATCAGGGTCTTGGGGTAATTGCCCGGGTGTTCAAGGATGTCAACGAATTTTTTGCCAACGGCTTTGGGATCGACCAGCAGTCCTTCTTTTTTGAGTTGAATGAACCGGTCAAGCTCCCGGAAGTTTTCGGGTTCCACTTCCCGGATTTCATCCTGCATCTCGGTATCCACAACCCCCGGTGCCACTGAATAAACCTTGAAGGGATGGTCAAAATCCTGCTGCTCGTCCTGAATGACCTGAAAGAACATTTCAATCCCTGTTTTGGTCGTGCAATAAGTGCTCCACGATGGGATGGTGTGCCGGGCAGCCCCGCTGCTGGTATTGAGCAGGATCTTTTCGCAGGCGTAATCCTGGAATTGCCGCATGAACTGGTTGATCAGGATGGTCGGGCTTAACAGGTTGACATTGTAGCTCTGGACAATTTTCTCATTGTACATTTTTCCTACTTGTGCTACATGTCCCAGCACGCCGGCATTGTTGATCAGGACAATCTTTTCAGCTTCGGAATGCTCCTCAAAACGAAAGCTTTTAACCGCTTCTACATCATTTAAATCCAGTGTAATCGGGTGGTAATTCTTATGCTCTGTCGTATGGTTCCTCGATATGCCATAAACAATATTGTTATCATCGGCCAGTAGTTCTTCAACTACGGCTTTGCCTATTCCGCGGCTTGTTCCGGTTACATAGTAATAATTCATAAGCATCGTGTTTTGAGGGATAATATAATAAATTCTCGGGATCCAGCATGAAGCGCGAGCCAATATTTTACCGGTGAACCTCTTTTTTATTCACCCACCGAATAGCTCTTGTCCGATGTCTTAGAATTGAGCCTTCATGATTTGGGATCGCTGTTTCAGGCAGCACTGTTTTTGATCCGCTTTTGCCCTTGCCGATGAGTCTTTCCCCTTTAAGAATACCCATTGCAGCGAATCCGGATGAACGATTCTGTTTTTATTTCTTCAAATTATTAAGTTTTATTTATCTTGCAGTAAATAAAGTTAGGGGAATCAAATTGAGCAATTATGGAATTAAAACAGGCCATTGAACAACGCGCCAGTGTCCGCACATTTAAGGACACGCCGATACCAGCCGGCGATTTGAAGCACCTGGTCAGCATGGGAGGTAAAGCCCCCAGTGTTAATAATTATCAGCCCTGGAAGTTTTATGCCATCACCCGCAAGGATGTGCTGAACCGGATGGCGGATATTGTCAAGCAAAGGATTGAAGAACTACCGGTGAACCAGTCCATTGCCTCCAAAAACATTAAATCGCAGGTCGAATGGTTTGCCACCTTTTTTGAAAACGCCCCTGCGGTAATTGCCCTTTCAATGGAGGATTATGAGTCGGTTCTGGAAAAAGGGGTCACCATGACCCACCAGGATATCAATATTCTGCGGAATTATCCGGATATTCAGAGTGCCGGGGCCGCCATTCAGAATATACTTCTGGCGGCTGTGGATCTGGGCTATGGTGCTTGTTGGCTGAGCGCTCCCATGATGGCCAAAGAGGATTTGGAGCAGATTATAGGCATTGAGGAACCCTTCCATCTGATGGCTTTTGTGGCCGTAGGGGTGCCCGACCGTCAGGTGCGGCCTAAGGAGAAAAAGCCCCTGGATGAGATTTTTGAATTGATTGAGTGAACCCTTTGCCATCTTTTTACCGGTAGCACGGCCCCATGAATAAAACCAGCCCCGGCGGGTTGAGTTGACGCCCGGAGTGGACTGAAAGTTGTTGGATTAATGATTTAAAGAGATATATGAGGCATTTATTGATCGTATCATTGGCGGCCCTTATTCTGGGCGGCTGTACCCAGGAGCAGCCTGTTTCAAAGGCGATGAAAGCCATTGATGTGGAGGATATCAGGGAGGAAGTACAAACCCTGGGCTCGGACCGTTTCTTGGGGCGCAAACCTTTTACCAAAGGTGAAACCCTAACCCTGGATTACCTGGAAAAGAAGTTTCGTCAGATAGGCCTGAAGCCGGTTAAAGGAAGTTATTATCAGAGGGTCCCTATGGTTGAGGTTTCTGTAGACCCTCAGGAACAGATGCGTTTTGACACCCCGCAGGGGGAGGTGCGCTTGGATTACAGGGATGAATTTGTGGCCTTTTCCCGGAGGCTCACTGAACAGGTTCAGCTGGAGGATTCGCCCCTGGTGTTTGCCGGATATGGCATTGTGGCGCCTCAGTATAACTGGAACGACTACCAGGGGATTGATGTGGAAGGTAAAACCGTGGTGGTCCTGGTCAATGACCCGGGCTATGGCTTGCAGGATACCAGCTTTTTTAAGGGCAATGCCATGACTTATTACGGCAGATGGACCTATAAATATGAAGAGGCAGCCCGGCAGGGGGCCAGTGGCATCATTATTGTCCATAAGAGTGGCCCGGCGGGTTATCCATGGAATGTGGTGCTCAACGGGGCAGTGGTGCCCAAATTGTACCTCAAGCCTGAAAATGGGTATCAGTCGCGCTGTGCAGTAGAAGGGTGGATCACCACCGATGCTGCCCGTAAACTGTTTAACCGGTTCGGATATGGTTTTGACGGGTTGAAAAGACAAGCCGGCCAACCAGGCTTTAAGCCTCGGGAGCTGGATGGCCGCGTTCATTTTGAGATGACAAGCCAGCACCGTTTCGCTGAATCACGCAACATCATGGGGTATATACCCGGCCGGGAGCGGCCCGATGAAGTGGTGATCTATTCGGCACATTGGGACCACCTGGGTGTGGATCCCACCCTGGAAGGCGATTCCATTTATAACGGGGCCGTTGACAATGGTACCTCCCTGGCCTGGATGCTGGAAATCGCCGAAGGATTTGCTTCCCTGGAAAAACGCCCCGCGCGCTCGGTGATGTTTTTTGCCCCCACTGCCGAGGAACAGGGCCTGCTCGGCTCCAAATACTATGCCGAACACCCGCGTTTTCCCCTGACAAAAACAGTGGCCAACATCAACAATGACCTGATGCTGCCTTATGGACGTTACAAAGATGTGATGGTTACCGGCTACGGCCAGTCAACCCTGGATGATCTGCTCGCAGAAGCGGCGGCCCGCCATGATCGATATATCTATCCCGATCCCAATCCGCAAACCGGGATGTACTACAGGAGTGACCATTTCCCCTTCGCCCAAAAGGGGGTCCCGGCCCTTTTTGCCCGGGGCAACTGCCACTCCCGGGAGCACGGCAAAGAGTGGGCCCGCCAAAAGGAACAGTTCTGGCTCGAAAACCGTTACCACGATCCCAGCGATGAGTACAACCCCCAAACATGGGACCTTAGAGGGATCCGCGATGATGCCCGTTTGTTTTTTGAGGTAGGCTATGAGTTGGCCCGCTCCCAATCCTTCCCCCGGTGGAAAGAGGGGTCGGAATTTAAAAAAGTCCGCCAGCGTATGATCCAACAATCTCAACCCTAAAAGATGCATAAAGGCTTGTTTATCGGGTGGCTCCTCCTGACGACAATTGGGCTGTTCCTGCTGAATCCTTGCCCGGGCAAAGCCCAGGGATTGGCCGCTTTTGAAAATTACCGCGAACAATTCTATGTGTTTGATCGGGGAACCATTCGCCAATTGGAACACCTGCCCGTTCAATCCTTCCAGGTAGAGAAATGGGGGGTCGCCTACCGGCGCAATGACGGGGCCCTGATGATCTACCACAACGGAGTCAAACGCAAACTCTCGGATGTGGCCCAGCAATACAGCATGACCGAAGGTTTACTGGTATATGCCTACAACAACAACCTGTTTGTCTATCAAGGCCGTACCAAAACCAACCTGGGCATGAATGTGCCCTACTATAAGGCCGATGAAGACCTGGTCGCCTATTATGATCAGCTCGACAAGATGTTTAAGGTCTACTATAAAAAACAGCAGTTTGAGGTGGAGAGTGCCCTGTCCAATCCCCCGGTATCCGATTTTAAAGTGGGCGACAACATCCTGGGATATCTGGGGCCCAACAGTTACCTCCACGCTTTCTTTGAAGGTGGCAACCGCCAACTGATGCTGGCACAGGGAAGACCCTCCTACCAGGTCGACCGCAATATGGTGGTTTATTATGATGTGGCCACTTCCTCACTCAAACTTTTTCACGTTTTTGGAAGCCGCAAGCTTACCACTTTCCGCCCCCAATCCTATAAGCTCGCCGATGAAAGGGTGGCTTTCGTGGCCAATGACGGAAGTTTTAAGTTATATGAAAACGACCGCATCAAAACCCTCTCGGGTATAACCCCTGAATTTTATGAGTTGCGCGACAGCTTGCTGGTTTATGAAGAGCAAACCAACCTGATGGCCTATTACCAGGGAAAAAACTATCGCCTGGAAAATTTTATCCCCCAACAAATGGATTATGGCATCAACACCGTGGCCTATCTCAACGCTCGCAATCACCTTCGTGTATTTCAAGGGGGAAGTCACCAAACCATCTCTTATGAACCGGTCAACCGCTTTAAGGTCTTTCGCGATGTGGTGTGGTTCAATGTTGGGGTCAACAGCAACAAAGTATTCTATAACGGCAAAACTTACTGATTCTTCGCAGAAAGGGCAGGAGTGGGGCTTTCACCCCTATGGCCCAATCTTTTTTCTTGTTAAAACATCCCTTCTATGAATTCCTCCTTCTCTACGGAATGGAAATACTTGCTGAACTCGATGCTGTCGAGTTTCTCTTTTATTTGATGGTGCTCATGCGGGGTGCCCTTTAGCAATTCTTCCACCTTTTCGGTATCCAGGGTATTGAAAAAGTCTCCGTAGATCTTTACATCCTGCATGATTCCTTTCTGCACGTCAATGTGGAATTCAATGTTTCCACCGCTGGTTTTAACCATCTTTTCAAAGTTGTATTTGGGAGAGCTGCCAAAGTTCCATTCCCAGGTGTCATATTTTTCCCGCTTCAGCTGGTTGATCTTCCGGCGGTCTTCTTCGGTGTATTCGTAAAGCTCGGCATCCTCATATTTGTTGAGGATATAGTCCATGATCCGGTCACGGAAGGCCAGCACATCCATCTGCTCGTCGAGGAATTCATTGATGTTGCCCACGCGGCTTTTGACCGATTTGACGGCTTTGTCTTTGAATTTTAAGGGATTGGCCTTAAGGGCGTTGGACAGATCCGACATCACCGATGAAAACAACAGGGTGCCGTGGTGCTGAACGCGGTTGCCCTGTATGTTCAAAGCGTTGCCTGATACCTTCTTGCCATCAATCATAATGTCGTTGCGGCCTTCAAAGTTGGCATTCAGCCCCATATTGCGCAGAACCTCAACGATGGGCCTGGTGTATTGACTGAAGTCCCCTTTGTTCTCGTTGTTATCGACATTCTTGATGAAGGTGAAATTCAGGTTTCCTAAATCATGGAAAACAGCGCCCCCGCCCGAGAGCCTTCGTACCACGTCGATGTTGTTTTCTTTGACGTACTCATAATTGATCTCGGCCAGGGTGTTCTGATGATTGCCAACAATGATCGATGGCCGGTTGCGCCAGAGCATGAAGCAGTTGTCCGAGAAATTTTTGACCACGTACTCTTCGGCAGCCAGGTTGAAATGGGGGTCGGTGTCAGGATTCTTAATACAAAGCATATATGTTTGGTTTTTGATGATGCCCTGCTGATGATGCCCCCGCTTAGCGGGGTCCATTGTAAAAATCTCCCTAAAAATTTCCCCGCTTAGCGGGGTCTATTGTAAAAATCTCCCCGCTAAGCGGGGTTAATTAAAGCGGGGTTAATTAGCAAAGCGGAGTTAATTCTCATGCTAAGAAAGTTGAACAATGTTATCCATAAAATGTTTTCCTGAGGTATTTATTTCCGAACTTGCAATAGAGCCAGAAAACCAGGTAACCCAGTGCGATCCCGAGCAGGGCTCCGCCAATGATATCAAGGGGATAGTGAACGCCCAGGTATATTCGGCTGTAAGAGACAATGGCGGCCCAGATGAAAATGAACCAGCTATAATAGCGGTTTTTAAAGAGTTTACTTGAAAAAAGGGCATAAGCAAAGGTGTTGGCCGCATGGGAAGAGACAAAGCCAAAGTCGCCTCCGCGGTATCCTTTTACGGTGTGGACCAGGTGGTCGATTTGAGGATTATGGGTGGGGCGGAAGCGTTCGAACACTTCCTTGAAGCCTTTCACTGAAATCTGGTCGGCCAGGGTAATCAACAGGGCAATGAACAACAGGGTGGCAATGGCGTTCCATTTATACCGCCATATGATGAGCCCGATCAGTATGCCATAAAAGGGATACCAAAAAACTTTTTCGCTGATCTCATACATGATGGGATCCCAGAAAGCGTTGTGCAGGCTGTTGAGAAAAAGAAACAGTTGGGTATCGAGCTCCAGGATAAATTCCAGCATAATCGGGGCTTTCATTTCGTTATTTATTCAGTTCCTGCCAAATCAGGTCCTTCATCTGAGGGATTCCCTCGAGGCTAACCGAGGAGATAAATACGTAGGGCAATTGGGGTAAATTGGGTCTTATCAGTTCCTTGAGTTCGGCATCCAGCAGGTCGGATTTGGTGATGGCCAGGATTCTTCTTTTGTCGAGCAGTTCGGGGTTATATTGTTTAAGTTCCTGCAACAGGGTTTGGTATTCGCTGGCGATGTCTTTGGTGTCGGCCGGGACCATGAACATGAGCAAGGCGTTTCGTTCAATGTGGCGCAGGAAGCGCAGGCCCAGTCCTTTGCCCTGGTGGGCATTTTCGATGATACCGGGGATGTCGGCCATCACAAAAGATTTCAGCTCCCGGTATTCGATCATGCCCAGGTTGGGTTCAAGGGTGGTGAAGGGATAATCAGCAATTTTGGGTTTGGCCGCTGAAATGGCCGAGAGCAGGGTCGATTTTCCGGCATTGGGATAACCCACAAGGCCTACATCAGCCAGTATCTTAAGCTCAAGGATGATCCATTCTTCCCGGCCTTCTTCCCCCGACTGGGCGTACCGGGGTGCCTGGTTGGTGGAGGACTTGTAATGGGCATTGCCCTGACCCCCGCGGCCCCCCTCCAACAGGTTATGCTCCTGGCCATCTTCAAGGATCTCAAATAATTTTTCCCCATCCGACGCCCTTTTGGCGATTGTCCCCAGGGGTACCTCCAGAATGCGGTCTTTGCCACTGGCACCGGTGCTGCGCGACCCACTCCCTGATTGGCCGCTTTCGGCAATGATATGCTTATGGTATTTTAGATGCAGAAGCGTCCAGTGCTGGGCATTCCCCCGAAGGATGATGTGCCCGCCCCGGCCGCCATCTCCACCGTCGGGTCCCCCCTTGGGCACATATTTCTCCCGGCGGAAATGAACCGAACCAGACCCTCCATTACCCGAGCGCATGTATAGCTTTACAAAATCAACAAAATTCGACTTATCCATGCTTCCGCCATTCCTGTTTTGATGCCCCCAGCTGGTTGCACTCCTTTTTTTTGCGAGTTGATCCAGCCACCTGGTAAGCACCCTCTTATTCGACTACCTGGTAGATATCCTTGAAATTGCGGCCCAACCCGTCATAATCCAAACCATACCCGATGATAAAATCATTGGGGATTTCCAAACCGACATAATCCAGAGGTATGGTTTCCTGATAGACATCAGGTTTGAGCAAAAGGGAGGCGATCTTTAAGCTTTTGGGATTCAAGGCCTGGATTTGTTCAGAAATCACCCGGATGGTTAATCCTGAATCAACAATGTCTTCCAGCACAATGACGTGGCGGTTGGCCAGATCTTCGTTTAGCCCAATCAGTTGTTTGACATCCCCCGAGGAACTCATTCCCTGGTAAGAAGCATACTTGACAAAGGAGAGCTCTGTGTTGATGCGCAATTCTTTGAAAAGATCCCCGGTAAACATAAAGGCCCCGTTCAGGATGCTTAAAAATAGCGGTGTTTCGGCCCCCTCATAATCGCGATTGATTTGAGCGGCAATGCGCTGAACACTTTGGTATATCTGCTCATAATGCAGGTAGATCTGAAACTCCTTATCTTTGAGCTGGATTTTATTCATAAAGCAAATTGTATTAAATTTGAACTTTCTGGAATGCAAATTAAGGAATTAACTGTCTTATTAAAAAATTAAAAAATAAAAAATTGATATGGAGCCAAAAGTCAGCATTATCATGGGCAGCACCTCTGATCTGGAAGTCATGGAGAAAGCTGCTAAAATCCTTGATGAGTTCAAAATTCCTTTTGAACTGCAAGCCCTCTCGGCGCACCGTACCCCTGAAAAGGTCACCGAATTTGCCAAGAATGCCCATAAACGCGGGGTAAGGGTTATTATTGCCGGAGCCGGAGGTGCCGCTCATTTACCCGGGGTTATCGCTTCCCTGACCCCCGTGCCGGTCATTGGTGTACCCATACGTTCGTCCATATCCATGGACGGTTGGGACTCCATCCTTTCCATCCTTCAGATGCCTCCGGGAATACCAGTGGCTACAGTCGGCATCGATGCCGCACGCAACGCCGCTATACTGGCCACCCAAATCCTGGCCCCCACCGATCAGAAAATCATGAATACCGTGGAAAACTTTAAAGCCGGCCTGAACCAGAAAATTACCAAAGCCAACGAAGACCTGGCTGAAGTCAAGTACAACTATAAAACCAACTGAAAACTGAAACCCCTTATTTTGACCTTGCATGCTGACCCCGCTAAATCTGACACCCCGGTAAGCGGGGCTCGGAGCAATTTAACCCCGCTAAGCGGGGGTTTGGGCAAGCGCAGGTCGGGACCGAAGTCAGGAACAACTACAAAACCAATTGAAACCCGATAGCGATCATGGCCCATTTTTATCAGAATGCTTCAATCCCGATGATCCTTCTTACATCTTTAATGGTTTGAGCGGCGCTGGCCCGGGCTTTGTCACGGCCCTTTTTTACTACCTTTTTAAGGTATGGGTCATCCGAGGAAATCGATTTGATCTTTTCGCGTAAGGGCTCGGTAAAATCTATGATATCGCCAGCCAGCTGTTTTTTCATGTCTCCATAGCGGATTTTGCAATTATTGTATTGATCCAAATAATAATCATAGGTTTCCGCATGGGAGACAATTTTCATCAGGGTGAAGATATTTTGAATGGGTTCGGCCATTTCCTGGTTGTACTCAGTGGGGCCGGCGTCGGTGACGGCTTTCATCACTTTTTTACGAATCACTTTGGGTTCATCCGCCAGAAAGATGGCATTGCCTTCTGTTTTACCCATCTTACCGGAACCATCCAGGCCGGGCACTTTGAGCAACTCCTGCCCAAAGTTGTAGGGTTCGGGTTCAGGGAAATATTCCTGCTGATACATGTTGTTGAAGCGGCGGGCAAAACGCCGGGTCATCTCCAGGTGTTGCTCCTGGTCTTTGCCCACCGGTACCTTAGAGGCATGATGAACAATGATGTCGGCCGCCATCAGCACCGGATAGGTCAGCAATCCGGCATTTACATTGTTGGGCTGGCTGCGTACCTTCTCCTTGAACGAAGTGGTTCGCTCCAACTCCCCAACATAGGCGTTCATGTTCAAAAGCAAATAAAGTTCCGGGATCTCCGGTAAATCACTTTGTATATATAAAGTGGCCGCGTCCGGATCAATGCCGGCAGCCAGATATTCCGAAAGAATCTGGCGTACATTGCCATGAAGATCTTCCGGGTTGGGATAGGTGGTCAACGAATGATAATCGGCAATAAAAAAATAGCATTCATGTTCATGCTGCATTTTGACGAAGTTGCTCAGCGCCCCGTAATAATTGCCCAGATGCAGGTTGCCTGTTGAGCGAATGCCACTGACTACTTTTTCCATAAAATTGATTAAGCGTTTTAGTTTAACTATTTTTGCAAAAATAGTAAATGTATTTGACAAAACGGTTGATCTGCTTAAATCAACCGTTTTACCGGTATATCCCGGTTAAGTCCCTGGAGAGGGCCAACGTAGCCGTTGTCATTCAAGGCACTTCACAGACCCTTTACCTGGCGAAGGAAGACAGGAACAGGGCTTAGGCAGGTGAGCAGCCTTTGAAGGGTGAGCAGTGGCCGGGAATTGTTAATCAGACTTTAACCCCTTAAATGAATAACATTGAAAAGCAGGTTGACGTTTTTTTTATGAACGGAACAAATATTGAGGGAATGAAGGATTTTGCGCAAGGTTAAAAAAAAGGGTTGGGGGGTGGAGCAATTTATATGCAAGTAATTAGTTGTTTATAAAGATAATCAAACAGACGCATCATGTCGCACCTATTGTTTACAACTCCATTGTTTATAAGTACATTGTTTTACATATTTTTCTTCTTTGTGATCCTGGTGATCGTAGGAGGACTGATATCAAAATATTTAATGCGACGGGTATTCAACCGCATGCAGGACAACATGAATCAGCACTATGATCGGCAACAGAGCAGCAAAAAGGAAGGGAAGGTAACCATTGAATATGACAGGGATAAAAAAGGGAAGAAGCAATATAAAAGGGACCAGGGCGAATACATCGATTATGAGGAGGTCGATGAGTAAAATAGCGTGGTTCCCTAACCAGGCTTCCTGCAACAGCTAGCTTCTTGACAAGGACTATAGGGTTTTATCCTTTTGGGTTAACCCCTATAAGCTGCTTGATTTTGATAAGTCGTTAAAAGCTCCCCACGACTCATGCGTTTTCTTAAACCCCGTGAAAATTCCCGGGAACCTCCACGGGGCTCTATTAAAGGCATCATGATGTGAAAGGGGGACATCCTCCATAAAAGGATGCCCCGGATAATCAGGTGAAAATGATTTGGGCATGCTGGCCGGCGGCTTTTTCATAGAATTCGCCGACGGTCAAAATGTCACTGACATGCTCGGAGAGGTCTTCTTTTTTGACCTTGAACATATCTACCGCGAGCTGACAAGCGTATACTTCCCCGCCTCCGGCGGTGATCATGTCTAAGAATTCATCCACCGGGGGCACATCCAGCTCATCCATTTGTTTTTTCATCATATTGGAGACCATTTTCTGTACCCCGGGAATCATTCCAAGGAGCTTGGGCATGCGGGTGCCATTGGGCATCCTTAATGCCGGGTTGCCTACGGTTGCGGTTTGAAGTTTATTCATCCGCTTTTTGATTACCGCATCCAGCCCGAAAAAGGTGAAGAAGAGTTTGGCTTCCTTTCCATCCATCACAGCCCCGTTGGCCAAAACCAGGGCGGCATAAACATCCTCCAGGTTGCCTTTGGCACAAATGATGGATACTTTATTGATCTGTTCCTTTGGTTCCTGATTTTCCATGGTTTATTTTTTTTAGATTACACACAACTGGTAGGCTTTGGAATGCCCGCTATTTTAGAAGCTTTTTTCAGCGGACCGCCCGGGAAGAGTTTATAAAAACCTTTGATGTCGGTAAAACCCGATTTACCAACTTTGCGGATCGTCAGGTTGGCCCCTTCTTCATACTTTTCCCGCAGGTAATGCAGGATTTTGAAATGGTCTTCGCCCAGTTCGATGCCTTCTTCTTCGGCCAGGGCCTTGGCAATATCTTCATTCCATTGATTGTGGTCTTGCAGATAACCTTCATCGGTTACTTCTACTGTTTTTCCTGCTAATGTTTTCTGTGACATAGATTTGAATTTTAAGTGTTTGTAGATGATTGTTGTTGCCGGGAAAGGTTTTTCAAAAATGTAATCATAAAGCCCATCCCCTGTTTCATTTCCGGTGAACGCATTTCTTTGAAAGTTTTCCAGAGCGAATATTCCGGAATTTTTTCGGCACTGGTCTGCTTATAGGCATTCACCGTTTGGTTCATGGCCTGCAACATGGACGGATCACTCATGTTTTTGAGGGTGTCGGTGATCGTGACAATATTGTCGGCCAGTTGCCTGACCTCTTCCGCCGAATAATGGGAAACAATGTTGTCGAAAATGCGGGAGGCTTCCCGTAGGAAATCCATATATCCTTTTTGTTCCATTTCATGCAGTTTGTGGATAACATCCACCCCCATTTCATTGATCACCGGGCCGGCATCCCGACTCAGGTCCACCAGGCTCTCGAAAGTGTCGAGCATTTGGTTGAAACTTTCCACGTTGCGCAGCATACGCAGGGAAAGGTTCTTCAGGTCATCAATATTGACTTCAATATCCCTTTTATCCAACTCATCCACCGTACTCTGGAAAGCATCTTTCCCTACCCTGTAGAGATCATCAGCCAGATCATTCATGCTTTCCCGCTGCAACCGCTGCTCATTGACGTGGTGAAGCACCTGGTCGAGCTTTTCGTTGATTTCGTTGATCTGTCGTTGTAAATCCTGATTGTTTTCAGCCATAATGGAGCGTTTTAGGATTTTTTACCGGCCATGGTCATTTGCGACTCAATGGGCATCTCTTTGCCTTTCAAAAGGATATGCCAGTATATCCACCGGAAAAGGACCTTGCCGTAATGGTTCATCTTGGTGTTTTGCAGCAAACCGAACGGCCCGACTCCCGGCAATGGAAAGGTTCCGGGCAAAGGTTCGGTGTCATAGTTGAAGTCGATGATTGATCCCTTGCCATGGCCGGTTTCAATATAGCAGTTGGAGTGGCCGTCAAACTGAGCCTTTAAAGGCCGGTTTTCTATAGCGCTGACCAGATTTTCATAGACCACCTCCGAGGCAAAGTGCACCACCGATCCGGCTTTGGAGGTGGGGATATCAGAAGCGTCACCCAGGACAAAAATGTTTTCATGGTGCTTGCTCTGAAGGGTGTACTTGTCGGTGGGTATGAAATTCAAATCATCCCCCATGCCGCTGCGCTCTACCATTGGATCACCGGTATTGACCGGCACAATGGTCAATACATCAAAGGGCACTTCCTGCTCGTCATAGGAGCGAATCACCTTCTTTTCATTGTCCACTGACTCCAGGTAAAAATCGGGAATGACCCGGATATTCTTTTCTTCCAACAGCTCTCCCAGCATCTGGGAAGCTTTGGGCTTGGTGAATGCCCCGGGTAGCGGGGTGACAAAAGAGATATCCACCTTATCGCGGATCCCTAATTCGGAGAAATAAGCATCGGCCAGAAAAGAAAACTCAAGCGGCGCCACCGGACATTTGAACGGCAACTCGGCGATGTTCACCACCAAACGACCCCCTTCCCAGTCGCGGAAGAATTCACGCAGGGCTACCGCTCCGTCAACCGTATAAAAATCAAAAATTTCTTTGTGCCACAGCTGATCTTTTAAACCCGGGGTCTCATCCGGATTGATATTGGTGCCGGTGGCCACTACCAAAAAATCATATGGCAGCACCTGTCCCCCCTCCAGCAAAACTTGCTGGTCATTTGGCTCTATCCGGTCAATGCCGGTATAAAGGACGTTAACCCCCGGGGGTAGAAAATCGCTTTTGGGCTTGATCACATCATTGCGGTTGTAAATGCCGAAAGGAATGAATAAAAATCCCGGTTGATAGTAGTGGGTCTTATCCTTGTCGACCACGGTGATGTCCCATTCGCTGCGCGAGAGCACTTTACGGAGCTTATTGGCCATAATGGTGCCTCCCGTTCCGGCTCCTAAGATGACAATCTTTTTCATATTCAATAATTTTATGTTATTTTGACTCCTGATGGGGTTAGTGTGAACCCATTAACAGTTTTGTTGTATACAAAATTAGTTTTATCTAAATATTTATATGTATTCATTTGACCAATATATGTCATACCTGATATATATCATAAGATTTTGACAATGAGCAAAATTTTAAATACATCCCACTGCAACCAATGTGTATACAGAACCTGGGCATTCAACAAGCTCGATCAGGAAGCATTGAGCCTGATTAATCAGCACAAAACCGAAGTGTTTTATCGCAAGGGGGAAGTGATATGCCGGCAGGGGGAAAACATCGCCCACTTTTTGTACCTGCGCAAAGGCCTGGTCAAGCTGTTAACCACCGAAAAAAATGACCGGGAACACATCATTAGCATCGGTAAGCCTTTGGATTTTATCGGGCTATTAAGTATATTTTCCAAACAGCAGCATGCCTACACCATCACTGCCATTGAAGACTCAGTGGTTTGTTTTGTCGAGATCGATGTATTGAAACAGTTGATGGCTCAAAACGGCGAGTTTGCACTCGATTTCCTGGAGAAGTCAAGCCGGGTGGCCGATGATGTGATTGCTACCCGTTTGAACATCAACACCAAGCAGTTAAGGGGCCGTATTGCCTACATCCTGATGTTCTTTTCAAGCCATATCTACAACGCAATGGCTTTTGAACTGCCGGTAAGCCGCAAGGAGATTGCCCAGTTGATCGATATGAGCACCGAAAACGTCATTCGTATCCTTTCAGAATTCCGTAAAGACGGCATCATTGAAATTGAAGGCAAGCTGATCAAAATACTGGATTACCAAAAGTTGCAGAAAGTCTATGATCTGGGATGAGATTACTAGGTATGGCCCGACTTTCTGAGGTCCCTGACGGTTTTGGCCAGGTTGGTGGCAAAAACAAAGTCGTTCAGCTCGGGGTTGTCGCTGTGTAATATATCCTCCCGCGAGCCTTCCCACCATTTCTGACCATTGTAAAGGAAAATCACCTTATCGCCAATCTCCATCACCGAATTCATGTCATGGGTATTGATGATGGTGGTGGTCTCGATGTCACGGGTTAGTTCACCGATGAGCCGGTCAATGCGTATGGCCGTTTTAGGGTCCAGCCCGGAAATGGGTTCATCGAAAAACAGATATTTGGGATTCAGGGCGATGGCCCTGGCTATAGCCACCCTTTTCTGCATACCGCCACTGATCTCTGCCGGATACAGCTTATTGGCATTTTCTATGTTGACCCGGTCAAGACATTCATTGACCCGATTCAGTTTTTCCGCTTCCCCCATCGTGGTAAACATGTCCAGGGGAAATTTTACATTTTGTTCCACCGTCTCCGAGTCAAACAGGGCACCTCCCTGAAAGACCATGCCGATGTTTTTGCGGATCTCCTTCTTTTTCTTAAAGCTGAGTTCATTGAACACCGTATCATCATAAAGGATGCGCCCCTGATCCACATCGAGCAGCCCGTTGATGCATTTGAGCAGGACCGTTTTGCCCGAACCGCTTTGCCCGATAATCATATTGGTCTTCTTTTCATGGAATCGCACCGAAATATCATGAAGTACCTGGGTGTGGCGAAAGGATTTGTAGAGATGTTGAACTTCAATCATGTTAACAGCAATTGGGTAAGTATGTAATTGGTTATCAGCACAATAACACTGCTCTCGACCACCGCCCGGGTACTGTTTTTGCCCACCTGCAGTGCGCCCCCGAATGCGTAATACCCGCGATAGGAAGCAACTGCCGTGATGATGAATCCAAAGATGGCGGCTTTGATCAGTGTATAAGTGATGTAGTAAGGAATGAAGGCATACTGTATGCCATAAATATAGTCATGCGAACTGACCACCCCGGTGACCACCCCCCCAAGCCATCCTCCGAATAAGCCAATAAAAATGCTCATGATCGTCAGAAAAGGCAGAAAGAAAACGGCAGCTATGATTTTGGGCATGATCAGATAACTGGCCGAGTTAACCCCCATGATTTCCAGGGCATCAACTTGTTCTGTGATTCGCATTGACCCCAGTTCTGAGGCAATATTGGAACCGATTTTACCCGAAAGGATCAGGGCGACGATGGTCGATGAAAATTCCAGCAACAGGATGTCGCGCACGGCCAAACCGATCAGGTACGAGGGATAAAGCGGACTTTCAGTGTTGTAGGAGGTTTGAATGGTGATAACGGCTCCTATAAAGACGGAAATGATGGCCACAATCCCCATCGAATTGATTCCTAAAAATTCGATTTCTCTGAGGATTTGGCGGTAATACATGTTTTTTTTCTCGGGAGGAGCAAACACCCGGCCCATCAGGATGATGAAGCGGCCAATGTGGGTAAACAATTCGCGCAAAGGTTTCATGGTCAGCGGGTGTAGTTTTGAATCAAAAGTTCTTTCATCTTAGGCACACCGGTGCCGGCTTTTTCCTGGATAAAATGTACCTTCTGGTCATGACGGGGTGGGGGCGTCTTGGGATCGACCAGGAAAAAGGGAATGTCCTCTCTGGCGTAATGAATCAGTCCGGCGGCCGGGTATACAGCCAGTGAGGTGCCTACCACGGCAAACAAATCGGCCTGCTGGACTTTTCCGGCAGCCTCGGCAATAGCCGGTACCGCCTCACCAAACCATACCACGTGCGGGCGGAGCTGATGGCCTTTTTCACAGTTATCGCCAAGGTTCAATTCCGCACCTTCGATGTCGTAGACCAGATCCTCATCGCCGGTACTCCGGGCTTTTCTGATTTCCCCATGCAGATGCAGCACCTTCGAGCTGCCGGCTCGCTCATGCAGATCATCCACATTCTGGGTGATGACCTCTACATCAAAGTAGGCTTCCAGATCGGCCAAAGCCCGGTGCCCGGCATTGGGCTCGCTTTGAAGCAGTTGCCTGCGCCGCTCATTGTAAAAGCGAAGCACCAGCTCCGGATCGCGCTCCCAGGCCTCAGGACTGGCCACCTCGGTGACATCATATTGCTCCCATAAACCGCCCATGTCCCGAAAAGTTTTTAGCCCGCTTTCGGCACTGATGCCCGAACCGCTTAATACCACCAGTTTTTTCATAGCCATGCGCTTTTTGATCCCTACAAATTTAATGATTTTCCCCCATTATTGCACGAGCCACCAGCGCAGGCTGATTTCAATCGACACCTGATGGCGCCTTTTATTGGTCTCTCGGGCAAACTTTTCCTTGCCCCACTGAATACAATGGAAACATAGGTGATCCATTCCGGTTGCCCCCTTTGAGATTCTTCAGGGATTATTCGGAGGGCTCGCCCTCAGGATTGAGATAAGGGGTAATATCGGTGGCAATCTGAACCACCTTTTCTGTATCGCCTTGTTTGTTAGGTATCGGAATGAAGGTGCCCACCAGGGTCCGGATCTGATCCCCATGGTTTATTTTAAGCAGCCTTTTTTGTGCCTGTCCTTTCATGATCGATTGCCAGATTTCATCATACCCGTTGACAGTGATTTCCATGGAATGGAAAAATTCTGTAAAGCTTTTTCCGGTTATATTGCGGGAGGTGTTGCCGGATAATTGCAGGTAGAGATCATTGATCTCGCTGACCTTGCCCTCTTTATCGAACTGTACAAAGTAGCTGGTTTTTTTCAGTGCTTCCACCAGGCCCTCCATCTCCGTCTTGATGCGGTCGGCTTCCTCACGGGTGGCTTTTAGCTCTTCAACGTTTTGCTGCAGCTCTTCTTTCTGATTGGATAACTCTTCATACTGGGCCCTCGATTGTTCCAGCAACCGGTTGGTGCGGAGGTTGATGTAGGTGGTCTTCATGGTCACGGCAATGTCTTCGGCCACGTCCTCCAAAAAGTTGCGGATGTATTGTTCAAATTTTCCAAAACGGGCGAGTTCAAAGGCCCCGTAAACTTCCTCGCCGGTTACCAGGGGGACGATCATCAGGGAATCGGGTTGGGTTTGGCCCAATCCAGAACTGATGGTCAGGTAATTTTCCGGAAGCCTCGTTAAATAGACGGGTTCATGGTCTTTGATGCTTCGTCCTACCATGCCCTCGCCGGGTTCAATCGTTTTGTTGATTCTTTTGCGTTGGTCATAGGCGTAACAGGCCTTCATCTCGATATAAGATTCACCCTGCTTGCCTTTGGTTTGTTCGCTTTCATTTGGTTCGTCTTCATTGATTAAATAGAGCGCCCCTGCGATAGCCCCTGAGTATTTGACCAGGTTTCGGATGATCTGATAACTGAAATCCTCCAGGTTATCTTTATCCTGCCGCAGGATATCGCCAAAAGTGGCCAGGCTGTTGGCATGCCAGTTGCTTAATTCGATTTCCCGCTGTTTTTCTTTCAGCTCTTGGTTTGAAGCTTCAGCAGCCTCTTTCTGTTGTTCAACCTCCGAAACCGCCTCATTGATGCGTTGTTGCAACCGTTCTTTTTCCCGGCGGGTAGCTCTGATCCGCAACCGGATGATGGCCGTTGCCAATCCCCCGGCAACCAGTGCAACCAAGATATAAAACCAGGAGGTTTGCCAGAAGGGCGGCTCAATCTCCAGTTTTACCCGGGCTGCCTGCTTGTTCCAAACCCCGTCGTAATTGGAGGCTTTGACCTGAAAGGTGTAGGTGCCGGGATCCAGATTGGTGTAGGTGGCAAATCTTTTATCGCTGCCGGTTTGAATCCATTGGTCATTGAATCCTTTCAGCTGGTAGCGGTATTGATTGTCCTGGGGATAAGCGTAATGCAGCCCTGCAAATTCAAAGGAGAAGATGTTTTCCCGGTAGCTCAGGGTGATTTGTTGGGTGCGGTTGATGTTTTTCTTCATAATGACCCGCCCATGAAGGGTATCACCGGCTGAGAGTGATTGGTTGGAAATCTTGAAATCGGTGATCACCACAGCCGGCAGGGTGGAGTCTTTTTTGATCTGATCGGCCTGAAAAGCATTAAATCCGTTGGGACCGCCAAAAAGCAGTTCATTGCCCGGCCCCCGCGCATAGGCGCCCCAGCGGAACTGGCTGGATTGGAGCCCGTCGTGGGCATCGAAAGTGGTAAAGGTTTCTTTGCGCGGGTTGAACCTGGCAAGTCCATCGTTGGTACTCATCCAAAGGTGGCCAGCTTCGTCTTCCAGGATGCCATAAATAACGTTGTTGCACAGCCCATCGCTGGTGGTGTAGGTTTTTATATGCGATGCTGCCGGCTGGTTGTAATTGATTGTGATTTTGTTCAATCCCCCACCGTAAGTTCCGGCATACAGTACGTTTGGGTTTTCAGGGTTGTAATGCATGGATATAACTCGGCTGTCGCTCAGGGTGTTGGCCTTATCCGGGGATGCCATAAACCGTTGGTAGCGGTAGGCGGTTTTAAAAGTGGACTTATCAGGATCCTTGGGTTTCATCATGGTTAACCCGCCCCAGGTACCGATCCAGAAGTTGCCCTGGTGGTCCTCCAAGATGCAATTGGATTGGACCCCACCAGGGGCGATGGAATTGGGTTCGTCGGGAATGTGTCGGATATGCCTGTATTGTCCGGTTTGGGTATTGTACAAATCAAGGCCGGCTTCCAGGCCCACCCAAAGGGTTTCGTCCTGATCTTTATAGATGGCCTGTACAATGCTATCCCGCAGGGCATTTTCGGAAGGCCCGCGATAGGTTGGCCCTGTTGCCCGGGGGCGCCCAATGCCCCTCTCCGTCACTTCAACGACCCGAACCCCCGATCCCCAGGATCCCATGTAGATGCGGCCCGAGCGATCCTCATAAAAACAGGTCGTCCGTTGCGCATACATCCCTTCCGGATCGCCCGGAGTGGGCTTGAAACGCCGTAAATCACCGCTTTGTCCATCCAATACCGCTGTGCCGCTGTTGCGCGTCCCTATCCAGATGTTCTCGCGCGAATCAACCATCAGCGCCCGAATGATATTGCCCGGTATAAACCGCTCATCCTCCGCCTGCTGATGGTAGTGGCGGAAATTTTTCTGACCCGTGTTCAGTTTGGTCATCCCTGTATTGCCATGGCCAATCCATAACGAACCGGTGCGGTCTTTTTTCAGGGTGATGATCATGTCATCATGGATGCTCCCGGGATTGGAAGGATCCGGCCGGTACGCCTTCAGGATGGAATGATCCTGGCGGTCAAACAGAAATAACCCGTTGTAGCTGCCAATCCATAATTGTCCTTCTTGATGCGAACAAATGCTGGTGATCTTGTTGTTGCGGAAAGCCGCCAATTCAATCCGCTGCGATTGCTCATTCCGGGTGTTGAATTTCATCAACCCCCCGGCATAAGGAATCCACAATATGCCCCTTTGATCCAGATACATCGAGTTGGTCTGTTCAAATACCAGTTCCTTGCCCGGGACTTCAAACGATTCAAAACGCTGTTCCGAGGGCATGTATTTGTTCAGGTTCTTTTCCGTACGGATCCATAAATGACCCCGGCGATCACTGGTGATGTCATAAATGTTGTCGGAACTTATGGAATTGCCCTCGCCCGGTTGATGGCGATAGGTCTTGAACCCCTCTTTGCCGCTGACAAACTTATTGAGACCTCCCCCCAGGGTGCCGGCCCACAGGATGCCGGATTGATCAATGTGTAAGGCGTATATCCTGCCCTGGCTGATCGAGGTAGGATCGTCCGGATCATGGCGGTAAACGGTGAAGTTTTTCCGCCCCGGATTGTAACGGGCCAACCCCCCGCTGTTGGTGCCTACCCACAACCCCCCCACTGCTGTCGGCAGCCAGCGAATAAATGAAATTGTCGGAGAGGGCATGTGCCTTTTTTACCTGTTTTTTAAACACGTTGAACTCATACGTTTGCATGAGGGGGGCGTCCCTTGCGATCATTTCACCCTTATGTTCTCGCTGCCCCTTTTTTGGGTCGGTGTTCCTTAAAGATACGCCTTTTTTTCTTCAATGGCCTTGTTACAGGCATTTATCCCGGTGTATTTGGGGTGATGTCTGGAAAAGCCTGCTATTTTGGGATTGGATGTGAACTTCGGCTTAAGAAAGAAATATGGAAGTTTGTGCAAGCAACAACTGCAAAATCAGCCGGAGGCCCATATATTGATTCAGGGTAAGGACCTCCGGCACATTCATGCTTACACAAGAAGATACTCTGTTCACTTTCCACATTAACGGTAGATATCAAAATAAAGCATGAGGTAAGGATTCGCCCCATATTCATCTTCAATGGTATACCTGGATAATTGATTGAGGTTGTAATAGGTGTTTCCTACCTTGATGAAGGGCTCTTCCAGGCTGAAAGGTGATTGTTCCTGTTCAATGTAATAATTGACATCGCCGTCGTTGCTTGTACGAAGCAAATAAACCGACACCGATGAAATGTCCTTTTCATCGATCAGCTCTTCCAACTCATTGCTGAGTTTTTCCCCTTCGGTGATTTCATTGTCTGCATCAATTGAACAGGCAGTGCTGATAAACAGGAGTAGGGTTAAAAGTCCAATTCCTACGGATGATTTGAAAATCGTGTTCATGATCTTAATTTTTAATGGTTGAAACTTAAATGCATACACCCCAAAAAGGGGAAAAAAGAGAAAGCAAAAGGTGTGCCGTTCAATGGCCTTTTATGTGATGTAATTTGCTGTCTGCCGGATGTTTAAAAACATACCCGATAAAGCAATTCCTTTTAATTCAGTTGCATAACTGACTGCTATTGACATCTTCACCGGCTTTTCTTATCTTTTGAATGAACCAAAATACAGACTCTATGAAAACGATACAAGCCACTTCAATGGTCCTGATTTTTTTAGCTGTTATGCTGGGTTGCAAACAAAAATCCGGTGAAAGTCAGGAATCGGGTAAAAAGTCGTCCGAATCCTCAAAACCCGAATTGGTAAGCCAATGGAGCACCGATACGGTGATGCGCACCCCTGAATCGGTTTGTTATAATCCGGATGGTCAGGTGCTTTATGTTTCAAACATTCAGGGCGAATCCGACAAAAAAGATGGGAAGGGATTTATTTCAAAACTTTCTCCCCAGGGGGAAGTTCTTGCGCTTAAATGGGTCACGGGCCTGGATGCGCCCAAAGGCATGGGCGTGTATCAGGGTAAATTGTATGTCACCAACATTGATGAGATCGTGGAAATCGACATTGACCAGGGTAAGATCACCCAACGTTATGCATGTCCTGATGCCCGCTTTGCCAATGACATTGCAGTGAACCAGGACGGTACCGTTTTTGCCTCTGATATGGCGGCCAATAAGATCTATCGCCTGAAAAACGGACAGGTGGATGTTTGGTTGGAGGGAGATCCGTTGAAAAGCCCCAATGGCCTTTACACCACTGTTGATATGCTCATGATCGGCATTGAGGGCGCTGTCCTTAAGGTACCCTATCAGGGGGGTGAACCTGAGCCGCACATTGACAATACCGGGGGCATCGATGGTCTGGAGGCTGTCAAAAAGAATTATTACATTAAATCGGACTGGGCCGGCCATGTCCATTTGATTCATCCCGAAAAACCGAAGCAGTTGATCCTCGATACCACCCCGGATAATATCAATGCCGCCGATATCGATTTTGATTCTGAAAACATGATGCTTTATGTGCCCACTTTTCACGATAATCGTGTAATGGCCTACAAGTTGAAGATGTAGAAGGCTTTACATGTGAAATCTTCTGCGGAGCCCCACCTTGAAAGAAGGCTCCGCAGGCTGTGTTCCCGTTTTGACTTATCCTTACAGGTGGCCTCATGCCTAGGGCGGCTCACCCACTCAGGCTGGAAAAAGGATCGGAGGCTGGCTCTTTTTCAGGGAAAATGAAGACTCAGGTAATTTACTGCGTGCGGGTATTTTCGTATAGTTCAATATACCGGTTGATTTCGTTTTCCTGGGAGATGGTCTTGATATCGGTTAAAAGGGATATTTCCCGCAACCCTTCTTTGCTGAATGCTTCTTCCATGTTGACATACCAGACTTCAACAAAAAAATCAGCAAATGAATAAAGATCTACATAGTAGTGACCCTGGGAGCGACAGGCAATAAACTGGCCTTCGGAAGATAGCTGCTCTTCCTTTTTTTCCATTTCTAGGTGCTCGAATTCCTGAACCGATAAACTCATAGGGATCTTCTCTGTACTTAATTATTGTATTTTAAAGATAATAAAAAAATTTTTTGAGCGCCATACCTCCCGACTGATTATATGAAAAGACAGCGAAGGCAATACCCTGCAGATGCTTTCTAACTCCTTTATACATATTTTGTTAACAAATGTTTCAACAAACCGTTAGGAACTTTTTTCCCCGGGATAAAATGTATGGGCCCCATTTATAGATGATATCGCCGGGGTCGGTAAATTATTCTGAAGCTCCCTGGCTTAGCGAACGTTTGATGGCACGATCATAGAAAGAATAGAGGATGTTTTGGTAGTCTTTTCGCTGGGGCAGATCATTATGGCCTCCTTTTGTCAATACCTTCAGGCGCTTGTCCGGTGAGGCAGCGGTATGATATAATTTGCGTGCCATAGCAGGTGGAGTGATTCGGTCTTCTTTTCCAACCACAATCAAGAGCGGGACGGTTATGCGGGAGATCTGATCGATGTTGCTGTCATTTAAAAGGTTGCTGTCTATTTCAAATTCAATAAAAGGCTTGAGCAAAGCGGGCATCATTTGTTCGGTATAATAACGCACCTCGGTCACCGGCGACTCCATTACCAATCCCCCAACCGGTTGTTGCCCGGCGATATATCCACCCAGTAGGGTACCCATGGAATGCCCGTGGATGATGATGCGTTCTGCAGGAATATTCCGGGTATTGACCAGGTAATGGTAAGCAGCCATGGCATCGGTCTTAAGCCCTGATATGGTGGGTTCGCCCGCATTGTTGCCATAACCCCGGTAATTGAATATCAACAGGTTCATTTTTTGTTCGGTAATGGCTCGGATGATCCAGTGAGCCGTCTCCCTTAAAAAACCATTGCCCCCATAGAACAACACCGTGCCTTTGGCCGAGGGATGGGAGATGAACCAGCCTTCCAGGTGAAGGCTGTCCTGAGAGGCTATTTGGACCTCCTCCAGCCGCTGGGGCTTGTCCTTAAAGTACTCGGGTCCAATCGTGCGCTTCACATCGAAAATATCCTGTTCCTTTATCTCTATCGTGGTGCAGGAGGCCATCACAAAAAGCCCTATCAGGGAGATCATCCTGAACATATTGAATGCCTTAATTTGTTGAAATAAAAGTTTTCAGGTTTTAAACAAAATGATCGGCAGAAAGTTGAGGGGATTTTCAGTTTAATACGAAAAGGCTCCTATAGCACTGCGTTCGTGCTGTTTTCAAAATTTTTTTCCAAATGTGCATCACATACCAAATGGAGACTTAACTTGTTGCAACAAGAGAAAAAGAAATTGATTAGTCATAAACCTTTGATTCGGGCATGTATCTTTGGATAGGCTTTATAGGAAGGAAGGTTGGCCAAAAAAATTCCACAGGGATAACCTGTGGAGTATGCATTGAGCAGATGAGCCAGCGAAGCAATTTTATAAAAAAACTTGAATGCCCGGCAAATGTGGGATATGGTGGATTCGAACCACCGACTTCTACCCTGTCAAGGTAGCGCTCTGAACCTGCTGAGCTAATATCCCGTTTTATTTTGCGGGACAAATATAATAATTAATTGTGTTTTTCCACGAATGGGACAGGTATTTCTTGAACCGGCTTCCTTTTAAAATACCGGTTGGGTGTTATCATTTGTATCAAAAACTTGCTATCTTCGCAAAATTTGATTCGTAAAATACCTTAAAAGGCATATTCATGTACAGAACACATACTTGTGGCGCATTGCGCATGGAGCACGTTGGCAATAGGGTAACCCTGACCGGTTGGGTTCAGCGGATACGTGAATTAGGCGGGATGACGTTCATTACCCTTCGCGACCGCTATGGCATCACCCAGCTGGTCTTTGATGAGCACGCCCCGAAGGCAGTAACCGACTTGCTGCCGGAGTTGGGGCGTGAATTTATCATCCGGGTGTCGGGCCAGGTTCGCGAGCGATCGAGTAAAAATCCGGCCATGCCCACTGGCGACATTGAAGTATCACCCGATGAGATGGAGGTGGTGAATCGTTCGGAGCTGCCCCCCTTCCTTATTGAAAATGAAACCGATGGGGGAGAGGAGTTGCGCATGCGCTACCGTTATCTTGATTTGCGCCGTCAGGTATTGCGCGATAACATGATGCTGCGCCACCGAATGGCCCAGGAAATTCGTACATATCTGGATCAACACGCCTTTGTGGAGGTGGAAACTCCTTTTCTGATTAAGTCAACTCCTGAAGGTGCCCGTGATTTTGTGGTTCCTTCCCGCATGAATCCCGGTGAATTTTATGCTTTGCCCCAGAGCCCCCAGACGTTCAAACAGTTGTTGATGATTGGTGGATACGATCGGTATTTCCAGATTGTTCGTTGTTTTAGGGATGAGGACCTTCGCGCCGACCGCCAGCCTGAGTTTACCCAGCTTGACTGCGAGATGGCCTTTGTCGACCAGGAAGATGTGTTGAATACTTTTGAGGGACTGGCCAAGCATTTGTTTCAAGTGGTGGCCCACTACGACTATCAGGACCGCTTCCCCCGCATTACCTATGACGATGCCATCGGCCTTTATGGCACTGATAAGCCCGACTTAAGATTCGGCATGAAAATTGCAGATATAACCCGGGAGGTTCAGGGCCAGGGTTTTAAAGTATTTGATCAGGCCGAATATATAGGCGGTATTTGTGCACAGGGATGTGCCGATTATAGCCGCAAACAACTGGATCAACTTACCGAGTTTGTTCAACGGCCACAGGTCGGCGCCAAAGGATTGGTCTATGTCAAATACAACAGCGATGGCTCCTTTAAATCTTCCGTGGATAAGTTCTTTGACCCTGATCGTTTTCAGCAATGGGCCCGGTTGATGAATGCCCAGCCCGGCGATTTGATGCTGATCCTTGCCGGAGCCCGCGAACAAACCCTTTCTGCCCTGGGCATGTTAAGACTGGAAATGGGCAGCCGCCTCGGCCTTAGGGATCCCGAAAAGTTTGCCCCGGCCTGGATCGTCGATTTTCCCCTTTTTGAATGGGATCCCGACCAGCAAAGATATACCGCCATGCACCATCCCTTTACTTCCCCCAAAGATGAGGATGTCGGGCTTATTGACAAGGATCCGGCCAATATGCGCGCCAATGCCTATGATTTTGTAATCAATGGCGTTGAAATAGGCGGAGGTTCCGTTCGAATCCATACCCGTGAAATGCAGGAGAAAATGTTCGAAGCCCTCGGCATTTCCAAATCCGAAGCTCAAGAGCAATTTGGATTCCTGCTCAACGCCTTCCGCTATGGCGCCCCGCCCCATGGCGGAATTGCCTTTGGTTTTGACCGCTGGTGCGCGGTGATGGGTGGCTCTGACTCCATCCGCGATTACATCGCATTCCCTAAAAATAACGCCGGGCGCGATTTGATGATCAACTCTCCAGCCCCTATATCCAAAGAGCAACTCCGGGAACTTCAGATAAAGCTGGCGAACGGTTCCGATACGGGCTGAAAAATGGAAAATTTTGTTTAAAATGTTTTTAAATAATTGTTCGATGAATTTCCAGCCCAATTTGTTAATAAATTGCTCCGCGTTTTCGTTCTCTGATTTTAGTTGAACATTGGTTGTTTTCAAGTGAAATATTGATGTTATGTTACAGGTAGAGCAGTACAACAATACCTATCGTTTAACCTTTCAGGGCACCCACAAATTTAATGTCTACAATGCCAAGGAAGTGGAAAATGAGCTGATGGAATATGTAAAAAAACCATCCGCCCGGGTGACCCTCAATTTAAACGGGGTGGATTTTATTGATAGTTCGGCTTTCGAGTCCCTTTTGAGGGTGCTGCGAAATGCCAAAATCAATAATACCGAATTCCAACTGGCCAATATATCCAAAGAGGCCATGGAGCTGATCAAGCTGATGCAACTCGAGAATGTATTCAGCATTAAAAGCAACAATTAAGCTTATTTTAATTGGGGACACCTTATAAGCCCTGAACAGGGTCTAAGTATGGGTTGTCGCATTGATTCGTAAATCCGTTAGCCATATACATAAAGGTAACAAGAAAAAGCACAGTTCAGCCCATAACGGCCACCAGGAAAAGTGGCTGTCAGCCAGCAAATACTTTCTTTCAATGCTCCGGAATTTTTATTCAATGTCTTATTAAGGCTGAGGGGACTTATGTCTGCGATGACTGGCTTTTTTCTTCGTTTAAAGCTTCCCAGTATTCCAGGGCCTGCCGGGTATGTGGGATGACAATCGTTCCACCCACCAGGTTGGCCACGGAAAAGACCTCATACATCTGTTCATTGGTGATTTCCAATTGGTGACATTGCTCCAGGTGATACTGAATGCAGTCATCACACCTCAAAACCATGGACGAAACCAGCCCCAGCATCTCTTTGGTCTTTTCATCCAGGGCGCCTTCTTTGTAAGTATTGGTGTCCAGGTTCATGATCCTTTTGATCACTTTGTTGTCGGTCTCCTGCAGCTTTTGGTTCATCTTCGCCCGGTATTCCCGGAAGGATTTCAGCATGTCGCTCATAGAAAGGGAGTTATTTTGATTCTACCTGATTTCCGATTAAAGTCCCCGGTGTGGCCTGATCAATCCGAACCTGCACAAAATCACCCACCTGTTGGTTCCCTTTGGGAAATACCACCACCTGGTTCTGGGAGTTACGCCCCGATAATTGTTGGGAAGATTTTTTGGAGCTTCCTTCCACCAGTACCTCAAAGGTTTTGCCTACCGCTTTTTGTTTGACAGCAGCAGAGATTTTGTTCTGCAGGTCGATGATTTCCTGAAGTCTTTTCTTTTTGGTCTGTTCCGGGACATCATCTTCCATTTTTCGGGCAGCCCGGGTTCCGGGCCTTTCTGAATATTTGAACATGTAAGCAAAGTCGTACTCTACATATTCCATCAGACTGAGGGTTTGGCGGTGATCATCTTCGTTTTCCGAACAAAAACCTGCCATGATGTCAGTGGTAATCTGGGCATCAGGAAGATGTGACCGGATCGCATCAATGCGGTTGAGGTACCATTCACGGGTATAACCCCGGTTCATGGCCTTTAGCACCTTGGTGCTGCCCGATTGGACGGGAAGGTGAATGTGGCGGCATATGTTCGGGTACCGGGCCATGACCTCCAGCACACGGTCCGAAAGATCTTTGGGATGCGAGGTTGAAAAGCGGATGCGGAGCCGGCTATCGATTTGAGCTACCTGTTCCAGCAGCCAGGCAAACGGATAGCTGCGCCCATCATTTGTCCTCCACCGGTAAGAGTCGACATTTTGCCCGATCAGGGTCACCTCCCGGTAACCAGCCTGCGCCAGGGTTTCTACCTCCCGGAATATCGTCTGTGGATCCCGGCTTCTCTCCCGGCCCCTTACATAGGGTACAATGCAATAAGTGCACATGTTGTTGCACCCCCGCATGATCGAAATGAAAGCCGATATGTTGTTGGCCCCGGTTCTTACCGGCATGATATCCCCGTAGGTCTCTTCCCGCGAGAGAATCGTATTGACCCCGTTTTGCCCTGATTCAACCTGCTCCACCAACCCGGGCAAAGCCCGGTAGGCATCGGGCCCCACCACCAAATCAACAGCTTTTTCCCGCTTCAGCAAATCCTCTTTTAATCGCTCCGCCATGCATCCAATAACCCCAATGCGCGTGCCGGGACGTTTTTCCTTTTGCTGGCGGAATACATCCAGCCGGCCCCATATCCTCTGCTCTGCATTCTCCCGGATTGAACAGGTGTTTACCAGTATCAGGCTGGCTTCTTCCATCCGCTCAGTAACTTCATACCCCTGCTCCTGCATCAGCGATATGACCACCTCGCTGTCGGCAACGTTCATCTGACATCCGTAAGTCTCTATGTATAGCTTCTTTCTGTCTGTCATCTCGCTCATACCAGCTGTTCATTTGTAAATAATAGGACTGTATGTTCTGCCGTTGCAAAATTACAACGATCATTGGAAATCATGACATGATTTTTTCAAGGAATATATGAGGGCTGGTTTTAAACCAGCAACAGCGCCAGCTTGAATCTATTTAAACCCGATTTAGACAAATTATATTATCTTTGTATTTGAAAATTTTAAACAGGTCTATCACTTATGGCAGGTCATAGTAAATGGAACAATATAAAACGAAGAAAAGAGGCACAGGACAAAAAGAAGTCAAGGATATTTACCCGTTACGTCAAAGAGATCAGTGTGGCGGTCAAGGAAGGGGGGCCTGATCCAGAGAGCAATTCCCGTTTAAGGATGGCCCTTCAAAATGCCAAAGGGGTCAATATGCCCAAAGACAATATTGAACGGGCCATCAAAAAAGCCACCAGCGATGGCAGTCAATTGGAAAAGGTATTTTTTGAAGGATATGCCCAGGATGGGGTCGCCGTTTTTGTGGAGTGCCTGACCGATAACCGCAACCGCACGGTCAGCAGCGTTCGCGCCATCTTTAACAAGCATGGCGGGAGCCTCGGCAAAAATGGCTCGATCAGCCACTTGTTTGACCAAAAGGGGATCTTTACCATTCCTCGCAAAGAAGATATGGATTTGGAGGAGTTGGAGCTGGAATTGATTGATGCCGGCGCTGAAGATCTGGACGTCGAAGCGGATTACCTGACGGTGACCACTGCTAAAGAGGATTTTGGCCCGGTACAGAAAAAACTCGAAGCGCTTCAGATTGAACCGGAGAATTCAAGCCTCCAGATGATTCCCAAGGCCACCAAGGCCCTTGATGTCGATTCGGCCCTGAAGGTGATGAAGATGATTGATGTCTTTGAGGACGATGACGATGTGCAAAACGTTTACCACAACCTGGAGTTGACCGACGAGTTGCAGGAAGCCCTTAATACAAACCCCGCTTAGCGGGGTCGTTTCTTACCCCCGCTTAGCGGGGTCGTTTCTTACCCCCGCTTAGCGGGGTGTTTTTTTACGGGCTTTTTGACCCCGCTAAGCGGACCCCGCTTAGCGGGGTCCCATTAAACGCTGTGGCGGAGAAATCATCTAACAAAACAAATGGCCAGGTGTTAATGGCCTAATGACAAAACGTGTAAAGTCCCGTATTATGAAAACTACCTGCTTCCTCCCGCGAATACTGAGTCTTTTGTTATTGTTGATTGTTTTTCAGCCTGTTTATGGTCAGAAGGATATCAACAGGCCCTCGGAACATTTTGGTTTCAAGCCCGGAGCCGACCGGATGCTTTTCAATTATGAAGCGTTAATCAGCTACCTCGAGCATATTGAAGAGGCATCCGGGCGCATGGAGATGAAGAAGATTGGACAAAGTCCGGAGGGTAAGCCCATGTATGGGGCTTTCTTTTCTACCCCGGAAAATCTGGATAACCTGGATAAACTGCGCAGGATCAACGAAGAGTTGGCCCTTAATGAGAACCTGACCCCACGGCAGCGGCAAAAGTACCAGCGGGAAGGGAAGGTGTTTTTTGTGGCCACCCTCTCAATGCATGCCAGCGAGGTAGGCCCTTCCCAGGCAGCTCCGCTGATTGCCTACAGGCTGGCCACCACCCAGTCGCGGGATACTTTGAGTTGGTTGAACGACGTGGTCTACATGATGGTTCCCTCCCATAATCCCGATGGAATGAATATGGTGGTGGAACATTACAACAAATACAAGGGCACCCAATATGAAGGCAGCTCCATGCCAGGGGTGTACCATAAATATGTGGGGCATGACAACAACCGCGATTTTGTCACCCTCACCCAGCAGGATAACCGTGCCGTCTCGCGGCTTTTTAGCCAGAGCTGGTATCCTCAGGTCATGGTCGAAAAGCATCAGATGGGCTCTACAGGCCCCCGCTATTTTGTTCCCCCAAACCATGATCCCATCGCAGAAAATATCGATGCCGGTATTTGGAACTGGATGGGCATCTTTGGTATGAATATGATCAAGGATATGACCCGGGAAAACCTGGCCGGGGTCTCTCAGCATTATGCCTTCGACAATTACTGGCCGGGTTCGACCGAAACATGTATCTGGAAAAATGTCATCGGTTTTTTGACCGAATGTGCCAGCGCCCAATATGCAACACCGATATATGTCGAGGAGAATGAGCTTTCGGTTTGGGGCAAAGGCCTTTCCGAGTATAAGAAAAGCATTAACATGCCCCTGCCTTGGGAAGGGGGCTGGTGGAAGCTGAGTGATATCATGGATTATGAACTGACCTCGACCTTTTCAGCCATTAAGACCTGTTCCAATCACAAAGCCGATATATTGAAGTTCCGCAACGACATGTGCCGTAAGCAGGTGGAGAAGGGAAAGAGCCAGCCTCCGTATTATTATGTTTTTCCCCGCCAGCAGCATGATCAGAGTGAACTGGTGGATTTGATCAATTTGCTCAAAACCCATGGAATAGACCGTTACAAATTGGACAGCAATATGCATGCGGGAGGTCATCCCCTAAAGAAGGGCGATCTTGTAATTCCCCTGGCACAACCCTTCCGGCCTTTTATCAAAGAGGTGCTGGAAAGACAGGATTACCCGGTGCGGCATTATACCCCCGGGGGAAAGATGATCAAGCCCTACGATATCACCTCCTGGTCTCTTCCCCTGCATAAAGGCCTGGCGTACCATGAGATGAACAAGCGCTCGCGCAGACTGGAACAGGCGCTTGTAAAGATTCAGGGCCGTTACAGCCTGAATCCGGGAATAAATCATCCCTACCAGGCGATGGTCCTGCCGGTGACCAACAACGAGAGTTATCAGGCTGCCTTTATGGCCCATCAGAAGGGTCTGGAAGTGCGCTATATTAAGGAGTCGCGTCAAATTGCCGGGCAGATGGTAAAGCAGGGTGCCTTTATCATCCCAGATGTGCAAGATCACCAGGATGAAATGGAGCAGATCGAATCGGCCCTTAGCACTCAACCCCGGGTGCTCAAAAAAGAACCTGCCTTTCCCACCCACAAGCTTGATTTCCCCAAAGTGGCACTGATTGAAACCTGGCTGCATGACATGGATGCCGGATGGACCCGCTACCTTTTTGACCGTTACCGGATAGGTTACCAGGTGCTGCGGCCCGGTCAGATTACAAATGCAGACCTTCAGGCCTATGATGTCCTTGTCTTCCCCGACAACAATAAGTCGGTTTTGATGCAAGGCCAGTATGAAGACAAGGAAAGTTACCGGATGAGCTCTTATCCCCCCGAATATACAAAAGGTATGGGCGAAGAGGGATTGCAAAAGGTGATGAAATACCTGGACCAGGGAGGTAAAGTCGTGGCCTGGGGCCGGTCAACTGAACTTTTTATGGGCAAGCAGACGATTAGGGAGAATGGTGAAAGCGAAACCTTTACATTGCCGGTGGCCAACAAAGCTGATGAAATGGAGCAAGAAGGCCTCTATTGCCCTGGATCGCTGGTGCGCATCCAATTAAACCCCAATTCTGTTTTCCATTTGGGTATGCCCGAAGATATTGGGGTTTTCTACCGCGGCGATCCGGTCTTTGCTACCCGGGTCCCCCTGTTTGATATGGATCGAAGGGTTTTGGCGCATTTTCCTGACGAAAATATCCTGATGAGCGGCTATGCCGAAAAACCCCAAGTGCTTGCCGGCGAACCATCCCATGTCTGGCTGGGAAAAGGCCGGGGTGAAATGGTGCTGTTTTCATTTAGACCTCAGTTCAGGGCTTCAACGCCGGCCGATTATAAGATGATATTCAACAGCCTTTTGTTTTCCAGGCAATAAAAGACCTGAAGAGGGCTCTCTCATGCGGTGAGATCAAACCTGGAAGCATCTTTGCTGGTCGGGGAAAAATGCATTAACTTCGCCTTTTGGGTTAAAAAGGCATCCAAATGCAGGAAAATCGTTCCCGGACCATTAAACGGGCTTCCATAATTGGTATCATTGGCAATGCATTGTTATCGGCCGCCAAGATCGTCTTTGGATTATTATCGGGAAGTTACGCCGTGATCAGTGATGGATTGGATTCGGCCTCTGACGTTTTGACCTTTGCGGTAACTTATTATGCCTCCTGCATCATCAACCGACCCCCCAATTACAAGTATCCTTATGGTTATCAGCGGGCAGAGGCTGTTGCCAGTAAAGTGCTCAGCTTTATTATCTTTTTTGTTGGCGCCCAATTGTTTTACTCCTCCCTGATGCGCATCATTCATAATGAACCCCACCAGATTCCTTCAATGGCCGCTTTGTATGTCACCATCGCTTCGGTATTGGTCAAAGGCGGGTTGTATCTTTATAACGCCATTACCGGCAAACGAATCAGGAGCGGGATGTTGCTGGCCAATGCCAAAAACATGCGCAACGACATCCTGATCTCAGGATCCGTTCTGGTAGGGCTTTTCTTCACCTATTACCTCAATTTGCCTTTGTTCGACCTGTTGACGGCCCTGGCCATCAGCATATGGATCATGAAGGACGCTTTTTCCATTTTTATGCAAAGCAGTGTTGAGCTGATGGACGGGGTGGAGGATGCCAGTGTGTACTATCAGGTTTTTGAAGCGGTCGAACAAACCCGGGGGGCTTATCATCCACACCGTTTGCGGGTGAGAAAACACGCCGATCAATACGTGATCGCCCTCGATATTGAAGTGGATCCTGAGATCAAAATTGCAAACGCCCACAAAATTGCCAAACAGGTGGAGGAGAACATTAAACAAAAGGTGGGCAAAACCTTTGATGTGATGGTTCATACCGAACCTTTGGGCAATATAGAGACCGATGAACAATTTGGTCTTTCCCGTGAAAAAATGGAAAATGAAAACAACGACACACCATGAAGCAATATCAGCGACCTGCCGGCTCTCTGATCAGCCACATGAGCAATATGGTAAAAGCCCATGGCGGCATCAACATGGCTCAGGGCATACCCGGCTTTGATCCCCCCGAAGCTTTGCTTCAATACCTGAGCCAGGCGGCCGGGGATCCGGTGCACCAATACGCCCCGGGTATCGGCAATGAAAACCTCCTGGACCTTTTGCTGGGGAAATATCAACCCCTGGCTTCCTTCACCCGGGATAACCTTTTGATCACCAATGGAGCCACTGAAGCGGTGTCTCTGCTCTATACCTACTTCAATCAGTTGTTGACCCGGCCATACTCGGTCCTGGCCTTTGAACCTGCCTATGAAACCTACCGAAAACTTCCCGCAATCTTTCATGACCCTTTCATCCCGTTTGCCTATGACCCCGAGGGCAGCATTGATTTTGATCGTTTATCCCGGGTTTGCCGGGAAGAGAAGGTGAAAATCATCTTTCTGAACACCCCGGGCAATCCTTATGGAAGGATCTGGAGCAGGCAGGAAATCGATCAGCTGCTCGAAATATCCCGGCAGCAGGATATTTTCCTGGTGCTTGATTCGGTCTATCAGGAACTCTATTTCGGCGATGAACCCCATCATCCTGTAGCTGCTTTTAATGAGCGGATGTTTTATGTGAACAGTTTTTCCAAGATCTTTTCAATAACCGGCTGGCGAATTGGTTACCTCTTTGCACCAGCCGCTCATATGAAGCAGATTCGTTCGGTTCATGATTATACCGGTTTGAGTGTTCCTTCGGTGCTCCAGGAGGCGTTGGTCAGATACATCAGCAACTGTCACTGGGGAAAAGATTACATGGCCCATATCCGTGGAAGACTTGCTGAAAATTTCACGCTCATGCGACGGGGTCTGGAAGGATTGGATTTTGAGATTCCCCGGATCCGGGGCGGTTTTTTTGTCTGGGCCCGCCTGCCGGAAGGTTACACCGACGGATTTGAAGTGGCCATGGAGCTTTATGATCAGCAAAAGGTGGCTGTCATCCCCGGCGAACATTTTTCGGACAACCACCAACATTATATCCGCCTGAACATCGCCCGCGATAAGGAAGAGGTTGAAGAAGGCCTGCGACGGATCAGGGCTTTTTTCTCGTAAACCAACCCTCCATCATGGCTGTGGAGGACACATCTTGCCTTTAATACGAATACCGTCTGGCTATGATGCAGATGCGTAAAATGGTTCCATCATGAACGTAGAGGACACTTCTTGTCTTTATTGGCATTCCTGGATTTTAAAGCCCAATATCTGCGAATAATCGCTAACAGGTCTTGATGACCCACGGCATAATCAGGTCCAACTAAACCCATCATCAATGGAAACTGAACCCGTCCCTAATCAGGTCCAGCTGAACCCGGCTGTAATCAGCAATAAAGGAATCCTCTATAATTACCTATGACTATAAGAACCCCGTCATGGACAAGTCAAATGGAAGCCGGCAATAATTAGGTCAAACTGAACCCGGCCCTAATCAGCCAAAGCTGAGCCCGATATAATTGGGTCAAATTATCCGGTTAAATGGCCCGGCCCAACCTGAAGAGGATGGTTTATCACATCAGCAATTGATCTGGTCTTATTGAGCGACCAAATCCGGGGGCAAAAAGAAAAGGCTGACCCCGGAAGGCCAGCCTTTCTATATTTTAAGGCAAAACGATCCTTAATAGAATTTGTGGCGGTTGTCTTTGATTTCAGCGGCATCCTTCAGGGCGTTAAATGCATCGTAGCCAGCGGTGCGCTGAAGCCTTTGCATTTCTCTTTGCTGAACCATCCGCGGATCAACTTGCTGGCCCTGAGCCACCTGAACCACTTGCAGAAGGTAAACACCGTTTTCTCCCTTGATGGGGTAGGAGAGCTGGCCCTGTTCCATGGAGGTGGCGGCCCCTACTACTTTGGGTTCTGAACCGGCACCCGGGATGGAGAAAGTCTCATAACTCACATCGTTGGCCTCCCTGACCTGCAAGCCCATTTGTTCGGCCACCGGCTCCAGGGACTGGGCTTCACCCATTGCTTCTTTAAATTGTTTTTGCAACAACTCAGCCTTTTTTTCTTCTTTCACCTTTACCCGGACATCACTCTTGACTTCTTCCAAAGGCGCGATGCCTTCTTTGCTGATGTCCGTGACAAAGCCAATGATGAACTTGTCGGAGATCTCAAAAATGGGATCGTTGTTGGAGGTGATGATTTTCTTTTCCTTGGTTTGAAAAGCTGCCCGTACCAGGCTCCGTGCGTTTTCAAGGCCGGGAATGCTCTGGGCATTGATTTGTACGTTATTGGCCATCCTTTTGGTCAGGTCTTGTTCCTGGATGGCCTGCTCAAAATCCTGATAGGTTTGGTTCTGTCCGGCAAACCTGCTGGCTTTGGAATAAACGTTCTGATAGGTTTCCGAACTGGGCTCTATTCTTCGGGCCAGGGTGGCTACCTGTACCTTTTTTACTTTTTTACCTTTTTCCATCACTTCCAGCAGGTGGAACCCGTACTGGGTTTGAACCATCCTGACCGCACCGGTTGGCGAGAAGAAGGCCGTATCAGTAATGGATTCAGCCATTTCACCTCCCTGTTTGATCCATCCCAGGTTGCCGCCTTCGGAAGCCGTGCCCTGGTCATCGGAATGCTTGCGGGCCAGTTCTGCAAAATCACCACCCTGCTCCAGTACCTGTTTGAGGCTGTCGGCCAGATTGCGCGCATTTTGTATGTTCCGTCTTCTGCGGCGGGGCTGAATCAATATATGACGGGCCCGCACCGAATCGGGCAGATATTGGATGTCATTTAATTTGGAAAGCTTAAATGCTTCATCTTGGCGATAAGGTCCATAAACTGCACCGGGCTCCGAGGAGAACATAAAATCGGCCAGTGTATCGGAAAGTTCCTCTTTTTTGTAATAGGTATCGTCAAACTCGATGTCGCTGTTGAGGTTGACAAATTCTTTGGTCCGGTTCGAGGTTTTGAAATCCTTGCGCATCTTGACCACATATTCGTGGGCCGCTTCAATGTCCTTTTCGGTGGGTTCAATGTTAAAGGCTACATATTCGATGTCCCGGTTGGCCGATTGCTTGTATTGCTGCTGATGCTTGTCGTAATAGTTTTCCAAATCTTCCTCGGTGATATTAATTTCGCTGTCGGGAATATCCGAGAAATTTTTCATCACATAATTAAAATCGACCCTTTTGCTGTTGAGGCTTGCCAGTTGTTGACTTTCCGCCTGGCTCACGTGAAGGCCCTGATTGATCAGGTTGGAGAATTTGGTGAATTTCCGCTCGCGAATCATTTGATCCTCCAGGTAAAGCCAGTAAGCTTTCCTGCGGCCATCCTGGTCGTAACTTTTCAGGAAACGGATGATGGCCATGCTGTTAACCTGTCCTGTTTCAGGATTGGTGAAGATGCGGCGGATCATGGGATGGATGTTTTCGCCCTGTACCATGTCCCACAACTCCTGTGAACTGACCGATATGCCCAGCTCATCATATTCATCGGCCATGACGTATTCGCGGGTCATTCTTTGCCAGACCTGATTGCGGATTCTTTCCCTTGTTTCTGCATCAACCGCCGACTGTCCACCTGAGAACTTGTTGATTTTGGTCAGCTCTTCGACCTCTTTGCGGAATTGCTTATAAGGAATTGACTTACCGGCTATTTCAGCTAATTCATAGCGATCTCCCCGAAAAGCAGCACCTCCCTGGGAAAACAAGTCTCCCAATACAAATGCCAGCAGGGCCATTCCAATGACAACGCCTACCAGTACTCCAGCTCTGTTTCTTATTTTTTCTAATGTAGCCATTGATTGTGATTTTATGATGTGATCTTTTGGTTTACGAAGCTACGAATATAGAAATTTTATATGGTTTTAAATGCATCCGGGCCCATTCTTTTTTCATCGACCCGGGCTAGTTGTCAGGAAGATGAGTCATTCTTGCGCATATATCTGCGCAGGGCATACATGGTAACGGCAATGGCGGTAAAGATAAAAAACATCAGGCTGTTGTCTGTGCGGTTTTCAAGGCCCGCTTTGATGCCCAAAACCAATGAGGCGAGCCCCACCAGGAGCCATATCACTTCAATGAAGGTAAACGATTTTTTACTCATCTTTTACTTCTAATGTGCCGGTGGTTTCTTTGATTTCGTAATCGGTGAAATCCTGATTGGCTTCAAAGCCTTTGCCGTGGATGATGCCATCCTTGGTGGTGATCCGTACGTAGCGGTCGGTGTATATGATCTCCTTGTCCTGCCGCCACACCAGGTATTCGGTGTTCAGGGTGTCGCCTTTTCGATTGACAGCCACCACGTCATTTTTGGCCTCCCATAGCTGGTCGGGCTCATGGTATATGGCATAATTGGCCGATATCTTGGCATCCACGCTTAGGGTACTGTCGTAAAACAAGACCGTAAGGCCCTCGGGAAAGACCGTATGCGGTTCTTCAACCGTGGTATACCGGTTGATCTTTGGCGACATGACCTTGACCCTCAACTTGCCGTGATTGGTATGTATGATTTCAGCATCGGTCATTGACTGATCGGGGAAATTGGTTTGCTCGCTGATCAGTTTTACCTTCTCAATCTTGCTGCTACATCCCCCGGATAATATAATAATCCCACTTAAAAGCGGGATTATTATAAAAAGCAGCCGGTAAATGGCCCGTTTTTTATTCAGAAGTTCTGACCGTTGTGGTCTCATTAATCCAGCACCCGATTTCATAGGTATCGCCAATTTGATAGTTGTGGAAGAAGATGCTCTTCTTGTCGGGGAACCTGGGCTTGTAGGAATTGATGTACCCGTTGGCTTCATCTTCCATGTCGGGGTCCACCTGCTTGGCCTTGATGAATTTATCTACAGCGGCCCATAACACGGCTTTTTGTTCAAATTCATCGCCACCACAGGCTTCCGTTGATTCGGTATACATCCGGCCAATTAAAATATAAGGCTTGCCGTTTTTGGGATCCAGGTCGATGGCCTTGCGGGCATAGGAGCGTGCTGTGGGCTTGTCATCCAGATCCTCGAAGGTGATGGAGGCCAGCTCCAGATAGTAACCGGCTTTTTGTCCATCTTCTTTTGCCAGATCTATGGCTTGCTTATAATACTGAATGGCTTTGTCCATCTTCTTTTCGTCATAATAGAGCTGAGCCAGCTCATGAGCCTTTGCTGCAGACGGATCCAGCTCGTTGAGGCGGACTTTTGCATCCATATAGAAGCTTTCATCCACGCAATCGGCATCTTCTAATAAACCAATGATTTTCTTGATCAGGTCCTGATCATCCTTGTTGTTTTCATAACGGGGTTGATACAGGGCGATGATGTTCTTGCAGGTGGCAGCACCACTGTTTTCGAATATTTTGTCCAGGGTTTCCTGGGCTTTCTTGTAACGCTGACTGTTGGGGCTTTTCTCCAGTTGATGTTCCACTATCCGGTAAGTCTTGGAGTAGTTCTCCACCATCTTCTCCCCGCTGATCTCTTCATTCTGGTATAGGGTACTGGTGGTGTTCAGATAAACCACCAATACGGCCAGGCTCGATTCATCTCCCCGGAGCTTGATCGATTTTTCAAGCATGTCGTAGCCCTTTTTGAAGTTCTCAATGTTTTGCTCCGAATAATTGATGAAATCCAGGCCTTTTTTGCCCGTTACAAAGCCTTTTTGATCGAAATACTTGATTCGTTTGTCGTACAGGTTCATTAAGCTATCCAGCAGCTTTTTCTTTTTGGCCTGGTCCTCCGTGTTCTCAATGGCATCGGTCAGCATATCCTCTCCATGGAGGTATATGTTCTTGGTGGCCTTGGGACATTCCTTATAAACAATCGTCCAGGGTTCAACCGCATCTTCGTAATTGTTCTGTTTGAAAAATTCTGCATACAGCGAAAGATTTTTCAAACACCGGATGCTGTCTTTTCCACTGCCAAATCTGGAGCCTTCTTCTGCCCCCGTTTGTCCAAAGGCATGTACCGTTGAGAGGGTGGCTATAAGCAAAGCGAAGAGTAATTTTCCTAAGGTTTTCATCATTGAGCGTTTTAGGGTTACTGATATTTTTTCTGCATAAACCAAAAGTCGTAAAACGTGATGTTAAAGTTGACCATGGCGTAATTTTCTTCCACCAGACTTTCTGCGGTGGTACCCCTTCTGCCTAGTTGCAGAGAGAGATTGAATTTGGTTTTATTGTACTTTAACGGTATACCTAATCCAAATGTTATGCCATAGTCTTTCAGCTGGTGGTTATTTAATTTCAGATAAGATTGTTTATAGAACGCCCCGAACCGGTAATCGACCCTTTTCAGGTAGTTGCGCAAGGCCTGTGGGTCGGGGGTGTATTGGACGCCGGCATGCATTGAATAGCTATCCTGAAGGTTATCGAAGTCATCCAGGGCGGACCAGTTTTGATATTTGAAGTCGGCTCCCACCAGGAGTTTTGGATTTTTCAAGGTAAAGCCCACCTTATATCCACTGGGGTAATGGCTGCTGGTCGAGGTGCTCGAGGAGACCCGGTCTATGGTATCCTGCCGCGGCACCCCTTCACCGGTGGTGTAGCGGTAGTAGGTAAAAAACTTTTGATCCGCATCCATGTTCAAACGGGCCTTCATGTCGTAGGTTAAGCCGGCGGTCAGGGTATAGTCGCTGAATAATTCCGTTTGATATTGAAGGCCCAGCTGAAAGCGGTTGCCCTTGAAGTATTTCTTTTGTCTTCTTTGGAACTGTCCACTCATGCTGTCCTGAGGCAGATAAGACTCGGCGGTATATGTAGCGTTGCCAAAGAGGTGAAAGTAATTGACCCCGAGGCTCAAATGATCGGTCAGGGCAAAGGCATTGCCAATGTAAAACTGGCGAACCCCTCCCTCTCCCTGATAATGGGTAATCATTTCATTGGGAGTGGCCGGTTGTTTTGTCTCCTGCACCGAATAGCCCACCTGACTGAGCGGAACCACCCCGATGCTGCTCTTCCACCAGGTCGTTACCGGAAAACCGATGGCCAAATGGTCAAAGCCCACCGACTTCCGGTTGGCACTGGCTCCCTGGCTTTTTTGTAGCGACGAGCGCGCTGAAAGGCCAATATCAAAGATGAAGCTGTTGGTATCTTGAGCCGTGTATGAGGCCGGATTTGAATAGTTGATCACATCTGCTTCCCTCAATCCGGCGGATATTGAACCATATCCATAATTGCTGCCGTAGCTCTGTTCAACAAGTTCGCCCAGTCCATATCTCGAATAGGGGGAAAGGATGCTTTTTTGTGCCCGAACATCGATGCTGAACAGAACCAACACACTGGTGATCAGAATCAGTCTAATGCGCATAAAGGTTGTATTTCAGTATTTTATTCAACCCAATTAATATCAAATTGGGTTCTACAAAGATGGGATATTTTAATTTATTATCAAAGAAAAAGCTATCTCCACCGGTGAGTATTGTAATCAGCCCCGGGTATTGGTTCGTAAAATGTTCTATGTACTGGTTCATCTCATAGATGATCCCGTTTTGTACCCCTGCGGCGATGGCTTCCACGGTATTATCGGCCATTACAGGGGTTTGCCTGCGGGGTTGCACCCGGGGCAGCCGGCGGGTGTATTTGTGGAGGGCACCCAGCCGCATGGTCAAGCCCGGAGAAATGTTTCCCCCCTGGTATTGTCCCGCTGCGTTCAGAAAATCATAGGTAATGGCCGTGCCCGCATCAATGACCAACAGGGGGCGGCCGGGAAAAAGGCTTTGGCCTCCAGTGACCCCCGCTAACCTGTCTTTGCCCAATGTATCAGGCGTTTTGTAAAGGTTCTCGATGGGAATGGGCGTTTGGCTGGAAAATTCCATGAAACATCTGACCTGCCGGGATAAAATGGAAAAACTCCTGGGGTTGAAATCATTAACCGATGAAACAATGACGTTTTGAATGAAATAGCGTTGTCTGAGGCTTCGAATGCGCGGGGGATTAAACGCATGATAACGAAAAGTGCGTATCAGGATATTTTGAGCAAATACCCCGGCATGAACGGATGTATTTCCTATGTCGATGGCTAAATTCACAAAGCGCTTGGCGTTAGACCGCCAAAGTTATAAATTTTCATGCATATTTTTCAGCAATTCCAGGGCTTTGTTGATGTTGTCGACCTGCCCTATGGTCATGGTTAACTTTTTGCCTTCCTTCAGCTGAAAGTGTTTTTGGTGTTTTTGAATATACCCCAGCACCCGGCTGAATGTTTCAGACTGGTAATAGGGCGATTCCTGGTTTGAAATAAAGTGTACGACCATGGTGTTGTTTTTAATCATAATTTTCTCAAATCCCAGGGCAATGGCATGCCACCTTAGGCGTACCACGTTGAGTAGCTCACAGGTGGGTTCGGGCAGGGGACCGAAGCGGTCGCGAAGTTTTTCTTCAAACTCCCGCAACTGTTCTTCATGCTCGATGTTATCGAGTTCCCGGTACTGGTTGATGCGTTCGGAGACATTGGGGATATAGTCGTCGGGGAAGAGGATTTGCAGGTCGGTTTCAATCTGGCAATCGTAAAGGAATTGTTGCTCCTGCTTTTGTTTTTCAATGGTTTGTTTTTTCTCCTCCTGGTAGAGGTTGCTGAATTCGTTTTCTTTGAGTTCCTGAAGGGCTTCCCGCAGGATGCGCTGGTAGGTTTCAAAACCAATATCAGCGATAAACCCGCTTTGTTCTTTGCCCAGCAGGTTTCCGGCTCCGCGGATGTCCAGGTCCTGCATGGCAATGTTGAAGCCGCTGCCCAATTCGGAGAATTCCTCAATGGCCTGAAGCCTTCTGCGGGCTTCCTGGGTGACAGCCGTCATGGGCGGGGCAAGCAGATAACAGAAGGCCTTTTTGTTGGACCTTCCCACCCGGCCCCTTAACTGGTGGAGGTCACTTAATCCGAAGTTTTGGGCTTCATTGATGATCATGGTGTTGGCATTGGGAATATCCAGACCCGATTCAATGATGGTGGTAGCGATCAGCACATCATATTGCTGGTGTATAAAATCCATCATGATTTTTTCCAGCCGGGCTCCCTCCATTTGCCCATGGGCCACCACAGTTCTTACCTTGGGCATCATCCGGTTGACCAGGTTTTCGACTTCGTGGATGTTCTGGATGCGGTTGTTGATGAAAAAGACCTGTCCGCCCCGTTCAACCTCGTAAGCAATGGCTTCATGGATGATTTCTTCGTTGAAAGGATGAACTTCGGTGACAATAGGATAGCGGTTGGGGGGCGGGGTATGAATGATGGAAAGATCGCGGGCACCCATCAGCGAAAACTGAAGGGTCCGTGGAATCGGTGTGGCTGTCAGGGTAAGGGTGTCCACATTTAACTTGATGTTTTTAAGTTTTTCCTTGACTGAAACCCCAAATTTTTGTTCTTCGTCTACGATCAACAAACCCAAATCCTTAAAATTCATATCTTTCCCGATCAACCGATGGGTGCCGATGACGATATCAATTTGACCGTTTTTCAGCTGGTCTTTCACTTCCCGCTGTTTTTTGTGGCTTCTCAACCGGCTGATGTGTTCCACATTGGCGGGAAATTCACTGAGTCGTTCGGCGAAAGTCTGGTAATGCTGGAGGGCCAAAATGGTGGTGGGCACCAGAACGGCCACCTGCTTGCTGTCGGCTACGGCTTTGAAGGCCGCCCTTATGGCCACTTCCGTTTTGCCAAATCCTACATCCCCGCATACAAGCCTGTCCATGGGGGTCTCGGCTTCCATGTCCTGCTTTACGGCCTGGGTGGCCGCCAGCTGGTCGCGCGTGTCTTCATAGATAAAGGACGATTCCAGCTCCTGTTGCAGATAAGTGTCGGTCGAAAAAGGAAACCCCTTCTTTTCCATCCGCCTGGCATAAAGCTGTATAAGCTCTTTGGCGATGTCCTTGACTTTTTTCTTGGTCTTGTTCTTGAGGTTTTTCCAGGCCGCTGAACCCAACTTGTAAATTTTCGGCGGGCTCAAATCCTTGCTCTTGTACTTGGAGATTTTATGGAGCGAATGAATATTGACATACAGGATATCGTTGTCTTTGTATATCAAACGTACCGCCTCCTGTCTCTTCCCATTGACCTCAATCTTCTCCAGTCCCCCAAATTTGCCAATGCCATGATCCACATGCACTACAAAGTCGCCGGGATGCAGGTTGTTGAGCTCTTCAATGTTGAGGCTTTCTTTTCGCGAGAACCCCGATTTAATCCTGAATTTATGATAACGCCCAAAGATCTGATGGTCCGTGTAACAGCATATTTTGGCATGATGATCGATGAAGCCTTCATGCAGGGTGGGCATGACAGGAGTAAATTGTACCTGCGGATTGATGTCTGCAAATATCGCCTGCAAACGTTCTATCTGCTTCTCATTGTCTGATAATATATAGTTGGTATAGCCCTGCTGTTGATTTTCCTGCAGATTGTTGGTGAGCAGCTCGAAGTTCTTGTTGAAGGCCGGCGGGGGCGAAGCGTTGACCTCCATCTTCCCGGCTTCTTCAAACAGATTGCGGTGGCCGCTCTCTATTTTTGTGAATGGGCCAACCCCTTGCTCGAATTGGCCGGGGGAAATGACATAGGATTCAATGTTCTGTTCCGGGTTGTTCTCCAGGGTTTTATTGAAAAGCTCGCCGATCCTTTCCGCGATGTATTGGTATTCATTGAACCACAAAAGGGTCTGTGGGTCCAGAAAGTTGAAAAAGGACTGCCACTGATGTTCACCCGCCTGTTCATTGTTGAGCTTGGGCTGGATTGTGGCCCGCTCCAGTTTCTCAATGGAAAGCTGGTTGTCTACATCAAAGGTCCGTATCGATTCGACTTCCTCTCCGAAAAAGTCAATCCGGTAAGGATGATCATCCGAAAATGAAAAGATGTCGACAATGCTGCCCCGCACAGAAAATTGTCCCGGCTGGTAGACAAAATCCACCTGTTCAAAATCGTATTCGAACAGCATGTCATTGAGGAAATCGGTAGATATTTTTTCTCCCTGGTGAATTTCAAGGGTGTTTTGTTCCATTTGCCTGCGGGCCGCCACCTTTTCAATGACCCCTTCCGGATAGCTTACAATCAGGGGTGTTTGGTTTTGCCGGATGGCGTTTAGTACTTCGGTGCGTAGGATAACATTGGTGGGATCTTCCTGGCCGATGTGTATGGAACGTTTATAGGTTGAGGAGAAGAAATGCACCCGTTCGGTGCCCACAAGGTTTTGCAGGTCATTGTAAAAAAAGGCGGCTTCTTCCTTGTCCTTCATGATGAAAACCATGGGAGCTGAAAGATCCCGGGCCAGTGCAGATGCAAAGGCACTTTTCAGGGATCCCAGCAATCCCCGCACATGGACATTCTTTTTCCCGTTTACGGCTTCCCTGAGCGCACCAACCTGGGGATGATCCTTGTATTTGACGGATAATTCCTGTATTTGCAATTTTCCGGATTTTGGAGACAAAAATAAATAAGGCCGGCCAATTAATAACCAACTCGCCCCATAAAATATTATGGTCCCCATCCGCTTTAAAGGACCCCGCTTAGCGGGGTCCTAACGCGGGGGTATCCTGACCACCCCGCTAAGCGGGGGTATTTTTCACCCCGCTTAGCGGGGGTTAGCGGGGGTATTTTAAAGCGGGGGCGTCTTAGGAATGGTCCTTCATGAATTGTTCGGCCCGCTCTACCATGATGCGGGAACCGGTAAAGAAAGGTACCCTTTGATGCAGGTTTTGGGGCACAATGTCCAGGATCCTGTTTTTACCGTCTGATGCCTTGCCATTGGCTTGCTCGGCCAGAAAAGCAATGGGGTTGCATTCATAAAGCAGGCGCAACTTGCCATTAGGTGAGTTGGCCGTAGGAGGGTAAATAAAAATTCCCCCCTTTAACAGGTTCCGGTGAAAATCAGCCACCAGCGAGCCAATGTACCGGGCTTTTTTGGGGCGGTGGGTGGCTTCATCCTTTTCCTGGCAGTATTTGATGTATTGCTTGAGCCCCTCGGGGAAATTGGTGTAGTTGCCTTCATTGAGCGAATAAATTCTCCCCTGTTCCGGGGTGATGATGTCGGGATGAGACAGGCAGAATTCACCAATGGCAGGATCCAGGGTGAAACCATTGACCCCCCGGCCGGTGGTGTAAACCAACATGGTGGAAGAACCGTAAATGACATATCCGGCTGCAATCTGACGGTTACCGCTCTGCAGAAAATCCCTTAACTCGGCTTTATGACCCCGCGGAGAAATCCTTTTATATATTGAAAAAATGGTGCCGATCGAGACATTCACATCAATGTTGGTCGATCCGTCCAGGGGATCCATCGTGACAATGTATTTGCCGTCGTTGGCCAGCTCGTCATCAAAGGTGATGATCTCCTGATTTTCTTCGGAGGCTATGCCACAGCACTCCCCACTGTCTTTTAAAGCCGTGGTGAACTGCATGTCAGCAAAAACATCCAGCTTTTGCTGGATTTCTCCCTGAACATTTTCCTTCCCTGCTGTTCCCAAGACATCCACTAGCCCGGCTTTATTGACTTTCTTATTTACGACCTTGGCTGCGATGCCTATATGATGAAGCAATCGCGACAATTCCCCTTTGGCATAGGGGATGTTTGCCTGCCTGCGTATGATGAACTCATTAAGGGTCGTAATCCGGTATTGTTTCATGTCTTTAGAATTTAGTACAGTTTAAAATTAAGATTGGTATTGGGCTTGGGGTGATTAAATTATGAAAAAAAGACCAAATTACCATGTTTGTTCGAAGATAATCAAGAAATTTGTGCAGGTGAACCAGAGAAAATATGTATTAATGGTTATTTATAAGTTTGGTGGGGCTTCGGTGAAGAATGCTGAAGGGGTGGTCAACCTGACAAATATTGTTTACACCCGTCAGCAAGCCAGGGTGGTGGTATTGTCGGCCTTTGGCAAAACCACCAACCAATTGGAAAAACTGGCTGGCTTTATTTATCATAAGGACCGCTCAGGCTTTAGGCAACAGCTCAGGTTGCTGCGGGATTATCATTATCAGATCATGCAGGAACTCTTTGCCAGTGATGATTTGGTGTATGAAGGGGTGCAATCCTCCTTTAACTGGCTGCAGGAGGCTTTTGACAGGGAATGGCATAGCTATGATTACCTGTATGATCAGGTGGTAAGCATCGGAGAGTTGCTTTCTACCTATGTGGTGGCGCACTATTTGGAAAGAACAGGCCTTACGTGCCGGCTGGTTGATATGCGCGAGCACCTGATCACCGATGATACCTACCGCGAGGCACAGGTAAACTGGGAAGCCTCTTCAAGGAGGATTATCCGGAATTTTCAACCCCGGGACAACGAACTGATCTTGACCCAGGGGTTTATTGGCGGGAGCATGAAGGGGGCCTCCACCACCCTTGGGCGGGAAGGCTCCGATTATTCAGCCGCCATTCTGGCCCATATCCTTGATGCGGGTTCCCTGGTCATATGGAAGGATGTCCCGGGGGTATTAAATGCTGACCCCCGGTTCTTTTCCGGCACCCAGAAGCTCGGGCGCATCTCCTACCAGGAGGCCATTGAACTGGCCTACTACGGGGCCAAAATCATCCACCCCAAAACCATCAAACCCTTGCAAAACAAGGGCATTCCCTTGAATGTACGCTCTTTTATTGAACCCGACCAACCTGGAACATGGATCGGCGATTATCCGGATTATGACGGGGCTGTACCCATCTTTATCATCAAAAACCAACAGGTGCTGATCTCGGTTTTACCCAAAGATTATTCGCTGGTAGTGGAGGAACAATTGAGCAAAATATACGGCCTCTTTGCCAAAAACCGAGTGAAGGTCAATATGATGCAGCACTCTGCCCTAAACTTTTCTGTATGTATGGATGATACCGCGGGGGTTTCCAGTTTAATGAGCGATCTTCGCGAGGATTACCGGGTGCTTTATAATAAGGGACTCCAGTTGATGACCGTGCGCCATTATACCGAGCAAATCGTGCGGGATGTTCAGAAATACCGCCGGATCCTGGTTGAACAAAGGAGCCGCCATACCGCCCAATTTCTCATGGAGACCACTTCATCCCCAATGCCGGATAATCTTATTGGCTATAATGGCCGATAATTTGTAGTAAGACTCGTGGGTCCAGCCAGCAACATGGGGGGTGAGGATCACCTGGGGCATTTCACTCAGTTCCCGGAAATGTTGAGGCAGCTTGCCGCTTTGATGAAGCCCTTCAAAATCGCTGCTTTCGTATTCAAGCACGTCGAGGGCCGCCGCTTTGACCTGCCCGCTTTTGAGGTTTTTTACCAGATCAGCTGTATTAACCACCGCCCCCCGGGAGGTGTTGATCAGGATCAGGGGTTTGCGGAATTGCCGGAGGAATGCATCGTTGACCATATAATGGGTCTCGGTGGTCAGGGGAACATGCAGACTCAGCACATCCGCTTCATCAAAAAGCCCGCTGAGCGCCTTTTCTTTAACCACTTGGCTGCTATAATCAAATTTGTACTTGTCCCAGGCGATGGTATTGACGCCCAACCCGGCCAGCTTCCCGGCAAAGGCACTGCCGGTATGGCCGTATCCGATCAGCCCGAGCGTCCTGCCCTTGATCTCCATCCCCCGGTGGGCCTCACGGTCCCATTGCCCCCCTTTTACATGCCCATTGGCCCGCGGGATCTGATTGATCAGGCTTAAAAGTAACCCCAGGGCATGCTCCCCAACGGCATCGCGGTTGCCCTCGGGCGAGTTCAAACATACAATGCCCTTTGATTCCGCATAACGCCGGTCAATGTTTTCCATGCCCGATCCAACACGGGCAATGAACTTCAGATGTCCCCCCCGGTCTATTAACCCATGATCCACCTTCACCTTGCTCCTGACGACAATGCCCTGATAATGGGGGATTTTTTTGCCAATTTCACCGGCTTCAATCCTGGGCTGATAGTCCGGTGCAAAACCCGCTTGTTCTAACTTTTCCATAAGTACCGGATGAACCGGATCAACAATGAAGACCTTCATCAATGGTTTGCTTTTTTTAGATTGGGATTTAACCGGACCATAAAAGCAGGCTTATAGCCTCTGAAACTTCCGTCATCCCGGTATACTTCATAAGCCAGCATGATCTGATGGACTTCTTTGACCATGCTTAGCTGTTGGGGATCAAAGTACCATCTTTCTTTAAACTGGATTTTGCCTACACGTTCACGGGAAAAGGATGCTTTGGCTTCGAGCTTTTCAACCTGCTCGATGGTCATGGGCTCGTGGGTGAAATAATCGTAGGGTTGGAGTTTCCCCTGGTAGACTGCCTCAAAGATGTGGTCGACGAAAGCCTTGCGCTCAAAGCTGCTGAGCCATTTTTCTTGCCATTGATCGGATTCTTTTCGGTTTTTGACCACAACCCCATAGTTGATGCTGTCAGCAACACCAATATACTGATTTTGAATGGAGTCGGTTTTCAGGGTGTGGGTTTCTTTATCTTCCCACCGGCGCTGGCAGCTGAAAGCCAGGACCAGGAGTGCCAGGAAGGCGGTTCCGGCAACCGCAACGTGGGCTATGTCACCGGTTGAAAACCAACCTTTTTGCATTTTTTTGCCCGGTAAATGCGCCATTTTTGTACACAATTTGTCCGTTAACCAATGTATGGGTGATCGAGTGATGGAAGGTTTGTCCTTCCAACGGCGACCAGCCACATTTGTAATACAGGCTTTCAGGGGTTACCTGCCAGGATTGGCGGGGATCGACCAATACCAGATCAGCCCAGTAACCGGGCCGTATATATCCCCGCTTGCTGACCTGAAAAAGGTCGGCAGGGGTGTGGCACATCTTTTCAACGATGGTGGGCAGCGAAAGCACCTCTTGGTGATGCAGCTCCAGCATGGCCGAAAGGGCATGCTGAACCATAGGCCCCCCGGAAGGCGCCTTCATATATGGCTGATCTTTTTCCCCGGCAAGATGTGGGGCATGATCCGTAGCCACCGTATCGATCCGGTGGTTTTGAAGCCCTTGCCTTAATGCTTCCCTGTCACTGGCCTTTTTGATGGCCGGATTCCACTTGATGCGCGTGCCCAGGCGGGCATAATCGCCCTGTTCAAACCATAAATGGTGGATGCAGGCTTCTGCCGTGATCTTTTTGTCTGGTTGATAAGGCCGGGCCTCAAACAGGTCAAGCTCCCGGGCTGTGCTTAAATGGAGGATGTGGAGCCGGCTCTTGTGCTTCCGGGCCAGTTTTACCGCCCGGGAAGAAGACCGGTAACAGGCCTCTTCACTGCGGATCAACGGATGATGGGCAACCGGGACGTTTTCTCCGTACTGCTTTTGATAATGCCTGGTATTGGCCCGCAGAATGTCCTCATCTTCACAGTGAGCAGCAATTAATACCGGCGATTGGGCAAAGATCTGCTCCAGGGCCCTTGTCTCATCTACCAGCATGTTGCCCGTGGAAGCGCCCATGAATACTTTTACTCCACATACCCGGGCCGGATCAAGCCGGCGAATCTCTTCCAGGTTGTCGTTGGTGGCCCCCAGATAAAAAGAATAGTTGGCGAAAGCATGCTTTTCGGCCAGTGAAAATTTGGTTTCCAGTTCCCTGAGGCTTATAGCCGGTGGCTTGGTATTGGGCATTTCCATAAACGAGGTGATCCCTCCGGCTATGGCTGCCCTTGACTCGGATTCGATGTCCGCTTTGTGGCTCAGCCCTGGTTCCCTGAAATGGACATGCTCATCAATAACCCCCGGTATTAGATACTGGCCTGTGGCGTTGAGCACTTCACTCTCCTGCCTGGCTTCAGCGGGGATGACCTCCCCCTTCTCATAGATCCCGGCCACCTTTCCTGCCCGGATCCATACCGAACCCTCCACAATGCGGCCTTCATTAACAATATGGGCATGCTCAATCAGAAGGGGTCTCATACTTTTTGTATTTTTTGAAAATGCTCCTTACTTTCATGCTCATAACTCCCCATAAGGCTTCATTGAAGATGCCTCCGCTCATCTTGGAGGTGCCCACTGCCCGGTTGGTGAAAATGATCGGAATTTCAACAATTTTAAAACCGAATTTCCACGCTGCAAATTTCATCTCGATCTGAAAAGCATAACCCACCAAACGTATTTTATCCAAATTGATTGTTTCCAGTACTTTACGCCGGTAGCATTTGAAGCCTGCCGTGGCATCAGTGATGTTCATCCCTGTAATGAAACTGACGTACCGTGAAGCAAAATATGAAATTAAGATGCGCCCGATGGGCCAGTTAACAACATTGGCCCCGTTCTTGTACCGCGAACCAATCGCCAGATCCGCCCCGTCGTAGGCACAGGCATCATAAAGCCGGGGCAGGTCGTCGGGGTTGTGGGAGAAATCGGCGTCCATCTCGAAAATGTAGTCGTACCGATGTTCGATGGCCCATTTGAAGCCTGTAATATAAGCCGTGCCCAATCCCAGCTTGCCTTCCCGCTCTAATAGAAACAGCCGCTCGGGAAATTCCTCTTGCAGATCCTTCACCTCCCGGGCTGTCCCATCCGGTGAGTTGTCGTCGATGATCAGCATGTGAAAGGGCACCTGAAGTGAAAAGATCTTTCGGATTATTCGGTCAATATTGCCTTTTTCATTATAGGTAGGGATGATCACCAGATTTTTATCCATAGAACCGGCTGCTTTTATTTGTTTTTGTGCTAATTTAAGATAATTATTTAAGAATTGACTGCTGAAACGGCGACATTCTCTTTTATTAGTAATACAAAAATCTGGTTGGTAGCCGGATATGTTTTTTTTGAAAAAAAACCGGCCCAAGTGTTTGTCAATTCAATTTGTGCACTATATTTGCACCTCGCATTCGCGTTCTTTAAGTGAAAGTTAACGGCAGAGATATTCGACAGGCCCGAAGTAATTGAGGTTAAGGCATTAAGAAGGGAGGGCAAAAAAGTTTAAAAAAACTTTAAAAAATATTTTGTGATCAACTCAAGACGAATTATCTTTGCAATCCCTTTTAACGAAACAAAGGGGAAACGATCTTAAAAATGATTCAAGTGATCATACAGGTTCTTTGAAATGTTGAGATAGAGAATTGAAAAGCAGCATCATCTTGTCAGATAATCGAGCACAGGAACTAATCAACTTTTTTATACAACGAAGAGTTTGATCCTGGCTCAGGATGAACGCTAGCGGCAGGCTTAACACATGCAAGTCGAGG
>CAJXLK010000006.1 GCA_913055635.1 uncultured Bacteroidota bacterium
AACCTACACAACAAGGACATGATTATTCATGCAGGTTCCATACGGCCAAAATGTTAAATAAAAGATAATCGTATGAAACCTGGGTCCAGGTTATTTCGACCATTTATCAATTATTTTCCTTACTTCTTCATTGTATATAGTCTTTCCACTCCGGGATTGCTCCAGACCCTCTTCTACCTTTTCAATGAAAATTAATTGCTCAATCAATTCATCGATTGAGAAATTTTCCGGCAGATTTTCCAGCGTTTTTTTGAGTTTGCTTTTAGTCAGCATAGGATTCTAAATTAACTGTTTACTTGAAAAAGCTGTTTGTCAATGGCTTTAGATGGATTATAATAAGCCTTCGACCAGGATGTCTTCATCCAGGTCCTTCCAGTGGATGCCTTCGCCGTTGCCTATGAAGCGCCAATTGTTTCTTTCTTGTTCACCGGCGTCTCTTAATTTGGGGAACCATTCCAACGGCACCGCGATTTCCCTGCCATCTTCCAGCTGAACATACATCTTGTAATCACTAAACCAGACGTTGGTTGCGTTTTTTGATTTATTAATTGTTGAAGTATTCATTCCATTTAGATTTGAATAGGTCTATATTGTCCGCAACATACGTGCGAATTTCGCTAATTTCTTTGGCATTAAAACCTTTTGATCTTGCTAAATTTAATGTATCAAGCTTAAATTTTGCAGTTTTATCGTCCTTTTCAACATGTATATGAGCGGGTGAATGATCATTCGAGTAAAAGAAAAACCGATAACCTTTAATCCTTAATATTGTAGGCATTTAACGATGTATTAATTGAACGAAAAATGGTACTGGTTTATTGGTTGGTTTGTTTCGGGTTATTTTGTTAGTATGTGGGTTTGGATGATTTGGAGCATCTTTTGTGTGACGTAGGTGCCGAAGATGTCGGATTGGGACGTTGCCGGTTTAAAGGCTTTGATGTTTTCTGCAAAATGATCCTGTTTGGGGTCGAGCAGATGGTTCCAGCCGTCGTGGACGGTCTCGACCCACTCGGTCTCGGGAAGGAATGGGTCCGGGGATGCACCGGGAAGACGATGGTTTTGTGCTGACCCGTATGCACAATCTTTTCATCGTAATGCTTCCTCAAAGCCCGGGAGAGCGCGAAGAGCTTGATGAACTGCGGTCGTGCGCCGACGATGCTCAGGATTTTAGTCTGGTGGGGCATTTAAAGAAATGATTGAATGTCAAATATATTGATCCATGTTGTCTACAAAATTTTGATAGGTTTGCCTTATTCCTTCTTTAAGGGAGATTTTATGTTTCCAGCCCATGGATTCGATTTTGGAGACGTCCATGAGTTTGCGGGGGGTGCCGTCGGGCATGTCGGTGTTGAAACGCAGTTCTCCCTGGTAGCCGACCACCTCCATGATGGTTTCGGCCAGCTCCTTGATGGTCACATCCGTGCCGGTGCCGATGTTGACGAACTGTTTGCCATCATAGTTCTGCATCAGAAAATAACAGGCATCGGCCATGTCGTCGACATGCAGAAACTCGCGCATGGGTTTTCCCGTGCCCCAGATCTCCACCGAGGGCTTGTTTTGTTCTTTGGCCTCATGGAACTTGCGGATCAGGGCGGCAAACACGTGAGAGGTCTCCAGGTCGTAGTTGTCATTGGGCCCATACAGGTTGGTGGGCATGGCAGAGATAAAGTTCGCCCCGTACTGGTCCATGTAGTTCTCGCACAGCTTGATACCGGCGATCTTGGCAATGGCATAGGGCTCGTTGGTGTGCTCCAGGGAGCCCGACAACAGATGCTCTTCATTCATCGGCTGGGGCGCATGCTTGGGATAGATACAAGAAGAGCCCAGGAAAAGCAGCTTTTTGACCCCGCTCCTATAGGCCTGGTGGATCACGTTGGCCTCGATCATGATGTTGTCGTAGATGAACTCGGCCCGGTAGGTGTTGTTGGCCTGTATGCCGCCCACCTTGGCCGCGGCCAGGATCACGTAGTCGGGTTTTTCCTGCTCGAAGAACTCCTGAACAGCCTTTTGATCCTTCAGGTTTAGCTCCCGGGAGGTGCGGGTGACGATGTTGTTGAATCCTTCGGCCTTGAGCTTACGGTGGATGGCCGAGCCCACCATGCCGCGGTGGCCGGCAATGTAAATCTTATCGTTTGGCTTCATCATAATGGTTCATGTGGTTTTCTTTCTTGGCTTTTTCGAGGTCAGCCCGGGTCATCTCCTGCACCAGGTCGTCAAATGAATAACGGGGCTGCCAGTTGAGCTCTTTCCTGGCCCTGGTCGAATCGCCGATCAGCTCGTCCACCTCAGTAGGCCGGAAATAGGAGGGGTCCACCTCGATGATCTGGTCACCGACCTGGATGTGGGTGCCTTCGATGCCCAGCTCCTTCAGTTTCTGGCTGTCGAAGCTCTCCACGATGCCGACCTCCTCTGTGCCTTCGCCTTTGAAAGCAATCTTTACCCCCAGCTCCTTGAAGGTCTTATCTATGAATTCGCGGATGGAGTGGTTTTTGCCGGTGGCAATGACAAAATCATCGGGCTCATCCTGCTGCAGGATCATCCACATGGCCTCTACATAGTCTTTGGCATGGCCCCAGTCGCGCTTGGCGTTCAGATTGCCCAAATACACCTTCTCATCCAGGCCCATCACGATGCGCGTGGCCGCCCGGGTGATCTTGCGGGTGACAAACGTCTCACCCCGCCTCGGCGACTCGTGGTTGAACAAAATGCCGTTGGCGGCGAAAAGGTTGTAGGCCTCGCGGTGGTTGACAATGCTCCAGTAGGAGTAAAGCTTGGCCACACCATAAGGGGAGCGGGGATAAAAAGGCGTTTTTTCGGTTTGCGGGGTCTCCTGCACCAGCCCGTAAAGCTCGGAGGTGGAGGCCTGGTAGATCTTTACCTTGTCGGTCAACCCCAGCAGCCTTACCGCTTCCAGGATCCTGAGCGTTCCCACGCCGTCGGCGTTGGCAGCATACTCGGGCATGTCGAAGCTGACCTTTACATGCGACATCGCCCCCAGGTTGTATATCTCGTCGGGCTGCACTTCCTGGATGATGCGGATGATGTTGGAGGAGTCGGTCAGATCGCCGTAATGCAAAACAAACCGCAACGGCTTCTCATGGGGATCCTGGTACAGATGGTCCACCCGCTCGGTGTTGAAAGATGAACTTTTTCTTTTTATACCGTGCACCTGGTAACCTTTCTCCAGTAAAAATTCGGCAAGGTATGAACCGTCCTGACCGGTTATACCAGTAATAAGGGCTTTTTTCATGTAAGTGTGATTTATTTTTGGTGGAGGTTATTCCCACCAGTGACATGGAACATTGCTTCCTCTGTTTTGATCTTTATCTATGCTGGATATAATGATATACGTGATGTAAACGCCTCCGCCAATTAAGGCGGTATATCCAAATTTTTTCATTTCATCGTTCATTAAAAAATATCCGCTTACTCCTACCAGGCCTACCCCGCTTCCTATCCCAACTAACCTTTGCGTTTGCGGGTTAAAATTGAACAAATCGTTTTGTTCAAGCACATTGGTATTCATGAACTCAGCCTTAAACTGCTGATAGGATGCCGGGGGTTTTTTGGCGGTTGCTGCCTGCAGAGCTGAAACCCCTATGATTATGAAAAGCAGTATCAGTTTCATCTTTCATAGCCATCTACATATCAAAGGTACAAAAATTTACCCTTTTTTGCCTGCCGAATGGGTAAATTCTCGGTTCAATGATCGGGTTTGCTATACAGCTCCGCCTCCTCAGTCCCATCACCGGCAGATGACTGAAAAGGCAACTTATGAAGGGTTGGTCCGGGCAGGGGTTCATTTTCTTATCAACCCCTGAGAACCTCCAAAAATATAAAATATTACCTTTCGTCAATAACGGGGTTGGCGTTCATTGTTTCTCGCAAATGGCAATATACGGAGAGCCCCGCCAATGGTTTGTTTTGGCTGCGGTGATTTACGTCAACTTTTGTCGTAAAATTTCTTTGACCGGAACCATCACTTATGGCTCTGACATCCATCATTCTTTCGCCGGTTTACCTGATGAAGATGTTCAAGGTTTCCATTATGGTCAAGACTGTGCGGTACAGCAACAAAATGGTTTTTTGGCCAGGGATGAGGATGATCAAGGCCTTTGTCAAGGTCAACGATCGGGACCGGGTTTGTTATTGTTTTTCTTCGGGGATCCGCACCCGGTAGATGTCTTTGCCTCCGTGGCTGTCTTTGCCGTAGCGGGAGATGTACCCGGCCCTCCCGTTTTTCACCGGGTGGAAGAACCGGTCGTCGTCGGTGGTGCTGATGGGGTAGCCCATGTTAACCGGCTCCGACCAGTCCCCGTCGGGTGTGCGGGTTGATTTGAACACATCGAAACCCCCGATGCCTTCATGGCCCTGGGAGCTGAAGTAGAGGGTGGTGCCGTCGCGGGTGATAAACGGTGTTTCTTCGTTGTACGGGGTGTTAATCTTTTTGCCGAGGTTTTTGGGTTTGGTCCATCGTTTTTCTTTGTAATTGTAGCGTGAGACGTAAATGTCGAGTTTACCTTCTCCGCCCCGGCGGTTGCTGGTGAAATAGAGCACGTTGCCTCTTGGCCCGAGGCAGCCGTGGGTTTCCCAGTGGCGGGTGTTGATCCGGCCTTTGGGTTCGTAGGGTTTCTGCCACTCGCCTGTTTCGGAGTTGTAATCGCTCAGGTAAAGGTTGCCGCGTGAGTTTTCGTAACGGAACAGCACCATCCGCTGGCCGTCGGGGCTCATGTCGCACGGGTAGAGGTCGCCCTCGCTGCGGATCTGCGGGGCCAGGTTCACCGGACTGTTCCACCGGCCACTGTCTTTGCGGGCCATGAAGATGGCATCGTACAGCTTGAGCTCAGAGGTATACACCAGCCTGTTCTCCTGCGCGTTGACCACCGGGCGGGTGTTGGCAAAGCCATCGTTGACCGGCACGCCCAGGTTCTGCCACGAAATATCCAACGGGTTTTGCATGAACGATTTGGCCTTCTTGCACGAGCGGATCTGCTGATGCACAAAATTCAGGTTGTAATTTTTTTTGTTGTCGAGCGATTCGAGGAAGCGGTTGTAATAGTGCAGGGCGGTATCCAGCTGGTTTTGTATCTGGTAAGCTTTACCCAGGTAAAAAAGGGCATCGCGCGGGGCTTTTTTTTCTTCGAGGGAACCTGCCCGGAAGTCCGGACTGGTCTTTTGGGCCGCTGTTTTCAAATGGTCGATGGCCCGCGATTTACGGCCGTCGATGTTCAGGTAGCTTCGGCCCATCACATAATGCAGGTGGGCATGGTCATAACCCCGGCGCATCAACCGCTGGTACAGGGGCACCGCCTCGGTGTATTCCTCGTTCATCCGGTAGTATTCGGCATCGGCAAACAGCGCCTCGGGCTCCTGGTTGTTTTGAGCGTACAGCAGAACAGGCGCAATGACAATCGGGATTAGACACAACAACTTCTTCATGGGTACAAAAATTTATAAGCACCGGCCAACGGATCTCCTCAATTGGCTTCGGGGGACCGTTGATTTTAAGCCATGCTTAGTTGGGGTATTAAAATAATAAAAATTTTGCGGATGCCTAGGGCTCAATGTAATTGCCCTATGTTTGGCGGGCCACCTTGGAAATGTTGGAGGGGTTGATGTTGATCAGCAGGTTTTGCTGGATGGCGTCTATACGGATCAGCACCTTGTAACGGTTGACATGCTTGATGAGCTCACCCTGCAGGCCTTTGAGGTTGCCGGCTTTGATCTCTACGTTTTCCCCCACACTGAAAGCGTCGGAGGTGACCTCGTAGGTTTCCCCGCTCTCCAGGATGTCGCGGATGGCTTTTATTTGCTTGTCGGGGATGGGCGCCGGCTTGCCCTCGAAATGCACCACCTTCACCACCCCAGGGGTGTAGTAGGCTTTCTCCAGCTCTGCGCGGGTGACGTGCACGAATATATAGGAACGGATCAAAGGCTCTTTGACCCACTTTTTGCGGTCGCTCCATTGCTTGAGCTTCTTTTCCAGCGGAAGGTAAGCATGCAGGTCCTTGGCCAGCAGTTCGCGCTCCACCTTTTTTTCGGCTCTCGACTTGGTGTAAAGTGCGTACCACCTTTTCTCCTTTCTCCCCATAGATGGCTTTTTTTCGTTAAGTTGACAGGTGTCTCCAGACCTGTTGGTCTCTATTCAAATTTAATAAAAACCAGCTTACCACCCACCATCTCTTCCCCACTTTTTTCTTCTTCACTCCCTACTATCTTCTTCTTTCTTCCTTTCTCCTTACTTCTTACTAACTACTCCCTACTAATTACTCCCTACTAACTACTCCCTACTTCTTCTTTCTTCCTCCCTACTATCTACTCCCTACTATCTTCCTTCCTCCTTTCTTTTTATTGAAGAAAACCCCGTATACTTTTGCAGTACTTCCGGCACGCGAATGCCGTCTTCCTCCTGGTAGTTCTCGAGCATGGCAGCCAGCAAGCGGGGCAGGGCCAGGGCGCTGCCGTTCAGGGTATGGGCCAGCTGGGGTTTCTTTTTGCCTTCCTGGCGGAACCTCAGCTTCAGGCGGTTGGCCTGGTAGGAGGTGAAGTTCGACACCGAGCTGACCTCGAGCCATTTGTCCTGGGCCGAGGAGTAGACTTCAAAGTCGTAGGTGAGGGCAGCGGCAAAACCCAGGTCGCCGCCGCAGAGGCGCATCACGCGGTAGGGCATACCCATATCGGCGATCAGGCTTTCCACGTAGCTGGTCATGGCCTCGAGGGTTTCGTAGGAGCGTTCGGGGTGGTCGATCTGGACGATCTCGACCTTGTCGAACTGGTGCACGCGGTTGAGTCCGCGCACCTCCTTGCCCCATGATCCGGCTTCACGGCGGAAGCAGGGGGTGTAGGCGGTAAGCTTAAGGGGCAGGTCTTTTTCCTCCACGATCGAGTCGCGGTAGATGTTGGTCACCGGCACTTCGGCGGTGGGGATGAGGTAAAAATTGTCGATGGGCACCTGGTACATCTGCCCTTCCTTGTCGGGCAGCTGACCGGTGGCAAAAGCGCTGTCTTCGTTCACCATCAGCGGGGGCTGCACTTCCTGGTAACCCTGTTCGCGCGCTTTGTCCAAAAAATAGCTGATCATCGCCCGCTGCAGCCGGGCTCCTTCATTCTTGTAAATCGGGAAACCGCGGCCGGTGATCTTGTTGCCCAGGTCAAAATCGATGATGTCGTGCTTTTTGGCCAGCTCCCAGTGGGGCAGGGCATCCTGACCCAGATCGGGCGCCTGCCCATTCTGCCGGACCAAAACATTGTCTTCCTCGCCTTTGCCCTGCTCAACCGTTTCATGTGGAACATTCGGGATCTGCACCATCAGCGAGCGGATCTCTTCCTCAATGGCATGGAGCCGCTGCTGGCCTTCCTTGACCGACTCCTTCAGTTTGGCATTCTGCTCCTTCACCTTGTTGGCCTCGTCGGTGCGGCCTTCCTTGAACAGCTGGCCGATCTGTTTGGACAGGTTGTTCAGCTCGGCCTGGCTGTCATTGACTTCCTGCTGCCTGGAACGGCGCTCTTCATCCAGCTGTTTGATCTGGTCGATCAGCTCGCGGTAATCCTGGTTGCGCGTTTTCAGGCGCTCAACTATGTGCTCGGTGTTTTGCTGAAGGTACTGAAGTGTTAGCATGGGCAAATGGGGTTGTAATACGAAAAAAACTCCTGCATCGTTACCAGCGGCATCGCATGCAGGAGCATATCATTCGGTTAATGTGGTACGATCTAGCTTTCGGCGGGAACAACGTAGACGTATGAGCGGTTCTTGCGCTTTTTGTACTCCACGTGCCCGTCCTTCAGAGCAAACAGGGTGTGGTCCTTGCCCATCCCGACATTCTTTCCGGGATAGTGGCGGGTGCCCCTCTGCCGTACCAGAATGTTCCCGGCTTTGGCGCGCTCTCCTTCAAACATCTTTATTCCCAGTCGTTTGCTCTCAGAGTCTCGAACGTTACGGGTACTACCCATTCCTTTTTTATGTGCCATAGCTCAGCGTATTAAGTGTTTTTATGCAATGCTTGTGTGATGCAAAAATATCTTGTTATGCAACAATGTCTTCTACCTGAATCTGGGTCAGCCGCTGACGGTGGCCCTTCTTGACCTTAAAGCCCTTGCGCCGCTTCTTCTTGAAAACAGTCTTTTTGTCGGCTTTGTTGTGGCCTACCACCTTGGCCGATATCTTGGCGCCCTCAACCGTCGGCTTGCCAACCTTTACGTCACCGTCGTTGTCGACCAGCAGTACCTTGTCGAACTCCACCTGCTCGCCCTCTTCATGGCTCAGGCGATTGACGAAATATTTCTTGTCCTTTTCCACCTTGTACTGAAAGCCTGCGATATCTACTATTGCGTACATTGTTCTGTGCTTTAAATGTTTGTTTGCGGAATGCAAAAGTATAAAAGTTTATTTTATTAACAAAGAATTTTGAATTTTTTAGGGAGGGAAGGTTAGCGGGGGCTAAAAAAAAGTGCGGGTGAGCGGTCTCAATTAAATTGGCGCGAGGTCTCTTAATGAGCCTTTAATTTAGTTGCCTTGGAGATCCAGCTCACCCGCAAAAAGATTTCAGGCGATAAATTTGTAGAATTATACTAAACCAACGTAAAGATATAACATTTTATTGCATTCAGGTAGAATTTGTGGTTGAATGATTTTTTTAACCTTTTTTGAAGGTCGGTGCCTTCATTTGGGGCTTATTTTCCAGGTAATGAGCATCGGTCAAAATCAATGCTGGATTGGGGATTTAATCCTTATCATCCATCCCTGGTGAAAATAATGATGTCAAAATCAAATGGCATTTGGGTGGTTTGATGAATCAGCAGGATCGTGTATCTGTCTTATGATCGTGTCTACATGGATTCATTCGAATGGTTTGTTGAATCAGCATAGGGGATTTGGTTCATTCCTCAAGTTGCTGTAATTTCTTCACTGTTTGGTTTCGATGATTTTTTCCAGGGCCTGAACGGTACGGGCGATGTCGAATTTTTTCTCCACAAAGTGGCGGGCCTGGCGCCCCATCTTTTCGCGGAGGTTTTGGTCGTGGTACAGCCGGATGATCTGGTCGGTCAGGGATTGGGTATCTTCGAACGGCACCAGGAAGCCGTTTTCGCCATTGCGGATCAGCTCGGGGTTGCTGGAGATGTTGAAGGCCATTACGGGTTTGCTGCTGGCCATGGCTTCGACGATGACATAACCGAAACCTTCCCACAGGGAGGTCAGCAGGAAGAGGTCGATCGAGTGCATGAAGCTTTTGATGTCGGAGATGAACCCGGTGAAGCGGATGTGCTGGTCGAGGCCTTCCTGTTGCACTTCTTTGCGGATGGATTTTTCGAGCTTGCCTTCTCCGGCCAGCAGGATCTTAAAGGGTATATCGGCTTGGCGGAGTTTTCGGGCCACTTCGAGCAGGTAGCCGTGTCCTTTTTGTTCCACAAACCGGCCGGCGTTGCCCAGGACCAGCTCGCCGTTTTGTTTGTGGTAGATGGGTTGCACCGGCCGTCGGTCGAAAGCGTCAAAATCGATGCCGTTGTAGATGACGTGGATCTTCTGGGGATCCACCAGGTGGGGATTGCGCTCGAGCAGCAGTTTTTTGGTGGCTTCGGAGTTGGTCACCACGTCGGTCACCACCCGCCGGAAAAGTTTCCGGTTGAAAAAGTTGTTGTGCACGGGCAGGGCGGTGCCGCGGCGGTAGATGATCTTGCCGACCCCGGCTTTGCGGGCGGCCACACCGGCCACCTTGGCATCGGAGGGCAGGTTCAGGATCACCGCTTCCGGCCGGTAACGCTCCAGCATCCGGCTTACCCGGTGTATCTTGAAGGGATTGACAAAGCTGTAGTTGTTGATGCCCACCGACTCATGCGGGAGGTTGTGTTCGCGGACCTTCGCCAGGAGCTCGCTGTTGTTGCCGACAAAAAAAACCACCCGGTGTCCCTTCTCCTTTAATCTCAGAGCCACATCCAGATGCCACTTCTCACCCCCGCCCCAGGCCGGGTTGGTGTTGAAAAAGGCTATGGTCTTTTGTGGGGCCATTCTATCATTCAATCATTTCTTCATTATTCAATCCCCGCCTACGCTTCGCTTCGCCGGGGCAGGCATTCCATCATTTAATCATTCAATCCCCGCCTACGTTTCACTTCGTCGGGGCAGGCATTCAATCATTTTATCATTTCCTCAGGAGAACATCTGCATCTCGTGCAGTTTTTTGTATATGCCGTCTTTTTGGATCAGCTGGTCGTGGTTGCCGGTTTCCCATATGCTGCCCTGGTGTAGTACCACGATCTTGTCGGCCTCGCGCACGGTCGACAACCGGTGGGCGATGATGATGGAGGTGCGGTTGTGCATCAGCCGGTAGAGGGCGTCCTGCACCAGTTTCTCCGATTCGGTGTCGAGCGAGCTGGTGGCCTCATCCAGTATCAGGATGGGCGGGTTTTTGAGGATGGCCCGGGCGATGCTCAGGCGCTGCTTCTGCCCGCCCGAGAGCTTGTTGCCCTGGTCGCCGATGTTCGTCTGGTACCCGTCAGCCAGCTCCTGGATGAAGGCATGGGCATTGGCCACCCGGGCGGCCTGCTCCACCTCCTCCATCGTGGCTTCATCCCGCCCGAAAGCAATGTTGTTGAATACCGTGTCGTTGAAAAGGATCGATTCCTGGCTGACCAGCCCGATCTGGGCCCGCAGATCCTTCACCTTTAAATCCTCCAGCGCCACACCGTCGATGCGGATCTGCCCCTCGTTGACATCATAGAAACGCGGCAAAAGGTTCACCAGGGTCGACTTGCCGGCACCCGACTGACCCACGATGGCCACGGTCTGGCCCTTGTCGATGTTCAGGTTCACCCCGCTCAGCACATTGTCCGTCTTGTAGCGGAATGTGACGTTGTCGTAAATGATCGTCTCGCGGAAAGTATCGAGCGGCCGGGCATCGGCCTTCTCCTGTATGGTCTCGTGGGCATGCAGCACCGTCTCGATGCGCTGGAACGAGGCCATGCCCTTTTTCATGTTGTAGTAAAAGTTCGACAGCACCTTCGAGGGCTGGATGATCTGGGAGAAGATCACCAGGTAGGTGATGAAGGCCTCGGGCGAGAGGGTGCTGCCCCCGCCGTTCAATACCTGGATGCCGCCGTACCACATGATGATCACAATCACCGTGATCGAGAGGAACTCGCTGAAGGGATGGGCCAGCACCCGCTTGCGCAGGATCTTGTTCATGATGCGGGTGTACTTGTTGTTGCCCTTCTCAAAATTTCGGTTCACGCGGCTTTCGGCATTGAATGCCTTGATGATCCGCAGCCCGAAGATGGTCTCTTCCAGCATCGAGAGCAGCTCGCCCAGCTTGTTCTGGCCCTTGATGGAGGCCTTCTTTAGGTTCTTGCCCACCACGCTGATGCCATAGCCGCTCAACGGCAGCAGGATCAGCACGAAGAAGGTCAGCTTATAGCTCATCACGAACAGGGCCGTCACATAAATGATGATCTGGATGGGCGCTTTGATCGCCTTGCGCAGGGGCCGCAGCATCGTGTTGGCCACTTCCTGCACGTCGCCGGTGGCCTTCAGCAGGATGTCGCCCCGCTTCTCCTCCGAATAGTAAGCCACGGGCAGACGCAGGATCTTGCGGTAAATCTTGTTGCGGATGTCACGGATCACCCCGTTGATCAACGGTACGATGGCGAAGTTCCCCAGGTAGTTGAACGAGTTCTTCAGCAACACCAGCCCGATCACGATCAGACTGACCCACATCAGCGCCACCTCGGCCCCGCGCGTCTCAATCAGCTGGCTGACCAGGTAGTTGAAGTTGTGCTGGATGGCGTCGGCGTTGAGCTCAAAGGGCACCGGCTCGGTTACCGGCGTCTTCTGGTCGAAAAGGATCTTCAGGAACGGAATGGTCATCATGAAGGAGAACAACGAAAAGAAGGTCCCCAGCAGATTCAGCAACACCCCGATAACGGCGTTTCTCCAGTAATGGACGATGTATCCCAGCAGTCGTTTGTATTCTTGCATCGCTAAATTTCAGTCGGTGTGATCAATTGTTTTTATCGCTTTGTTCGGATTGTTTCCCGTCGGTTTGCCATCTTATGGCGGGTTTCCCGGGCTGTGTCCTGCCTCTTCGGACTTTGTTCTACCTTCCTGGGTTTTGTCCTTCTGTTCCAGGCCGTGTACTACTGTTCCAGGCCGTGTACTACCGCTCAAGGCATTGGTCTTTTTGGCCGGGACCTTTTCTGAGCCCGTAGCTTTGCCTGTCCTGCCCGGGGCATTTCAGCTTTTTTGCCTTTTCAAACGGCCCCGAAAATGAATCGGGCTCAGCCGGCAAAGGTTATAAATTTTCTTTCACCTCGGCATGGGTTATTAAAATTTTCGTTGCCTTCTCTTTATGCTCCGGGCTTTGGTTTCTTTTTGGGGCTTGTCCGTTGATTTTTTCCGGTGAACCTGATGCAACCGGCCGTTCAAACGGCCCGGCCTTATTGTTTGCACCAGTGCACCTTATACAATATTCCGGTCCAATGCTTCGCTTCCATTATTTTCACCGGTGAACCTGATGCCACTTGCAAGCGGATATCGCTTATATCTTTTTCGGGGCTTGTCCGGCGACTTTTTTTCCGGTGATCCCGGCCCACCTCACTCTTCAAAACGATAACCCTTCAGAAAATCGTACGGGCCCATGCGTTGGTTCACCTCATCGATGGCCTGGCGGGGCCATTTGATTTTATGGCGGCTTTTGTGGCTGCTTTTGCGCACGATGCGCCCGGCATCCTCCAGGTAATCGCTGTAGGGCTCCACCCCGAGGAAGCGGCACATCCCGGCCAGGTATTTTTGGGGATACTCGATAAAGTCCTCATGCCGCAGCTCGTAGATTTGGTAGCTGTTCATGCTGCGGATGTGGTGGATGGCTTCCACCTCCCGGAAATGCCGGTCGATTTCGTTTTGGAGCATTTCGGGGTCTACCGGCTGGTCTTTGTCGTTGCCCCCACGAGCTCGGGTGGCGATGTTATCGAACGGGTTGCGGATGATGTGGATGATTTTGACGGGGATGCCGGTGGTTTGACGCAGCTGGTCGAGCCGTTCGGGATGATGGTATATCTCCCGGCTGGTACGTCCGCCCCTTTTGTCGCCGATGACCTTTAGCTCACGGAACGATCCCTGCCACTGGCCCGGTACGCGGTAAGAGTAGCCCGACCACCGGTAGTTGAGGGTGGCAAACCATTTGTCACGACCGATCAGCTTTGCGTAAAGGTTCCGCCGGGAATGACCCCGCCGCAGGTATTTGAGCACATTGAGCTCATGGGCAATGCACATCTCCGGATGGGCATTCAGCAACGCCCCGATCAGGGTGTGCCCGCTGCGCGGATACCCCAAAAAAAGACAAAAAGCCCGCGGCTGATCCAGGTAACCGCGGTAACGCCAACCCAGGTAACCCACCATCAGCCGGGTGTAGAAAAAACGTACCAGCCTGCTGGTTTGCCTGAAGATCCATCTGTTGAGGTTTGACGCCATTGATTCCCTGGTTGAAACACCCCTTTTATAAATTGTTGGAAGAGCCGTTTTTTCGTTGATTCATTGAAACCGCCTTTTGTTTCATTGAACCCGCCTTTTGATTTATTGTCTGAAAACAACCCTTATGTTTATGGCCTGAAACTGCCCTTTTGATTTATTGTCTGAAAACAGCCCTTATGTTTATGGCCTGAAACCGCCCTTTTGTTTTATTCTTTGAAACAACTTCTTGATTTCTAGCTAAAATCAGCCCTTTTTAAATCCGGTTCTTCTGTTGATAGCACTTTTGGCTGCGATTTGTTTGTAGCCCGGCACTTTTTCATGGGCAAAGATAGGACAAAATCAGGTATAAAAGGCGCGGTGGGGTTGGATTTTGCCGGGGCTTTAAATAGGCCGGCCTGTAGCGCCTGGTTCAGTCATTTCGGCCGATGATGTTGTCGGATTCCATTGGGTAGCCAAAATGCTCAAAATCTTCGCGGTAGATCGATTCCACACGTTGCTTGGTCTCCAGGTCGTAATATTCCTGTATCCTGGCGCGGGTGGAGCGGTTCAGGTGCTTCAGTTCGGTCTCGGGCAGATTCAGTTTTTGCAGGATGGCGTTGAAATCCTCCTGGAGGTTTTCGAACGAGCCGCAGTAGTCGATGGAGAGCTTTTCGACCCAGCGCACCTGCGGGTTACAGGTGCTCATCTTGTGGGCATTGAACAGTCCGATGGGGGGAACCCCTTCTTCCTGGATAAGGCGTACGAAGCGGAGGAAGGAGATGCCGCCTTTGAAGGAAGGCCGGAAATACTCGTAGAGCGAGATAGCCCGGTCATAGGGGTTGCGGGAAAAGCAGAATTTGAAAGCCTTCCGGTTGAAACTTTGCGAGATGTAGCCCTCCTCCACCAGCCGGGCATAATCGATGTGGCCGAAGGTGACCAGCCCCTGCTGATCAAACCGGTATTTGACCCGGGCCAGCTTTTTGGCCTTCAGACAGCCCCGCCGCTTGAGCGTTTTGTACACGCTGGTGCCCGCATTCTTGGGGATCCATATGAATACCGCGTTGGGGTTGTTGCGGTTCTGCACACGATGCTTGAGCTTGCCCAGCCGCGTGTAATTCATCAGGTCTTTGCCGATATCTTCCAACCACTCCATGATGCCAATACAAGATTTTATTACCTTTGCAAAGCTAATAAAAATATATAACAGACCCCGCTTAGCGGGGTCCGGAAAACTGACCACCCCGCTTAGCGGGGTCACTGGAAACCAACCCCCGCTTAGCGGGGTTCCGAACATTTACCCCGCTTAGCGGGGTCCAGACAGGATACCAGACGGGATTTCAACCAAAACCTCAACTCCATGAACCAACTCTTTGCCACCCTCAAGCAGGGAATAAGAAAGCGCTACAACAGGAATTTCGGACCCTACCGCGATGTGGTGGTCGTCTCCTACCCCAAATCCGGTCGCACCTGGCTGAGGGTGATGCTCAACGACCTGAACATCGTACCCACTTACTCCCACGACGGCACCCAGCACGGACTGGCTACCCCGCACCACCAACTGTCCACCGACAAATCACCTTTTCAAAACAACCGCGTGGTGTTCATGGTACGCGATCCCCGCGACACCGTGGTCTCCGCCTACTTCCAGGTCACCAAACGCCACCAAACGTTTGACGGTTCGCTGTCTGATTTCATCCGCGACGAACGCTTCGGCATCGAAAAGATCCTGCGCTTCCACCAGATATGGCACGAAAACCGCAGCGTGCCCAATGATTTTACGGTGGTCCGCTACGAGGACCTCCACGAAGCCCCGCTCAAAACCATGCGCAGCCTGATGGATTTCCTGGGCAGGAAGAATGCCACCGACCAGAAGCTGCAAGGCGTGATCGATTTTTACCAGTTCAACAACATGCAGAAACTTGAGCGGGAAGGATATTTTAAAAAGACCTTCAAGGGTGTTTTAGCCCCCAAGGATGCCAACGACCCCAACACCTACAAGACCCGCAAGGGCAAAGTGGGCGGTTACCGAGAAAACATGAGCGGGGAGGATGCCGCTTTCTGCCGCGAAATCATGCAAAACCGCCCCAATCCATTCTATCCTATTCCGGCTTCTTATTGAACAGCAGTTCGCGTTGCTGGGAAGCATAGTCGATGCATTTCTGCCAGTCGTCGAGGTAGGCGTGATCGATCTCCTTCAGTTTATCCTGCGGAATGAGCGGGCGGTTGCTGGCCCATTTCTCCGGGAAAAATTGTGCGAAAAAGGCGATTGAGTGCAGCAGCAGTCCGCTGAATTTTTTGTAGGTGAACTTAACCGCCTTGTTGCGGATCCCCGAATGGTCGTACTGGTAAAAGCGGTTGAAGCGCCTTACCATCCTCAGTTGCCTGGGATTGTACGATTTTTTTACCGTTTGCACCCGGATGTCATTGCGGTTGTATTCGGCCCCCATGTAATCGGCCAGCATATCGATCACACCATAAGGGTTTTGCTTGAGTTCCTCCTGGAAAAGCACCAGGGGTCGGTGTTGGAACTGTTCCTCGAGGAATTTGATCTTGGGGAAGAAAAGCAGGTTGTCGGTGCCCAGGACCCCGTTGCCGTTTAGGTCAAAATAGCCGTTGAAATCGCGGTCGCCGTGCTTCCGCAGGTAGTACTTGTATTTGCTCTGCAGCCACCGGGTGTGTTTGCGAAGCACGATGATGGGGTAGGTGTGGGGGTATTTGGCCGCCACATCTTTCACCTTGCCGATGCCCCCGCTGTGATCCAGGCTCAGCTCAATGGACAGCAGCACCCGTTCGGCGCCACCCTGGCCAATCAGCTGGTCGCGCCGCTTGAAATCATGCTTTTTGATGAAGCGGATGCCACGGAATTTGGGGAAAACATTCCGCTGCAAAAACGTGGAGGCCGTCTTGGGCAACCCCACATGAAAAAATATGGTCTTGTCGCTTCGCTGTTGCTGGCTTTGATTCATACCCCTGGCGTTTTTATGGGCTTTTCACTGTATATCTTGCGGTATATGTGTTTGGTCATCTGATTAATTATAAGTTTTTTATGAAACCGGCTTTTCCTTGTGCCACCTGCTTTTCCCGGCTTTTTTGCCCGAAGCAAAACGGTAACTGATTGATCTTTTTTATATTAACCCTGCGCCACCTCCTCGTAGAGCGCCTTCATTTGCTGTACGGTATGGTTAATGTGGAAGTTATTGGCGATGTGCCGGCGGGCGGCCACGCCCATTTGCTTTTTCTTTTCCGGATGATTCCTGAGGAAGCGAATGGCTTCGGCAATTTGCCCGGGCGATTTGGGCTGAACCAGCATCCCGGTTTGTTTGTTGATCACCAGTTCCGGGTTGCCGCCGATGGAGGTGGCTATTACTGGCAGACCGGTGCTCATGGCTTCCACGGTAACCTTCGACAGGCCCTCTCCGCGGATAGATGGCAGGGCCAGGGCATCGCAGATGCTCAGGTGGTTGAGCACATCGTTTTGATGGCCCAGCAGATGGAAATTCTTGCGCAGGGGCGATTGCCCAATCAGCTTCATGTGTTCGGGGGTGTCCATGTTCCGGCCGATCAGCATGAAGTGGATGTTGCTGTCCCCTTGCAGTTGGTGGGAAGCCTTTATCAGGTAAGGGATGCCTTTCATGGGCCGTGCATTGGCCACACAACCTACCACAAAAGCATCATCGGGAATGCCGAATTGTTCGCGGCGGTATGGCTCCACTTCACCGTACCAACCCGGGTCATGCCCCTTGTAGACCGTTACCGCCCTGTCTTTGTGGAATAAGAGCTGGCGGCGCACCTGCTTTTCCACTCCCTGCGACACACACGTGATGCGCCTGACCCGGGGGTTGAGGTGGCCCAGGTGCGCGGTGGGCTTATACCACACCAGGTGCCCGGTGTAACCGCGGTAGGTCATGATCCTGACCGGCAGGCCCAAAGAGGCCATGACCGTGTTGACCACCGCCCGGTTGTTGAAAACATGCACGATGTCGTATTGCCCCTGCCGGAGGATGCTGCGGATATGACGGATCTCCTTCAGGCTGAACTTGCGCTCCGGCTTGTAAGGATGGATATGAATGCCGGCCTCCTGGAAACGCCCTATGTAAGGACCGCGGGGAGGCGTCATCACATCCAGGTCGATCCCGGCCTGCTTCAGCTGCAGGACCATCTCCGCCTCGGGCCGCACGGCAACCTTCGAGCCGGCGTAGGAACTTATAACAAGCACTTTGGGGGCCATATCTACTGGGTCATGATCAGGGGGGCAAAGATAAATAAAATTATTTGCCAGGTTGACCTGTCTTTCAAACAGGGGTTGCCCTTTCCATTATATATGGATTGGCCTGTCGCTCAAATGTGTATTGCCCCGTCCATTAAACATGGGTTGCCGTGTCTTTCAATCATGGGTCGGTAAACATCGTTTGTGCTATCCCTTAAACAGGGGTTGTCCTTTTCATTATATATGGATTGGCCTGTCGCTCAAACAGGGCTGGCTTTCCACTTTGTACATGGGTCAATTGTGTGCGCTGCTGCACGTACGCATCACAGGCATTCCCCAAATGCAGGTTTCTTTTGATTTTGTTATCTTTTGGTGGATTTGGAGGTCAGTTCTGCCCCTACGGGTTTACGTTGCTTTTTCCAGGTGTTCCTGCAGCTGGTTCCATGCCCCGTTGATTTTGGTTTTCAGCTCCCGGTCATATTCCATGATGGTTTGGGCCTGGGTCATGGCCCGGACGAAATTTTCATTGTAGGGAAGTTCCGCCAGCAGGCGCATCGATTTTTCCTCGGCAAAGGTTTTGATTTGTTCGGTGATTTCGGGGTTGAGGTCGGCCTTGTTGATGATCACCCCTGCCGGCAGGGTAAAGTGGGAGATCAGGTCCCAGGCCCTTTTCAGGTCATGCAGGCCGGAGAGCGATGGTTCGGTGACCACCACCACGTAGTCGGCGCCGGTGACCGAAGCGGTAACCGGGCAGCCAATACCGGGGCTCCCGTCAACAATCAGGTAATTTTTCTGCTGTTCCTGCGCCTGGTTTTTGGCCAGGTTCTTGACCTGGGTTACCAGTTTGCCGGAGTTTTCGGCCGCGATGGCCAGCTCGGCATGGACCATCGTGTTGCCCAGGCGGGAGGTGGAGATGTAGGTGTGGCCCGAGAGGGCATCCAGCATATTAACGGCCTGCGTGGGGCATATCCTTTCACAATAACCGCACCCTTCGCAGTCGAGCTCGTCGACCACAAAGTCGCCGTTGACCCGCTTGATGGCATCAAAGGCACACACTTTGACGCATTTGTTGCACCGTATGCATTTGTCCATGTCGATCTCGGCGGTCAGCCCGCTGTAAAAGGTCTCGGCGTTGGCAAAATCGGGTGCCAGCAACAAATGCATGTCGGCGGCATCCACGTCGCAGTCGGCCACCACCGACTCTTTGGCCGCCAGCCAGGCAAAGGAAGCAGTGATCGATGTTTTGCCCGTTCCACCTTTGCCCGATATGATAACAAGCTCTTTCATTCTTCTTCCTTTTGACCGGGCAAAACCGATTGCCCGGTGATTTGTGAAATGTTTTCCAGAATGTGGAACAACTGTTCCCTGACTTCGGGGATGCTGCTGATCAGCTCGCCCCGCGAATATTTGCGTGCGATCTCTGTCATGTTGGGGATCCGGCCAATGATGTCAACCCCTTCTTCCCTGCAGTATTCAACGGTGTCGTTGTTTCCGATGCCGTCGCGGTTGATGACCACTCCGAAGCGTTTGCCGATCTTGCGCATGGTCTTCACCGAAAGCTTCAGGTCGTGCAGGCCAAAGGGCGTGGGTTCGCTGACCAGGATCACATAGTCGGCATCCTTGACCGATTCAATGACCGGGCAGGAGGTGCCGGGCGGGGCGTCATAAACGTGCAGGGCCGATTCCGGGAATTTTTCCCGGCTGTAGTCCATGGTTTGTGCGATCATTGGTACGGCCTGCTGTTCGCCGATCTTCAGCTCGCCTTCCACGAAATTCAGTTTTTCGCTGGTCATGTGTTTGAGCCGGCCGATGTGGTGGTCCGTCATGCGCAGGGCGTTTTCCGGGCACAATCCCACACAGGCGTTGCATGAATGGCAGAGTTCGGGGAAAACCAGCACCTGGTTGGGCAGTACCGCAATGGCATTGAACTGGCACACATCCCGGCAGATGTTGCAGTAGGTGCACTTTTCCTCGATCCATTCGGGGATCTTCCGGGTAACACGCTGTTCATCGACCACCTCACTGTTGAGGAAGAGCCCGGAATTGGGCTCTTCCACATCCAGATCGGTCAGCACCGTCTCCGCTTCCGGATAGGTGGCGCTTACTAGTTTGGCCAGGTTCACCGACAGGGTGGTCTTACCCGTACCCCCCTTGCCGCTGGCAATGGCTATGGTCATAGATGGATGGTCTTTTGGGTGTTGATCCTTATTTGGTGGAAGCTGTGGCTTCAACCTCTTTGGCCTGCTCCACCTTGATGTTTTGAGCGGCTATTTCAGCTGCTTTCATCAGCGGGTAAGCGGCCGGTGAACCGGTCAGCAGCGGCTGGGTGCCGATCTGTGATATCAGCAGGGTGTGCACGCTGGTGCGGCTCTGGATGATGAAACCCAGCAGGTTGGTCAGCTCGCCGACCGAAACCCCGCCAAAGGCTTCGCCGCCGATGATGATGCCCGATTCGCGGGCTACAATCAGTTTGACCCTCTGTTTGTGCATGCCAGGCAGCTTGCCGGGGTGCTTGTCCATGCCCTCGAAAGAGCCTGAAACCACGTCGAAACCCTCGGCCCGGGCATCGGCTTCGGTGATGCCAGCCGTTCCAAAGGCATAGTCACCTACAGCTGTGCTGTATATGGCAATGGTTCCACTGAAGGTCTTGATGGCCGAAAGTTTGAAAAGGTTCATCCCGGCGATCCGACCCTCGGCACACGCCGTGGAGGCCAGCATGACCCCGCTCTGCTGACGGGTGATGAAATGCCGCTTCTCGGCGCAGTCACCCACGGCAATGATGTTGGGATCGTTGGTGCGCATGTATTCGTCGGTGGAGATGAAGCCATTGTCATTCAGCTTCAGGCCTGAATCATCGGCCAGCTTGGAGTTGGGTTCATAGCCCATCGACAGAACCACCGCGTCGGCTTCTACTTGCTTGCCGTTTTCCAACTCTACATACGATACTTTGCCATTTTTGCCCTTGATGGCTTTAACCCCGCAATTGTTCATTACATGAACACCTCGGTTGGATAGAATCTGTTCAGCCTGCTCGGCAAATTCCTTGTCAAAAGCAAGGTTCAGAATGTGGGGCAGCTTCTCTACAATCGTTACCAGTTTGCCCGATTTGTTGAGCTCATCGGAGAATTCGACCCCGATGAATCCGCCACCGATCACTACCACGCGGTCCAATCCAGTCAGCTTCTGCTTGATCTGGTCCAGCACTTCCTTGTTCTTGGGCATGGTGAAGACATTCTCCAGGTCGGTGCCTTCCAGCCAGCCGGGTACCTTTGGCGTGGATCCGGTGGCCATCACCAGCTTCTGGTAACCGATCTGTGAACCGTCGCTCAAGGTGCAGACCTTGTTCTTGCGGTCGATGTTTTCCACTTCTCCCACCTGGTATTTGATGCCCAGGGCATCGTACTTGCTGTCGGCCGGCAGCACATTTTGGTCTGAACTTTCAAGTGAGCCGAAAATATAGGGTATCCCGCAGGGAACCATTACTTGATCTTCCTTGCGTATAACGGTGAATTCCTTGTCCGGGTAATTGTTCTTCCCGGACATTGCTGTTGCCAGCCCTGCTGCGCTGCTTCCGATGATTAATACGTCTGTGTTTTTCATTTTTGTTGAGTTTTAGGGGTTCTTTAATTATAGGCCAAACGGGTTTGTTCGTCGGCCATAACAGGTTCAATGATTTCAGGCCAGTTACCGTGGTTCCAGGATCCCAGTTTTTCGTGGTTGATGCGGTATTTTTCGGGGATGGGATGGGTGCCCATCACCACTTCCAGGCCAAAGCGGTTTTCGATGTACGACTGGAAGTATTCGATGTAGGGGCAGGGGGGATAACCCACGATCATGCCGGTGGCGAAATGAACGGTTTGTACGCCGTTTTTGGCCATTTCTTCGGGTACGTATTCGATGTTGCCGCCGGGGCAGCCGTCGCAGGTGGCATAAGCGGCCACTTCTACGGGTTGGTTTTGATAACGTTCGAAGGCGCCTTCACGGTTGCGCAGTGCCCTGAAGCACTTGCCGCCTCCGCAGCGGTGATAACGATGGCAAATGATGATGCCAACTTTATGCGATTCTTGATTTTCTGATGGTTCCATAAGCTTTATTTTGATGGGGTTGTGTTCGTTGAACGCCTCTGGCGGCCTTTTTCAGAAATCTCGTTACGGGTTTTCCTTTCAGGGAATTCCTTTCAGGGATCCCGCTTTAGGGCTTTCTTTCAGGGAATTCCTCTCAGGGATTCCGCTTCAGGGCTTTCTTTCGGGGAACTCCTTTCAGGGATTCCCGCTTAAGGACTTTCCTTCCGGGGGTCTCCTTTCAGAGATCCCGCTTTAGGGCTTTTCTTTGGGAATCTCCTTTCAGGGATTCCGCTTCAGGGCTTTCCTTTCGGGAATCTCCTTTCAGGGATCCCGCTTCAGGGCTTTCCTTTCGGGAATCTCCTTTCAGGGATCCCACTTTAGGGCTTTCCTTTCGGGGAATTCCTTTCAGGGATTCCGCTTCAAGACTTTCCTTTCGGGAATCTCCTTTCAGGGATTCCGCTTCAGGGCTTTCCTTTCGGGGAACTTTTCCTAAAGGCCCTTGTCAGGGGACCAACTTTTGATTTCGGCCCAATTGCGGAGGCCGATGTCTTTTATTTTTATTAAGATTAATTTTAAATGGTGACTTAAAAAAATCCGCCTTTTTTCGGCGCCAATTACGGGAAGCCCTTATATATGGTTCGTCCCGCGGTTCGTTAAATCTGGTCCTTCATAAGCCGAAGGTTATTCTAGAACGGTTGAACCCTTACTTATCTGAGTAAGGCCGGGTTCAACGGTTATGCTTTTTCTTGCCCGTGGCTGTTGGATACCACAAAATCGCCTTTGTTGACACCGAGCATGTTGCCGATCACCTGGCATTTAACCATCAAAAGGAACCACAACCGGTGGTCGTTCTGATGCATAAGCCCTTCAAAGTTTCCCTGGCCCTTGGCGATGATTATATCGGCCTTCAGGTATGCCCGGGCAAATTCTTCACTTGCCTGGTCCATAATGGTTGAAGGGGCATCGTAGCCGTTGCTGATCACCTCTGCCACTTTGTCCATGCCTACTGTCTGGGCATCTTCAAGGGTGGCATCGTTGATCACGGGTTGGCCCCTGACAGCAAACGTGACGTGGGGGTGACCGATCGTCTCCAGGAAAAGCCGGTCCATAACGATTTCCCCGGCATTGTCTCCTATATAGAGGATGTTTTGTGCGTTTTGTATGCGTTTGCGCAGGATGTCCGAATGATCAATGGCAAAGCGGGCCTGCTCCACTTCGCGGAGCGTTTCATGCACGTTGAAGTGACTGGAAGGCCCGTAATCCATGATATTTCCTGCAATGGCATAACGCAGGGCCCTGTTGAAGGGATCCTGTGCCTGGTGAATGTTCTTCCGCAGATCGGGCATCAGCGCCAGGGCCATCTTGTTGCCCTCTTCCTTTTCATGGCGGTAGGGGTCGGGATCATCCAGGTACTCGCGGATCAGGGCATGAAATTCCCTTGCAATGTAAGGGGTTGGCTGGCTGGTGTCGGCTTTTGCCAGCATATCAAAGAAACGCTGCGACATCCTTAGCTTCTCCTCATTATCCGGGATGTGCTTCTCCAGCAATTTTTCAAATGCCCGTGCGAAACAATACAAACATTGATAATTCATCCGCCCTGCTTTCTGTTTTATGATTGAACTTTTGGTGCCGCCATCTGCACTCATTCTATATTTTGGCCCTGTCCAATTATGCCGGTGGCAAAGGATGATGGCCCTCAACTACAGCGGAGCTCAATCCTGATGGTATTCTATCACCACATCACCACAGCATTACATGATGACAGCGCCAAATTATGGACCGCACAAAATCATGGCTGCATCAAATTTTGGCTTTGCCGGATTATCTGTCTCCCTTCAGTGGTCGCACAAGTTGGCCTGGGTAACCAGCTCGCCGGCCAGGAACTGCTCGACGATGGTTTGTGGTTCTTTGCTGGGGGCCCCGACGAATACGTTGACCCCCTTCTGGTTGAAGATGTCGATGGCCCGCTGGCCCATGCCGCCGGCGATCACGTCGGTGGCCTTGTTGTCGCTTACCCACTGTGGCATAACACCCGGGGCATGCGGCGGAGGCGTGTGGGCCTCGGCTTTTTTGATCTGCTCGTCTTCGATCTCAAAAAAGTGAAACTCCTCGCAATGCCCAAAATGCAACGCAAGTTTTCCCGCTGTTACCGGTACCGCTATCTTTTTCATACTTTGATTTTTACTGTTACAAAATTACTGTAAACTTTCTTTTCTTCTCTCACATCTAATCATGTTATACAATACTCCCTACTCATTACTCCCTACTAATTAACTCCCTACTAATTAACTCCCTACTAATTAACTCCCTACTCATTACTCCCTACTAATTTACTCCCTACTAATATACTCCCTACTAATTAACTCCCTACTAATTACTCCCTACTCATTACGCCCTACTCATTACTCCCTACTAATTAACTCCCTACTCATTACTCCCTACTAATCACTCCCTACTAATCACTCCCTACTAATTAACTCCCTACTCATTACTCCCTACTAGTATACTCCCTACTAATTAACTCCCTACTAATTACTCCCTACTAATCACTCCCTACTCATTACTCCCTACTCATTACTCCCTACTAGTATACTCCCTACTAATTTACTCCCTACTGATTACTCCCTACTAATCACTCCCTACTAATTAACTCCCTACTCATTACTCCCTACTAATTAACTCCCTACTCATTACTCCCTACTAATTACTACTTACTTCTTCTTAATCATCTGTTGCCCGCAACGGGGGCAGGTCAGTTCCGAACAGGGCGTTCCGGGACCGGCTGTTTCCTGATGCCGGCAATTCGGACACACGCACCTTTTGCCGTTGGCCTGGTGCCACCCATGGCCCCGTCGGTGCTGTTGTCCGGTTTGCCATTGGCGAAGTGATTCGTTGATGTGTTCAACCTCTTCTCCGCCACAGGAAGTACATACCGGCTTTTCGCCCTGTGGTACGTGAAAAATGGTATGGCAGGATGAACAGCGGTACCATTGCTCTTCAAACTCTACGTTGCCGCCTTCGATTAGGATGGCACGTCCTTCTACAAATGCCTGGGCCAGCTTCTTGCGGATCTTTTCATACATCCGGGTGAAGGTAGGCCGCGAGACATTCATCCTTTTGGCGGCTTCCGCGTGCGAGAGGTTCTCATAGTCGGCCAGCCGGAGGGCTTCATATTCCTCGTACTGAACCGAGATGTTCTCACTCATCGACATGGGTACGCCCATCGGCTTGAATCCCATGAGCCTGGGTGGCTGGCCCAGCCTGCGGTGTCTTTTAGGTCGTGGCACTGGTTTTTGCTGTAAAGTTAATCAATGTTGGGTGAAAACCCGGCAGATTAATTGCATCTGCTGTTCATCCGTTGCATACCTTTTCAAAGAGCGTGTAGAAGGGTGGAAGCTATTCTTCCAGGTCCTTGATGCGCTTGTTCACCTCATCCAGGGTACGCTGGAGCCTTTCAGCCTCGTATTTGAGCTGCTGAAGCTCTTCTTCCCGGGTAGGTGCCAAATCTTCAGGTGGCTGGGCGGGTTGGACGAAACGGTTGCGGAAACCACCGCCAAAGCCGCGGGCATTTCTCCAGGCCATGCCCGGTCCCATGCCCCGGCCCATACCAGGGCCCATTCCACGGCCCCATCCTGGACCCATGCCGCGGCCCATGCCGCGCCCCGGTCCGTACATGTATCCCGGCGCATCATTGCCGACGCAGTAACCCATTGCTCTGCCTGTTCGGGGTCCTGCTCCTGTTGGTCCTGATTGATCTCCTCGTGGCATATTGAACTCCTTTCTTTTTTTAGGTTCGTTGCTGATGCAAATATAATGAACATATGTTCAAAATCCAAGTTTTTGAACGAAAAAGATTGGAGTTATTGTATATTGGTGTGATGCGTAAATTTTTAGCTGAGTTCGGAATACTGCCAAACTTACTTCAATGAGGAACTCCGGTTAGTTCAAAAGACCTGTGGCCTGGCTTATCCGGGAAGAAGTTGGTTCACCGGATAGCATAAACATTCGGCAAGCTCACAGAAAAAATCTATATTTGCAGGCCGGAACCCAGGGGGGAGTTAAACCCGATGGGATTCAAACCGATATTCAGGTTAAATCAGCACAACATCAACGGATATGCAGCAAGGCGACCGATCTTTTGAATTATATTGCCATGTGGGATTGGGCAAGACCGCATCAACCTATCTTCAGTACCGCTTTTTCCCGAAACTTAAAGGGGTGCATTACATACAGCGCACCAAATACCGGCATTTTGAGAAGATTGTAGATCAGGGGAGGCACTCGAAATATCTGGTATCGAGGGAGTTTGATCGGCAGTTTGAACGGGAGGTCCGGCGCATTGCCCGCAATTATCCCGATGCCGGAATCATCATTGTGCTCAGGCGGCACGACAGCTGGATTGCTTCACAGTACAGGCGGTATGTGAAAAACGGGGGAACCGAACCCTTTGAGAATTTCCTGGACTTACAGCACGACAATGGTTTATGGGAACAAAAGGATGTTTATTTCCACCCCAAGCTGAAGCTCCTCGACGAGCTGTTCAGACGTAAGCCGCTGATCCTGTTTCATGATGAACTTAAGAAGGATCCGTGGACCTTTTTCGACCGCATTGCCGAATACATTGGCGCCACATATGACCGCAACCGCATTGTGGTCAACCCGTCTCATAAATCGTACACGGAGAAGCAGCTGAAGATCCTTCGGCGGGTTTCGCGGCGGTTGTTTCCACGGGGATGGAAAGGATCCAAAAACCGCATCCGCCATTACATCCGCTTTCGCTCGCGGTGGCTGTTGCTGCACCTGATCCTCTATGCTGCGGCCCTGATGCCAAAGAGCCGTGCCGGTGATGAGCCGCTGATACCTACCCGCCAACTTGAACAAGTGCGCGAACATTTTAAGGACGACTGGCAAAAATGCCTGCAGCATGCCGGTGAAAATGGCGCCGGGGGATGAATCGTGCTCCGGTCTGTCCCTTATCTGTTGAATACCTGTGGGGTCTGATCCTCCTGTCGCTGGATTTTTCTCCACCCAGATGCTGCTTCACTTAAAACCTTTTTTCACTCAGGTCCTTCTCCAGTCAGGTTGGATTGCTCTTTACTTGGATCTCTCTCCAGTTGGATTCATCTCCAGTCAGATCAATTTCCATTTGGATCCATCTCCACTCAGATTCCTCTCCACTCAGATTCATCTTCCCCTGGTCGTTTTATATCCGTCCTTGTTTTGCTTGTTAACGCCCCTGCGGGTCATTTTCTTCTGGATTTTTATCCCAAAAAGCTGTAACTTCATGTTTCAATTGAGGTGCGATGGATTTTTTGCGGAGACTGGGCGAAGATGCCATAGGGGTAATTTTTCCGGAGATATGTGTGGCCTGTGGGGGCAAGGTGGTACGGGGCCGGCGTTTTTTGTGCACCTCCTGCCTGTATCATTTGCCCCGCACTTATTTCCACCGGTATGATGACAATCCCCTGGCCATGGAGTTTTGGGGCCGGGTGCGCCTGGAGCATGCGGCCGCCTGGTTCCATTATACCAAGGGCAGCCGTTACCCGGTATTGATTCATGCTTTGAAATACATGGGTCGCCGGGAGCTCGGTTACGAGCTGGGGCGGCTCTATGCCCATGAGCTGGACGACACGTTTGTTTATGAGACAACGGTGATTGTGCCGGTACCCCTTCACCGCCGCAAAAAGCGCCAGCGCGGATACAACCAGAGTGAGTGGATTGGCCGGGGCCTGGCGCAGGTTTTGAACAAGCCCCTTCAAACAAACAATCTGTGCCGGGTGCACTACACCAAAACCCAAACCCGCAAATCAAGGCTGGAGCGGTGGCAGAATGTGAAAAATGTTTTCCGCCTCCGCCAGCCTCAGCTCCTGGAAGGGCAGCACGTCCTGTTGGTGGATGATGTGGTTACCACCGGGGCCACCCTCGAGGCCTGTGCCGATGTTTTGCTTTTGTGTCCCGGCACCCGGGTCAGCGTGCTGGCCCTGGGCTATGCTAACCTGTGAACCTTTCCCGCGTCTTCACATTCGTCCAGCAGTTGGGAGATGGTTTTCCCGAAGACCGGATGGATCATGCCGGGGGCCATTTCGGCCAGGGGTTCCAGGGTAAAGCGTCTTTTGTGGAGTTGGGGATGGGGGATGATCAGGTGGGGCAATTGAAGGATCCGCCTGCCAAAAAAAAGGATATCCAGGTCGATCACCCGGCTGTTATAGTTCCCGCCTGCATCGGCCGCCGCACGGTTGCGGCCCAGCTCCTGCTCGAGCGATCTCAGTGTGTCCATCAGCGGCTCCGGCTGCAGGTGCGTGTGCAGCTTGACCACCTGGTTCAGAAAGTGCTGATCGGCCTCGAATCCCCAAGGCTCGGATTCGTATATCCCGGAGCAGAAGTCAATGGTGCCTGCTCTCTGATCGAGCCCGTGGCGGGCCATCTCCAGCATCCGGAAGCGATCCCCCAGGTTGCCCCCCAGCAGGATGAAGGCTTCCTCATTTCCATGAACGGAAGAATCTGTCATTTTTTCTGTATGATTTTGTATCTTGGTGAAGTCGATGCCTGGATTAGATAAAAAAAAGCCCGGCTGGCTGATATTGAGAATTTTTCCTCAATATATGGATTTTGTTTGTAATAATTGGCCGGCTCAGGCGACAGATTAGGTAAATATAAGGCAATCCCACGAAAAAACCTTGGGGTCGGCCTTGATGAACCGAACCCCGCTTAGCGGGGTCGAAATTTTTACCCCCGCTACCCCGCTAAGCGGGGTCAGTAAGATGCATTATCACCCCGCTAAGCGGGGTTGAAATATTACCCCCGCTAAGCGGGGTCCAAAATAAAACTGTATGTATAACAACTTAAAATTTCATGCATCATGAAGAGTTTTCTTAAATACACCCTGGCCACCATCGTTGGTTTGATCATAACAGGGTTGCTGGCTTTTTTCATCTTTTTTGGTGTGGTCAGTTCGATGATCTCCGATAAAGACAAACCCGCAGAGATCAAGTCCAAATCGGTCCTGGCCCTTGAGCTGGACCACATGATCCGCGACCGCAGTTCCAAGGATCCCTTTGCCAATTTCAATTTCCAGTCGTTCAAACCGGTGAAGACCCTTGGGTTGAATGACATTTTGGCCAACATTGAAAAAGCTTCCAAAGACGATGACATCCGCGGCATCTATCTGGATGTATCGGTTATCCCGGCCGGTATGGCAACCATGGAGGAGATCCGCAATGCCTTGTTGGATTTCAAGAAGAGCGGCAAATTCATCATCGGCTACAGCGACAATTTCCTGCAGACCTCTTATTACCTGGCTTCGGCAGCCGACCGTGTTTATATGAATCCCGAGGGCCGGGTGAACATGGCCGGTTTAAGCAGTCAGCTGATGTTTTTCAAGGAAGGCCTTGACAAGCTTGGGGTAGAGCCCCAGATCATCCGTCATGGTAAGTTTAAGAGTGCCATAGAGCCATTCACGCGCAACAGCATGAGCGAGGAGAACCGCGAGCAGATAGAAGCCTACATTGGGGAGTTGTGGAGTCATATGGCCCGGGGCATATCACAGCAGCGGGGCATGCCGGTGGAAGAGGTCAACCGGGTTACCGAAAAGCTCTCCCTGCATAGTCCTGAAGCTGCTGTAGAGCATGGTTTTGTGGATGCCCTCAAATATAAGGATGAAGTTTTGTCTGAGTTGCGCGACAGCACAGATGTAGAGGATGATGTACGGTTTGTGGGCATGGGCAAGTACGACCGTGTTCCCAAAATCAAGGATTATGAAGGCCTGGCCGATGAGAAGGTGGCTGTGGTCTATGCCATGGGCAATGTGATCATGGGGGAAGGTGAAGAAGGGACCATTGGTTCGGAGCGCATCTCCCGTGCCATTCGCAAAGCCCGTAAGGATAGCACCATCGAGGCCATTGTTTTCCGCATCAATTCGGGTGGAGGCAGTGCCCTGGCTTCAGAGATCATATGGCGGGAGCTGAAGCTGGCCCAGCAGGAAAAGCCGGTAATCGCTTCCCTGGGTGATGTGGCCGCTTCCGGCGGGTATTATATTGCTGCCCCGGCCGACAGCATCCTGGCCAGCCCCAATACCATCACCGGTTCGATCGGGGTGTTTGGCCTTTTCTTCAACGGCAAGGAGATGCTCAACGATAAGCTGGGCATCCATGTGGATGTGGCCAAAACCCACCAATACGCCGACCTGGGCAGTCCCTTCCGGCAAATGACCGCCCGCGAGCGGGAAGTGATCCGCTCCGGCATCAAGGAGACCTACAATACCTTCATCACCCATGTTGCCGAAGGCCGTGATATGACAAAGGAAAAGGTCGACGAAGTGGGCCAGGGCCGCGTCTGGGCCGGTGCTGACGCCCGGCGTATTGGCCTGATCGACGGATACGGCGGATTACAGGACGCTGTGAAAATGGCAGCCAATGCCGCCGGACTGGAAAAGTACCGAACCGTCGGGTATCCCGAGCTCAAAGATCCCTTCCAGGAATTCATCAAGGAGTTCACCGGTAACGTCAAAACCAAGGTCATCGAAAGTACCCTGGGCCGCGATGCACGCTATTACCGCAACTTTAAGGATGCCATGAGCATGGAAGGCATACAGGCCCGCATGCCCTACAAGATAGAAGTCTATTGATTCATGGTTTGTACCCTGAACCGGGGCCCAAGAGGCTCCGGTATGATACCGGAAGCCGGGCGCTCGATACGTCCGGCTCCCTTTTTTTACCCCCGCCGGGTTGTCACCTTATTGTACACAACGGTATGCTTCATGTGCTGATTAGAAATTATCGGTAGCATGACCGTTGTTATCTTATTGCACACATCGGTTGGCCTCTGGTTGGCACGGCCTTTGTATGGCTTTGCTGTGAAAATAAAATGAGGGCTATGAAAAAGCTGTTGGCTTTGATTTTGATTATATTTGGACTGTATTCCTGTAAGCCGGATCAGCCGGCTCAGCAGCACCAGCAACAAATCGACAGCCTGCTGACCCGGCTCGGGCAAATGAATGAACAGTTGAACAGCCTTAGAATAAGAGAGGTTCAGCAGTTTCATGATTCTTTGAAAAGGCACTATGATACCATTCAGCCGGTGGATTCCTCTGCCCGGTCGTTTAAGCACATGCAGCGATCCACCAACCTGCTGAACTGGTATGACAACATTACCCGGGAAATCACCTTTTCCCGCAGCCATCTCCGGTCACTGGAACGTCAGATGGACGGCCAGCCGCCGGATTCGTCCGTTATCAAACAGATCACCAAGGAAAAACAGATTGTGGGAAACCTTGAAGAACGCTTTGGCGAAGAATACCGCGAACTGCAAAAGGCCATGAAGGAATTGCTGAATAAATAGTCTTGTATGAATAAATCCTATCTCTATGCGGGTTTTACCATTTTCTTCTGGGCAACCATTGCCACTGCCTTTAAAATTGCCCTTCGTCATGTCAATTATGTAGAGCTGCTGCTCTATGCCGCCCTGACCACCATCATCATTCTGCTGGTGATCCTCCTTGCCCAGGGGAGGCTGCGGGAGACTTTCCGCATTACCCCCCGGCAGTTCCGCAATTCTTTGATACTGGGTTTCCTCAATCCCTTTGCCTATTACCTGATCCTTTTTAAAGCCTATTCGCTGCTGCCTGCACAGGTCGCCCAGCCATTGAACTTTACCTGGCCCATCGTGCTGACTTTCCTTTCCCTGCCCATCCTCAAACAACCGGTTACCGCAGGCAATTTTGTGGCCCTTTTCCTGAGCTTTATCGGTGTATACCTGATTTCTTCCGAAGGAACCCCCTTCAACCTCGAATTTGCCGAGCCACTGGGCGTCTTCCTGGCCCTGGGCAGCTCCCTGATCTGGTCGTTCTACTGGCTGCTCAACGTCAAGGACCAACGCGACGACGTCTCCAAGATTTTCCTGAACTTTTTGTTTTCCCTGATCTTCATCATCCCTTACTGGCTGATCTTTACCGAGCCCTCCGTGCCCACCGTTAGCGGCCTGCTGGCTTCAGCCTACTCCGGTGCCTTCGAAATGGGCATTACCTTCGTGCTCTGGCTCAAAGCACTGCGCCTGGCAAAAACAACCGCCATCGTCAGCAATTTAATTTATCTGGCACCGTTCTTTTCTTTGATATTCATTCAAACCATACTCGACGAACCGATCTATTACACCACGATTGTCGGGCTGATCTTTATCGTTGCCGGCATTGCTTATCAGGAAATTCACAAATACCGTAAATATGCGACGTAAATCTTTTCTATATATTGTTTTTCTGGCGGGCCTGGCTTTTTTGTTTTCGTGTGAAGAGGAACAGGTGGAGAACAACAACGCCAACCTGAATGAGTCCTTCTACGAACTGATGAATGAGATGTACCTGTGGTACCAGGAGATCCCCGAGATTACCCCTTCGGATTATGAGAATCCCCGGGAGGTTCTCGAAGAGATCCGATATGAAAAGGACCGCTGGAGCTATATTACCTCCTACAGCAGTTTTGTTCAGTATTACCAGGAAGGCGCCTATGTCGGTTACGGCTTTGGCACCAAATGGGATGCCACCGACACCCTGCGCGTTTCCTTTGTCTTTGATGCTTCGCCTTTAAATGAAAAGCAGATCACCCGCGGATGGGCGATTACCGAGGTGAACGGCCAGGCTCCGGAGCCCGGTGACAACATCAACGAGCTCCTGGGTCAGAGCCAGGTCGGTGTGGAAAATCAGATCGTCTTTGAGTCGCCCGGGGGCCGTCTTGTCGATACCACCATGGCCAAGGAGGAGCTGACCATGAATACGGTGCTCACGGATACGGTCATCCAGCATGCCGGGAGCCATGTCGGGTATTTTGCATTGAAGAGCTTCATTGATAAGACCCCCGATGAGCTGACCCGCGTTTTTGACCGTTTTGCGGGTGAAAACATTGACGAGCTGGTGGTTGATCTGCGCTACAACGGCGGGGGTACCATGGAGGGTTCCCGTTTCATGGCTGAGTTCATCGTGAATGATTCCCGCGAGGGGGAACCCTTTGTTAAGGTTACCCACAACGACAAGAAGAGCGGGATGGACACCACCCATGTTTTTGGCAAGGATTCGCTGGACCTATCCCTGGGGCTTGAACGGGTCTATTTCATCGCCACCCAGGCAACAGCTTCCTCGAGTGAAGCCCTGATCAACGGCCTGGAGCCTTATATGGATGTCTATATCATCGGTCAGGATACCTATGGCAAGCCGGTGGGGATGTATGCTTACTCGGATAACAGTTACCGCTATGCTTTTGTGCCGGTATGCTTCAGGCTCCAGAATGCCGAGGGCAATGGCGACTATTTCCAGGGATTGCCGGCCGATGTGGATGCCCCCGACGACCTGCGCCATGTTTTTGGCAACCCGCAGGAAGCATCGCTGCATCAGGCCCTTTATCATATAGAAAACGGTGCGTTCGATCAGACCAAAGCCGGCGTTCGTTCTCTTCCCGCCAACCGGGTGGATTACAACAGCCTGCAGGATGAGATCGGCGCCCACTAATCAAATGCTTCACCATGGTCATTCTGGGTATAGATCCGGGCACCACCATTATGGGGTACGGGTTGATCGGTCAATCCGGCAAAACCCCGCAGCTGATCACCATGGGGGTGATCCATCTGGATAAGGTGGAAGACCATTATGACCGGCTGAACCGGATTTTCCACCGGGTGGATCAGATCATCGGGCAGTACACCCCGCACGAGGTGGCCCTGGAGGCGCCTTTCTACGGGAAGAATGTGCAGTCTATGCTCAAGCTGGGTCGGGCCCAGGGGGTAGCCATGTCGGCCGCCCTGAGCCGCTCGCTGCCCATCTATGAATATGCCCCCCGCAAAATCAAACAAAGCATCACCGGCAATGGCAATGCTTCCAAAGAGCAGGTGGCCCGCATGTTAAAGGATATGTTTACAATCGACGAGCTGCCCAAAAACCTCGATGCCACTGACGGACTGGCTGCCGCCGTCTGCCATTTCTATAACTGCCACACATCCATCGCCGGCAACGGCTACAAAAGCTGGAAGGATTTCCTGCGCAAAAACCCCGGCCGGCTTAAGAGCTGACACACGTCAACCTGCAACCCTCCCGATCAACAGATGAGGCCCCCAGTAAAACGACCCGTATATAAGCTGGAAGGATTTCCTGCGCAAACCCTCTGCCCGGTTTAATTATCTACATCAGACCCTTTTGGGGTTTTTATTGCAGGAAAAGCTTCGCCTGAATCGCGGCCGGTTTGATTTTTTATGGGAATCCTTCTTTCTGTTTACTGGATTAGGAAAATATCCGCCGGAACAGGGGATTTTTTAAGTTGCTGACGGTGGTGTAGTGGTATTCGGTGGCCCCGAACCCTTTGCACACATTCACCTTATCCGGAACGGCCAGGTGCTCAAAGCTGATCGTCAGATTTTTGCCGGCGTACTTCTGTAAGTAATGATCGATGATCAGTTCGAGGGCCTTTTTGTCATATCCTTCCCGGGTGGCCGCGGAAAAGAGCAGGTTGATTTTGCGGTTGGATTTGAGGAAAAGGATGCTGGCGCAGAGGTTGTTTTCGCGGGTGTAGGCCGAAAGGATCTCTCCCAGCCCGTGCTTGATGACGAAGGCAATGATCATGCGAAGCTTGTTCAGCCGGGCTTTGCTTAGCTGGCGGGAGGTGAAAACCCCCTTATCGGTGATGAACCGGATGAATTCTTTGGGGGTCAGCCCGGGTACGGTGGTGATTTTTTCGCCCGCTGCCTTGTCCAGGTCCGCCTGAACCCGGGTGCTGTAGTTTTCGCGGATCAGGTCATAATCGCGGATTACATCGAATTCATAGGTCAGCTGGTGATGCTGGCGGAAAAGATGGGGGGCCACCCGGTTGAATTTGTTTAGGTTCACCGTGAAAAGGGGGTAATTATCGTCCACCTTGCGGATGAAGGTGTTGACCATCTCCTGGTCGATGATCTCGGTGGAAAAGACCCCGAGCTGGCTGGCGAAAGGCGAAGGCAGGGCATAGGAAATGCCGGCCTTTTTTTTGGTCAGCACCGGCATCACCGCTTCATAGTCGTTTTGGATCATGGCCTGCCAGTTCTCACATACAATGTCCAGGTACCATGAGAACCCGTAGATGCTGCCGTTGTGGGCATTGTTGATGCAGTTGTCCCATTTGATCAGGTTGATTTGATGGTTTTCAACGAGTTGAAGTTCGCGGGTGGATGTTTGGTTTGTTTTCATAGTGTGCCTTCGTCTGCGAAACTGTAATACTTTTGTTCACCGATGATCAGGTGGTCCAGCAGCTGGATATCGAAGTATCCGGCTGCATTCTTGAGTTTGCCGGTGATGCTGATGTCGGCTTTGCTTGGTTTGATGTTGCCCGAGGGATGGTTGTGGCACATGATCAGCCCGGATGCCCGCCGGTCGATGGCGTGTTTGAGGATGATCTTCACGTCGGTGACCGTCCCCGAGGTGCCCCCCTGGCTGATCTTCACCTTTTCGATGATTTTGTTGGCCCGGTTCAGGCAAAGGATCCAGAATTCTTCATGCGGAAGATCCTCCATGGTAGGATGGAACAACTCGAAGACGTCATTGCTGGAGCGGATTTGTCGCCGATCGCGTATGGCCGCTAGTTTGCGTCTTTTGCCCAGTTCCAGGGCCGCGGCAATGGCAATGGCCTTGGCCTCGCCAATGCCTTTGTATTGCTGGAGGTCGTGCAGGGTCAGTTTGCCCATCTCATTGAGGTTGTGGCCTACATCCTTCAGGATGCGCCGGGCCAGCTCTACCGCCGACTCCCGGGGCGAGCCGGTGCGGATCAACAGGGCCAGCAATTCTGCCTCCGACAACGAAGGCATGCCCTTTTTGAGCAGCTTCTCCCGCGGCCGATCTTCTACCGCCCATTCCGTGATGGGTAAATTCTGATGATACGCCATACCTCAATCTTGACAATGCCCACGGCCGGTCCCGGTTGCTTACCCACCGGTATTATGCACCGCAATATCCCCTTTAAATGTATGAATTTTGTGGGAACAATGCCAGAGGGTTTCACAATTTTTATTCAGCTCCGGACATTCCCCCTCATTAAGCCATAGATGTGCCATTATATTGAGCCCAAGCCATACCATTTCATTAAGCCATAGATGTGCCATTATATTGAGCCCGAGCCATACCATTTCATTAAGCCATAGATGTGCCATTATATTGAGCCCGAGCCATACCATTTCATTGAGCCATAGATGTGCCATTATATTGAGCCCGAGCCATACCATTTCATTGAACTGGAGATGTGCCATTATATTGAGCTGCAGCTATACGGTCCTATTAATCCAGACATGCCTTTTCATCGAACCGCTGGTATACAATGCTAATTTTACCGTAGACATACCATGATATTGAACAAGAGACATACCCTCTCCTTGAACCGGAGGCATAATCGTTGCATAGCGACCCTGACCTTCCGGGATCCCAACCTTGCCTGGTTCTTTATGGGGACATGAAGGATGAAGGCTGTCATTTAAACCGGCTGGCGGTAACTGGCCGGAAGGGCGATGCTAGCGGGTCACAGTAAAGCACTGGGGGAATACCCTTTGCATTTTTTCTTTGGCTTTTTCAAGGGCCTGCTTGCTTTGAAAGAAGCCGTAGATGAGCCGGTAGATTTCGTGGTTTTTGCGGCGGGCGACTTCCACGTAGAGGTGTTTTTGCCGGGGTCCCGGTACGCGCTGTGCCGCTACATTGAGGTTGGCCAGGCTGGTGAAACTGGCCAGCTGGAGGCCGCTGCCCGAGGGTTTGCCGGCCCCTGCATTGATCCGGATAATTGGGTTGGCCGGCTCAGCCTGGCCTGCCGGGGCTTTGCTGCCAGCCCTTCTGCCCGCCTGGAATTTAGATTGGGCCGGTTTGCGCGTTTTTTCAAACCCCGGGGCTTCTTTTCGTTTGTTTTGCCATGTATGATCCGATTTCGGGGAAACTTTTCCAGAGCTACCCGATCCCCTTACGGAATCAGCCTTTGACCCTAACCTGGCTTTATTCCCCGAACCGGCCTTGTATCGGTTATTGACCTTATTGCCGGTACCAATTTTGTATCGATTATTGGCCTTATTCCCGGAATCGGTCTTATTTTCGGAATCAATTTTATTCCCGGAATCGGTCTTATTTCCGGAATCGCCCTTCTTTTCGGAACGGGCTTTCTTTTCGGGGTCGCCGCCTTTTTTTTCGTGATCAACGCTCTTTTCGAGTTCTTTAGCTGTCTTTTCAGAATCAGTGCTTTTTTCGTGGTCGATGGCTTTCTTTTCGAAGCCTTTCGCTGTCTTTTGGGAATCAGCGTTTCTTTTAGAATCAGCTTCCTTTTGAATGCCGTTGGCTTTCCTTTCAAAATCACCTTTGGAAGCCGATTGCCTGTCTCCAAAATAGGGTTCTCCGGCTTTTTTAATCACGGAAATTTGCACCCTGGATTCGGTTTGGCTCAAAAGGCCAAGTTTGCGCGCGGATGAGCGGGGAAGTTTGATGATGCGGCTTTCTTTTTGCGGCCCACGGTCGTTGATGCGCACTGCGGTGGTTCGGTTGTTCTCCAGGTTGGTTATCTTCACCACCGTTCCGAATGGCAGGGTAGGGTGAGCAGCAGTGGATTTTTCGTGGTAGTATTTTTCTCCGCTGGCAGTTGCCTGGCCCTCAAAAGCATCGCTGTAGATGCTGGCCTGGCCCGTCTGGGTGAACCCCTCCTCCTGGGCTTGAACGCCCGATGAAATAAGCGCAGCAACAGTCACCAGGAATACAACTGCCGGTTTCAGGGCCCTATTCGCAGCCCTCTTTCCACCCCAGTTTCTATTCATCCTAGCAACTTTCTTTCCCTCCATATTCCTGGTCATCTTAGCGGCCCTCTTCCCGGCCATTTTCCCAGTCGTATGCCTGGTCACCTTATTGGTCATTTGTCCGTTTATCTGCCCGGCCAGTTTCATGGTCATTCTCATTCGTCCTTTCCGTTTTTATCGTCCTGTTCGCCGTCGCCTTTGCGTTTTTTATCCCGGAAATGGTCATATATCAGCCAGTCGTAGTAATCCATGTCCATATCCTCCATTTCCTCCTCGATTTCCCATTCGTATTTTTTTCTTTGGGGGCCGGTGTCCTTGTAGAGGAATGACACTGCCACTCCGGCTATTCCGCCGAAGAGGTGGCCTTCAAACGACACTTTGGGATCGATGGGCAGTACGCCCCATATCATTCCGCCGTAGAGGAATGCAACCAGCAGGGAAATGGCCATCAACCTGACGTGTTTGCGGATGATGCCACTGACAAAAAGGAAGGCTGCAAATCCATATACCAGGCCGGATGCACCAATGTGGAATCCGGGCCGGCCTCCAAACCACAGCATCATGCCGGAGGTGAAATAGATGAAGAAAAAGACCCGGAAAGCAATGGGGCGGTAAAAGTAGAAGATGCCTAGCCCCAGTATCAGCAGGGGCACCGAGTTGGCGGCCAGATGCTGAAGGTCGCCGTGGATCAGCGGCCCAAGCAATATGCCGGGCAATCCTTTGCTTTCAAGGGGAAAAACCCCCATGGAAGAGAAATCCTGGTTCAAAGCCAGCTCCGCCAGCTTGATGAGCCACAGCAGGGCAACAAACGCCCCCGGAAATCTCAGGCTGCGCAAAAGCTTCTTCTTTTCCAGTTTACCTTCTTCCATCAGGGTTTATCCTCTCATTCAATCATTTAATCCCCGCTTTCGCTTCGCTGCGTCGGGGCAGGCATTCATTCATTTCTTTTCTTCTCCCGGTGCCCAGTCGGCATAATTATCGGCCACAACATGGGTTTTGGGTTCAGTGGTCCATGATTCGTTGCTGTTGTAGGTCCATTCCATGGTTTGCGAACCGCCGCCGCTTTGGGTGGTAATCAGGTATCGGGCTGGCAGATGGCCGATGGCGCTGGCCTGGTCGCTGGGGAGCTTCCGGTCGCCGCCACTCGGATCAACCGGTACCCAGCCGAAGTTGGGCAGGTAGAGCTCCACCCAGCGGTGGAAAACATCGTCGAGGCTTGCGCGGTCGCCGCGCATGACCACAGCCCCTACGTAACGGGCAGGTATGCCTACCGAGCGGCACATGGCAATATAGGTGAAGCTGTATTCGGAGCAGGAACCGTTGCCCCTTTCCAGGACAGCCGGTGCCGTGTTCCAGCCACCTTCCATCTTGTAGTACATGTTGTCGATCAGATAGTTGAACAATTCACGTGCCATCCAGTAAGGATTGTCCGTCTGATTGTCTGACATTGCCTTATCTACGGCCTTCTTGATCTGGGGGTGGTTGTACTGATACTTCTCGTTGTTCACCAGGTAAGTGTCGCGGATGTCCTTGGGGATGTCTTCCAGATCGCCAACCTGGTCGGGGTAGATGTAGTATTGCACATCGTAGAGGGTGGCATCCACTTGCATCTCGATCTTGACCGTCTCATTGGGCTTGATATCTTCGCGGTGCAGATGGGCCGTTTTTTGGTCCCACTGGTCGGTTACCACATCTGTGTAGTCGGGGGTATAGGTGATGTCACCCTTAATTTCCTGGTTGGGCCGGTCATTGGGAATGGCCAGGTGGATGTCGGCGGTTTTGACGTCGCCGGGACCAAAATTGGTGATCTGGTGGGTATAGGTAACCCGGGCACTGGTCGGGTTCGACCTCCGGTAAGGGGTATCGTCCTTGGCCTTGAGCTGGTAAAGCTCGTCGCTCTGGCTGTCGACGTTCCACAGGTGGTTGCTCATGTAGGTGATGCCCCGGGTGAATTTGCCGGGGGCGTCGGTGGTGATGATCACCGAACCATCGCGGGGCGATACCATGTAAATCTCATCTTCGGTGCGGTCGGTGATCCACAGGTACTCGCCGTCGTAGGTGATCCCCCGCGGATCCGTGGCCGGAGCCTTGAACGACTTGATGGTGGTCCCGTCGTTGGGGTTGAACTGGATTACCTGGTTGCCTTCGTTGTCAACGCACCAAAGGTATTTGCCATCCCAGGCCAAACCCCTCGGGGTGACACCCGGAGCGCTGACCGTATGCAGAATGGTCCCGTCGTCGGGATCCACCCGGTAAACCTTGCCATCATAGTTTTCACTTAGCGGAATGCCGCCCTTTACATCAACACTCCACAGGGCTTCCCCGTCCCAGGTCAGACCCATCGGCCAGTAGGCCGGAGAACTGATTTTCCTGACAACCTTTCCGTTTTCCGGATTGACGGCAAACAGTTGCTTGGCTTCGCGATCCGCTATCCATAAATGTTCCCCGTCATTGGTCAGGCCCGTCGGTATATGGCCCGGGGTGGCAACCGATTGGGTTACTTCACCCGGATAAGTGAACCCCTGTAGGGGGAAAAACATGCATGCAACAAAAATCAAGAGGGTTAGGTGTTTGAATCGTCTCATAGGTGGTTGGGTTTTTTAGGTTTGATCTTATTAAATGGAATCACTTTTTGTTGATGGAGTTTAATACCAAAAATAACAAAAATAAAATATCATTGTGGGGGAGGGGAATCTACCCCCGCTTATCTACCCCCGCTTATCTACCCCCGCTTATCTACCCCCGCTTAGCGGGGTCATATCGCCAAAACCCACCCCGCTTAGCGGGGTCTTGACCGGAGACCACCCCGCTAAGCGGGGTCTTAAATCCACCCCGCTAAGCGGGGGTTATACCGTGATCTTACCCCGCTAAGCGGGGTCTGATAAATCCACCCCGCTAAGCGGGGTTTTCTTCCCCGGGAGAAATTTTGCTTCGTGGTTTGTTGCGATACAATACCCTTACCTTTGCACGTTAGATTTAAGGATAAAGCTTCAAGAATAAGGCAGATGATTAAAAATCCTTATTTTTGCAGCAAATTCAAGGAGGTAACAATACATGCTTGAAAAGAAGACGTTTGATGCCGAGCGGGTGGTTTTGATCGGAGTAATCACCCAGGAGCAGGACGAGCGGAAGGTAGAGGAGTATCTCGACGAGTTGGCTTTTCTGGCCAAGACAGCTGGTGCCACGCCGGTGGAGAAGTTCAGGCAGCAGCTCAACAAGCCCAATCCCAAGACTTTCATCGGCACCGGCAAGATCAATGAGATCAAGGCTTTTAATAAAGAACATAAGGTAGATACGGTCATCTTTGATGAGGAGCTGACTCCTTCGCAGCTTCGAAACGTAGAGAAGTTGATGAAGTCGAAGGTGATGGACCGGACCAACCTGATTCTCGATATTTTTGCCCGGCGGGCCAAGACGGCCCATGCCAAGACGCAGGTAGAACTGGCCCAGTACCAGTATTTGCTGCCCAGGCTGACGGGCATGTGGACGCACCTGGAGCGGCAGCGGGGCGGCATTGGCACGCGCGGGCCCGGTGAGCGGGAGATTGAGACCGACCGGCGGATTGTCCGCGACAAGATCACCCGGTTGAAGAACCAGCTGGCCAAGATTGACAAACAGAAAGCCACCCAGCGAAAGAACCGCGGCAAGCTGGTGCGCGTGGCCCTGGTGGGTTATACCAACGTGGGCAAATCCACCCTGATGAATGTGCTAAGCAAATCGGACGTGTTTGAGGAGAACAAGCTTTTTGCCACCCTCGATACCACCGTGCGCAAGGTGGCCATTGGCAACCTTCCTTTTTTGCTGACCGATACCGTAGGATTTATCCGCAAGCTGCCCCACAGCCTGGTTGAATCCTTTAAGTCGACCCTCGATGAGGTGCGCGAGGCTGACCTGCTGCTGCACGTGGTGGATATCAGTCACCCCGGGTTCGAGGAGCAAATTCGCATCGTCAACCAAACCCTCCACGACATTGGCGCCGGCGATACCCCCGCCTATATGGTGTTCAACAAAATTGACCTCTATGAAAACGGCGGTCCCCAAATCGGTGATGAACAAGAAGATTACCAGGATCCCGATGAACAGATCCGCCATTACCAGGAGCTGAAGGAGAGCTGGATGGCCAAATCCAACCAGACCAGCCTTTTTATATCGGCCAAAAGCAAGACCAACATTCAGCAGCTGCGGGAGGATCTCTATCATGCGGTGAAGAAAATCCATGTGCAGCGCTATCCCTATGATGATTTCCTGTATTGAGGCTTCCTGTAGGAAGGCTGAACCTTCCGCGATTGCCCCGCAATGGTTCGCTATCTGCCCCGAAACGGTTCGCTATCTGCCCCAAAACGGTTCACTATCTGCCTGGAGCGGTTTCATCTTTGCCCGAAAAGGTGCAATACCTTATACACGGAGATTTTATCTCTGCCCGGAAAATTTTGATCCCGGCCCGGAGAGGTTTGGTCCCTGACCGCAGAGGTTACGACTGATCGGGGATTTTAAGGTAAAAGGTGGTGCCCTTGTTCACCCTGGAGTTGACCGACATTTCGCCCTCGAGGAGTTGTGCCAGTCCGCGCGAGATGGAAAGGCCCAGGCCGGTGCCCTCGTATTTGCGCTGGTTGGTTTGCTCCACCTGGGTGAAGCGCTCAAAGATCCGGTCCTGTTGATCTTTCGGGATGCCAATCCCGGTGTCGCTTATGTAGAGTATCATATGGCCCTCTGACAGGCGGTAGCCCATCTCCACCGAGCCTTTTTCGGTGAACTTAAAGGCGTTGTTCAGCAAATTGTGCAGGATTTGCCGAACCTTGGTCTCGTCCGAGGTGATCCACGCCTGTTCCTGAGGCAGGGGCTGATGGCAGTGGAATTCCAGGTTTTTTCGCCGGGCCCGCTGCTCAAAGGCGATGTAAACCTCAGACATCAGGCTGTTGATGTTGAAAGGTTGCTTCTGCACTTGTTGCTGGCCGGTCTCCAGTTTGGCCATGCTCAGGATGTCGTTGATGATATCAAGCAACTGTTCCGAAGAGTGCTGAATCAGATCGATGTAGTTTTTTCGCTCTTCATAGCTGATGTTGGGGGTGTCGAACATCTGGATGTATCCCAGCATGATGTTTAGCGGTGTGCGAATTTCGTGCGACATGTTTCCGAGGAAAGCCGTCTTCAGCCGCTCACTCTCCTCGGCTTTTTCTTTGGCTGCCCGCAATTCGTTCTCTAAAATTCGCCGTTGAAGAGCAATGGAAGCCTGGTTTAAAAAAGTCTCCACAAACCGGATGTTTTTGATTTCCGGTTCCCGGAATTTTAAAATGTGTATGGCCGATAGAAGCCGTGATTCCCGCTTGAGACCAACGGTGTAGATTTTTTTAAGGTTCAGTTGCTGTTCGATCTTTTTGATCAGCCTCTCCGAATGGCTTCCCCGGGCAAATTCAGCCAGACTGCCGTCAAAAGGTTTGATCTTTTGTTCCTCGTACATTTGGGCAAGGGAGGGGCCCAGCTCATATTTTTTGCCAATGGGGTTCAGCCCCAGGATGCTTATGAGTTGCTCCAGGAAGGGTTGGGACAGCCCATATAAGTGCCTGGGAATAACCAGGCTCTGGTCTTCCTGGATTTCACTGATGATGATCAGGGCATTGCCGATCATCCGGTCCAGGTTTTCCCCGATGTACCGGTAGATGTCTTTTTCAGCCGGAAGCTCCATCAATTCTATGGCACTGTTGCGCAGCCATTCGGCATTTTCCCGGTAGTGCCTTTCCCGCTCCTCGGCCTCCTTCCGCTCGGTGATGTCGCGCATCACGCCCTGAATGCCGGTGACATTGCCCTCATCATCAAGGGTGAAACGGGCATGGGCTTCCCCCCAGATCACCTTCCCGTCTTTTCTGACCAGCTGAACCTGAAGGATCTCCGAGACCTGGCTCAAATCCTCGGCCTGTTCCATGTTTTTGCGCAACAGTTCGACCTGCTGCTGGTAAGAAGCTTCAGTGAGGATCGTTTTCAGGGGCATGCCCGTGACTTCCCGGACGGTATAACCCAGAACATCATATATGGCAGGCGAAACGTAGGTTATTAGCTGCTTGTCGCTCAGATCCTGGGTGTAGAGAATGTCGGTGGAGTATTCGGCCAACAGCCGGAACTTTTGTTCATTTTCCTGCAGGGCCTTTTCGGCTTCCTTCCTTTTGGTGATGTCCCGGCATATGCCAAAAATTCCTGAAGGCTGGTTGTTTTCGTCCACCATGACCCGGGCATGTACCTCACCCCAAATCAACGAACCGTCCTTGCGTACCAGCCGGAGCTCATCCGTTTCGGTGGGCCCCGCATAATCCTCAGTCGTTTCCAGGAATTTTTTAAAAGCCTTTAACTGATGCTGGTAGGAGGCTTCGGTCAGCAAATCTTTCCCGTGCAATTGGAGGGTTTCTTCCACGGTATAACCCAGTATGGTCTCGACCGATGGCGACATGTAGGTGATGTTTTGGTCCATGTCCATGGTGTAGATCATATCGGTGGCGTTTTTGGCCAAAAACGCCAGTTGATGCTTTTCTTGGGAGGAGGTCCTGTCTTCCAGCTGTTCGTCGTCTTTATTTGATGGCCGTTGGTTCATGAAGGGTTTTTCCCCAGTAACTCCTTGTTCAACAGGTGTTCGGCAATTTGAATGGCATTGGTGGCCGCTCCTTTGCGCAGGTTGTCGGATACTACCCACATGTTCAGGCTTTTGCCGTGCGAGAAATCCCGCCTCAGCCGTCCGATATACACTTCATCCTTGTTTTGACAGCTCTGGGGCATCGGGTAAAGGTTCTCTTCTACATTGTCATAAATCATGATGCCCGGGGTATGCTTGAGGATGTTTTTGACATCCAGCAAATCGAATTCATTTTTGAAGGTGATGTTGATCGCCTCCGAGTGCCCGCGGAATACCGGTATCCTTACCGCCGTTGCCGTTACCCAAAGGTTGCGGTCAATGATCTTTTGGGTTTCATAAATCAGCTTGGTCTCTTCGGTGGTGTATCGGTTGAACAGGAAATCACCGCACTGGGGTATGCAGTTGTTGGCAATCTGGTAGGGATAGGCCTTTTTGCCCGGCTGTCCACTCAGCTCATCCTTCAGTTGGTCGACGGCCCCCTTGCCTGAGCCCGATACAGCCTGGTAAGTCGATACCACGATGCGGCTGGCCTGAAACTTCTGATGCAACGGGTATACCGCCATTAACATCTGAATGGTCGAGCAGTTGGGATTGGCGATGATCCCTTCTTCTCCGGTCAGAATGTCGCCGTTGATTTCAGGGATGATCAGCTTGTATTCCGGTTCCATCCGGAAAGCCGATGAGTTATCGATCACCGTGGTTCCGTTTTTGGCAAATTCCGGAGCCCACTCAAGGGCCACGTCCTTTCCGGCGGAAAATAACGCCAGATCAGGTTTTTGCTCCAGTACTTCTTCTACGCCCTGTACCTCGATTTTTTTGCCATTGACCTCAAGTTCATCCCCTTTCGACCTGCCGGAACCGGCGGCCAGGATTTCACCATAAGGAAAATTTCGCTCATCCAGTACGGTCAGCATTTCTTGTCCGACAATGCCGGTGGCACCTACGATGGCTGTTTTCATATTTTTTGACTTTTGCTTTCCCGGAAGGAATATTGTTCGTAACTTATATCAAGAATCCAAAGGTAACCATTAATTTTTTCTTGATGAAAAAAATCATCTTCCTTTTTTGTTTGCTGATTCCCATCATCCTGCAAGCACAGTTGGTTTTGGATTTTGACGGGGAAGGTTTGGCCGGGTGGGAACAACATCCTAAGGGGCGTTGGACTGTCAGGCAGGGTGACCCGGGGGTCATCCCGATTACGAGGTCCATGATGGGCCCCATAGCCGGGATGGTGACGGGGCAGAGGGCCGGTTTGGAGTTTGGCCTGCGGTCTGCTCCTGTTTCTGTACCTTTGTTTAGTTCCATGACCCCTTCGGCGCGATACCCTTTGTCTGCTCCTGTGTTTGCACCTTTGGTTGGTTCCATGACCCCTTCGGTGCGATACCCTTTGTCTGCTCCTGTTTCTGCACCTTTGGTTGGTTCCATGACCCCTTCGGTGCGATACCCTTTGTCTACTCCTGTTTCTGCACCTTTGTTTAGTTCCATGACCCCTTCGGTGCGATGCCCTTTGTCTGCTCCTGTTTCTGCACCTTTGGTTGGTTCCATGACCCCTTCGGTGCGATACCCTTTGTCTGCTCCTGTTTCTGTACCTTTGGTTGGTTCCATGACCCCTTCGATGACATTCTCTTTGTCAGCACCTTCGTTAAAACCGGGGTCCGGGACAATGTGGAATTGTAACTTAGAGCCATTAACCAGGATGGGGCCAGGTCCTATGACCGGCTCTGCGGCAGTCCCGTTAACCGACCGTTGGTTGGTTCATGATTATGATCCGGGTGAACCAGGCCGTGACCGCATTGCCTATGGTTACGGGGTTGATTTCAGCAGGCAGCCTTACTGCTGGCGTTTCCAGGTCCAGTACCTGCGGGATCCTTCCGGGGGCAACAACTGGGGTTTTTTCCTGGCGGCCGACCACAGTGCAAAAGAGATGCATCCCTCGGGGGCGGTTGACGGGTATGTGGTGGGGGTCAATTACAGCGGCCATGATGATGTGCTTAAGCTGTGGAAGGTGATATCGGGTTCGGGTTATGAGCTGTTGAATACCGGATTCAACTGGCAGGAGCGCATCGCGCCCGGACAGCCGGTAGGGGTGGAGGTGACGGTGGATACCCTCCACCGCTGGAGGGTTCGGGTAGATACCACCGGGAGCTTTGACGATCTGAGGCCAGCCGGTGATGCCCTGCCGGTGTACGATACATTCCGCCTGGAACAGGTCTTTTTTGGCCTGTACTATGAATACACTTCCACCGGGGCACGGTGTCTGCGGATGGACGATGTGTACCTGGGGCCACCGGTAGCGGATACGCTGGCCCCCCGTGTGATAAACCACCAGGCTTTGCATCCTTCCCTCCTGGAGGTGGCTTTTTCCGAACCCATGGACAGCCTTTCTCTAACCCGCCCGGCCCATTATACCTTCCTCGATTCGGAACGATCCATCGGTGGTGTCGTAACCGGCCCGGCCACCCCTGAAACGGTTCACCTTCAACCCAGTCAGCCCCTGGTATCGGGTGCCCCATGCCAGCTCCACCTCTCCGGCCTTTCTGACCGCCCCGGCAATCTCCTGGCAGATACCGTCCTGTCTTTTAACTACAACCGCATGCAGGTGGATAGCGTTTATACCCTTTCAAGGGACAGTGTGATGATTATCTATAGCCGCGCCATTGACAGCGCCTCGGGCCTTGATCCGGCCCATTATGATATTTCTTCCCTTGCCGGCAAAACCCGGAAGGTTTCTGATACTTCTTTGTTTAAGGTCATTTTGGGAGGAAGCGCCGACCGGGTAATATTGAAGCTTTGTACACCCCTTGAACCGGGCAGGGCTTACCGTTTTGCCATAGAGGGGGTGGAAGATCGTTATGGGGAGGCCATGGAGCCTGCCAGCGGTATGTTGCATTACAACCGGCCGGTGCCCTGGGATGTTGTTATCAGTGAAGTGATGGCCGATCCCGATCCCCCGGTGGGATTGCCTATGGCCGAGTATGTGGAACTCTACAACACCCGCCATTATCCCCTTTCGCTTCAGGGATGCCGCCTTATTTTCGGCCGGCATTCCTTTGACCTCGGTGATGTCTGCATTCCGGGCGGTGGCTACCTGGTTGTTTGTGATTCCTCCGACCGAAAAGCTTTCCAAAACCTTTCCGGGCCCACTCCCTTTGTTTGTGCCATTCCTTCCATGCCCGCCCTTTTGAATGACGGGAGCCGGGTGGTTCTCGAAAACCGTAACCAGCAGGTGGTAGCCTTTGTCGATTATACCCGGTCGTGGTATGAACCGGACTGGAAGTGCGAAGGGGGGTGGTCGCTGGAACAAGTTGACCCCTTCAATCCCTGTGCCGGCCATTCCAACTGGCGGGCCTCAGAAGCAGCGGCTGGCGGAACACCAGGTCAGGCCAACTCGGTGGCCGGGCCCAACCCCGACCATCACCCGCCCCGCCTGCTTTATGTAGGGATGCCCGATTCATGCCGCTTGTGCCTCCATTTCAGCGAACCCATGCTCCAAAAGCGGATAATCAACCCCCGATATTACCGGGTTGACGGGCGGGGCCATCCCGATGCCGTGGTTGCGGCCTGGCCCGATGCCCGCAGCGCAATCCTCACTTATGAAACGCCCTTCCAGCCCGGAACCCACTACCAGCTGAGTTTGGAGGGTAACCTCTGTGACTGTGTGGGCCGCGGCCTGTCTTCACCGGGGAAACATCCTTTTGAATGGCCGGCCCAACCCCGGCCCGGCCATGTGGTGATCAATGAGGTGTTGTTTGACCCATGGCCCGGAGGCTCCGACTATGTGGAAGTTTACAACGCTTCAGCCGCCACCTTCGACCTGGCCGACATTGGCCTGACAGGTGGCGATGGGGCAAAATTAAAATTCAGGAAAAAGCCAAGCCACCTCTTTTTTCCGGGGCAACATGTGGTTTTTACCGAATCGCCCGGCTTGGTTCATCGCCATTATCATGTGGAACATTCGCGGCTGTTGGTTCAGCGGGAGCTCCCGGCCTTTCCCGACGAGGCCGGACGGGTCATCCTGACCGGACCTGAAAACCGGGTGATCGACCGCATGGACTACCACGCAGACATGCACCTGCCCCTTTTGACCTCTGATGAAGGGGTGGCCCTCGAGCGGGTCAATCCCACCGTGGGTTCCGATGACCCCGATAACTGGCATTCCGCTGCCCAGTCGGCCGGCTATGGCACCCCAACCTGCCAAAACTCCCAGTTTGTAACCTCTTCCCAGATCAAACCGCCCATCCGGGTAAGCCCCGAGGTGTTTTCTCCCGACCAGGACGGCCGGGACGACCGGCTTCATATCCATTACCGGTTCAACCGGCCGGGCAACGTCGTTTCCATACGGGTTTATGACGCGCGGGGCCGGCTGGTTCAGATCCTGGCCAACAACCGGAGCCTGGAAACCAACGGGATGATTACCTGGGACGGGAGGGGGAAAAACCGTGCTTCCCTTCCCCAGGGCATCTACGTGATTGATGTGGAGGTGCTTCGGGTGAACGGCCACCTTCAGCATTACCGGCTGGCCTGTGTCCTGGCCCGGGCTTTATGAACATTGGGATAGCCGGGGCCCATGTGGGACGGGATTGCGCCTACAGGGCTTTGGTACGGGCTCGGCGGAACAATACCAAAACGAAGGGGATTGCCAGGAAGGCCAGGAAGGCGGCGATTTTATAGGTGTTGATCAGCCCGACCCAGTCGCCCATCATCCCGACCAGCAAGGTGGATACCGAGGCCGAGACAAAGGTGATGGTCATGTAGATGCCGTTGACAAACGACTGATGCCGGGTGGCACTGTCCATGACCAGGGCCAGGAGCACCGGGCCGGAGGCCAGCATGAAAAAGCCCATGATGATCAATACGGGGAACACCCAGAAGCCCTGGACGTAGACAAAAAGCAGGACCATCAGCGGGGTGACGATGGTGATGATCAGCAGGGTGTTCAGCCGGCCCAGCCTGTCCGATATGTTGCCTGAGAGGTAGGTGCCGACAGCCCCTGCTATCTGGAAAACCGAAAGGGAGATGCCGCCGAACCACAGGCTCTTGCCGGCTTCTTTGAGGTAGGTGGGCAAAAAGTTGATCAGGGCCATCTTCATGATCGCCCTGAAAAAGATGATACCCCCCAGCAAAACAAACAACCACAGGTGCTTGCGGAATGTTTCCTTGAAACCGGTTTCCTTCTGTTCACCCGTTTTCCTGGCAATGTCCATGTTGCGGAAGCGGTACCACAACCAAAAGGAAGCGGCTACGCCAAAGGGGATGAGCCGGTAGGTTCCTTCCAGGCCCCACAGGGATACCGCACCCACGATGATCACAGGGCCCAGCGTCCGGGCTATTTCCCCGCCTACCATGTAAAAACTCATGCCTTTGCCTACGCGGTTGCCTGCAAAGGTCTTGATCATCACCGGGGCGGGTACGTGGAACACCGCATTGCTTAGCCCCATGATCAGTAAAAGAACGATCAGCACTGTATAATGCGGGGCCATGCCCAAAAGGCTCATCGTGGTACAGGTCACCGCCGGGGTAAAGATCACAAAGTACTTGATCCGGTAGCGGCTGATGTACATCCCCAGGATGGGGTTCAGAATGGAAGGGAAGCGGCGGGTGAAATCCAGCAATCCCGCCGAAAAATAGGAGATGCTGAATTTTTCAATTAAAAGGGGAAGTATGGGCGACAGAAAAAAGGAGTAGACGTCATGTATGAAGTGCGCAAAGGATATGGAAAGGACGTTCTTCAGGTGAAATTTTTCGGGTCCTTTTTCATTGGACTGTTTTTGGACGTCGTTTTTTTCTGTACGCGATTTTTTCATTTCATGCTTTTCAATAATGGCCTGTGACGATATTCTAACAATGATTGGCCGCTATTTATATGACAATCCATTTTCACCAATCAAAATCAACCTACTGCCATTTATATAACGCCCCCCTTCACCATCGTTGGTTTGACAGAGCAGCTTCATCAAAATCATCCGATATATAGAGTTTAACCTGGCCTGGTTAATTTAGTAGCTCATTTACCTGAGCGCCCCTGTGTAGATGCATTCTTTTCTTAATAATGGTGATAGCAGGTTAGAGGGCTGCAATGACCTGTTCCACCAGCCGGGTGAGTTGAGGTTCAACCTGTTCGGCAGCGCGCTGCACGTCTTCATGGGAGATCTTTTCTATTTTGCCCGGCACCCCTAGATCAGTAATCACCGAAAAAGCCATACACGGTATATCCATATGCCTGGCGGCAATCACCTCGGGTACCGTTGACATGCCTACGGCATCGCCTCCAATGATTCTGAAGTATTGATATTCCTTGGGGGTTTCCAGGGTGGGACCGGATGTGGCCACATAACAGCCCTTTTGAACTTTGATGTTGTTTTCCCGGGCAATGGTCTCGGCCAGTTCAATCAGTTTATAATCATAGGGTTCGCTCATATCGACGATGCGATTTCCCAGCTCATCTATATTATTGCCGATCAATGGATTGGGCAAAAGGTTGATGTGGTCGTTCATGATCATGATGTCGCCGATCTCAAAATCGGGGTTCATCCCGCCACTGGCATTGGAAACAATAAGTGACTTGATGCCCAGCATCTTCATTACCCGTACCGGAAAAATTACTTCATCCATGCTGTAGCCTTCATAGTAATGAAAACGGCCCTGCATGGCAACGATGCTTTTTTGACCCAGGGTGCCGAAGATAAGCTTTCCGTGATGCCCGTCAACGGTCGACACCGGGAAATTGGGAATCTCCTCATAATCCAGGGTGCTGTGTACGTTGATGTCTTTGGCCATACCACCGAGGCCTGTGCCCAGGATGATGCCGGTTTCAGGATTGAATCCGGTCTTATCCCGGATAAAGGAAGCTGTGTTTTTTATTTTTTCTAACATATTCAATGATTTGTTTATTAAAATCGCTGGTGCGGTCGTTGAGAAATTTAACCCGGATGGGAATGTAGTACATGTTTTTTTTGATTTCCTCCGGAATATCTTGCATTTCGGCAAAACGCACAGCGTCTTTTTCGGTGGTAAGGATTACTTTTTCTTGGTTTTCCATGCGTTGAAACCGGTGTTTAATTTTTTTCAGGTCGGAGGATTTGAAGTTGTGATGGTCTGTAAATTTAAGCGGCGTTATTTTTTGGGACAGGTGATTTTTAATATAGTTGTGCAACGGCCGTGCATCGGCAATAGCTGAGGTAAGCAACACCTGGGTGTTGGTGTTGATGGGGTTGCCGGTTGGGTTTTCTGTCCATTCCGGAAAGACGGCCCGGGGTTGGTCATATTCGAGGGTGGTAAAGAAAACGCTTTGGTAAGGGTAGGGTTTAAGGCGGTCGAGGAAAATTCGCCGTTGTATGGGTTGCAGGTCGGCCGGGGCCTTGGTAATGATGATGATGTTGGCCCGGCGTTTCTCAAAGGCCTGTTCGCGAAGGTTGCCCAGGGGCAGCATGAAATCTTTGGAGATGGGTTTGTTGTAATCGATCAAAAGGATGGCCAGGTTGACCTGTACTTTGCGGTGCTGAAAGGCATCATCCATCAGGATCAGGTCGAGCCCCTCGATTTGATGGCGCAGTTTTTCGATGCCCCTGGTCCGGTTGCCGTCGACTGCCACCGTTAAATCCGGATGTTTCTTCTTGATTTGGCGGGGCTCATCGCCTATCTCCCGGGCCGTTGTCTCTTTGCCGGCCAGCCGGAAGCCCCTGCTTTTCCTTTTGTAACCCCGACTTAATACGGCCAGGTTGAACTCACTCCTCAGTAGCTCGGCCAGGTACTCTACATGCGGGGTCTTGCCCGTGCCCCCTACTGTGATGTTGCCCACCGAGATCAACGGAATATGGAAGGACCGCGAAGGGAGAATGCCCCAGTCGAAAAATTTATTGCGGATGAAGATGATGATCCCGTAAAGAATGCTTAGGGGCAGCAGCAAAAATGAGAGAAATATTCTTTGTCTTTTCATGTCGGCCTTTCACGTTACAGACCTGCAAATTTAATAAAACCCGATCATTTGTTTGAACAGGAATTGATTTTGGTTGTTGTAAAACACAATGGAAACGATATAATTTTAATTTGTTTCCAAAGTTTAGAATGTTACTTTTGCACCCTCATTGAAGTTTAAAGCAGGCTCATGCAAGCGCAAAACGAGTATCAGCAATTGATTGATAAAGTTACCCAGCTCTACGAGCAGTACGGCATTAAGAGCGTAACGATGGATGATGTGGCCAGGGAACTGGGAATCTCCAAAAAAACCCTGTACAATTATGTTTCCAACAAGGAGGACCTGGTGAACCATTACATTGACCACATTACCACCCAGCGCAACTGCAGTGTCGATGAGATCCGTGAAAAGGGGTATAATGCCATTGAGGAGTTCTTTGCCGTCAACCAGCATGTGATCGACATGCTCAAGCATTATAACCCGGCCACTGAGTATGATCTGAAGAAGTACTACCCGCAGCATTATCAACGTTTGCGGCAGGTGAGGCGGGAAAACATGTTTTCAGCCGTTAAACGGAACATTCAGAAGGGGAAAGAGGAAGGGCTATACCGGCAGGATTTGGATGAAGACATCATTGCCCGGGTGCATGTCAGCCGGATAGAGAATAGCTTTGCCAATGAGATGTTTGATATATCTGAATTGATTTCCTGGCAGTTCATCCGGGAAATGATGGTTTATCACATGCGGGGCATTGCCACCGAAAAGGGGCTTGAATTTTTTTACCGCCTGCTGCAGGAATATGACCCCGCTTAGCGGGGTCGGAGAAAAAACAACCCCGCTTAGCGGGGTCGGAGAAAGAATACCCCGCTTAGCGGGGTCTGCCTCGAATAAACACCCCGCTAAGCGGGGTCTGGGATCGGGGTCTGCCTCGAAGATGGTCTTAACATGCATTACTAACCAGAAATAAGCAACCTATGAGAAGATTGTTCAGGATATTGGCGGTGGCGTTCATTTTATCAGGGATGACCGCTTTAGCGGCGCCGGTGAGGGGGCAGGAAACGGGCGACACCCTTCGCCTGAGCGTTGAAAAAGCGCAAAGCTATGCCATGGAGCACAACACCGAGATGAAAAATGCCCGTCTGGATGTAAAGATCGCCGATGAGGAGGTCTGGGAAACGACGGCCCGGGGGTTGCCCCAGGTCAGTGGCAGCGGCAGTTACAACAACAACCTGAGCCTGACTACCCAGTTGTTCCCCAACTTCATAGAACCTACCATCATTCAAATACTTAATGAAGAAGGGGTGTTTGATCCGCCCAAACCCATCACCAAACCTGAGAAGATTGAGGTGAAATTCGGCACCCAGCATAACTTCACCGGATCATTAACCGTCAGCCAGCTGATCTTTAGCGGTCCCTATATCGTTGGCCTTCAGGCTGCCCAGGTTTATAAGGACCTGTCCCAGAAACAACGCCAGCTGAGTGAACTGGAGGTCAAGGCCAATGTGACCCGGACTTACCACTCCATCATGCTGACCCAACGCAACCTTCAAATCCTTAAGGAGAACCTGGATAACCTGCAAAAATCACTCAATGATTCCAAAGCCCTTTTAAAACAAGGGATGGCTGAACAAACCGATGTGGACAAGATCCGCATTTCTATGAGTTCAATCAAAAATACCATCAAAAGCACCCGCCGTCAATCCGAACAACTCCATAACCTGCTGAAAATCCAGCTGGGCATTGAACTTGACCGGCCCCTGCTGCTGACCCAATCCCTGCAGGAGATCATTCAGCATACACAACTGGATGGTTCGGTGCAGGAAGAATTTAACGTGGAACAAAACGTCAATTATCAACTGATGAACACCCAGGTCAGCCTTTCCGAGCTGGACCTGAAACGGCAAAAGTCACAGTTTCTGCCCAGCCTGTCGGCGTTTTATAACCTTAGGGAAAACGCCATGCGCAATAAGTTCAATCCCCTCGACGGCGATGAAAAGTGGTATCAAAGCAGCACCCTGGGTTTTCAGCTGAATGTGCCCATCTTCAGCAGTGGCCAGCGCATCTCAAAGGTGCAGCAGGCCAAACTGAATTTGAAAAAAACCCGGAACAACCGTTCCAATACCCGCAAAAATTTGATCAACAGCTTTGTGCAGACGAAAAACAATTACATCACCGCCTACGAAAATTTTAAAACGGCCAGGGAAAACATGGAACTGGCCAAACGGGTTTATGAGCGGATCCGGAAAAAATATTCCGAGGGCATGTCGGGCAGCATGGAGCTTACCCAGGCCAACCGCGACTACCTCAACGCCGAATCGGAATACATTGGTTCTATGGTTGAATTGCTCAACGCCAGAACCAAACTGGATAAAATATTAAATGAACTCTAATGACTCGACCCCGTTAAACCCGACCCCGCTAAGCGGGGGTTGAATCTGGGACCCCGCTAAGCGGGGGTTGACTCTGGCAGACCCCGCTAAGCGGGGTTCGTTAAGGGGGCTTGAACCCGATAACAAAACATTATTCAATAAAAGGATTAAAAACAGATGCCATGAGAAAGACAGGATTGCTTTTACTGGTTGTGTTTCTGGTAGGGGCCTGCAATCAGCAGGAGACCAGGAATGAGATCAGGCAACAAATCGCCGACTATAAAAAGGAGCAAAACAATATCCAGCAAAAGATTAACCAGCTGAACAACAAGTTGGAGCAGATGGGATCGAAAGCGGTGGCGGATAACCGGGTACCGGTGTTGGTAAAGGAGATGGAGCCGGAAACTTTTCGTCATTATATCAAGGCCAACGGGTCGGTGGAAGCTGTAGATGATGCCTTCATCAGTCCTGAAACCAATGGCCAGATCACCCGCATTCATGTGGATGAAGGCGACCGGGTTCAGGAAGGTCAGTTGCTGGTGACATTGAAGACCGACATCATCCGCAGCAACATTGAGGAGGTTAAGACGAATTTGGAGCTGGCCCGTAAGACCTACCAGAAGCAAAAGCGTTTGTGGGCCGACAGTGTGGGTTCGGAGATGCAGTATCTGGAGGCCAGGAACCGAAAGGAGGGTCTGGAGAACCGCCTTTCCACCCTGCGTGAGCAGTTAGAGATGTCGAACATCCGGGCCCCCTTCAACGGGGTGGTAGAAAGCATCAATCAGAAGGCAGGTGAGTTGGGCACTCCCGGGGTGCGCCTGCTGCACTTGGTGAACCTCAAGAAGCTTAAAGTGGAGGCACAGATCACTGAACAGTACATCTCGAGCATCCATAAAGGCGATACCGTACGCATTGAATTTCCTGCCTGGAAGGAGTTGACCAAACGCGTGCCCATTACCCGCAAAGGCAGCGTTATTGACCAGGCCAGCCGAACCTTTACCATCGAATCGCGCCTGCGCAATGAGGGCGAAAAGATCCGGCCCAACCAGATAGCCATTGTCAATGTACTGGATTATGCCAATGACAGTTCGATGGTGGTGCCTTCCAACATCATCAAGGCCGACATGAAGGGCGATTATGTTTATCTGGTCCGGCAGAAGAAAGAGATGCAGGTGGCCCATAAAGTGTATGTGAGCACCGGCATGTCCTATAACAACCAGACGCTTTTAACCAGTGGAGTTGAACCGGGCGACCGGGTCATTACTTCCGGATATACGCAGGTTTCAGAAGGAACACCCGTCGCCGTTAAGGACAAACAACAACTGGTTCAATAGGATAGGTTAAAATGAAGAAAATCAAATTGTGATGGCTCAAACCAACGATGATACCCCTAAAAAAGCGGACCGTGAATTTAAGTTGACCACCCTGGCCCTGAACAACAGGAATACCATCCTGTTGCTGGCCATTGCCATTCTGGGCTTCGGGTTGTTTTCCTACAATAACCTGCCCAAGGAGCTGACCCCCGAGGTGGTGATCCCCACCGTGATGGTGCAGACCCCTTATGCCGGTAATCCGCCCGTCGATATTGAAAACCTGATCACCCGGCCCCTGGAAAAAGAAATTGAGAGCGTACAGGGCATCAAGGAGATCAATTCTACCTCTTCCCAGGGATTTTCCCTGATCATGGTGGAGTTCAACACAGATGTGGACATCGATAAAGCCCTGCAGGATGTGAAAGATGCCGTGGACAAGGCCGAAAGGGAGTTGCCGGATGACCTGCGCAATGACCCTTCCGTCCAGGACATCGATTTTTCGGAGTTTCCCATCATCAACATCAACCTCTCGGGCAATTACAGTGTTGATGCGCTGAACGATTACGGTGAATACCTGGAAGAGCGCATTGAGGAGGTTGATCAGATTTCCAAGGTTGAGATCAAAGGGGTTAATGACCAGGAGGTGCAGATCAACGTGGATCCTTTCAAGCTCAAAGCTGTTGGCCTGACCTTTATGGACATTGAAAGTGCCATTCGCCAGGAGAATGTCTCTATACCTGGCGGAGAGCTCAGGTTTGACAAATCGAAGCGTTCGATCCGGACCATCGGTGAGTTTACCGATGTAGACCAGATCCGGAATATTGTTGTCAAACAGGAGGAGGATAAGTTGGTTTATTTGAAGGATGTGGCGGAGGTAAGATTTGATTATGCCTATCCCGACAGTTATGCCCGGTTGGATAAGAATCCGGTGGTTTCGCTTCAGGTGATCAAGAAAAGCGGCGAGAACCTGCTGGCCGCCACCGACCAGATATTCGACATACTGGACCAGGCCCGGCAGGAAAACCAGGTGCCCGGTGATTTAAAGATCACCATCACCAATGACCAGAGCGACATGATCCGCAACCAGCTGAATAACCTGGAAAATTCCATCATCCTGGGGGTGATCTTTGTCGTGCTGGTGCTTTATTACTTTTTGGGTACCAAGAACGCCCTGTTTGTGGGTACCGCCATCCCCATGTCGATGTTCCTCTCTTTCATTGTGTTGACCCTGATTGACGGGCGGCTCAACATCATTGTCCTTTTCTCGTTGATCCTCGCCCTGGGCCTTTTGGTGGACAATGCCATTGTGGTGGTCGAGAACATCTACCGTTTTGTGCACGACCGGGGCTACAAGCCTTATGAGGGCGCCCGCCGGGCGGTGGGTGAAATAGCCCTGCCCATCATTACTTCCACCGTCACCACCCTCTCGGCCTTCTTCCCCCTGGCTTTCTGGGGTGGTGTGACCGGAGAGTTCATGAAGAACCTGCCCATTACCCTGATCATCGTTCTGACCTCGTCGCTGTTCATTGCCCTGGTGATCATTCCGGTGCTGGCGGCAACCTTCATCCGGTTTGGTAAAATGCGCAATGACGGCAAAATTAATAAGAAGTTCAATTACAGACTGGTGGCCATCCTCTCGGCCATCGCTGCTGTGTTTTACCTGGTGGGGGGGTATTCGCTGGCCAACATCATCCTGATCATTGCCCTGATCGTTTTTCTCAATGCCATATTCTTCCATCGGGCACAGTATCTGTTCCAGAACGTTTTCCTGGTGCGTTTGGAAAACACCTATTTGCGCTTACTGCAGTTTGCCCTGCGGGGGAAGAACCCGATTAAGTTTTTCATCGGTACCATCGTATTGCTATTGCTGGTCGGGGGTTTTCTGCGGATGCGCCAGCCCGATGTGCTGTTCTTCCCCGACAATGAACCCGATTACATCAATGTGAGGGCTGAAATGCCTGTTGGAACGGATATACAGGCCACCGATTCGCTGATGCGCATCATTGAAGACGACATCATGCATTACCTCCAGCCCCATGATACCATTGTAGAATCGGTCCTTACTACCGTTGGAAGCGGTGCCGGCGAAGGCATTACAGCCGGGGGCAGCCCCAACCTCGGGCTCACCACCGTCTCATTTGTGGATTATCAGTATCGTGGGGATGTCAGTACTTCCAACATCATGGCCGATTTGAGTGATCAACTGATCGGGCGTTATCCCGGGGCCCAGATTTCCATCGAGAAAAACCGGATGGGGCCCCCCACAGGCAACCCCATCAACCTGGAGGTGAGCGGCCCCGACTTTGAGAGGCTCATTCAGCTGACCGATTCGATCAGGCAACGGATCCAGCAGGCCAATATTCCCGGCATTGAGGGTTTAAAGATGGACCTGGATGTGGGCAAACCGGAGGTGCTGGTTAAGATCAACCGCGACAAAGCCCGGCGTTTCGGGCTCTCCACCATGCAGATCGCCGATAAGATCCGGACCTCTCTTTTTGGCCGGGAAATCAGCGATTATAAAGTAGGGGAAGATGAGTATCCGATCCAGCTGCGCTTGCAGAAGCCCTTTCGCTATGACCTGCCCACCCTGATGAACCAGACCCTTACGGTGCGAAACAACGGCGAAGTGGTGAATGTACCCATCCGCTCGGTGGCTGACGTGGAATACAGCACCACCTATGGAGCGGTCAAGCGTAAAGACCTGGACCGGGTCATTACCCTTTATTCCAACGTGCTGGAGGGCTATAATGCCACCGAGATCAACAGTCAGCTGGCCACCATGCTCGGAAATTTCCAGATGCCGGAAGGATATCAGTATGAGTTTACCGGTGAACAGGAAGAGCAAGAGGAATCCATGGCCTTCCTCTCCAATGCGCTGATCATTGCTGCCGTGCTGATCATGATCATTTTGGTGACCCAGTTCAATTCGCTGGTGAAGCCGGTGATCATCATCTCGAGTGTGGTTTTTAGTACCATCGGGGTATTCCTGGGTATCGGCATCTTCAACATGGACATTGTGGTGGTGATGACGGGTATCGGGATTGTCTCGCTGGCCGGAATCGTGGTGAACAATGCCATTGTGCTGGTCGATTACATTGAGCTGCTTAAGCGCCGCAAGCGGAGTGAATTGGGCGTTGCCGAAGGCGCTTACCTGCCGGTGAAGGAAGCCACCGAATGCATCGTTCAGGGTGGCAAAACCCGTTTGCGCCCGGTCCTGCTTACGGCCATCACCACCATACTGGGCCTTCTGCCCCTGGCCATCGGGCTGAATATGGATTTTGGCACCCTTCTCAGTGAGTTTGACCCACAACTGTATTTTGGTGGCAATATGGTCAACTTCTGGGGGCCCATCTCCTGGACGGTGATCTTTGGGCTGACCTTTTCCACTTTCCTGACCCTTGTGATCGTGCCGGTGATGTACCGCATCGCCATCCTGATCCAGAAAAAGCTCTTGCGGCTTTTGAACATGGAACATAAGGAGGCGGTGATCGAGTCCCGTTAAGCACCCCCTAAGCACCCCCGCTTAACGGGGGTAGATCATCCCGCTAGCGGGGTCAGCACCCGTTTATCCCGCTTCAGCTTGCCCCCGCTTAGCGGGGTCGAATCGAGGCGGTTCAGCCGACCCGGTTCAGCCCACCCCGCTTAGCGGGGTCGAAAATACCCCGCTTAGCGGGGTCAAGCGGGGTCATTAAGCGGGGTGAATATTCTGCGGGCTCACAATAAACCAAAGAGGTTCAGCGTATGTTATTTGGAAAAATATTAAATACCTTTGCAGAAAGGTTCGCGTTATGCCAATACGTTTTTTTTATTTACCGAAGGGGCGGAAGTACAATTATCAGCCACGGTATTATGATGAGCGGAAAGAGGAGCTGGAGCGAAGAAAACGCCGCATTGATCGGGAACTGGGCCTGGATGAGGAAAACAGCCAGGACGTCTACATTCCCGACATCAAAGGACAGATGCGCAAGCATTTAAAAACCCGGAAAAAAGCCAAAAAGGCTTCAACCACGCGCATGCTGATTATCCTGGCGGTTCTTTTATTTGTAACCTATTTACTCTTACGCATTTAAGCATTTTTGATGGCTGACATCATACAATTGTTATCGGATACCGTCGCCAATCAGATTGCAGCTGGGGAGGTCATTCAACGCCCGGCCTCGGTGGTCAAGGAATTGATGGAGAATGCAGTGGACGCCGGGGCCAACGAGGTGAAGGTGGTGATCAAGGACGCCGGCAAGACCTCTATCCAGGTGATCGATGATGGGTGTGGTATGTCTCCCACCGACGCCCGCCTGGCCTTTGAACGCCATTCCACTTCAAAAATCCGTACTGCCGAGGACCTTTTTGCGATCCGTACTATGGGCTTTCGCGGGGAAGCCCTGGCTTCGGTGGCCGCCATCTCGCATGTCGAATTGAAAACCCGCCGGGTGGAAGATCAGATCGGCACCCGCCTGCGCATTGAAGGTTCACAGGTTCAGGAACAGGAGCCTGTACAGTGCCCGGCCGGCAGTAATTTCACCGTGAAGAACCTTTTTTACAATGTCCCGGCCCGCCGCAAGTTCCTGAAAAAAAACACCACCGAGCTGAACCACATCATCCGCGAGTTCAAACAAATTGTCCTGGCCCAGCCTGAGGTCTCGTTTTCCCTGACCCACAATGATGCCCTGTTGTATAAGCTGCCCGCCGATAAATTTGGCAAACGCATCGTGGATGTTTTTGGAGGCGCCATCAAAGACAACATCACCCCGCTTAAGTCGGAAACCCGTATTGTTAAAGTCCGCGGGTACATCGGGCATCCCGACAAGGCCAAGAAAAGGGGCGGGGAACAGTTCTTCTTCGTGAATAACCGTTACATGAAGAACCCCTACCTGCACAAGGCCATCATGGATGCTTATGACCGGATCATTCCCCAGGGTGCCCTGCCAGCTTATTTCATCCACCTGGAAGTGCCTTCCGAATCGATGGATGTCAACATTCACCCTACCAAAACGGAGGTGAAGTTTGAAGATCAGCAGGCCATCTGGCAGATTCTTCACGCTTCGGTCAAGGAGACCCTCGGGAAGAACCACCTGACCCCCGCCCTGGACTTCGACCAAAAGGGCAACATCGGGATCCCGCCCCTGACCAGCGACAAGCAGGTGCAACCCCCAACCATTGAAGTAGACCCCCATTATAACCCTTTCGAGGAAGAAAAGGCAGGCGGGGAACAAGGCCCCGCTTCCCCGGGTAAAAAAAACACCCACCCGCCCATGAACTGGCAGGAGCTTTATGGCAAATTTGAGTCGCCGGCCGAACAGGGTACGATTCGAATCGCTTCCGGGGCCGATAAGGAGGAAGATCAAGACCGCCAGGAATCGGGCAAAACCTTTTTTCAGTTCAAGGAGCGCTATGTGATGACCCCGGTTAAGTCCGGACTGATGGTTATACACCAGCGAAGGGCCCATATCCGCATCCTGTATGAATACTATTTGAAGACCCAGCGGAACCGAAGCCGCGTGATCCAAAAACAGCTCTATCCGGAGGAAATGGAGTTGAATCATTCGGATTTTCAAACCCTGCAAAATATGCAGCAAGAGCTTCGGAAAATTGGCCTCGATCTGCAGTTGCAGGAAAACAACCTGGTTAGGATAGACGGCGTGCCGGCTGAAGCCGATATTGAAAATCCCAGGGAGATGGTCGAAGCCCTGTTGGAAGCTTATGCCGAGGACCAGGATTTTGGAGCAAACATGAGCGAATCGGTGGCCCTTTCTCTGGCCAGGGCTACGGCCATTGATCAGGGCCGGTTGCTGGAAGAAGAGGAGATGCGCGAGCTCGTTGACAAGCTTTTCGCCAGCGAGGCACCCAACTATACCCCTTCCGGCCAAAAAATTGTGGCTTTTATTCAAACCGAAGATTTCGAAAAACTGTTTTAATAACTGAAGACATTAACAAACAAAAAGCGATCTAATGGCGCAAGTTAGACAAAGTGGATTTATGGGGACACCCCCGGTGGTCAAAAACCTGATCATCATCAATGTGCTGGCCCTTTTGGGTTACTATGCTTTTCGCGGGTCATTTAACCTGAACTGGACCCTTGGGCTCTTTTACTGGGGTTCAGGGCAGTTTGAACCCTACCAGTTCGTAACCCATATGTTTATGCATGGTGGATTTGCCCACCTTTTCTTCAATATGTTTGCCCTGTGGATGTTTGGCCGTGTTTTGGAGCAGGTTTGGGGTTCCAAGCGGTTCTTTATTTATTTTTTTGTGACGGGCCTGGGAGCGGCTTTTCTCCATTTGCTGGTCAACCACATCCATATACAAACCATGATGGCCCAGATGGATGAAGAATCCATCAATATTGTCATTGAACGGGGATTCAACGCCCTCAAAGAAGGGAAAAACTTCACCAATCCGGCCATGCGTGACCTCAATCTTTCCATGAACATTCCAACCGTCGGAGCTTCTGGAGCCGTTTTTGGGATCCTTTTGGCTTTCGGCATGCTTTTTCCCAATACCCAGCTGATGCTGCTTTTTCCGCCCATCCCCATTAAGGCCAAATATTTTGTGTTTGGTTACGGAGCCATTGAATTATTCCTCGGTGTCACCCAAGCCGGCAGCAATGTAGCCCACTTTGCCCATGTGGGCGGAATGATATTTGGATTTATCCTGATCAAATACTGGAATAGCCGGAGAAAAAAATTCTTTTGACGTGCTTGATTAAAACGAGATTTGTATGGGATTTTTAGATCAATTGAGAGACCGGTATCAGAAGAGCAACATGTTGTTGAGGCTCATTTACATCAATGTTGCTGTATTTCTTGTGGTTAATATCATCTGGGTTTTTGGTTTTTTACTGGGCGCTGACAAGTCGCTGCTCCAGGTCATGATTGAATGGCTGGCCGTTCCATCAGACCTGACCAAACTGCTTACGCGCCCCTGGACGGTGGTTACCCATATGTTTTTTCACAAGGGGATCTGGCATATCCTGATGAACCTTTTGTGGCTCTACATCTTCGGCCGCATTTTTTTGCAGTACCTTAATGAAAAGCGTCTTTTAAGCCTTTATTTGGTGGGCGGTTTTTCCGGTGCGGCCTTGTTTATCCTGGCATTTAATGTGTTTCCGGTATTTGAACCCGGCGTTCCTGCCCTGGGGGCCTCGGCTGCGATTATGGCTGTGGTGGTCGCCATCGCCTATTACCGGCCCAACTATACCATCCACCTTCTTTTCCTGGGGCCTGTAAAGATCAAGTACATTGCCATTTTTGCCCTGGTCATCGATTTTTTCAGCATTCCCGGACAAAATGCCGGTGGCCACATTGCTCACCTGGGAGGGGCCATCTTTGGTTTCTTTTATATCTACCAGCTTATGCAGGGGGTAAATATTACCCGCGGTTTTGACCGGGTGATGGACAACCTGTTTGCCCTGCTTAAGCCCAGGCCCCGTTTTCGGGTCACCCATAAGCGGCCCAGGTCGGATATAGAATACAATAAGCAGAAAGTAGAGCACCAGAAACGCATTGACAAGATCCTGGAAAAGATTTCCAAAAACGGGTATGAAAGTTTGACTCAGGAAGAAAAGGAGATTCTTTTCAAACAGGGGGGCGGCCAGTCTTGATTTATGGCGCAGCAGTCTGGCCGGGCGATCACAACCTGCTGCTATCATGGGCAGCCCGATAGCGAGGGGCCGGCGGCTGCCTTCAAGGGTTTGGCCGGACGGTCAGAACGCTGTGTTACCAAGGCCGGGGATGGTTTTAAACCTGAAAGGTACAGGGATCCGGGTTGCTTTCATCAACCGCCTTTGACCCACTTGTTTGCTGAACCACTGAATGTTTAGGGTTTGATGAAGAGGTTGCTTAAGATTGTCAATTATGTGTTTGCCACGGTATTGCTGCTGGCGTATGTAGCCCCTTTGGTTTCTCCCCAAATTGCATGGCCCCTGGCCTTTTTGGGATTGATTTTTCCCGTGCTGGTGGGGATTAACCTGTTGTTTTTCGTTTTTTGGCTTTCGGTGCGGAAATGGTATTTTATGATTTCACTGTTGGTGCTGTTAATTGGTGTGAATCCCATCTCAAGGACTTATCAGCTCAACGGACAGGGGGATGATGGCCCCGGGAAGAAGCAAAAGGCTTCAAAGCAGGATGAACTCACCCTGCTTTCTTATAATGTGCGGATTTTTGGGTTGGTGGGCAGCAACCAGTTCGGGCATGACCAGGAAAAGCTGTTTGAGCTGATACGAAGCCAGGATCCCGATGTGGTATGCTTTCAGGAGTTTTACATAAGTCCGCGCAAGGGCCTTACACTGGAAAAAATTCAAAGGCAGCTTCCCGGGTTGAACCATCATCATGTGGTGTGGCTTACCCGCGGAGATGAGAGCCGCTACGGCATTGCCACTTTCAGCCGTTATCCGATCGTGAACAAGGGCCGCATTGGGTTTGAACGAAGCTACAATGCTTCCATCTATACGGATATGCTCATCGATAAAAGGCGGATCCGCGTTTTCAACAACCACCTCCAGTCGATTCGCTTTAACCGGCAGGATTACCAGTTTATCACCAATCAGAATCAATACAATGAGTCGCAGAAGCTGAAGGCCTTGCAGGATATTTCATTTCGCCTGCGCGACGCCTTTATCAAACGGGGGCGGCAGGCAGAACAGATCTCCCGGCATATCCGGAGATCATCTTATCCCTTGTTGGTTTGTGGCGATTTTAATGATACCCCGGTGAGCTATACATACAAAACCCTTCGTTACAACCTGAAGGATGCATTTATGGAGGCAGGACAGGGGATGGGCATCACCTATAAGGGACAGTTTCCTTCTTTTCGTATTGATTATATATTTTATCATCCCTCATTTCGAGTGACCCGCTTCAACGTTCCCCAGGCTCCTTATTCAGATCATTACCCGGTTACAGCCACCTTTCGGATTAAATAAGTTGGTTAAACTTCCCTAAGCCATCAAACATCGGCGAGGAGGGCTCATTGCTCCCTACGCATTGTTCCTTACTCAATACTTCCTAATAATGACTTATTTTTCCTTGCCCATTGTTCCTTACTCATTTGCTTAAACATTTAATGTTCAACCTTTCTTTCGAATAGGGTCAACAAGCTTTTTTGCCTGTATTATTTGTCCTGTTTTTTTGGGGCAAACGGCAGTTTATCCAGGTTCACGTTGCCTCCGGAGAGGATGATACCAATTTTTTTGTCTTTGAAGACAAAGCGGTTTTCGAGGACGGCGGCCAGGGGAACGGCGGCGGAGGGTTCGGCCACCAGCTTCATGCGTTCCCATATCAGCCGCATAGCCTGGATGATGGCAGATTCCGAAGTGGTATAGATGTCGTCCAGGTAGTTGCTGATGATTTTGAAGGTCAGGGGACTCAGCGAGGTAAGCAGGCCGTCGGCGATGGTGTTGGGCCGGTCGACCGGGATGAGGAAACCCTGCGTAAAGGAACGGTAGGCATCGTCGGCCATGGAGGGTTCAGCGGCCAGTATGCGGATCCCTTTTTTCATGGACCGCGCTGCAATGGCCATGCCGCTGGTTAGCCCCCCACCTCCCACCGGGGCAATGACCACATCCAGTTCGGGGATCTCTTCCAAAAGTTCTTTGGTAGCCGTACCCTGTCCGCAGATCACATGCTCATCGGAACTGGGGTGAACGAAGTGGGCCCCTGTCTGCTTCTCCACCTCACGGTAGGTTGCTTCGCGGCTGTCCAGACCTGGTTCGCACCAGGTGATGCGGGCACCATATTGTTCTACCGCCCGCTGCTTTACCGCACTGGCATTGCGCGGCATCACAATGTGGGCCTCGGTGTGATGCTGCTTTGCCGCCAGCGCCAAGGCCGCCGCATGGTTGCCCGATGAATGGGTGCCTACCCCCTGCCCCGCTGCTTCCCCGGTGAGATGCTCCAAGGCATTGGTGGCGCCCCTGAATTTGAAGGATCCCGTCCTTTGGAAATTTTCACACTTGAAGTACAATTCAGCGCCGTACTCCTCATTGATCAATGTACTGGTGAGTACCGGTGTTTTGTGAATATATGGGCTTATCCGCCGGTGAGCTTCTTCAATGTCCCTGATGGTCGGTGTATTTTGCGTCATTTGTTCGATATTTAGGTGTATCCGGTTGAGCCTCGTTGATGCCTGTAAAATGAACCTTTCCCTGATGGAAAGGCGGTAGACTGCGCTTTTCAATCTCGGTGTTTCAATCTCCGGGCTGTATCCGGGACGGCGTGGCGCGCAGCGAATCAATCCGCCGAAACCGCTTGTAGCATCGCTTCACCCGCTCCAAAATAAAATATTCGCGGGTCTTGAGAATGTATTCATCGCTGAAATTGCAGTAATCCATGAAACGTTCCAGCTTTTCTCCTGTAAGTCCCGTAAGCTCACTGATCTGTTCCCTGTTGAACTTGTCATCGATTTTATCCTGCCTCGTCTTCTGCTGTTGCAATTGCTTTAATTTCCGGCGCGACTGGAGTTCATCGTTGAAGATGCTGTAAATCATAGAAATCGGGGAGGTGATGCCGGGGTTCAGGGTCTCTTCTACTTCGGGCTCCCGCCGGATATCTTGCCAGAACAGAGGATGGACCTGTTCAGCGGCCGTTTTTAAATCCAGCTCCAGGAAATTACGCTGAAAATCCTCATAAGTCTTGCCCCACGGGGTTATTTCAACTTCTGAGATGGCATATACCGTTTTTTCCATCGGAATGCTCTTAAATATCACCGGTTGAAGCTTACCGGTGTACTGGTAGTATTGGGTCTTATATCCGATGGAAGTGATCATCAGCGAATCGCCCCTTTCAATTTCCAGGTTGAAGGTACCCAGTGAATCGGAAATGGTGGCGTTGTTGCCGTTCATGTTGATGATGTGGGCATATTTGACGGGATGGTACTGGTCCGTATCATACAGGTTGCCATATAAGCTGATGGTGCTGTCTTTTTTTTGACCCCACCCTGCAATGCTGATCAGCATGAAAGCAATTGTTATGTAGCCTTTTGTTTTAATGCCACCCGGGTTTTTGTTTTGATAAAGTTAGTGTAACTTTGAATGATTTCATAATCGGATTTTTGATTTAACATCTATTAACAGCCTTATAATCCAAGGCAGATGGGAAAAATTTTTCCTATTTTTGATACAATAGAAAGCAGGGACAACAAGGCCCTGCAAGGTGTAACATTCAGAATTTCAGTGTTTAATATAATCTCCTGAAGGTTGTATAAGCATCTGAATACCATAGAACAACTTACAGTTAAACAGCATTTGGATTCGCCAAATCATGATACCAGTTTTATGGAAGCATATAAACAGAAGATAGAGCAAATGTGGGAGGACCGGCAATTGCTGGAGGATCCCTCCAATCAGCAGATAGTAAAAGAGGTAGTAGATCAGCTGGATAAGGGTCGTTTGAGGGTGGCCGAGCCTGAGGAGGACGGCTGGAGAGTGAATCAATGGGTGAAGATGGCCGTTATCCTGTATTTTCCGTTGCAGAAGATGCAAAAGGTTTCGGTGGGGCCTTTTGAGTTTTATGACAAGATTGACCTCAAGCGGGATTATGAGGCCATTGGGGCACGGGTTGTGCCGCATGCCATTGCCCGTTATGGCGCCTATCTTTCGAAAAACGTAGTGATGATGCCTTCCTATGTCAATATAGGAGCGCACGTAGGATCAGGGACGATGATTGATACCTGGGCGACGGTGGGCAGCTGTGCCCAGATTGGCCGCAATGTGCATCTAAGCGGAGGTGTTGGCATCGGTGGGGTTTTGGAACCGGTCCAGGCCGCCCCGGTGATCATTGAGGATGAGTGTTTCATTGGTTCCCGGTCGATCATCGTTGAGGGGGTGCGGGTCCACACCGGCGCGGTGATTGGCGCCAATGTTACGATCACCCAGTCGACCCGTATCATTGATGTATCGCAGCCTCAGGAGGTGGTTTACCGGGGGGAGGTCCCTCCCAGAGCCGTGGTGATTCCCGGAAGCTATCCCAAAAAATTTCCTGCCGGAACCTATCAGGTTCAATGTGCCCTGATTGTAGGTAAAAGGAAAGAATCCACCGATCACAAGACTTCACTGAACCAGGCTCTAAGGGATTTTCAGGTTGATGTATAGTTCTTTCTATGAGAAAATTTCTGATCATTCAAACGGCTTTTATTGGTGATGTGATATTGTCCACATCCCTGTTGGAGCAAATCAGAAGCCGGTATCCGGATGCCCGGATGGATGTTTTGGTGCGTCGGGGCAACGAAACTTTGTTGAGCAATCATCCGGGTGTTGATCGTTTGCTGGTGCTGGACAAAAAATCCCGTAAATGGCGCCATGTTTATCAAATGATCCGGCGCCTTCGCCAAACCCGCTACGATTACCTGATCAACCTGCAGCGTTTCATGACCACCGGCATCATTTCTTTGTTTGTTCGGGCGAATCAGAAGATCGGCTTTCAGAAAAATCCCCTCTCCTTCGTCTATGACCGCCAAGTATTGCACAGCATTGGCGATGGAACCCATGAGATTGAACGGAATATGAGACTTTTGGAAGGCATTGCCGACAGTTCATTTGCCCGGCCCACTTTATATCCTTCCGCCAAAGATTACCAGGCGGTAGCCAATTATAAATCCTCTGATTATGTGTGCATTGCTCCTGCATCGGTCTGGTATACCAAGCAATTTCCCCCCGATAAATGGGTTGAACTGATCAACCGCCTGCCCGAGCCTTTAAATGTTTACTTGATCGGGAGTTCTTCCGACAAGGAGCTGTGTCGTCAGATCCGCAGCCAGGTTCAAAAGATGGATGTGCATAATCTGGCCGGCAAGTTTGGTTTTTTGCAAACCGCCGCCTTGATGGAGGGGGCGGTGATGAATTATGTCAATGATTCGGCCCCCCTGCACATTGCTTCGGCGATGAATGCCCCGGTTCGTGCTGTGTTTTGTTCCACCGTGCCTGGTTTTGGATTCTACCCGGTCTCCGACGACTCGAAGGTGGTGGAGATATCCTATGACCTTTATTGCCGGCCTTGTGGCCTCCATGGGTACAAGCGTTGCCCGGAGGGTCATTTTCGGTGTGCCCGTGAGATCGACATCAAACAATTGCTGACCTAAACCCCCTGCCTATGGTTGACCTTTCGGTGGTCATCATCACCTACAATGAAGCACGCAACATCGGTCGATGCCTGGACTCAGTGCGCGATCTGGCCCGGGAGATCGTAGTGGTCGACTCCTATTCAACCGACCGTACCCGTGAGATTTGCCAGGCGTATGGCGTCCGCTTCATCCAGCATCCCTTTCAGGGGTATGTCGAACAAAAGAATTATGCCCTCGATCAGGCTACTTATCATTACGTGCTTTCACTGGATGCTGATGAAGCCCTTTCCGGCAGGCTGAAGGAATCGATCCGGGCTGTTTTAAACAACTGGCGGCATGACGGGTATTATTTTAACCGCCTCACCAATTACTGCGGCAAATGGATCCGCCACAGCGGCTGGTATCCCGACCGGAAGATGCGGTTATGGGATGCCTCGAAAGGACGCTGGCAGGGCTACAACATCCATGAACGCCTTGAGCTGGACAAAGGCACCTCCACAGCGTTTCTGGAAGGTGACCTGTTGCATTATTCCTTCTATACCATTGCCCAGCACCTGGATACGGTCAATAAGTTCTCGGAAGCCGCTGCCCGCGAATTATATGACAAAGGCAAATCCACCAGTACCTTCAAAATACTCATTAAATCGGGGGCCCGGTTCTTTCGCAACTATTTCCTTAAAAAGGGCTTTATGGATGGCTACTATGGTTTTTTGGTCTGCCGGATCTCAGCCTTTTCTTCCATGATCCGGTATGCCAAATTAAAAGAGATGTATAAAAACAACCCGGGGTAATCAACAGCCCCCCAACAAAAAAACGTCCTTCTGCCTGCGCAAAAGGACGTTTTTTCGTGGGGGTGGTTGTGTTTTATTGAAGTTTAAATACAATGGGGATGGTAAACTGAACCCTTACGGGTTTGCCTCTCTGTTCACCGGGCTCCCATTTGGGCGCATTGCGGATGACCCGCATGGCTTCTTCGTTCAGTGCGGGATCTACGCCCCTCATTACCTGAACATTTGAAATGCCGCCGTCGGTGTCGACAACAAATTTGACAAAGACCGTTCCTTCGATGCCGTTTTCTGCGGCTACTGTAGGATATTCAATGTTTTGTTGTACATAGCTCCTGAATTTTCCCACACCGCCGCCTTTAAAGGTCGGCATGTCTTCCACGACCACGAAAATTTGTTGTTCTTCTTCCTCTTCCTCGTCTTCTTCCTGGGCAAAAGCATCAATGTCCACCTTGGTGTCCTGATCGGCTTCGGTTTCTTCCAGGACCAGCTCATCTTCAATTTGCACGTCATTCTCCACAATGTTGATCTGTTCCGTGGATTTTGGGGGAGGCGGTGGTGGCGGCTCTTTTTTCTGTTGCCTGGTCACCGGCACACTCTCCTGAACCACGTCCGATTTGTCTTGAGTCTCAAAGCCTTTCGTCTTTTCCGGTCTTGTGGTCCACTCAAAGGCAAGGAGCACCAGCCCCAGGGCTACCACAAAGCCGATCTCAAGAAAAAGGCCTTTTTTACTCTCAAGGTCAGCTTTTTTAGACTTTTTGCGTTCCATATCATGCTTTATTTTTTCCGGGCTAAAAATACATAAACTATAATCTATTAACAAATCGTAAACAGGATTTTTATGGAAAACCCGGATACATCTGGTCTCTACCTATATAACGTGGTGTAAATGAGCTTTAGTATGAATGAGATTGACCCCGCTTAGCGGGGTGCACTAAAAATTGACCCCGCTTAGCGGGGTCATGAAAGAGGGGTTATGAAAGTCGGGTCTATGACCACCCCGCTAAGCGGTATCCGGACCCCGCTAAGCGGTATCCGGACCCCGCTAAGCGGGGTAGAAGGATTAAAAGGCGGCCATCAGCAGGTCGATGTCGCGGGAAGGGATGCCGAAGCGGTCGCCGATTTGTTTTTTGGTGAGGATGCCGTTATAGATATACACCCCGTTGCGCAGGCCTCTGTTTTCCTTGAGGTGGTTAAGGAAACCGCCGAATTCGCCCATTTCCAGCAGAATTGGTGAGAGCACGTTGCTCATGGCGATCGAGGCGGTGCGGCTCACCCGCGAGGCAATGTTGGGGACACAATAATGCAGTACCCCGAACTTATTGAAGGCCGGGTTGTTGATGGTTCTGATCTCGGAGGTTTCAATGCACCCCCCCTGGTCAATGCTCAGGTCGATGATGACGGTGCCTTCCTTCATCTTCCTGACCATATCCTCGTCCAGAAGGATGCGCGGTTGATTTTCATACTGGTACATGGCTCCGATGATCACATCGGCCGACTGGATGTCTTTGGTCAATACCCTTGGGTGAAACACCGAAGTGTACACCCGTGTGCCCAGGTGCTTCTGCAACCGGCGTAGCTTGATCAGTGAAAAATCAAAAACCTTGACCGAAGCTCCCAGGGCCATGGCCGCTTTGGCCGCATATTCGGCAGCAGTGCCCGCCCCCAGGATGACAATCTCGGTCGGGGTGATTCCGCTTACCCCTCCCAGCAAGACTCCCTTGCCATTGCGGGAATTGCTCAGGTACTCCGAGGCCACCTGAATGGCTGCTGTGCCGGCAATCTCACTCATGGCCTTGATCACCGGGTAGGAGTTGTCTTCTGCCCTCAGGTATTCAAAGGCCACGGCAATGACCTTCTTCTGCATCAGCTTGCGGATGTATTCTTCCCGCTGCTGAGGCAGGTTCACACTGGTGAACAAAATCTGATCGCCCTTGAGGGAATCAATCTCATCGTCGTTCAGGGGCGAAAGCCTTAAGATGATGTCGCAGCGGTACACCTGCTCCTTTTCATTGACGATGAACCCCCCGTTTTCACTGTAGTCATGGTCGGAATAGTTGGCCGGTATGCCGGCCCCGCTTTCAATGATGACTTCATGGCCCTGATTAACCAGTATCTCAACCGCCTCGGGGGTCAGGGCCACCCGCTGCTCTATGGTTTCATGATCCTTGGGAATGCCGATGATCAAACGCGAACGTCGGCGCCCTACTTCAAGCATCTCTTCCTGGGGAAGCATCCCGGTCTTGCCCAGGCTGAAGTGAGAAGGGGTATGCTGATTTTCTTGCTTCATGGATCAGTGATTTGGTTGAGTGTGTCAAAATATTTCTAAAACCCTGGTTTCATCCTGATTCTGTGAAATCTTCACATAAGTCGTTTGTGTGGGCAGCAATTCATCAATCTTTTCAGGCCACTCAATGAAACAGTAACTGTTCGTCTCAAAATAATCTTCAAGGCCAATCTCGTAAGCTTCATCCAGCTTTTCCAGCCGGTAAAAATCCATGTGGTAGATGGTCATCCCTGTTTCATTCTGATATTCATTGATGATGGAAAAGGTGGGGCTGCTGACAATGTCGATCACATTAAGTTCATTGCACAAAGCTTTGATGAAAGTCGTTTTGCCTGCTCCGAGGTCTCCGTAAAAAGCAAATATCCTTTTATCCGGGTTCTTCTCCAGGAATGAGCGGGCGGTATCGGGCAAATTCTTCAGATGTTGAATGAATAATCGCTCCATGTCCTGTCTTTACGTTTTGGGTTTGAGTTCCACATAAGGCACCAGCATCTCTTCCATGGAAATGCCCCCGTGCTGAAAGGTGTTTTTATAATAGTTCACATAATAATTGTAATTATTGGGATAAACGAAATAATCCTGGTTGCAGGCAAAGATATAGCTGGTGCTGATGTGGGGCCTGGGCAGATGGATCTTTTCGGGCTCGGCGGCATCGAAAACCTCTGATTTTTTGTAGGAGAGGTTCTTGCCGTTTTTGTACCGCAGGTTGACCGATGTTTTCCGATCGCCAATCACTTTTCTCGGGTTTTGTACCTGGATGCTGCCATGGTCGGTGGTGATGATCAGGGTCATGTCTTTGGCGGCGAGTTCCTTCAAGAGGGCAAAGACCGAGGAGTGCTGGAACCAGGAGAGGGTGAGGGACCGGTAAGCGGCCTCATCGTTGGCCAGTTCTTTGAGGATTTCAATTTCGGTGCGGGCATGAGAGAGCATATCGATGTAGTTGACCACCAATACGGAAAGGGGGAACCCACTGATGTGGTTGATGTTTTGCAACAGTTTTTGCCCGGTTTTGGAGTATCCCAGTTTGTCATAATAAAAATTGATGTCCAGCCCCAGGCGGTCGATTTGACCCTGCAGCAGCTCCTTCTCGCGCAGATTTTTTCCGCCGCTTTCTTCGTCGTGCAGCCACATGTCCGGGTAAATCCGGGAGATCTCCAGGGGCATCAGCCCAGCAAAAAGGGCATTGCGGGCATATTGGGTGGCCGTTGGCAAAATGCTGTAATAGAGGTCTTCCTGGCGGATGTCATAATACTCATTGACCAACGGCATGATCTTTTTCCAGTGATCGAACCGCAGGTTGTCAATCATCAGCAAGCACACCCGCTCGCCCCGCTGAATGAGCGGGAAAAGCCTGTTTTTTAAAAGATTGGGTGAAAGCACCGGCTTGTCCGCCTCTTCCTCGAACCAACTGGGATAGTGACGGGTGATGAATTTGCCGAATTCGGTGTTGGCATCGTTCTTCTGCATCCGCAAAACCTCATCCATCCCCTTTTCACTCTGATTCTCCAACTCAAGCTCCCAATGCACCAGCTTGCGGTAGAGATCCTTCCAGTGATCATGATCCCCGGCCTGGCTGATTTCCTGACTGATTTGCTGAAAATCAGACTGGTATCCGGCAATGGTTTTCTCCGAAACCAGCTTCTTGGTTTCTACATGTTTTTTGATGGAGGAAAGAATCTGACGGGGATTGACCGGTTTAATCAAATAATCATCAATGCGCGAGCCGATGGCCTCTTCCATGATGTTCTCGGCTTCATTCTTGGTGATCATAATCACCGGAGAAGCCGGCGCAAGTTGCTTGATGTTCCCCAGCGCCTCTATTCCGTTGGTTCCCGGCATGTGCTCGTCCAGCAGGATGATCTGGTAAGTATTGCTCTGAAGCAGCTCAATGGCATCATCAACATTGGTGGCGGTTGTAACGCGGTAGCCTTTTTCTTCCAGAAACAATATTTGGGGTTTAAGCAGGTCTATCTCATCATCTATCCATAGTATATCTATCTGTCTCATTACATCGCTCGATTGCTTTAATTTTTCCGGCGCTTCGATTAAATGACCCTTTTGTTGAAGAAATTAATATATTCAATTATTGATTTCTTGTCAAGTAAAGTCACATAATTTTTCACGGAGATGAAGAAATAACGATAATTTTCCTGGTCGTGTTGTTTGAATACGCGTTGCTCTTTTTTGGAAATCAGCTCGTAATATTCTTTGGCTTTCTGATGGTTTTTAAAGCGTTTGACGGCAATGGCCGTGAAAAATTTGTTGAATTCCTGGCTGGATGTGCTGTAATTTTTTTGGAGGTAATAATCAAGGTTGAAGTTGATCAGGTCGAATTTGAGCCGGCCGATGTCGGTTTTTTTGGTATCGGCAATGACCACGAAATAATAGGGGACTTCCTGGGAGGAGCTGTAGAGGCTGTCGGAAGGGGGCGCGGGTTGTTCGTTGTTTTGGTTGGAGACGGATTGGTTTTGCAGGGAATCGGAAGAAGCGCGGAGCTTATTTTCCCGGAATTTTTTCCCGATTTGCTGGAGTTCGGTTTTTCTCAGGTAGGAGAGGGTTCCTTTGGCCTGAGGGGTAATCGGGGCATTGGGATAATCTTTGACCAGGGCCTGCAGCTGGTTGCGAAAGGTAACGATATCGCTGGTTTGTCCGGTTGAAAGGACCTTAAGGTATTCAAAACGGGCGCGGTAGTTTTTCTGGTCAAATTGGGAGAGGGCTTTGTTGCAGCTATCGATCACCCGGTTGTATTGACCCTTGTTGTATAGTTTGAGGGTTCGGCTGTACATTTGTTCGATGCGGTTGCGGGTTTGTTCGAGTTCGCGGAAGTAGTCGGGATTCTTAAGCACTTTGGCGTAGTTGCTTTCGGGATAGTTGCTGATGATTTGTTGTTTGAATGGATCAGCCTGGCCCTGGTGACCGAGTTCACGGTTGAGCTTGTAGAGATAGTAGTAGGTGCCTGGTTTGTAAGGATTATCGGGGAACTTTTGGTTGAGCTCTTTAAAATACTCGATGGCGCGGGTTCGGTTTTCCAGGTCGTTCATATAAATGCTGGCCACCCTGAAGTAGGCATCCTGTATTTTGCGGTCGGAAGCTTTCATGGCCGAATCGGTTGTGGGTAGATCCTGGGTGTAGTATTTGCGGTTGGTTTTATTGAGCTGCTGTTTTTTTTCTTTGGGGGCAGCCGAAGGGTTGCTCATATCTTCAAATCCGCCTGTGCTTTTAGACCCCAGCCGCCAGTTGTCCTGCAGGGGTCGGTCGCCCCAGCGCCTTTTAAAGTCGTTCTTCCCTTGCTGGCGGGCTGTCTGGCTGTAGAAATACCAGTTGTTGGCCGACCTGCCTGCCCGGCCCATTTGCCGGGAGCCCGAACGCCCGGCGTAACGGTTGGCGGAAGCCTGCTGCTGCCTTTTTTCCCGCTGCCTTTGCCGGTGTTGCTCTATGAGCTTTGAGATCAGCGCGTCCCGTTCAGCTTTCGGCATCTGAGCCACCTTTTGTAAGCTGTCCTGCCGCTCAATCGTATTGAGGTTGTCGACCAGCCCGGTTAAATGCCGGGTTTTAACGTATAAGTCGGTGTATCCCGGATAGGACGGTTCCAATGAGGTGACGGCACTGTCGTAATAAGCCTGGGCCGTTTCGTACTTTTTGTGGCTGAAGTAAATGTCGGCCAGGGCCAGGAAGGAAATGCCCTTTTGGTTCTTATTGCTGACGCTTTGGCGGGCCGATTTTTTGTAGTACTCAAGCGCCTTATCGGTTTGGTCGTTTTGTTGGGCAATCTGCCCCAGGGCATAGTATATCTGATCTCGGTATTCCTCGTTTTTGCTGTCGTGCAGCATTTTTTTCAACTGCTCCTTCATCTTTTCCCCGCCGCGATTGGTCAGGTGATGCAGCCAGGCCTTTTTTAGCATGGCATTAAATTCCAAACGGTAATCGGGGTTCATGGCAATGACCTTTTGATATTGATCAAAGGCCTTTTCCGGCTGGTCCATCTCTTCATACAACTGGGCAATGATGAAGGCATGGCGTTCGCGGATGGTGTTGTCGGGTTGATGTTTCACCGATTTTTTCAGGTAGGGCAGCGCCTGGCTGTATTGATCCTGCCGGATGTGCAGGTCGGCATAGGTGGCATAAAAGGCCGGCTTCACCTGCGGATCCGGCTCCCGGTCTTTTAAACCGGATAACACTTTTTGGGCTTCGTTGTAATTGCCGATTTCTATGTAACACCGGCTTCGCCAGATATTGGCCCGGTCGCGTACCTGCTCGTTCTTGAATTCCCTGGCCGCATATTCCAGCACCTTTGATGCCGTCTGATATTCCATCTCCCAGTAGTAGGCGCGGCCCATCAGCAAATAGCTGTCATCCACATACTTGTTGAATTCATTCTTGTTGTAGTAAGCTTTCTCTTCCTGGGTTAACTTACCTTTTTTTTCAAGTTTTTCAGGTTTGGCCGTGATCGAATGCAAACGGATCAGTTTGGAGCATTTTTCAATGGTGCGCTCCATCTGAGGCCGAATGCTTTTGGCCAGCTTGCTGTTGCCATGGATGTGAACGGGCAGGATGCGGGTAAAATCATACTGGTAGTCGTTGCGGTACTGGCGCAAACCCTTTTCGAAACTTTCCCGGCCGTTGAACAGGATGTTGTAGTAAGAGGTCAGGTTATGATAAGTCCGGGTAATGGGGGTATTCTTACTGGTGCCGCATTGGTTGAGCACTACAGCTACCAGTAGCAGCATGAGGGAGGTATAAAGATGGTTGAGGGCTGTTTTTTTCACTTTTCAATGACTCTTTAACCCAAATAACTGAAAAAAGGCTGTCTTATTATGCGCCCGCGGACAAACCTTTCCCCGGGGAAAAACCGAAAGGGCATGGCCTTCCCGGATTTTTCCTGCCAGGCAATGCGATCCACTATATAAGCAAGGGGATTACTGGTTGGTGGCCACCACTTCTTTGATTTCGGGTACTTCCTTCCGGATGGCCTGTTCCACTCCGTTTTTCAGGGTAAACAGGCTGAAAGGACAGGTTCCGCAAGCTCCCTGCAATTCAACTTTTACGATCAGATCCTCGGTGATTTCCTTTAGGGCAATATCGCCTCCATCGGCCACCAGGTAAGGACGAACCTTATTGATGGTTTGCTTGATCTTTTTTTCTATTTCTTGTCTTTTGGTCTCTTCCATATGCTTCGGGCTTTAATTACTGGTTTTTAATGTGGACCCGCTGGGTGGGGTCCTGGTTTTGGTTGCGTTGGTCGATGGCCTTGATCAGGTTTTGGGCCAGTTCGTGGAAAGCCTTGCCTGTTTGGGTTTGATCGTCCAGGGCGGAAGGCCTGCCATCTTCCCCGGCCTGCATGATGCTCTGCACGATTGGGATCTGCCCGAGCAGGGGCAGGTTTTCTTTCTCCGCCAGTTTTTGGCATCCTTCTTTTCCGAAGATGTAATATTTGTTTTCGGGCAACTCGGCCGGGGTAAACCACGACATGTTTTCGATCAGCCCGAGCACGGGTACGTTGATTTTCTCCTGGGTGAACATGCGGATGCCTTTAACGGCATCGGCCAGGGCTACATTTTGCGGGGTGCTGACGATGGTGGCCCCGGTTACCGGCAACTCCTGCACCAGTGTCAGGTGCACATCGCTGGTGCCGGGTGGCAGGTCGATCAAAAGGTAATCCAGTTCCCCCCATTTACCCTGGTGGATCATCTGCCTTAAGGCGTTGGTGGCCATCGGACCCCGCCATACCAGGGCATCCTCGGGATTGATGAAAAAACCGATCGAAAGCATCCGCACCCCATACTGCTCAATCGGGGTGATCAGGTCTTTGTCCTCCACCTTTTTTACGTAGGGCCGCTGGCCTTCAACATTGAACATTTTGGGAATGGAGGGCCCGAAGATGTCGGCATCGATTAATCCGACCCGGGCTCCGGTCTTGGCCATGGCCACCGCCACATTTGCTGCAATGGTTGATTTGCCAACGCCCCCTTTGCCTGAAGCGATGGCGATGATGTTTTTTACCCCGGGCAACAGCTCTTCCTCTTTTGCCTGGCCCTTTTGTTGCTGCTGACTCCCGCTCTGCTGTTGGGGTGCTTTCTTATGTTGGCCGCCGCTTTGCTTTTGACTGCCACCCTGCTGCTTGCTTTGGGGTGTTTTGACCTCAATGTTCCCGCGAACAGCCACATCTCCGCCCAGTTCCTTCTCCAGGGCCTGCACGCACGCCTTGCGAATCGAGGCGATAAACGGGTCGTTGTCTTTTTTGAACAACAGGTTGAAAAATACCTGGTTGCCTTCAATCCGAATGTCGTCAACCATGCCCAAAGAAACAATGTCCTGTTGGTGCTCGGGATGCTTGACGTGTCTTAAGGTATTGATTATCTGCTGGTTGGTATAGCTCATGGGCCGTTTTATGTTCCTTTGATTTAAATAAAACACCAAAAATAATCAGATTATTATAAATTCCCTAAAGAATCGGCAGGTAACTCGCGGTTGGGATCCCAAAATAACCGCTGAAAATCAACCACCTGGTCATTTTCCACGGTAACTCCCTCGTTTTCCAGCAGGGAAGCCATCACCCGGGGGCCGGGGAAATGGTGTTTGCCCGTAAGCAGACCATTTCTGTTGACCACCCTGTGGGCCGGGATGAATTCTTCTAGGTTGTGGGCATTGTTCAGGGCCCAACCCACCATGCGGGCCGAACCCGGTGCCCCGAGATAGCGTGCGATGGCCCCGTAAGAAGTTACCCGACCTTCAGGGATGAGTTGGGTAACCTGATAGACCTTTTCAAAAAAGGAATTATTCTTCATCCGGGGGTTCTGTTAGGCTTTGGTTTTTTGTAAGTCTAAAGGCCAGGTATTTAATGCTTTTGTTTTCTTCGATGAACTGTTTTTCGTAGAATGTGGTAATGTTGCGTACCATTTCCAGGTCATGGCGGGACGTGGCATGTATGTCTTCCTCAGCCCGCAACAGGGGAAGTTCATTGGCATGTACCAGGGCAAGGGTGTAGCCGAACACATTGGGGTTGTCTGTTTTCAGGTGAATGGGGGCCTTGTCGCGGGTGAAGAGTTGGTAACGGGTAAGGAAGCGGCTGGAGGTAAGCCTTTTGAGGGGCTTTTTGGGTTGGGGATCGGGAAAGGTGATCCATAGGCCATCCACTTCGTCGGGGGCGAAGAAGGAAGTGATGAAATCGATGCGGGTACGCAGGAAAACGGCATTGGACAGACCTTCCTCCAGGGCCTGTTTGGCCCCTTTCCACATCCGTGCTCCTTTGATATCAATGCCAATGAAATTGTATTCCGGGAAACGCCGGGCCATATTGACCGTATATTCTCCTTTGCCACACCCCAACTCCAGTACAATGGGTTGCCCGTTGCCAAAGACCCCCTGGTGCCATTGTCCTTTGTAGGGGTGATCTTTCCGGAAAACTTCCTCGAAGGCCGGTTCAATCACGTTGGAAAAACCTTTCATCTCCGCAAAACGCTGAAGCTTGTTTTTGCTCACTGTACCGGTTTTTTTGCTTTTTCAATGATGATGCCCATGTCGGTGATGTGCTTCAGACGGGTGGTGCGCATGGCCTGTTGTACCTCAATGGAATACGTGCCGCTTTTTGGAAAACGGATGAACTTCTGGTAGGGAATTTTGTTTTCGTACACGTCGCCCCATCCTTTGCCATACCAACGGCCTTTCTTATCGGCCAGGATGCACTGAAAGGTGTCGCGCACAGTTCGCCCCGCAGGGTCATGGGTTTCGATGAACAGGTAGAGGTTGCGGTAGGAATACTCGGTGGTGTTGCGGATGTTTATAAAAACATGATGAGGCTGCAGGGTATCACTGATGGTGAAATTGTAACTCAGTATATTGTCTTTGTGCCATTTGCCTTCAGGAATGTCTTTTACTTCCTGATAAACCTGATTGGACTGGCAAGCGGCAAGCCCCAGGACAGCAATCAGAAGGAGCAGGGAAAGGGTTTTAGCGTTTTTTGCCATTGCTCTTTTTTTTCTTTTTGTTGCGCCGATGTTTTTTCTGTTGATGGGTGTTTTTGCTTTTCTTTTTTTTGTCGAAACGGTCCAGTCGGTCCTGACCCACATCGTTTTCAAAGCCGAAGTCCTGCTGCATCACATCATTGGTATCGGCCAGATGTTCAACCTTATTGCCCTGTTTGTTGATTTCAATGATTTCCTTTACCCGCTTGACCGATACCGGGGTCAGATTTTCTGATGAATCGGGGCTGAATGAGTACCAGAGAATTTGTTTGAAAATGTCTGTTTTTTGATGATAGGCGGTTCCCTGGGTGGTTTCCAGCTGAACGGAGGTATCGGGAAAATGTTTTTTGGCGTCGAGGTAGCTGTCAAGTTCAAAGTTCAGACAGCACTTGAGTTTACCACACTGGCCGGCCAGTTTTTGCGGATTGAGCGATAATTCCTGGTGCCGTGCCGCGTTGGTGGTAACCGATACAAAATTGGTGATCCACAGCGAACAACACAGTTCCCGGCCACAGGAGCCAATGCCGCCAATACGCCCCGATTCCTGGCGGGTTCCGATCTGGCGCATTTCAATGCGGATTTTGAATTCATCGGCCAGAATTTTGATCAGCTCCCGGAAATCTACCCGTTCATCGGCAATGTAATAAAAGATGGCCTTGGTTTTATCTCCCTGGTACTCTACATCTCCGATTTTCATTTCCAGGTTCAGGTCATCGGCGATTTTACGGGCCTTGATCATGGTTTCATGTTCCAGGGCTACTGCCTGCCGCCATTTCTCTATGTCGGTGTCTTTGGCTTTGCGGTAGATCTTTTTGAATTCGGTATCGTGGTAATTGATCTCCTGTTGCTTGAGTTTTTTCAACACCAGGTCGCCCGTGAGTGATACAATTCCAATGTCGTGGCCCGGAGAAGCCTCCACGGCTACCACATCACCCTCGGTGAGGTTCAGATGGTTGATGTTGAGAAAATATTCTTTGCGGGTGTTTTTAAACCGAACCTCTGCCAGGTTTGTGGCCATGGAGGATTTGGGAATGTCTTTCAGCCAGTTCCGGGTAGGAAGCTTGCTGTAGTGTTCGGGTCTGCAAAAGGAGCAGTATCCCTGGTGTTGGTTGTATGTGGTATGTTGTTGCGAATGCTTTTCTTCTTGTGCGTCCATAGGATTCTTTTTTGATGCCGAAGCATGGAAATATATTGATTTGTAGTTGGTGTAAGGGTCTGTTCCTGCAAATTTAATGAAAATTATAGCTTTAACAATTTAATCATCTGAATCGACATATCCAGCAAAGTGGTTTTGGCATGGGCATTCATGGAAATGTCGCGGTATGTTCGGTTTAGTTCTTCGTAGATGGGTCTGGCGTTATTGGGATGGATGAATTTGCTGAAATTTTTGGAGAAATCTTTTTCTGCCTGGCTCAGGTAGACGATGTTGTTCATGTTGAGGTTCAGCATGAAGTTTTCCCTGACCATGCGGGCGGCATAATCGAGGAAGCTTTTCAGGTTTTCGCGGCCGATGGGTGCCAGCTCTTCCACCCAACCGATGAGCCCGGGGATGTTTTTGCTGTAGGCCAGGCGCATGAGCGATATAAAGCGTTCGAGGTTGGTTTGGGCCTGTTCATCGGTTTGGATGAAGTGGAGGGCGCTCAGGTAGTTGCCCTGTGAAAGACGGGCTGTTTCCCGGGCCTGGTCTTCCTCCAGCCCGTGTTTTTGTTGCAGGGCCTCAAGCATGCTTTGTTCGTCAATGGCCGGGACCAGTATTTTCTGGGTTCTGGAGCGAATGGTGGGCAACAGGTTATCGGCATTTTCCGAAACCATCAAAAACAGGGTCTTGGGAGGCGGCTCTTCGAGCAGCTTGAGCAATTTGTTGGCCGTAGCCTGATGCATGCGCTCGGGCAACCAGATGATCATGACCTTGTATTCGGCTTCATAAGGCTTGAAGCTTAATTTTTTGATGATGTTCTCGCTCTCATTGGCCGGTATCGTCCCCTGTTTGTTCTCCAGCTCCAGCTTCCGATACCATCGCCTGGGATTCAGATAAGGATTTTCCTGCAACACTTCCCGCCAGTATCTTAGATAATCGTCGCTGTTTTCAGGTTTTTTCTCAGAGGCTCGCTTCACCGGAAAAACAAAATGCAGATCCGGATGAACATAATGGTTGTACTTGGTACACGAGGGGCAGCTTCCACAGGCATCGCCGTTTTGTTTGTTGGGGCAGTTAATGTATTGACCATAGGCTATGGCCAGGGGCAGCTTGCCCGAACCCTCCGGACCGGTGAATAACTGCGCATGTGGAATGCGGTTTTCGTCCACACTTCGCCTTAACCTTTCCTTGATATCAGCCTGTCCGATGATCTCGCTAAACAACATAATACTTCCAAATTCTTATTTACCTTCATTAGCCCGGCGGGTTCCCCGCCTGAATAATGATGAAATGTTATAATGATGACCTGTTTATCTCGGCCTGACAACCGGATCCTTCTGCTTTAAGGCCTAAGAAGTTTTCTTTTGGCCTGTGCCTCATTCTTTGGAAACCGGCACCTCTTTGCCAGGTTAAGGGTTTTCTGAAAGCCAGCCCTCCTCTTTCTGGATCATATTTTGCCGGATATGTCTTCGACTGTAACCCTTTATCTTCTGATATATAATTCATTAAAGGAGTGAACTTTCAGGCTGCTTTCAGGTTTCCAAAGTTAATTAAAATATTTTTTTCAATCCTTTGCAGAAAATTTCCCCTTAACAACATAAACTTATGATCTAAATGCCCCGGAAAAACAACAGCTTATTACATCCTGACAGACAATATACAATGGAAATAGCCAGTCCAAATCTATGGTTAAAGAATTTTAAGATCCCGGTCCCTCTGGAAAAAATCATTATTTATATGTAACTTTGCTGGTTCGTTCTATTTAACCAATTAATTCCACATTCTAAAGGTTTAATACCGGAAATGTAGTGCCGATGCAATCAGGCCATTGCCAAACCCGGCATTGTGTCTGTTGGTTTTGATCGGCTGATTTCTCAGGTGTTATAATTTTGGTATGGATAAAAAAATGTGTGCTTATGAGTGACAAATTAAACGTACCGTTTGTACAGGACGCCGATTTGAACGGCAAGGTTGTATTAGTACGGGTTGACCACAATGTGGTAAAAAAGGGTGGTATCAAGGATCCTTACCGGATCGATTCTACCATAGGTACCCTGATGAATATTTACGCCAAAGGGGGACGTCCGATATTGATGTCGCACGTTGGGCGGCCCAAGGATAAAAAGACCGGCGAGATCACCCTGGGCAAGGATACTTCGGTTCAACCCGTGGTTGAATATCTGCAAAACAAGTTGGATTTAAACATCCATGTTCCTGAATTCAAGGAAGACAAGGGCAAAGGTTATACCGAGCTGGATGGATCCATCACGGATAAAGTTCAGGAGTTGAAATCGGGCAATATCGATGCGATTTATCTGCCCAATACCCGTTGGTTTTACGGGGAAGAAAGCAAGGGTGAAGCTTCGGACAAGCTGGCCCGGCAAATGGCTGGTTTGGCTGATGTTTTTGTCAATGATGCTTTTGGTTCCTGGCAGGCTCACACTTCAACGGTCGGCATCAACAAGCATCTGCCCTCATATGCGGGTTTGCTGATGCAGAAGGAGCTGCAGAATCTTCAGCGGATCTTCAACCCGGATAAGCCTTTTGTTAGTGTGGTTGCTGGCGCCAAATTTGACACCAAGTCGGATTCGCTCCATTCCCTGCTGAAAAAATCTGATTACCTGGTAATGGGCGGTGTCATCTACAATGCCTATCTCTGCGCCAAGTATGACATCAGCATTGAAGGGGTTTCGGAAGATGACATCAAAGTGGCCAAACAATTCATTGAAGATGCCGGCAGCGGCAAGGACAAGATCCTGGAAATGCCCTACATCATTGAGTCGGATACCATGGAAGGCAAGTTTGAAGGCAAATACCGCGAACATGATGTAAGGCAGCTTCAGCCTGGCACCAAGCTGAATTATGTGCTGGATGTCTCGGAAAAATCGTTCCGGGAAGAGCAGGTTCAGAAGGCTTTCAAGGACGCCAAGACCATCTTTACCAATGCAGTGATGGGGCTGACCCCCCACTTTGCTGAGGGAACCATTGCCCTGGATCAGCTCATCGACAGCAACAAAGATGCCATGAAGCTCTTCGGTGGAGGCGATACCAATCAGGAACTGAAATCCCTCCTGCCCGGGGTTTACATGAAAGCTGTGGATGATCCGGCTTATTATCTGTTCACCGGTGGCGGTGCCGTCCTGAAAGCCATTCAGGAAGGAACCACCGAAGGCCTTGAACCGATTAAGGCCCTGATCAATCAGTAACAATGACTCATTGACCCATCGGTTCTGCAGACCTGGATGGAGCAGGCCTTCATCCGGCAAACCGATGGGCCGATAAGCCGTTCCTGGCTATTGCCAATAGTTATTTTACCGGGTGCTCCTGCCAGGGCCGTTCAACCCCTGGCGGAGCACCCTTTTTTAACCCCTGCCGGCCAGAGGCATCGCTATTTGCCGGAGCCCCACCGGCCTGTAAACGGAACCCCCCTTTTTATCGTGGCCACCCTATCTTTTCCCCCGGTTTTTATCTTTTGCCCCGGATTTTTATACATTTGTACCGAAGCCTGTCGGTTTTCCATGCATTTCAGATAAAATTTTGCCTCCCCATGAAAGGATTCAAAGCTTACGACATTAGGGGCATCTACAACCAGGACTTTGATCGGGCTGACGTGTACAGGCTGGGTTGTTTTTTGCCCGATTTGTTCAACACCGACCGTATTCTGGTGGGCCATGACCACCGCAACACCTCGGACGAGATCCGCGAAAACCTGGTGGAAGGCCTCCTTTCACGGGGAATCGATGTGTACGATATGGGCCTGGCCACCACCCCCATGGTTTATTTTACTGCTGGCAAACAGGGTTTTGATGCCTCGGTTCAGATTACTGCTTCCCACAATCCGGCGCCCTATAATGGATTTAAAATATCGGGTAAGGATGTGATGCCGATTGGCTATATCGATGGTTTGAATGAAATGGAGAAAAGGGTAAACGGGGCGGATGTGCCGGATGCTTCCCGTCGGGGTCAGTATGTACCTTTGGAGCCCCGGGATGATTACATTGGGTTCCTGAAGGGTTATTATGGACCCAGTATTGAAAAGTTAAAACTGGCAGTGGATTGTTCAGACGGTATGGCGGGATATGTGGTTCACGATCTACTTGGAGACAGGCCCATTTATATGTTTGATCAGCCTGACGGAAATTTTACCCACCATGATCCCAATCCTCTGAAAAGCGAAAATCAGCGTTATGTAACCAGGAAGGTACTGCAGGAGGGCTGTGATGCCGGCATTTTGTATGATGGGGATGCGGACCGGGTGGTCTTTTTTGATGAAAAGGGGCGGTTTGTATCGCCTGATCTGATCATTGCCCTGATGGGCCATTATTTTATGCCGTCCGTGGGCAGTCGTGTGCTGCAGGATATCCGTTCGTCCCGGGCGGTGAAGGAATACCTTAGCCGTTTTGGTGCTGAGGTGCATACCTGGAAAGTGGGACGTGCCTTTGCCTGTCCGCGGCTAAAGGCAATTGATGGGTTATACGGCGGTGAGTTTGCCGGCCATTATTATTTCAAGGATTTTTATTATGCCGATTCGGCGATGATGGCCACTCTGGTGGTGCTGAATGTGCTGGCTGATTTTAAGGAAAAGGGGGTGCCCTTTTCCAGCGTGATAGACGGGATATCTCATTACAGTAGCAGCGGCGAATTGAACTATACGATTGAACACAAGAGGCAGGCCATTGAGTCGGTGGTCGGCTATTTCAGGGACCATGAACAACCCCTGGAGACTTTTGACTTTGACGGGGTACGCATGGATTTTGCCGACTGGTGGTTCAATATCCGGCCTTCCAATACCGAACCCTATTTGAGGGTCATCGTCGAGGCCCGAACCCCGGCCATGCTAAAAGAGAAAGTGGGTATCATCGGGGATGTGCTTTCAAATCATCATTGAGGCAACCCTGCATCGCACAGGAGCGCTTTGAATGGTCTTGAAATGACATCTCAGCGAACGCATCATTCCATGTTGCTGAAAGCACCTTGTTTTTAGATTCCGGTATGAACCTGTTCAAGTCATGATTTCAGCGAATAAGGGTTGTATGGATTTAATTCTCAATAAAGTGACATGGGTTTTTGATGTTCAACAACACAAAAGGAGGCTGTAAAATTAAATTTTAATAGAATGGCATTGGCATTGGCTTATAGGGAAGGGGTAATGGAAGCCGGCTGTGATGAGGCCGGAAGGGGGCCGCTGGCCGGGCCCGTTTATGCTGCCGCCGTGGTTTTGCCTTCTGATTTTAGCCATCCCCTGCTCAACGACAGCAAGAAACTAACCGGGAAGCAGCGCCTCGAAATCAGGGAATTTATCGTTTCACATGCGCGCGATTATGGTATTGCAAGGGTAGACAACCAGGAGATCGACGAGTTGAACATTTTCCGCAGCGCTATCCTTGCCATGCACCGTGCCATTGATCAATTACGGCAAACCCCGGAGCACCTGATCATCGATGGCAAATACTTCACCCCCTACCAGGCGGTTCCCCATCAATGCGTGGTTAAGGGGGATGGGCGGTATATGCCGATTGCCGCAGCGTCTGTCCTGGCCAAGACGGCCCGAGATGAACATATGATGGAGCTGCATCAACATTATCCGGTGTACAACTGGCTTCAAAATAAGGGCTATCCAACCCCCCAGCACCGTGAAGCCATCCGCCGGCACGGGCCTACTCCCTACCACCGCAGAAGTTTTAAACTGCTGCCTGATGCCCGCCAAATGAGGCTGGACAATACCCGGTGAACAGCACCCCCGGCCTTTACCCGAAGGCATCTCCTTCCTGACGCCTATGCCCCGCCAGAGCCAAACTTTATCAGGCTCCGATATTTGCCTGAAGGGTATCCTTCATACGGGCTTTGTCTCCTGCCAGAGATGGCCTAAAGGTGGTCCCGCTATTTAGCCGGATATGATCCTTTGCTGGGAGCACCTATGGACCGACCTTGCCACTTTGCCGGGTTAAAATTTTTTCTGCGCTTTATTCCTCCGGCTCTTCTTCGTCGTAAAGCATACCCTTTCGCTTAACCACCATGAGGGTTACTTTGTAAGTGACAAAGATCAGAACCGGCCAGGATATCAACCACAGTATGGAAGAGAGGTGATCCATAATATTGGTGATTTTCGGTTTTTTCAGTTTGAATCATTTTTCAGCATCAATAAGCATGCTCTTCCGATTCCATCTCATCGGAGCTGATTTGTTTTTTATTCATCGACCGCCATACATACCAGATGTATCCGATGACCACCGGTACCAGCAGTGAGACGTAACTCATCACCGTAAGGGTATAATGGCTGGATGAGCTATTGCGGATGGTTAGCGAACTTTGCAGGTCAAAGGTGGAAGGATAGTAGGCGGTGTGGTTCAATCCCGCAACGCTAAAAAGGGAGAACACCGTCAGAACAGTACCTGCGGCAACAAACCAGAAACCCTTTGTGCTATTTTGCAGCAAGGTGCGCAGGATGCCTGTGATCACCCCCAGCACCCCAATAAGGAAGAGGATGCCCACCAGGGGCATTTCCAGAAAATTGTGGAGGTATTTGTTGGCTTCGGTGTATATCTCGCGGGTTTGCGGATCCACGGCGTAACCTTCGCCGGAGAGCAGCATGATGACAAAGACAATGAAAAACAGCAGGAAGGGAACCGCGTTGTATATAACCTGCTTGCGCGAACGGTTAAAGACGGTTTGATCATTTACGGTATTGATCACATAAAGGGCCCCCTGCAAGCGGGCCAGGAAAAAGACCGACAGGCCCAGCAGGATGTTTTGAAGGTTGGCCAGGATTTCGAAGCCCCGGGTGGAAGCTTCCCAGCGGGTAATGGAACTGGCGGAAGTTGAGGTGGCTGTCATCCGCAGGTTATCGATCGAAAATTCCGAACCGGTGAAAAACGAGCCCACCACCGCCCCAATCAAAATGGTGCTGATCAATCCATTAATGAATAAAAATGTTTCATAAGTTTTGCGGCCCATGATGTTGCCGGGTTTTTTCCGAAATTCATAGCTGATGGCCTGGATAATGTAACTGAACAGGATGATCATCCAGATCCAGTAAGCCCCCCCGAAACTGGTGGCATAGAAAGGAGGGAAAGAGGCGAACATCGCCCCGCCAAAGACCACCAGGGTGGTGAAACCCAATTCCCATTTTCGGCCCAGGGTATTGATGACCATATCGCGTTCAACCGTTGATTTGCCCAGTTGTCCTAACAGGGTTTGCCCGCCCTGGATGAACATCAGGAAGACCAGAAATGCGCCGACCAGTGAGATGATGACCCACCAATATTGTTGTAAAGCCAGGTGTGAAAGTGTTTCAAACATAACGTAAGCTTTTTATTTGGGTCCGATTTTTATTTGTCTGACCATGATCGATATTTCCGCGATGAGCAGGATGGTGAAGATGGCGGCAAAGAGCCAGAAAGTTAGCTGCACGTGGGATGCACTGATGTGTGAGGTTGACACCCCGACCGGCAGCAGGTCCTGGATGGTCCAGGGCTGGCGGCCCACTTCCGAGACCACCCAACCGAGCATGGAGGCCAGGTATCCCAGGGGTATTGCCCATGTAGCAGCCACCAGCAGGTAGCGTTTTTGGAGGATGGTATCCTTCAGGTTGAACCAGATCACCAGCAGGAAAAGCAGGACAAAGAGGAAGCCCAGGATAACCATGACGTGGAAGCTGTAGAAGGTCAGCCCGACCGGGGGGACGGTCTCCTGCGGTTGGTCAAAATAGCCGTATCCCATAAAGGGGTAATTGGCCCGGAAGGTTTCCAGATGGGCCGAGGCCAGCGAATCCTTGCCCGCCTCTTCTGCTTCGTTGTATTTTTTAAGGGCTGTAAGGGCCCGGTCGCCTTTTTCCATCTTTTTGGGAGTGGATAGGATGCCTTGTTGGGTGTTCCCATAGACCAGGTCTTCCATGCCCGGGACGAAGGCATCGGCATCGCGTTCTGCCAGAAGGGATAGGAGTTTGGGCATTTTGACCTTGAAATAAAAGGGATCTTTGTCGTTGTCCACCTCTTTTTCCGGGTTAAGCACCCCAATGGCCACCAGACCTGCACCTTCCTGGCCTTCATAGAGGCCTTCCATGGCAGCCAGCTTCATGGGCTGGGTCTGGGCAACGTGGTGGCCTGAGCTGTCGCCGGTCAGTACAATGAACAGGGAGGAGATCACCCCGAAAACCGCCCCCACTACCATGCTTCTTTTGGCAAACCTGATGTGGCGGTTCTTTAAAATATACCATGAACTGACCCCCACCACAAACAAGGCCCCAATCACATACCCGCTCGATACAGTATGAAGAAATTTGTCTACGGCAGTGGGGTTCAGCAAAACATCCCAGAAATTGCCCATTTCATTGCGGGCCGTCTCCGGATTGAAATGCATCCCCACCGGGTTCTGCATCCAACCATTGGCCACCAAAATCCATAAGGCCGAAAGGTTGGCCCCCAGCGCCACCAGCCAGGTGGCAGTGAGGTGGAATTTTTTGGTGACTTTCTGCCAGCCAAAAAACATCACGGCCAAAAAAGCAGATTCCAGAAAGAAGGCCATGATGCCCTCAATGGCCAGGGGAGCTCCGAAAATGTCGCCGACAAACCAGGAATAGTTCGACCAGTTGGTGCCAAATTCAAATTCCAGGATGATGCCGGTGGCTACTCCGATGGCGAAGTTGATCCCAAAAAGGGTCATCCAGAATTGGGTGGTCTTTTTCCATTTGATGTTGCCGGTTTTCACATAAATGGTTTCCATGATGGCCATGATGAACGAAAGGCCCAGGGTGAGGGGGACAAAAAGCCAGTGGTACATTGCCGTCAGGGCAAATTGTGCCCGTGACCAGTCAACTAAAGCTTCTTCCATATCCTAAAAGGTTTTATGGTTTCGATATTTCATTGATGATGTGATCGCTTCTTTCCTTGTCAGAGGAAAAGTTCTCCTCCAGGATGTCGGGAAAAAAGAACAGGCGTAAGATGGCAAACATGATGAACAGCTTGATCAGTATGATCAGCCACAATTTTTTGCCCACGGGTCCCATATTTTTGAACCCCTCGTAATAAAGATTCCAGACGCGCTTGAAAAAGTTCATAATCAATTTTTTTCACCGCCTTACAACAAAGATAAAAGGAATCGGGGAATTAAAATGGAGGGGTAACCTATTTAGATCAAGTAAAAACTAAAAGGGGGAGGAGAAGGGAGGCAGGTGGGGGAAATAAAAGGCCCGCTACCGGAAGTGCCGGGGGCGGGCCTTTTGATGGTCTGAAGTATGGATTGGAGATTGTGACTATGTTTGAAGGCTTAACCTTCTGAAAGGTTTAGGAATTCGCAGGCACAATAGAGGGTGAACTTTTGTGGCCAGCCCTGAAGCTGACGAACAACCCCTTGATGCTGACGAACAATCCCTTGATGCAGACGAGCAATCTCTTGATGCAGACGAACAATCTCTTGATGCAGACGAACAATCTCTTGATGCAGACGAGCCATTCTTCGTGGCTGAGGAACTTCTATTCTTCCTGCGTTTCGTCGACAAATTGGCGTTTGGCCAGTTCTCTGTCGAGCATCAGCAGGCCCTGTCCCTTGCCTTCAATGAATTTAAGCTGTTGGAGCAATTCGTCGGCATTGGCCTCTTCTTCCACCTGCTCGGAAACAAACCACTGCAGCATGTTGTCGGTGCCGTGGTCTTTTTCGTTGCGGGCCAGATCCACCAGGTCATGGATCATTTTGGTCACTTTTTGTTCGTGTTCATATACCTGTTTGGCCACCTGGATCTCATTGTCCCACTCCTTGGGTGGGGCATCTATGGCCTCCAGGTTAACCCGCCCGCCTCGGTCGTTGATGTAGCGGTAAATTTTCATGGCATGGGTCATCTCTTCCTGGGCCTGAACATACATCCAGTTGGCAAACCCTGAAAGGTTGCGGTCTTCAAAATAGGCAGACATGGCCAGATATAGATAGGCTGAATACATCTCTGCATTCACCTGTTTGTTGAGTTGTTCTTCCATTTTGTTTGAAAGCATAGTGATTCCTCCTGTTTTTGGGTTTTACAGGGTGGCATTGAGCAGGACGGGGCCATGGGTTCACCCGTCATCGTTGTCATGGTGTATGTTAGGTCCCCGGCTGCAATGCTCGGCCCCTGACTCTAAATTTTTATAATGAACTCAATCAGCTTTAATGCTAGTGGAACAACCAAAGTGGAATTTTGTTTTTTATTTTTTCTAAATAGGGAGGATTTTCGCTTGCGACAGGCTCAAACAAGGCCCGGGGCCCGATTGTTTAACAATAAAAACCCTATGTTTTTGTGGCCTTTCAAACAATGCCGGATTGAAACAAACCTGAGCCGCCAGCGCATCAATGAATTGATGAACCAGAATACCGATCAGGATAATCGAAGCATATACTGGGGCAAGCGTTTTTATCAGCGTTTTTTTGGGGTCGTTCAGCCAAACGCCTTCAAGATCAGGCCGGTGGTTCCCTATTGGAATTTATCGCCCGTGGAAATCAGGGGGACTGTCGAGTCGAACCAGGCCGGTCAGGGGAGCCATACCGTAAGCTGCCGCCTGACCTGTCCTTATTTGCGGGTGGTAGGACCTTTGGTAGGCCTTGCCCTGGTGATGTTTTTCATCAATTATGCTTTGGTCGGTGAAACAGGTGTATTTCTTAGTGCAACAGGGTACATTTTCCTGGCTGCTTATGTTTTGGTGAACCTGCCTTTCCAGGTTCAGGCTGCCAGAAGTCTGCGGGCATTGGTTCGCGATTTCGAAGGAAAAATGGTCTGGGAACGTTGAAGTGTGCTGGAGCTTGAATCATGCTGTTGTTCAATCCTCCATTGCATCGCAGGGGTGGATCCCTTTTTTATTCGATGGGTGCTTTTCTCTGATACAGGTCTTTCCCCTGGTACAGCTTCGCCGGAGGGCCGCATCATGTTTTTTGTGACCCCTTATAGCACTGAAAAGGTTAAATGCTTGCCGAAGAAATATATCCGGGCAAAAAGAACGGTCATCCGGTAAAAAGAGAGTGGATCCGGGAGAAAGGAAGTGGATCCGGGAAAAGACCGTTCATTCGGGAAAAGAAAGTTGATCCGGAAAAAGGAAGTTGGTCCGGGAAAGAGCGATCATCCGGCAAAAACGGCAGGGGAAATTTACCCTTTAAGGAATTTATCTACGGTCTGATTTTTCATATACTCGCGGAACTCCTCCGACATTTTGCTGGTGACGTTGTTTAAGATACATTGATCAAACGGGCAGGTGGTTTTGTCCATCGGGCAGGTATTGATTTCAATGGTTCCCTCAATGGTTTCATAGATTTCGAGAAAAGAGATCTCCTCCGGCTTTTTTTTCAGTTCAAAGCCACCGCGTGGGCCGCGATGAGAGACCAGGTAGCCTGACTTGACCAACCGCTGCATTACTTTTGCCACATGGTGCCTTGATGTGCCGGTGCTTTCAGCTATTTTGACCACATTCATCCCTCGTTTCTCCTGTGCCACCAGTATGATTCCATGTAAAGCGATTGATGCGGCTTCCGATAAGGATACAATTTTGGCCATCAAATAAGGTATTTTGGTAATTTAAGTAATGAATTGCTCAAAATTACATAAAATTTTGGCGCACGGATCAGATTTTTTTGGATGCCTGACATTTTCGATGTCTCCGCTCTGCCCGGCTATAACCCGTCAACCAACCAACTGGAGCAATGAGGAAATGCTTGAATGCTTGAATGCTTGAATGATTAAATGCTTAAATGCTTAAATGATTGGATGATAGAATGATTGAATGAGTGAATGAGTGAATGGTAGAATGCTTGAATGCTTAAATGAGTGAATGGTAGAGAAAGAATGGGAAAAAAGGGATAAAAAAAGGACAAATACAGTGCATTTGTCCTTCATTATATGATTCTACTGAATATGGCCGTGACTGGAAAAAAAACCCTCCTGCGGCTAATGCCCGGAGGGTGAAGTGGAGACTATGGGACTCGAACCCATGACCTCCACGCTGCCAGCGTGGCGCTCTAGCCAACTGAGCTAAGTCCCCGTTTTGATGTGCTGCAAAAATAATATTTTTTACTGCAACAAAAAAATTTTTTAAAGATTCCCTCCTCTGTTCGGTATTGTATGAACGAAAAATGTTGATTAACTGTCTTTTACGACCTGATGAGGTAACCCCATGAATTGGGGTAACATTCAATTTTTCGTTAAACCCTAAAGAGGATTGGTTCGATGGTGAAGTGGAATCATTATTTAATTTGCTCATTGCTAAATAGCATGCAATTCGAATGTTCAGCCACTTTTAGAAAACAGTCCATCCCCAATCATCAAGCAAAAAGACTGCTTACTGTCCTGCCATCTATCTGGTGGATTATGGTTATGGTTTGGTGGATTGTGATTATGGTTTGGTGGATTATGATTATGGTATTGTTAGACAGTTTTCCGCATGGCAGTTCATTTTCCAGAATTATAGAATCGTTATATTTGCATATTCATTAAAAGATTATAGCCATATGGATGTCCTTCAAACGAAGGAAAGTTTAGCAAAGGAGTTGACCCAGCTAAAGGGTCAGGGCAGGACGATAGGATTTGTTCCGACCATGGGTGCCCTTCACCGGGGGCATCTTTCCCTGGTGGATTGTTCCAGGCGGCAGGATGATGTAACGGTGGTCAGCATATTTGTCAATCCCACCCAGTTTAACCGGCGGGATGATTTTGAGCAATATCCGCGTAATTTAACTTCCGATTTAAAGGATTTGGAAGAGGCCGGGGTTCAGGTTGTTTTCATCCCCGGCGAAGCGGAGATGTATCCGGAGCCTGACCACCGGACCTTTGATTTTGGGCAGCTTGATAAGGTGATGGAGGGTCATTACCGGCCGGGGCATTTTGACGGAGTGGCCAAGATCGTCAGCAAGCTTTTTGATGCGGTACAGCCCCACCGGGCCTATTTCGGCGAGAAGGATTTCCAGCAGCTTGTCATCATTCGGGACTTGACCCGCCAGATGGATTATGACATTGAGATCATCGGCTGCCCCATTGTCCGTGAACCCAACGGGCTGGCCATCAGTTCCCGGAACAAGCGCTTGTCGGCTGAACAGCGAAAACAGGCCGCGCAGTTGTCCCGGGTGATTTTTCAGGCCCGCCAGTATGCCGACCGTTATGCTATCGATCAGCTCAAAGCATGGGTCGTCGCAGAGCTGAACAAAAACAGTGAAATGGATGTTGAATATTTTGAAGTGGTCGATGAGGCCACCCTCACTTCGGTGAACGCCTGGAGTGATGCCTATTACAAAAGGGCCTGTGTGGCTGCTTGGGTAGGTCAGGTTCGCCTGATCGACAATGTCAAATTTTATTTTTAATTTTGGACCGAATTAATAGCTGTGCCCTATGAATATAGAAGTGGTCAAATCCAAGATACATAAGGTAACGGTCACCGAAGCCAACCTTCAGTATGTAGGGAGCATCACCATTGACCAGGATTTAATGGAAGCTTCCAATATACTTGAAAATGAAAAAGTGCAGGTGGTCAACATCAACAACGGCGAACGGCTCGAGACTTATGTGATTAGGGGTGAAAAGGGTTCCGGCGAGATCTGTCTCAATGGCCCGGCCGCTCGCAAAGTAGCTGTAGGCGATGTGGTGATTATCATTTCCTATGCCTCGATGGCCTTTGAAGAGGCCAAACAATTCAAGCCCGTGTTGTTATTCCCCGATACCGCAACCAATAAATTGATCTAGCATTATTGAAAAGAACCGTTTATAAATCGCTGCGCTTTTTAATTTTTTTAGCCATCGGCCTTCTATTGCTCTATCTGGCTTTTCAGGGTGTCAGCCTGGAAAAATTTGTAGCCAGTTTGCGGAAGGCCAATTTTCTTTGGGTGGCTTTGGCCCTGTTTTTTGCCTTTATTGGTTATCTGAGCCGTGCCTATCGCTGGAGATTGCTGATTAAACCCCTGAATTACGATCCTCCCTTCCGCAATGTTTTTTATGCTTTGATGTTGGGGTATACGGCCAACTTTGCCCTTCCCCGGATTGGGGAAGTTACACGCTGCGGGTCTCTGAGGAAATCTGACAACATTCCCGTTGATTCACTCCTGGGAACGGTCATCATTGAGCGGGCCATTGATCTGGTGATTCTCTTGATGATCACGGTCATCATTTTTTTCAGCAAGATTGGTTTTTTTGGAGCTTTTTTCAGGAAAAACCTTTTCCGACCGATGCTGGAGCAAGTCGAGGGCGCCCTGAGCGTTTCCCTGCTGAGCTGGATTATCGCCCTGGCTATACTGGCTGTTGTGATCGGGGGCCTTTGGTTTTTGTTCCGAAGGTTTTCGGCCAGCCCCGCGGTTGTTAAGATCCGTAAACTGGTGCGCGGAGTTGTATATGGGTTGAAAACCATCGCCCGGATGCAACATCGTTGGGCTTTTATTATGCACACCGGCATCATTTGGCTGATGTATTTTTTGATGACCTATGTCCTTGTCTTTGCCCTGCCAGCCACTTCGCACCTGGGCCCCATCGATGGCTTGTTCCTTTTGGTGATCGGGGGCCTTGGTATGTCGGCCCCGGTACAGGGAGGTTTGGGTGCTTTTCACGTGATTACTACTTTGGGCCTGTCACTTTACGGCATTTCTCAGTCCAACGGCGTTGCCTATGCCGTACTTTCCCATGAGTCGCAGTCCCTTTTTGCCATATTCCTGGGAATGATCTCTTTTATCATGCTTATGATAGAAAACCGCCGCGACCGGAAAGCAAAAAGCCAGGCGGCCAGAAGTGGCCCCTACCAAACTGAAAACGAACAACAAAACCAACGACATGGATTATCTCAAACTCACCCAGTCGAAGATCATCAGCGATGACAACCTTGATGCATTGCTCACTTATTGGCGGTTAAAGGATGAAACCATTGTTTTCACCAACGGCTGTTTTGATCTGCTTCACCGCGGGCATATGGAGTATCTGGCCCGGGCTGCTTCCCTGGGCAGCATCCTGCTGGTGGGGGTCAATACCGACCGCTCGGTACGCAGCATTAAAGGAGATCAGCGTCCCGTGCAGGATGAATATTCGAGGGCGCTGTTAACCGCTTCATTAAGATATGTGACCGGGGTTAAACTTTTTGATGAAGACACTCCGTATGATTTAATTCATCATATTAAACCGGATATTTTGGTTAAAGGCGGTGATTACCGACAGGAAGATATTGTAGGGGCTGAGGTGGTGAAAAACCATGGGGGGCGCATTGAAACCATAGAATTTACCGAAGGTTATTCAACCAGCGTCCTGATTGACCGGATCCGGCAAATTCAATAGGAGATGGCTAAAAAACGTACGGTATATGTATGTCAGAATTGTGGGGCGGAATCAGCCAAGTGGATCGGTCGCTGCCCCAGTTGCGGGCAGTGGAATACCTACAAGGAGGCGGTGGTGGCCCCGGACCAATCTTCTGGTTCAGAAGGTTTTACCGGTGATGCGGGCTCGATCAGCCCTCTTTCGGAAATTTCCCTGGAACAGGACCAACGTTTTTCCACCCATTATCCTGAGGTGGATCGCGTTCTGGGAGGTGGCATGGTGCCGGGTTCGCTCATTTTGGTCGGCGGAGAGCCCGGCATTGGCAAGTCCACCCTTGCCCTCCAAATTGCCCTCCGCTCAGCAGATATCAAGACGCTTTATGTCTCGGGTGAAGAAAGCCTCAGGCAGCTCAAACTGCGTTCCGACCGGTTGAAGGATGGCAACAATGAGGTTTATTTGCTCAATGAAACCGGACTGGAACAAGTCATTGACCAGGCCACCTCTTTTCATCCCGACCTGGTGATTGTCGATTCCATCCAAACCCTTTTTTCGGAAAATTTTGAATCAGCCCCCGGCAGCGTATCCCAGGTAAGGCAAGCTGCTACACGGTTGTTGTATTTTGCCAAGTCCCGTTCCATACCGGTGATGATCATCGGCCACATCAACAAGGAAGGCAATATTGCCGGGCCCAAAGTGCTGGAGCATATTGTGGATGTGGTCCTTCAGTTTGAAGGCGATAACCATTATATCTACCGGGTGCTGCGGTCGCTAAAAAACCGTTTCGGTTCCACCAATGAGCTGGGCATCTTTGAAATGCGTCAGTCCGGCCTGCAGGAGGTGACCAACCCTTCCCAGTTATTGGTCAATCAGCATCAGGATGAGCTCAGCGGGGTGGCCATTGCTTCCACCCTCGATGGCATTCGCCCTTTTTTGGTTGAAATACAGGCCCTGGTCAGTCCCTCATCTTACGGTACACCCCAACGCACCACCACCGGCTTTGACATCCGGCGCCTGTCGATGTTGCTGGCGGTCGTTGAAAAGCGGATCAACCTACATTTGTACAATAAGGATGTGTTTTTGAATCTGGCCGGGGGCATTCGGGTGACCGACCCTGCCATTGATCTGGCTATTATAGCGGCGGTGCTGAGTTCCAACATGGATGCGCCTCTGGGCAATAAAAGGTGTTTTGCCGGAGAAGTGGGTCTGTCAGGTGAAATACGGGCGGTGAATCAAATTGAGAAACGCGTTTTGGAAGCTGATAAGCTGGGTTACCGTGAGATCTTCCTTTCCGGTTACAACCAGATTGAGCGGTCTCCAGGTCAAATCCGCCTGCGTTTTGTCAATACCGTGCGGGATCTTTTCACCCAGTTGTTTAAATCGTAAAGATCAGCCAATCTCAACATGAATAACCCCCTGCTAAGCATCAGCGGTTTGACCGTCAGTTTCCCCTACAGCCGGGGACGGCACCGGGCGGTGGATGATGTCAGCCTGGATCTCAGTGGGGGCCGTTCCCTGGGTATTGTGGGAGAATCGGGTTCAGGCAAGTCGCTTACGGCCCTCTCGGTGCTCAACCTATTGCCGGTGGCTGCCCGGGTGGATCAGGGATCGGTGTTCTATTACCCCGGCTCGGGTAAAACCCTTGATCTGTTGAAGGTTCCTCCCCGACAAATCCGGCAGATCAGGGGCAATGCCATCTCCATGATTTTTCAGGAACCGATGACTTCGCTTAATCCGGTATTCACCTGTGGCGACCAGGTGGTTGAGGCCATCCGCACCCACCAGGATTATAGCTATGGCCAGGCCAAAAAACAAGCCCTCAAGTGGTTTCGGGAAGTTGAGCTGCCCAGCCCGGAGCGCATCTATAAAAGTTATCCCCATGAGCTTTCCGGGGGTCAGCGCCAACGGGTGATGATAGCCATGGCCGTCTCGTGCAATCCGAGCCTTTTAATTGCCGACGAGCCCACCACTGCTTTGGATGTCACCATTCAGCAATCGATCCTTCAATTGCTGGGAGGGTTGAAAGAACGCTACGGGATGAGCCTGATGTTTATCTCTCATGATTTGGCGGTGGTTTCTCAGGTGGCTGACGACCTGGCCGTTATGCACCAGGGCAGGGTGGTGGAAAAAGGAACCAAAGAGGCCCTGCTGCGCGACCCCCAGAATGATTATACCCGTGGGCTCATGGCATGCCGGCCGCCCCTGGATCACAGACCCCAACGCCTGTATACCCTGGCCGACTTTACCCGGGATCAACGCCATGCTGCTCCCGGACCGAAAAATGCCTCCACCGCCGGTCAAAAATCGGCCCCGACTTATGGTCAAAAATCGACTCCCCCTACCGGTCAAATATCCTCCTTTGATTCCGACCCCCATGACAAGCCTTCTTCTTATTCCAACGAACTGTTTTCCCTTAGAGGCCTTTCCAAAGATTTTGCCCTGAAAACCAATTTCTGGGGAAAAGCGGTGCAGCAACTGCGGGCCCTTGACCGGGTCGATCTGGACATTTACAAAGGGCAAACCCTTGGTCTGGTCGGGGAATCGGGAAGCGGCAAGTCTACCCTGGCCCGGGTCCTGCTCAGACTGATTTTGCCCAGCGAGGGCCTTTTTCGTTATCAGGGCGGTGATGTGGCAGAATTTGGAAAAAAGCAAATGCAGGCTTTCCGCCAGCAAGTGCAAATCGTTTTCCAGGATCCCTATTCTACCCTGAACCCTCGCCTTTCAACCGGAAGTATGATCTCCGAGCCCCTGCGCTATTACCGGTATTACACCGATAGAAAACAACGCCGGGACAGGGTGATGGAATTGCTTGAAAATGTTCGGCTTACACCAGATTATTACAACCGCTATCCCCATGAGCTTTCCGGGGGCGAAAGGCAGCGGGTGGCCATTGCCCGGGTTTTGGCTTTGAACCCCGGATTCCTGGTCCTCGATGAGGCCGTCTCTGCCCTGGATGTCTCCATCCAGGCCGAAATACTTAATTTGCTTCAGGAACTGAAAAGCCGGTACCATCTGACGTATGTTTTTATCACCCATGATTTTTCGGTGGTACGGTTCATGTCCGATCGCATTGCCGTGATGAAAGAAGGGCGGGTTGTAGAAACCGGTGCCGCGGAGGAACTTTTCCGTTCTCCTTCCCATGGGTATACCCGTCGGTTGCTTGAATCCATCCCCTCACTCTAAGGCAGGCCTTTGGCCGCAAGACCCATGTCCCGTTTTCTTTTTTTTACACCGCAGATGGTTTTTATGGATTATTCGGCTTACTGGCTGGATTCAAATATCATCCCGGTAACAATTTATTTTTTTGACTTTCCGGGCCATCATCAATTCATAGCGAGGACGGCCAGCAATATGACTGCTAAAGACTTTTCGCCAATTGTCTGGGCTGCCATGTTCTGTCACCGGCTGCCAGCCCGGGATAGTTGACCGCACAAGCTCATTGCTGGTGAGGTAAAACGCACCACAAGGGGGCTAAAAGAAATCGCCCTTGCTTTCATTTTGCGGGTGAAGTTTTTCATACTTGTCGCAGTCCAGGATATAGTCGAAACTGGCGGGCGGCTGGAAAGTATCTTGCTTTGAAACCATAGGTGTAAGGGTGGAATCGCTGTAGACCTTTTTCATATACCGGGCCCATATGGGCAAAGCCATGTTGGCCCCCTGGCCCAGCCGGATGTTGTTGAAATGGATGCTGCGGTCTTCACCGCCTACCCAGGCTCCGGAGACCAGGTTGGGGGTAACCCCCATGAACCAGCCGTCCGATTGGTTCTGGGTGGTGCCGGTCTTGCCGCCTATGGCATTTTTGAGTCCATATTTGTAACGCACCCGGATCCCTGTACCATCTTTGACTACCCCTTTAAGCAGGTTCACCATCAGGTAAGCCGTTTGTTCGCTGATGGCTTCACTTTGCCTGGGTTTGAAGGTGGCCAGCACATTGCCGTTGCGGTCTTCGATGCGGGTAACGAACATGGGTTTGATATAGACCCCCTTGTTCGCGTAGGTGCTGTAAGCCCCGACCATTTCATAAAGGGAGATGTCGGAGGTGCCCAAAAAGATCGAGGGCACCGGGTCGATGTAGCTTTCAATGCCCAGCTTGCGCATGATATCAATGATGGCCTGGGGGTTGAACTGTTTGACCAGCCAGGCGGAGATCCAGTTCACTGAGTTGGTCAGCCCCCATTTGAGGGTGACCATCTCATAGTCTTTTTCGGAAGGCCCGGAGTTTTTGGGTGTCCAGGTGGAATCGTTGATGTAGAAGGTGCGTGGTACGTTGGGCACTTTATGGCAGGGTGAATAGCCCTCCTGCATGGCCAGGGTGTAGAGGAACGGTTTGATGGTCGATCCGATTTGCCGGGCCCCCTGCGTGACGTGGTCATATTTGAAGTATTTGAAATTCGGCCCGCCCACATAAGCTTTTACATGACCATTCATGGGATTCATCGACATGAAGCCTGCCCTCAGGAAATACTTGTAATAGCGGATCGAATCCATCGGGGTCATCACCGTGTCCTTTAAACCATTCCAGGAGAAAACTTTCATCTTATGGGGCTCATGGAATGATTCTTTGATGGAATCCTCGGGCAATCCCTGGCGGTTGAGCACATAATAACGATGGGTGCGTTTCATGGCCCGGTTCATGATCCGCCCAACCTCCTCCTGGGAGAGGTCATTGGAGAAGGGCCCGTTGCTGGAGCGCTTTTTTCGCTCGAAAAAGGTGGGCTGAAGGTCCCGGCCCAGGTGCTCCCTGACCGCCTTTTCCGCATATTGCTGCATTTTGGAGTTGATGGTGGTATATATTTTCAGCCCATCCCGATAGAGGTCATAATTGGAGCCGTCCGGTTTTTTATGTTTGTTACACCAGCCGTAAAGGGGATTGTTGGCCCAGTTGATCGAGTCTTTCCGGTAACTTTCATACGTGCCATAATTGGCTTTTTCCGGTTTCTCCCTGGTCAGCAGGGTCCTTATATGAGACCGGAAGTAGGTGGCCGGGCCTACATTGTGGTCCTGTACTTCATAGCTGATGCCCAGCGGCATGGAAGACAGCGAATCATACTGTGCCTGGCTGAGAAAATCGTATTTGTTCATCTGGTGCAAAACAATGTTGCGCCGTTGCCTGCTCCTGTCCGGATGAAGCACCGGGCTGTAGCGGGTAGGGGCCTTTAGCAGCCCGATCAGGGTGGCTGCCTCCTCTACCCTTAAGGAATCGGGATGGGTATTAAAATAAGTCTTGGCCGCCGATTTGATGCCATAGGTCTGTCCTCCGAACGGAACGGTGTTGAGGTACATCACCAGAATCTCTTTTTTCGTGTAGTTGCGCTCGAGCTTAACGGCCGTAATCCATTCCTTGAATTTGGCCAGCACCAGGTTGGTGGCATAGGCGATTTGGGTGTCGTATGTGGTTGTATCCCGCGGGAAAAGATTCTTGGCCAGTTGCTGGGTGATGGTGCTGCCACCTCCTGAACTGCGGCCCATTAACAGGGTCTTGAAAAAAACACGGGCCAGTCCCCGGGCATCAATGCCGGAATGGTCATAAAAACGGATGTCTTCGGTGGCGATCAGGGCATTGACAAGGTTGGAGGAGACTTCTTTGAAGTCCACATATGAGCGGTTTTGATAGTAATATTTGCCGAGCAGTTTGCCATCCTCCGAATAAACCTGGCTGGCCAGGTTGTTTTCCGGATTCTCAAGGTCCTCAAAAGTGGGCATCGGCCCGAAGGCCTCCTGGGAAATCAGCAAAAAAATGACGAACAGCGTTACAAAAGGCAGGGCAAAAAGGGTCCAGAACAATCGAATGTAAAACTTTTTGCTATAATCAGGCTTCCAGTTCATTAGTATAAAAACTTGTTAAAGGTTTTGACTATATTCGAAAAGATGATTGATCATTTATTTTGTAAGTGAACCAACAATGAACAATTAAATAATGATCTCCCTTACCAGCATTGATTTAATAGAGAAGTTTCATGAATCAAACAACTTTTTAATGAAGGTTTTTCATCCACATCGGATTGGACCATGATCTGATCTTATCAGCGATTTCGCCATGGACCCCCCCATGCTTTATACATAGCTATGATGCGTAGGTTTCTGCATGCCGGCTCATCTGGGAAAAGACGTATTAAAATCTGTAAACCAGCATAGTATTAAAAATTGCTTTGGTGCCATTGATTAACTCATCATAAATCCTGCATGTTTTATGCATTGCCTTGTTGTTTAACTCCGTGCATGCGGGTTGCATTGTAGGGGGATGTTTTTGCTGAAAATAATAAATTCACCAAAATTTCATTATAGATATATAAAATCATTAACTTTGCTCAATTTTATGATTCGGATCACACCAGGCGATCAACGGTGGTTTTGTCAGTTTTAACTGGATCGATTCGATTAATTAAATAATTTTGCAATGCCGTAAGGCGTTATAGCGTCAGCGAAATGGCTTCGGCCAAAGCCCTTGTTAGAAATATTGTTAACCGCGAACAGTCTGTATATGGAGGATAACCTAGTTATCGTTGAGTCACCCGCAAAGGCCAAAACTATAAAAAAATTTTTAGGTAAGAACTATCTTGTTAAATCCAGTTATGGACATATACGAGATCTGGAAAAAAAGAACTATGGGATTGATATAGACAACGGTTTTCAACCCCAATATGTTATATCGGAGGATAAGAAAGCCGTGGTGAAGGAGTTGAAGGAACTGGCATCCCGGGCCCGGATGGTTTGGCTGGCCACAGATGAGGACCGGGAAGGGGAGGCCATTGCCTGGCATCTTTATCAGGTATTGGAGTTGACCCCGGAGAAAACGCGCCGGATTGTTTTCCATGAGATCACCAAAGAAGCCATTGAACAGGCGATCAATCATCCCCGGGATATTGATCGCAATTTGGTTTATGCCCAGCAGGCGCGCAGGGTTTTGGACCGTTTGGTGGGTTTTGAGCTTTCTCCGGTTCTGTGGCGAAAAGTCAAGCCTTCTCTTTCGGCAGGCCGTGTACAATCGGCTGCGGTACGGTTGATTGTAGAGCGGGAGAGGGAGATCATGGATTTCAAACCCAGTTCTGCCTACCGGATACTGGCTGATTTCAACGACGGGAAAAGCCATTTTGGTGCTGAATTGTCGGATCGGCCGGAGAAGCGTGAAGATGCCCTAAAGGTACTGGAAAACAGCAAGCGCTCAGAATTTACCGTAGCCGATGTTCAGAAAAAGCCTTCCAAAAAGAACCCGGCGCCCCCTTTTACCACATCCACCCTCCAGCAGGAGGCCAGCCGTAAGTTAGGATTTAGTGTATCACGGACCATGTCGTTGGCCCAGCGTCTTTATGAAGCCGGTAAGATCACCTATATGCGGACCGATTCGGTCAACCTCTCGAAAGCTGCCCTGGCCTCAGCCAGTGAGGTGGTCAAAAAGGAATACGGCGCATCGTATCTCAAGACCCGTCAGTATACCACCAAGGCCAAAGGGGCACAGGAAGCCCACGAGGCGATCCGCCCCACATACATTCAAAATCAAGAGGTTTCCGGCAATGCTGCCGAAAAAAAGCTGTACGATTTGATCTGGAAGCGTACGGTGGCCTCTCAGATGAGCCCGGCCGAATTTGAAAAGACCCAGGTTAAGATTGATATTTCACAGGATCCCCACCAATTCATTGCTAAAGGGGAGGTATTAACCTTTGAAGGTTTTTTAAAGGTTTACATGGAATCGACTGATGAGGAGCAAGAGGAGGAAAGCAAGGGGTGGTTGCCGTCGCTGAAGAAAGGCCAGAAGCTGGATTACCGGTATATTAAAGCCATCCAGCGCTTCAGCCATCATCCTCCACGGTATACGGAAGCCAGCCTGGTCAGAAAGCTGGAAGAACTGGGCATCGGCCGTCCCTCTACTTATGCACCCATCATCTCTACCATTCAGGACAGGGGGTATGTTGTCAAAGACGACCGGCTGGGTACCCCCCGCAATTATGATGAAATCCTTCTTGAAGGGAACCAGCTGAAGGAACAAACCCAGAGCGAGATGGCCGGTTCGGAAAAGAACAAACTCTTTCCCAATGACATCGGTATGGTGGTCAATGATTTCCTGCGCAAATACTTCACCGAAGTGGTCAATTACAATTTCACGGCCGATGTGGAGAAAGAGTTCGATGAGATTGCCCAGGGCGACAAGGACTGGTCGGAGATGATTGCTCGTTTTTATAAGCCTTTTCATGAGAAGGTGGAAGAGACCCTTGAAAAGTCGGGCAAAAACACCGGAGAACGGATCCTGGGCCAAGATCCCAAGACCGGCCGGCAGGTTTCGGTAAAGATTGGGCCTTACGGGCCCATGGTTCAGCTGGGAACCCGGGATGAAGAGCAAAAGCCGCGGTTTGCCAGCCTGCAGAAGGGACAACACATCGAGACGATCACCCTGGAGGAAGCCCTCAAGCTTTTTCAGCTTCCCCGCAACCTGGGCGAATATGAAGGCCATGAGATGGTCGTTTCGACCGGGCGGTATGGACCTTACGTCAAGCACCGTGGTAAATATTATTCGCTGAAAAGCCAGGATGATCCCTTTAAAATTACTAAAGACCGCGCCACCGAGTTGATTGAGGAAAAGCGCGAGCGCGATCGCAAACGCACCATACAATCCTTTTCTGAGGACAAGGACCTGATCATTTTAAAGGGTCGTTTTGGCCCTTATATCAACTATTCCGACGGCAATTACCGCATTCCCAAGGATAAGGATGCCCAGCAGCTGACTCTGGAGGAATGCTACGAAATCATAAGAAACAAAAAAGAAAGGGATAAGAAAAAAGGTGCCAGCAAATCCGGAAGCGGGAAAAAGACGGCCACCTCAAAGAAAAAGAGTACCCAAAGCAGCAGCAAGAAAACCGCCAAAGGAGGCAGTCAGAAGAAGCAGGCCAGCCAGAACAAGAGCAAAAGCAGCACCAAGAGCAGCTCCCCAAGTACCAGCAAAAGCAGCAGTAAAAACAGCGGCCGGGGGAAATCGGGCGGAACAAAAAGCGGTTCTTCGAAATCGGGGACCCGGAAAAAATCTACCTCCGGCAGCACTGCGGGGTCCACTAATTCCGGGAGCAAGGGCGGTGGCAAGGGTTCGGCAAAAAAATCCGCCTCCGGTCAATCTACCAAGAAAAACAATTCCAAATAATTTCGATCTGCACCCATGAACCTGAACGATTATCTTAATCCTTTGGATCCTTCCTTGCATCAGGGGGAGAGTGGAGAATTTTTGAGGCACCTGCGGGTCAATGCCGATGGCATTAAAGACGGCGCGCTTGAGGAGATTGATTTGGCGTTGGTTGGCCTGCCGGTTTATTTTGACCAGAGTATAAGGAGCACCCATGCCCCGGATTTGATCCGGCGGGAGTTGTATGATCTGGCTTTTGATTCGCGCCACAGTCCGACCATCATGGATCTGGGCAATATGAAGAAGGCCGGCAGTGTGCGTGAAACCTTATTTGGCCTGAGTGATGTACTGGTTCATCTGATGGAATCGGGGATTTTTGTATTGTTGTTGGGCGGGGATAGTCTTTTGAACCTGGCCGTATTGAGAAGCCTTCCCCGGGTATCCCCGGGTGAATTGCATTATGCTTTGGCTGAGCCCTATCTTTCTCTGGCCGGATATGGGGGGTTTGACATGATTTCAGACGAACGGGTCCAGTTGTATCAGATCGGCGGTCAGGCCCATTACCATACCCAGGAACAAAAGGTATGGACCCGGAGTTTTGTCCACGAGACCTATCGCCTGGGGAAGCTCCGCGATCATTTGGCCGGTGCGGAGCCTTATTTAAGGGGCGCTGATGGCTTCGGGCTTTCGGTCAATGTGGTCAAGAATGCCGATGCCCCCGGACAAAATACCGGCTTCCCCAACGGCATGTACGGAGAGGATGTTTGCCAGTTGGCCGGTTATGCCGGGTTGGCCGATCACCTGAAAATATTTTCGGTGATGGATTATTATCCCCCGCACGATCGCTTGCAGGTAACGGCACGGCTTTTGGCCCAAAGCCTGTGGTACGCCATTGAAGGTTTCCGCTCCCGCATCTCGGAAAATCCCTACCAGGATGAGCACTTCAAAAAATTCCTGGTGAACCTGGAAGATCATAGCCTGGTCTTTTACAAAAGCGAACGCACATCGCGCTGGTGGATGGAGGTGCCAGCCGCTGATTCTGCCGGAAAAACCGTCATTCCTTGCCATTACGCCGATTACCAAACTGCAGCCCGCCACGAGATCCCTTCCCGATGGCTCAGGGCCTATCAGCAGGTTCACCGGGGTGGCTGACTAACACCCCCTTATCGGCCATTTGTTGCGGCTGGGCTTAAAAATTGATTTATATCAGTAACCTTGGCCCCTAAATTCCAGTATAAGTTGCCAGACGTTGTTAACAATTGCTGTTGATAAAATTTGTCCAACAAGAATATTTTTGTTTATTTTACGTTCAGTATTAAAATCGAGGATACATAAGTGTTATATGAGGGGAGCATCTATTTTAATCTTATTGCTCGGTTTGACCCTACCGTTATATGGTCAGCAAGACCCCCAATTCAGCCAGAATATGTTTACCCGGTTGTCGTATAATCCTGCGTATACTGGCAGCCATGGTCAAATATGTGTGACGGCCCTGCATCGTCAGCAATGGTTTGGATTTGGCGATGGGGCACCGGAAATCAGTGCCTTTAATTTTGACGCCTCTATCTCTCCCTTTGGCATCAAAAGCGGGGTGGGCCTGTCCATCATTCAGGATCAGATTGGGTTCAACAACAACCTGGGGGCCAATCTTTCCCTGGCCTACCGGTTTGATGCCTGGGACGGTAGCCTCTCGTTGGGGGTCAATGGCGGGTTGATCAATTATTCGCTGACCCCGCAATGGAAAATCCCTTCAGGGACGGCCATCCATTCTTCCAACGATCCGGCCATCCCCGATGAAGTGAAAAATAAAATGGCCCTGGATCTGGGCTTTGGGGTGTATTATCACACCGATGCCCTCTATCTCGGGATCTCTTCCACCCATATCAATGAACCAACATTTCAGGCTGCTGAAGGAACGGCCCGCCCTACCATTCAAAGAAATTATTACCTGATCTCGGGCTATAACCTGAGTATGGGGGACAGCAAGTTTGAGTTAAATCCCTCACTATTAATACAGTCGGATGGGACCACTTCACAAATTAGCCTGAATACCCATGTGATGTATAATAAAAAATTCTGGGGGGGCGTTTCTGTTAGGACAGATCGCACCATCACCGGCATGATCGGAGCCAAACTGTTTGATTGGGTGAAAGTGGGCTATTCCTACGACCTGGGCGTTTCGGCACTCAGTAAATACCATCAGGGTTCCCACGAAATCATGGTAGGCTTTTGTTTTGATGCCAAAACCGATCAAAGTCCCAAAAAATACAAAAGCATTCGTTTCCTATAAATTAAGAAGTTACTGATTATCTAGCAAATAAATCCCGACATTATGAAGAAAGTAGTTTTATTGGTCATTCTGTTCGCCTTTGCGGTAAGTTGCAGCAATCAAAAGGGAGGTCAATTGGTCGGTGTACAGGGAAGGCAAGACTGGTATGAATCCCAGCCTTATGGAATGGTGTTTGTACCCATGGGGAGTTTTACTATGGGCCAGAGCGATGAGAGTGCCTCCTGGGCAATGACTACCAAATCCAAGCGTGTTTCGGTAGATGCTTTTTGGATGGATGAGACCGAAATCACCAACAATGAGTATCGGCAATTCGTAAAATATGTCAAAGACTCCATCCTTCGCCGAAAATTGGGCCAACAGATTGATGAGTTTCTCATTACTGAAGACCAGTATGGTAATCCGATAGATCCCCCCCGGATTAACTGGGAAGCAGAAATTGATCCCACCGATGAAGCCCAGCGGGAGATCATCAATTCCATGTACTATGATCAGCAAGACCGATTGTTCGGGCGCAAACAGCTGGATACACGGCAGTTGATGTATACTTATTTTTGGGTCGATTACCAGCAGGCTGCCGAAAGGGCCAATAAATATAACTATGATGCCAAGCAATATGAAGGTTCGGTGACCAATACCCAGGGGGAGAGCATGGAGATCAACAGCCGTAAGGCGTTCATAATGAGGGGAAAAGTCAATGTTTATCCCGATACCCTCTGCTGGATCCGCGATTTCACCTATTCTTTCAATGAACCCTATACCGATAATTACTTTTCTCATCCAGCCTACGATAATTATCCGGTGGTCGGTGTAGACTGGGAACAGGCCCGGGCCTTTTCCATCTGGCGAACCAAATATCTCAATGATTATCTCCGCACAGAGGGAGAAGGAGAGGTTCAGGATTACCGCCTGCCTACCGAAGCCGAATGGGAATATGCCGCCCGCGGAGGTCTGAATTTGAACCCCTATCCCTGGGGAGGGCCTTATACCCGGAACGAAGAAGGGTGTTTTATGGCAAATTTTAAACCCATGAGAGGCAATTATGTAGACGATGGTGCGTTAATAACTATGCCGGTTGGTAGTTATTCGCCCAATGATTATGGTTTATATGATATGGCGGGTAATGTGGCAGAATGGACGGCCAATGCCTTTGACCAATCGGCTTATTTCTTCACCCACGATATGAATCCAAGCTATAAATATCAGTCCGAGCCGGATGATCCCCCGGCTATGAAGATGAAAGTCATTAAAGGAGGCTCGTGGAAAGATATCGGCTATTACCTCCAAAATGGCACGCGATTGTATGAATATAAGGATTCCGCCAAATCCTATATCGGTTTCCGCTGCGTAAGGTCTTATTTGGGTGGTTCTGATCGGCAGTAAAAAATAGCTGGATTTACCAAAATATTATTAGTGGTAGCCTAAAAAAATGATGATGTCGTATGATGAGTATATCTGAACTAGTACAAACCGCTGGTTGGAAAAATTTTATCACCAAGCTATACGGTTTTGGTGCCTCGATTGTACTGGCGGGAGCCCTGTTTAAGTTGCAGCACTGGCCCATGGCAGGGACCATGCTGACAATAGGGATGACCACCGAGGCGGTGATTTTCTTTTTTTCCGCTTTTGAGCCGCCCCATGAAGAAGTGGACTGGTCCATTGTTTATCCGGAGTTGGCTGGTTTTGAACCATCCAACAAGGAAGGCGGTGGTGCCGGTTGGCAGCAGGCTCAGCCCACCCCTTATCAGCAAGGCGGAGGACAGGAGCAAACTCCTGCTGGCGGAGGAGCGGCATCATCCAGCGGATATTCCGGGGGTAATGGACAGGGTCCAGGCCCTCAGTCTTCAGCAGGATCATCCGGACAGGCACCCCCACAAGGCCATCAAGGCATGCCCACTTCCGGTATGGGTGGAGGCAGTTTGACCAAATTTGACCAGATGATGGAAAACGCCGATATTTCACCCGAATTGTTTAATCAACTGGGCCATGGGCTGAAAAAACTCAATGAAACGGCCAAAAACATCAATAATGTTTCCAACGCCAGTTTGGCTACGGATCAATATGTCAACAATATGCAAGCAGCCTCGGAATCGGTGAATTTGTTAACGGAAAATTACAACCAATCCAAAGAGGCTTTGAATCAATCCATCAATCAGCTCAATGAGGTGTATCAGCAATCCGCCGAGGCCATAAAGCAATCGGGCCAGGATATGGCCCAGCAAATGAGCCAAAGTGGAAAGGATTTTGCCGAAAAGGTCAGCCAAAGCGGCGATGAGTTGGCCAACTCCTACAAGGATATTGCCGACCAGGTGAAAACGGACATTGTTCAGGGCAACCAGAACTACAATGAAAAACTGGAAGAGCTTAACAAGAACCTGGCTGCCCTCAATGATGCCTATGAACTGCAGCTGAAAACCACCAACGATCATGTCAAAAATACCGAACAGGTTTATGGCCAGATGAATCAGATGATGGATGACCTGAAGGGCTCTGCCGAACAGGCCCGCAAATCGCAGGAAAAGCTCTCCCAGTTGAACCATCACCTGGAAGAACTCAATGGGGTCTACGGCAATATGCTCTCGGCCATCTCGGTAATGTCTAACAATAGTTGAGGATAGAACAGCAGTAGTTTATGGGTCACGGAAAAGAAACTCCCAGACAAAAAATGATCGGCATGATGTATTTGGTGCTTACCGCCATGTTGGCACTCAATGTATCGGCCGAGGTATTGGATGCTTTTCGTCTGGTGAATGAAGGCATAAAAACCACTACCGATAATTACATCAAGAAGAACAATTCCATTTACAAGGAATTTGAAGCTGAAATGGCCAAGAATGCTAAGAAGGCTCAAAGTTGGAAACAACAGGCCTTTGAGGTGCGTTCGAAAGCCGATTCGCTCTATGACTATTTACAGGGTTTGAAAGTGGAGATGGTTAAGATGAACCAGGGGGAAAAGATCAAGGAGAATGAAGCCCTGCAGAAGAATGAAAACGGGGAGGTTGTCATTGACATGACCAAGCTGGTGGGCAAGGCCAAGTCCGACCTTGGCGACCGGCTTATGATCGGAGAGAATTTTGATGGCGAGGCCTATGACTTGAAGAAATGGATCAACCGTTACCGAAAAGATCTGTTGAGCTATATTGACGAAGACGATCAAAAATTCAGGGAAACCATCTCCAAGACGCTGGATACCTCCGACCCACCAGCGCGGGAAGGACATGAAAAGAAATCCTGGGAGATCAAACATTTCTATGGCATACCCTTGGCTGCGGTTTTACCGATCATCAGTACCTTGCAAGCCGATGTGCGCAATGCCGAGTCGGAAGTGATACAATACCTGTTGGGCCAGATTGATGCCGGTTCTTTTGCCTTCAACAAGCTGGAGGCCACTGTTATTCCCAATGCCAATTATATGCTCCAGGGCAGCGATTACCAGGCCGAAGTTTTTCTGGCGGCCCGCGATACCACTGCGCCTCCGCAAGTTTTAGTTGGTCAGTGGGACAGTGTCAGGCAGGAAGATGGATCCTATCAGATTGAAATGACCCGGGTCGAGGATACCCTGCCTATTAAGGGTGGCAAAGGCCTTTATAAACGGACCCCGCGTCAAACCGGGGTACACGAGTGGGGTGGCATCATTGAACTGATGGGCCCTGAGGGCAATACCATCCGCAAGCCGTTCCGCCAGAGCTATGAAGTGGCCGAACCCAACCTGGTGGTTTCTCCCACCAAGATGAATGTCTTTTACGTGGGCATTCCCAACCCGGTAAGCATTTCGGTGCCCAGCATCCCGCCCAAAAAGCTGGAGGCGGATGTTCGCAACGGCAGCATCTATAAGGTCCGACCCGGTGAATTTGAGGTCAAACCCAATTCACCCGATCGTGAATGTGTGGTAGAAGTCAGCGCGACCATCAATGGCCGGCCCCGGACTTATGGCACCCAAAGGTTCCGCGTCAAAGACCTGCCTACACCGGTGGCGACTGTCGGCGGCAAATCACGGGGAGAGATCAAAAAGGAAGTGTTGAAGGCCCAAAGTGTGGTTTTTGCCGAAATGAAGGATTTTCTCTTTGACCTGCAATATGAAGTTACCCAATATACATTAACCACCACCAACCGTGGGGGTTATGTTCAGACCCTGCGGAAACAAACCAACCGCATTGATCAGGAAGCCCGCCAATGGATTGAAGACAATGTGCGGCTCGATTCAAGGGTTCACTTTGAAGACCTGCGGGCCGTCGGACCTGATGGCCGCGAGAAAAAACTGAACCCCATCATGTTTGAAGTTCAATAAAATACCAAAACGTCCCATATTATGAAACGATTATTTGCTTTTCTTTTATTCGGTGTCATTGTTCTGGCAGCAGGCGCTCCGGAGGGCCAGGCCCAAACGGTCAACGACAATATTTATACCAAACAGAATGTGAAGGCCAAACAACCTATCCCCCACGTTTCCCTGAGGGAGGCCGATGTGATGTGGTCCAAGAAACTCTGGCAGATGATTGACTGCCGTAAGAAGATGAACCAGGTGCTCTATTTCCCCGAAGAAACCATGGAAGGACGCAAAAGCCTGATCCAGGTGATTATGCATGGCATACGGAATGAGGGCCTTACCGCTTATCAGTCCGATGAGTTCAAGCAAATTATGACCCAGGATGAGGTCAATAAGGAGCTGGGTGCCGGAAAAGAAACCAGGGAAATACGCCAGGCCGACGGGACGACCAAGGATACCACCATCGAAACCGGCGTCCGCACCGAGGAGATCAAAAAATTTATGATCAAGGAACAATGGTATTTTGATCGAAAATACTCGGATATGCGGGTGCGTATTATTGGTATTGCCCCCATTCGTGAATATGTGGACGATGATACAGGTGAAAAAAGGAAAAGCCAGCCCTTCTGGATCTATTTTCCCGAAGCCCGTTCCCTTTTAGCCCATTGGGAAGTGTTTAACCGCCACAATGATGCCCAGCGCATTAGCTATGACGATTATTTTCAGCAACGGCGCTTCAATTCCTATGTGGTGAAAGAAGCCAACGTCTACGGCAACCGACGAATTGACGAATACACCACCGGCATCAATACCCTGCTGGAGGCACGGAAAGTACGCCGCGACATATTCCGCTTCGAACACGACCTTTGGTCTTATTAAGACCTGTTGGGCGCGGGAATAAAAAGGGCCGGCTTCCCTAAATAACCCTTGCGCCGCTGGAAAAATCGTCAAGTCAAACAAACCAGGATTTTATACCCCCTTTTTGCCAATGATAAAAGAAAGAGGCCTTTAAAGCAAAGGCCTCTTTTTAGTCCTCCATCTATGAACCCCGCTTAGCGGGGTCATTTTTCCTTACCCCCGCTTAGCGGGGTTATTTTTACCCCCGCTTAGCGGGGGGGTAAGCGGGGAGGTTTTTTGCAGGATCAAACAAACCAAATCAGATGTATTCTTCACCTTTGTTTTTCTTAATTTCTTCAACCACTTCCTTGATTTCCTGTTCATCCTTTTTGTTGTAAATGATCAGCTTATTGTCGGATTCGACAACAATATAGTCCTTCAGGCCTTTGATCACCACAAGTTTATCGCTGGGGAAGTTGATGATGGAATCTTCCACATCATAAAGCATTAAGTTATCGCCACTAACTGAATTGCCCTTGTCATCGGTATCGAGGAATTCCTGAAGGGATCCCCAGGTACCCAGATCGGCCCAGCCAAAATCGGAGGTGTAAACATATACATTTTCTGATTTTTCCATGATGCCGTAATCGATCGAAATGGCGGTAGATTCAAAATAGACTTTGGAAATAAAATCCTGTTCCTCATCGGTGTGGTAAATGCCCCTGCCCTGACTGAAAAGTTGGTCGATTTCCGGGAGGTATTTATTGAAGGCATTCATGATGGCTTTCAATGACCACAGAAAGATGCCCGAATTCCAATAGTATTCGCCGCTCTCGAAAAATTTTCGGGCCAACTCATAATCAGGCTTTTCTGTGAAAGTTTTTACCTTGAAGATGTTTTCGTTTTGCGCGAGCTCTTCGTTGTTGTTTCTCTGAATATACCCGTAACCGGTTTCCGGACGGTGCGGCTTAATGCCCAGGGTTAACAGGGCTTCTTTCTTTTCTGTGAATTCCAGGCCTTCATTGATCACCCGGATAAATTCTTCCTCTTTTTGAATCAGGTGATCGGAAGGCGATACCACAATGTTGGCATCCGGGTTGATCTGTTCGATTTTGTAGTTGGCATAAGCAATACAAGGGGCTGTGTTTTTTTTCGCCGGCTCCAACAGAATCTGATGATCTTCTAATTCCGGAAGTTGTTCACTGATGATGTCTTTATAAATTTCGTTCGATACAATGAATACATTTTCCACCGGGCACACCTGAATCAACCGGTCAAAAGTCTGCTGCAAAAGGGTGCGGCCTGTTCCCAGAATATCCAAAAACTGCTTGGGTTTGGATTTGGTGCTCAGTGGCCAGAATCTTGTTCCGGTTCCACCAGCCATAATCACACAATATTTGTTTGACTTCATAAGTTTTTATTTTATCGGGTTTGTTGGCATCGGCTCTAATGAATAAAAATTAAGGGTTTGGTGCCCTAAACTTTATCATTTATAAGCTGTTATAACAATAGATGATCATCCATGACAAGCGATGGTCATTTCTACAAACAGGCTTGATTTGAACTTGGTTTTTAAATATAAGTAAATTTTCTTAATTTGGTTGAATTAACCGGCCTTTTTACCATGCGAAACAGCAAGCATTTTATTTTTTTGATCTTTACAGTTTTGGCTCTGACAGGAGCTCACACTTCCTTCGGGCAGTATTTTGGTCAGAACAAAGTCAATTACGAACGTTTCCATTTTGAGATCTATGAAACCCCACATTTCCAGCTATACAATTATATGGATCAAAACCAGGCCATCCGGAACCTGGGTCAGCAAAGTGAACGCTGGTACCAGCGGCATTTTTCTATTTTCCGGGACACGGTCACAGAAAATCCGCTGATTGTATACAACAACCATGCTGACTTCCAGCAGACCACTGTTATTGGGGGACAGATCGGAGTGGGCACCGGCGGGGTGACTGAGGGGTTGCGCAAACGGGTGGTCATGCCTTTTATGGTCTCAAACCGGGAAACCGATCATGTGCTGGGCCATGAAATGGTACACGTTTTTCAGTATAACCTGGTCAAGGAAAACGACAGTTTGGGGTTACAATCCCTGCAAAATATTCCTTTATGGATGATCGAGGGGATGGCCGAATATTTGTCGATTGGCCCGGTCGACAATAAAACGGCCATGTGGATGCGGGATGCAGTGATCCATGATGACGTGCCTTCCATTAAACAAATGACGCGATATCCCAACCGTTACTTTCCCTATAGGTATGGGCACGCTTTTTGGTCTTTCATTACCGGCATATGGGGTGACGGGATGATACGGCCTTACCTGGCAACCACGGCCAAGTATGGCATGGACCGGGCCAGTGAGGAGTTGTTTGGCTTGACCACCGACAGCCTCTCGAGTCTGTGGCAAAAATCGGTTCGTAAAACTTATGAACCCTATGTCAAGGGAGATACCATTCAACCTGTGGGGCGCAAAATGTTTACCCCGAAAAATTCCGGTGAACTCAATCTATCTCCCGTGCTAAGCCCCAACGGGAAGTACATTACCTTTATTTCCAACAAAAATGTGATATCCGTTGATATCCTGATGGCCCGGGTGAAGGACCGCAAGGTAATCAAGACCCTGAGCAGTGCCCTGCGGCAGACCCACATCGATGATTTTAACTACATTGAATCGGCCGGTTCCTGGTCGCCCGATGGGAAAAAATACGTACTCAAGACCTTTTCCAAGGGGCGAAATATGTTGTTGATTGCCAACCTGGAAGGCAATGACGTGGATGTTTCCAGTGAAATTATGGTCAAAGGCGTTCAATCGTTTGACAATCCGGAATGGTCGCCTGATGGAAACAAGATCCTGATGACCGGTTTGGTAAACGGCCAAAGTGATTTATATACCTATAACTTAAAAACGGAGGAAGTCAGCCAACTTACCAATGACCAATATTCTGACTTGCACGCTACCTGGTCCTCTGATGGGGAGCAAATTGCCTTTATTTCCGAAAGGGGGTCCGACACCCGTTTGTCACAACAAGTCTATGGCAACTACCGACTTTGTATGATGGATGTTGAAACGGGTGACATCCGTGTTTTGCCTGTATTTCCGGGAAGCGATGTGTTAAGCCCCAGTTTCGGGCCCAATGATCAATCTCTTTATTTCCTCAGTCATGCCGACGGGTTCCGAAACCTCTACGAGTATGACCTTCAATCGGGACAGGCCTATAAGCTGACCGATTTCATCACCGGGATAAGTGGCATTACCGACCTGGCACCGGCTTACAGTGTCTCCAATGAAACCGGAGAAATTGCCTATACCCTTTACTCGGATGGCCGGTATCAGATCTATATGGCCGACCAGGAGGATTTTAACCGCAAACCGGTTGATTTGACCCTGGCCAACCGGGAGCCGGCCAGGCTGCCTCCGGGTAAAAACCGGATATTAAACCTGGTCGACAATAACCTGGAGCGGCACACCACGACTCCGGATACCGCCTTTAACCGTGAACCTTACCGGCCGAAGTTCCAACTCGATTATATTGGCAGTACCGGGGTGGGTGTGGGAACCAGTCAGTTTGGAACTTATGCCTCCGGCGGTGTAACAGCCCTGTTCAGTGATGTACTTAAACGCCACCAGCTTATCACCAACCTGCAAGTTCAGGGAGAGTTGCAGGATATTGGGGGGTATGCCTCTTACATTAACCGGGAGACCAGATTTAACTGGGGCGGCTCATTTAGCCACATCCCTATCCGCTATGATTTGCCTTATTTAAAAGCCGATACCCTTAGTACCGACCAGGGACCGATGCCGGTGACCCAGTTCATCATTCAAAGAAACCGCATTTTTGAGGACCAGCTATCCTTGTTTGGTCAGTACCCCCTGTCCAAAAAGCTGCGTTTTGAGCTCGGGGGCAGCATCACCCGCTATGGCTTCAGCCGTGAAGAGATCATTTATAATTACGACCGCACCGGAACCTTCATGGTAACCCAGCCTAAACGAAATAAACTGGATGCCCGCCCTGCCTTTTATGTGGGCCAGGTCTACGGAGCCTACGTAGGGGACAACTCCAGCTTTGGCATTACCGGCCCCCTCGATGGCTACCGCTACCGTTTCCAGGCCCAAAAAATGTTTGCCAACTACAACCTCTACAGTGGTTTGCTGGACTACCGCAGGTATTTCTTCAGTAAACCTTTGAGTTTTGGGGTGCGGGCCCTGCATTATGCCCGTTTTGGGCCTGACGCCGACCAGCTTTACCCCCTCTATGTGGGCGATAATTATTACGTACGCGGATATTCCTATAATTCATACAATCAAGGCGGCAACTACAATGCGGATTATGCCAACCTCAACGCCCTGGCCGGATCCAAGATGGGAGTGATCAACGCGGAGGTGCGCCTGCCCCTGAGCGGCCCCGAAAGGCTCACCTTTATCAAGTCTCAATATTTGTTCACCACCCTGGTGGGCTTTTTCGACGGGGGCTTTGCCACCGACCATTACAATAATCTGACATTTAGCTGGCGACCTGAAACACGTTCACCCAGTGCCATAAGCCCTGTTAGCCAGGAACCCGAAGAGATTCAAAGTTACCCCATCTTTAGTACAGGTTTGGCTTTGCGGATTAACCTGTTTGGTTATGCCGTTCTGGAACCTTATGCTGCCATTCCTTTTCAAAGAAGGGATAAGGATATTACCTTTGGCTTGTTTATCCGGGGTAGTGGATGGTGACCCTGAAAAAAAGGATGATTATCTAATGTTGTAATTTATTCATGCCCATTAAATCAATGATATACGGGCTGGTTTGTCTTTTATCGGTTTTTGGGGCCGATAACAGGGCCCAGTCTCAGATTAAAAACACCGGTATCCCCATGATCCGGAATTATGACCGGGATCTGTACCATGCGGGTCGCCAAACCTGGGATATGGCGCAGGACGGACATCAGGTCCTCTATTTTGCCAATAATTCCGGGGTTTTGGAGTTTGACGGCACCAACTGGCGGCTGTTCCCGGTGACCAACCGGTCAGTGGTCCGCTCGGTGGCCGTTGATGATACCGGCAGGGTCTACGTCGGAGCTGCCAATGATTTTGGTTACCTCCGGGAACTGCCCAACGGACGCAAAACCTACCACTCACTCCTCGGGCAACTGCCCGAAAAATACCACGGTTTTGGAGAGATATGGAAGATCTTTATTACCAACAATGGCGTTATTTACCAGTCATTTAACTCGGTGTTTTTCTTTAAAGACAACCAGATTAAGGTCCTGGCTCATGGGGGTAATTTTCATTTTGCTTTTTATCGCCAGCAAGATCTCTACATCACCAGCAGGGAAAAAGGACTGATGCGTTTCAACGGCCAGGAATTTGAAGAGGTTTGGCGTGGAGCATTTTTTGATGGCGATCGCAGGATATGGACCATGATGAACTTGCAACCCGGCCGATTTTTGATTGGCACACAGAATGACGGGCTGTATGTTTATACCCCCGATACCCTGCGTCCCTGGAAAAGCCCGGCCAACGAATTTCTCAAAAAAAATCAATTGTTCAGTGCCACACAGATCTCCCGCCAGTATTTTGCCTTTGGCTCCATTCAAAATGGTCTGATCCTGACCGATCGCCGGGGTGAAATCCTCCAACATATCAATAAGGAGAAAGGTCTTCAGAACAACACCATTTTGTCTGCAACCAGCGATCATGCTCAAAATTTATGGTTGGGCCTGGATAACGGCATTGATTATATAGAAGTGAATTCGCCCATTTCCTATGTTGGAGAAGGTTTTAAGGTGGCTGGCACCGGTTATGCCTCTGCGGTGCATCAGGGCGACCTGTACCTGGGCACCAACCAGGGATTGTTTTGCAGGGCGGATGCCTATGAAGATGGGAAGCTTCGCATTGACGGCCCCTTCCAGTTGGTCAGCCAAACCAAGGGGCAGGTTTGGGACCTTACCCGGTTGGACGGCCAACTTTTTTGCGGGCATAATAAGGGGGCTTTTGTGATTGAGGACATGCAGGCCCGTCAAATTTCCAATATTCAGGGCGGATGGGATTTTTTGCCCGTTCCCGGTCGGCCCCGTTACATCATCCAGGGCTGCTACAATGGGTTGGTGCGCCTGAAAAAAACGGGCGATCGGTGGCGGTTTGATGGGATGATCCAGGGCTTTGATGAATCAAGCATGATTGAAACCTGGGATGATCAGGGCAATTTATGGATATCCCATGGCTACAAGGGCATCTATCGCTTGCGCCTGAATGCCGCCCTGGACAGCGTTACTGAAGTGGCCCTTTATAACGAAAAAGATGGCCTTCCCTCCACTACAGGCAATTCGGTGTTCAAATCCGACCAAAAAATCTACGCCGCTACCGACCAGGGGGTCTATCGGTATGTTTTTTTGGCCGACCAGTTTGAAAAGGATACCACCTTAGCCCCAGCCATTAGCGGAGAGCAGGTTGGCTCGGTGCAGCAGGATCCTTTTGGCAACCTGTGGTACTTTACCAATTACAGCGAACAGATCGGTATGATCCCCTCCAGCCAAACTCCATCCGCCTTTAAGCAAATCGGTGTCCTCCACAAACTCAACAATCAGTACGTCCCGGCCTTTGAACACATCAATGTGCTGGACTCCAGCAACATCATCCTGGGAACGGTCAATGGCTTTGCCCATTTTGACCCATCCCTTACCTTTTCCACTGACCACTCCTTCCAAACCCTGATACGCGCCTGTTCCTTCCTTGGAAATAAAGATTCGCTCCATTTCTACAACCTCATGGATCATTCCCGCGATCTTCGCGAGATCGATTTGAATCCCCTGAGATCCGTGAAATTTCAGTATACTGCTACCGCCTATGACAACCTCCAACACACCCGTTTCAGCTATTTCCTCAAGGGCTACGATAAACAGTGGTCAACCTGGACCAACCGGAACACCAAGGAATATACCAATTTGCCCCCCGGTGAATACGTTTTTCGCGTTCGGGGCAAAAATATCTATGGCGAAATCAGCAAAACCAGTTCGTTTCATTTTGAAATTTTACCGCCCTGGTACCAAACAACCTGGGCTTATATCGGCTATGCCCTTGTAACCATAGGCTTTATCTTTTTTACCGCCCAGTACCTCAGCCACCGCCTGGAAAAGGAAAAACTAAAAATCGAAGAGAAAAACAGGGAAGAATTGCGTAAACAACGCGAGGAATATGAAAGAGACCAGCTGGCCATGAAGAACAAAATTATGCAGCTGGAAAATGAAAAGCTTCAAACCGATATTGCCAATGAGGAAGCCAATGTACAGCTGAAAAATAAAGAACTCAGTTCCCAGGCCCTTCACATCAACCGCAAAAATGAAATCCTGAACTATCTGAAAAAAGAGCTGGACAAAGTTACTCAGCGTGTTAATGCCGATGCCCGCCAGAAATTAAAAGACCTCAATAAAAAGATCGAACAGGATTTGAACCTGGAAAAGGACTGGGAAAATTTTGAACAATATTTCAATCAGGTTCAGGGCGATTATATTGCACGGCTAAAGGAAAAATATCCCGATCTTTCTCCCAAAGACCTTAAATTGTGTGCTTATTTGAGGATGAACCTCTCCTCCAAGGAAATTGCCTCTCTTTTAAACATAACCCCAAGGGGGGTTGAAATACATCGCTACCGCCTACGGAAAAAACTGAACCTCAAACGTGAAGACAACCTGGTGGAATTTCTAATGGAACTTTAGAAAGGGATCTCCGGTTTTTTATGTGATTCTGCCTGGTTTTGCTTGATTTTTACCTGTTTCTCTTCGGTTTTATCTGAATCCATCTTGATTTATCCGGGTCAATCTGGATTTGTCTTTTTTTATCTGGTTCTTAAAAGTTTGCCCCCGATTGATGCCTTGGATCTACCCCCTCTTTTTTCCTGTCACGAAAGTGCAATCCAAGTGGAGACCATTAAATCTTCATTTTGTTCATTTTTTCATTTTGATGTGTTCCATCAAAAACTAAGGTATTGACAGTCAAAGCTATGAATATTTGATGATGAGGTGACCGGTGGCCTTTGATGTAATTATGATGGGGTGGTGTATTGGCCTTGATGAGTTTTTATTGCATGAAAAAAGTTGTTGTTAATGGAAAAAACAACTAATATAGCGATTACTAAATTTATAAAGCCACCAACACATTAGAATCGTTCTGCTTTTTGCATTCTAATACATACATAATGAAGAAAAGGATTGTTATCATCTTAATTGTATTTGTTCTTTTAGGCCTGATTATGGGCTTGTTAATAAAATGTGATGTACCGGCTCATTCAGAGCGGGAAGGGGATGATATCAAAGCGAGGGTAAACCGGATGGTTTCCCGGATGACACTAGAGGAGAAGGTTGGACAAATGACACAAATTACGCTTTCCCATTTGCTGGAACAGACTGACAGCGGGGTAAAGCAACCTTTTCGTTTGGATACAACGCGATTAAAAGAAGCTATAGTAGACTACAATGTAGGGTCGATATTAAATAATGGGGGACACGCCAATAGCCGTAAAAAGTGGCATAAAATGATCAGCACGATTCAGCAAATGGCCACCGAGGAAACGCGTCTGGGCATACCAGTTTTATATGGTATTGATGCCATACATGGGGCCAACTATACCCAGGATGCCACGATGTTCCCCCAGCAAATTGCACAGGCAGCCACCTGGAACCGGGATCTTGTCAGACAGGCTGCATCCGTTACCGCTTATGAGATGAGGGCATCAGGCATTCCCTGGAACTTTTCACCGGTCTTGGGTTTGGGTAGGCAACCGGCCTGGCCGCGATTTTGGGAGACTTTTGGGGAAGATGTTCATTTGACAGCAACGCTGGGCCGGTCAATGGTGAAAGGTTACCAGGGTGATCGTCTGAATTCCGATTCTACCAAGGTGGCTGCCTGTATGAAACATTACATGGGGTATTCGGTGCCCCGCACGGGCAAGGACCGTACCCCGGCGTGGATACCGGAGCGTCAGCTTCGGCAGTATTTCCTCCCTCCTTTTAAAGAAGCGGTAAAGGCCGGTGTTCAAACGGCCATGGTTAATTCCGGTGAAGTCAATGGCATTCCTGCCCATGCCAGTGATTTTCTTTTGAAGGATTTGCTCAGAGGCGAAGTGGATTTTAATGGGCTGGTGGTGAGCGATTGGATGGACATCCGCTACCTGCACACCCGCCACCGCATTGCTGCCACTCAGAAGCAGGCTGTTCAAAAAGCCATTAATGCTGGTGTAGATATGAGCATGGTTCCCGATAATTATCGTTTCGCTGATTATTTGGTGGAACTGGTTGAAGAAGGGAAAGTCTCCGAGCAAAGGATTAATGAGGCTGTAAAACGGATTCTGCGAATTAAGATGCAGTTGGGTTTATTTGAACAACCCGTTAGTGAGCCCGGCGATTATCCCAAATTTGCTTCCCGGGAGTTTTCCAGGCTCAATCTTCAGTTCGCCGAGCAAGCCATTACCCTTTTGAAAAACAAGGGGCAAACCCTGCCGTTGAATCCGCAGGCCACGGTGTTGGTTACCGGGCCCACCGCCAATTCCATGACCGCCCTCAATGGCGGTTGGTCATATACCTGGCAGGGTCAGCAAACCGATCGTTTCATGGAGAGCCATAACACAATACTCGAGGCCCTGCGGCAAAAAATGGGCCGGGAACGTGTGCTTTATGCCCGGGGCAGCGGGTTTGACCAGCCCATCCAGGGCAACCGCCCAACGCGTTTAGCCCGGGAAGCTGATCATATCATTTTGTGCCTGGGTGAAAATGCCTACTGTGAGACCCCCGGCAACATCAATGACCTATATCTGCCCGAAGCCCAAAAGGACCTGGCCCTTCGCATGGCCCAGACCGGCAAACCCGTTACCCTGGTTTTGGTGGAGGGTCGCCCCCGGCTGATCTCAAAATTTGAACCCCGCATGGATGCCGTTGTAATGGGGTACCTGCCCGGTAATCGCGGGGGTGATGCCATTGCCAATGTGCTTTACGGCGATGTCAATCCCTCCGGAAAACTGCCCTTTACTTATCCCAGGTATCCCAATTCACTGGAAACTTACGATCATAAATATACCTCCACAGATGGTCCGCAACATGGCCGGGGGTATAATCCTCAATATCCCTTTGGCCATGGCCTGAGTTATACAACTTTTCAGTACAGCGACATTCATTTGAGCGACAGTACCATGGCGGAAGATGGACGCATCGACGTGGAGGTGGAGGTTACCAACACAGGCAACCGGGCAGGAAAAAAAACGGTGATGATGTTTCTCCGCGACCATTACGCCAGTGTCACACCATCTGTAAGGAAACTTAAAGCCTACCAAAAGATTTCCCTGGAAGCGGGACAAAGCAAGAGAATACAATTCCAAATCCGGCCTGCCGATCTTATGTTTGTAGGTGCCCACAACAGATGGGTCCGGGAAGAAGGAAAATTTTCCGTGATCATTGCCGACCGGCGTGCTGCTTTTGTTTTCAATCAATCACAATCATAATGCTTATTGTTGAAACCTAAACCCACTTATATGAATCATAATGCAAACGTTTTCGAACTCCGAATGTGCATCAGCTCCCTCTTATTAAGGAGCAGAATAGCCGAAGCCCCATGAATGCTCAGCGGATGTATTCCATTGTCCATTTATCCTGTTATTTGGTGAGGCCATTGGAATACATTGGGCAAGCAAGATGCATGACAACAATCATCAAAAACCTAGAAAACAACCGAGTTATTTAACTACAATGAATGAATTATGAGAAAAGGAATTTTAATGATCATTTCGATGTTTCTTTGCGTCGTGGCTTTTGGTCAGGGACGAACCATCACTGGTAAAGTTACCAATGCTGCTGAAGGTTCTCCCTTACCCGGAGTCAACATAGTAGTGGAAGGAACGACGATTGGTACCACCACCGATATG
>CAJXLK010000007.1 GCA_913055635.1 uncultured Bacteroidota bacterium
TGGTAGGCATGATCATCTGTCATGATGAAGATGATGTTGGGCGGCTGCTGTTCCTTCTCCTGCTTCTTCTTGGGATTACAGCTGGAGAGCAGCATGCTGAATACAAAAATGTAAAGTAAGCGGTTCATGATAAAAGGTTTTAATGAAAAGATGGACAACGGGCAGCCAGAATGATGACTCATTCAGCGACAAATGAAACCACCCGGCCTTTAACGGAGTATATTCCAGGTGAGCCGTAATATAATTAAAATATCATCATGTAAAATATATAAAGCTTTTATAGACATCTCTGCTGTGTTTGGCAGAAATTAGAAGAAAAGCCCATGAGCAAATGATCATTAAAATTTCAAAAGGGAATAATTATTTTCACATGTTAAAGTCCCATTTGGCCAAAAAATGAAATACAAAAATTTTCATCCTCATTTACGCTTCTTCCACATCAGGGCAGCAGCTCCTAAAATCGCTCCATATTTTTCATTCAATTCGGAAGGTAATATAGAGGCTTTTCCCTGGAAAATGTTCAGTGCATGCTGGTGAAAATATTTCCGGGTGGGGTAAAGGATTAAGTTGCCGCTTCGGGCAAGGCCTCCGTAAAGGAAAACAGCTTCAGGGCTGGTATAGGCAATTGAATCGGCAAGCTTGATACCAAGGTATTTGCCTGTGATTTCAAAGGCCTCTTTGGCTATCCGATCACCTCTTTGGGCGGCATTAAAGATGTGCTCGGAGGTCATCTTACTATAGGACAGATCCCGCAACTCGCTGGTATCGTTTTTAGAAGCCATCAGCTCAAAAACCGTCCGCTTGATACCCTGGGCCGATGCATAGGTCTCCAGGCACCCCCGGCGCCCACACCCACAGGTCCTGCCAACATCCTGGTATACAAAAGTATGGCCAATCTCCCCGGCAAAGCCATCGTGGCCATATACCAGATCACCATTAACTACAATACCGCTGCCCAGTCCTGTGCCAAGGGTGATTAATATAAAATCCTTCATCTGCCGGGCACCACCAAACATCATCTCTCCCATGGCCGCCGCATTAGCGTCGTTGGTGAGCACAACAGGTACCTGTAACTGCTTTTCAAACATCTCCGCCATGGGCACCACTCCTTCCCATACCAGGTTAGGAGCCTGCTCAATGGTTCCATGAAAATAATTGCCGTTGGGGGCGCCAATGCCTATACCCTTAAAATCATAACCCTGATAATTTTTCAATACCTCTTGTATTTTTATGCTAAAGGCATGAACGAATCCCTGAGGTTTGGGATAATCTTTGGTGGGAAACCGTGACTCCATAAGCACTTCACCCGTATCGTCGACTGCTCCGAAATGGCTGTTGGTCCCTCCAATATCAATGCCGATTGCTATTTCTCCCATAAAATCACCTATTTTTATTTACCGGTTTGAACATTAAAAATCGATAGTGCGGTAATGTACAATATACAAATCACTGGGATGAAGAAACTAACCAAAACCGACCACTGGTCAGCTACAAGCCCCATCAACGGGGGAATAAACGCTCCCCCCACAATAGCTGTTACCATCAGTCCCGACAACTCGTTTGACCGATCGGGCATGCTGTCGATGGTAATTGAAAATATCAATGGGAAGATATTGGCAAAACCCAGGCCAATCAACATGGCGCTGATAAAGCCAATCTGGGAAGCGCCTGCACCCCAACTGCTGCTTCCAATGAAAAGGCCCATTATACCGACAATGGCTACTACCACGGATATGCGGAAAAATGTTTTGGGCTTGATCCAGTTTAAAATAACTCCCCCCAGGAACCTTCCGGCCAACAGGGCCAGGTCAAAAAACAGCACCCCTGCCAGGCCTTCTTCTTTGATGTTGATGCCAAATTGTTCTTTTAAATAAATTGGCAAATTACTCCTCATGGCTATTTCCGAACCCACATATACAAAAATGCCCAAAACCATCAGCAGTACATAAGGGTTTTTCAGAAGTCTCATGCTGGAACGGAAAGAGGCTTTGTTCTGTTTCTCCTCTTCCTGATTCTTAACCTTCATAGGAGCCACCCAAATAAGGGTCAGCAGGATGATCACACTATAAATGGGGAACAGCAGCTTCCAGTCGGCATCAAACCAACGCACAGCTACCAATGGTATCACAGACGCAGAAAGGGTGCCAATGGCCTTTACAAATTGCCCGATCGACAGGTTCCTGGAATACATTCCTGGTTTGGAAACATCCCTGACAATAGGGTTCCCGGCCACCTGCAAAGTGGTATTGGCAAGCCCCAACAGCAAGATGGAAATCAAAATCAGAAAAAAGAATTGATACACATCACCCTGGGCTATGGTATCGACATCAACCGGATACACTCCAAATGTGGGCAGCATCAAACCAATGAATGCCACCGACATGCCCACGACCAGGATAAATTTTTTGCCTTTTCTGTCCTGCATCAAGCCGATAGGGATAGAGAGAAGTCCAAAGAGTATGTATCCCGAAAAGGGGATCAACTGGGAGAGAAAGTTGCTGATTTGCAGGTCTTCCTTCACTATACCTGCCAGGGGTCCGGCTACATCACCAAAACCCATGACCATAAACACCAGGAAGATGGGCAATACTTTGGGGTTAATTCCTTTGGGAGTATCTTGCTTTTGTGACATAAAGCGTTTGTTTATTTTTTAGCCATTATTTTAAAAGGGTTGACTTACAGCACACTGACAAGAATCGTCTCACACTATTGACATGACGGACATCAAACACCTTCTACACTGCTGTAAATCAACCCATTTTTTTGTGTCTATTATACATTCAAAATCAAGGGAAAACTGCATTCCACGAACTCTCTTTCCTCCGTGAACAGGGTCCTAATCTATTTCAATCTCCTGCCTGTTTCCTGAATATCCTTCCAACAGAAGCCTGGGTTCTTCCCCGTGTAGATCTTTCCTGTTAAAAGTGATGCGTACCTGTTTGTCCTTTTCAGGTAAAAGGGTGAAATAGTTGTCTTCATAAAAAGCAGGAAGGATATTCTCTCCCGACTGAGCTCCCACCACTTTTAAGCGGTTAAAGAAAGCTATCTGACCGGAGGGATTGTCCAGCTCCACGTTCAAGGTAACCTGCTCCCCTGCCTGATCCATCTCTGCCTGACCATCAAGGGCCACTGAGGGCATATCTTCCAGAGCCTTGTAGTTTTGCCCTTTTCGTGATCTCCAGTAGAAATTTTCTGAAAGCACTTCCCCCTGGCGGGTAAGTTTCATCTTCACAAAATGAACCTGGGAAAGATCGGGATGATCAGATTTCTTGATATAATGGCAGAACTGATTGCTATAAGACGGCAGGTCGACCTCAGAAGAATTGTGTGAGACCATCTGGCCATCCATATTGTAGATCCAGGTTTCGGCCTTTAAATTGTCCAGGGCCTTTTGAGTTATGTTGACTGCAAAGACCTTTTGGTTGCTGGCATCCCATTGGATGTGAACCGGCCGGCAACCGTCCTGAGAGCCAAAATAAGCTGCAGTTGGTTCATAGAAATAATCATAGGTTTGCCAGACCAGGCTTGGCCATACCGACTGACTCATCCAGATGATCAGCCCCCCTGAGTTGCCTTCTCCTGTTTTGGTACCCCACGACTCAAAGAGGGCCCGGTAATTGTTATAATTGACCAACTGGGACTTCTTACAAAATTCTTCGGCACTGGTGGCCTTTCCGTAACGCTGGTTGACAGCCTTCCGGTATGTTTCGGGGTGACCGTTGCCTCCGCCGAAATCATGCATTCCCCACATGTCACTGATGGGCCATAGGTCTTCTTCAGGCATCATCTTGCGCATACTTTCTATGGGAGGAACAGTGGGCATGCCCAATTCAGATAAAAAGCCTTCTTTCTCCTTAAAATACCAGTTGGGACTTTCCTGCAATGCCCATGGACCACTCGAAGTATTGGCCGGATAAGCCCTGGAATTGTTCACGTAAAGTCGTGTACCGTCGTGCTTCTCAGCCATATCAGAGAGTACTGTATCCAAATAGGCCTGTGTCAGTGTCTCATTTCTTCCGCACCATACAGCCACACTTGGGTGACTCCTGAGTTGCTTAATCTTATCCCTGGCATTGCGGAAGAAAAGAGCAGTATCCTTAGGGTTGGGACCGTCGGCCTGGTTGGCCAGCCAAAAATCATCCCAAACCATGATGCCATAGCGGTCGCAATACTCATAAAATTCTTCATGACCGGTTTGACCTACCCAGTTGCGAATCATATTGAAATTCATGGCCGCATGAAGCCGGATCTTGGTTTTATAATCCTGTTCACTGGCGGAAACATGGATGTCGTTTGACCCCCAGTTTCCTCCCCGAAACATCACCTCTTCGCCGTTGACCAGGATCTGCAGGTTGTTGCCACCGGGGGCCCTGTAAGACAACTCCCGGATACCAAAATGGGTTGACTTTTGATCGGAAACACCCTGGCTATCTGTAATATACTCAAGATCCAGCTTATAAAGATGTGGTGCACCATATCCGTTGGGCCACCACAATTGAGGGTTATTCATCTGCAACTTTTCATATTGGTCGGGTGTCAATTGCACGGTCTTTTTCTCGTTGCCCTCAAGCCCTATTTCTTTCTCCACCTGGATCTCTCCAATGGTTCCTTTAAGGGTACCCGATACCGGCCGGGATGAATGATTGATCAGTTCTGTCTCAATGGTCAAATTGGCCCTTGAGGTATCCGGCAGCGGAAGGTCCGTTTTAACCCACGGATCCTTAATGGTTACATCTGCCGAAGCACGCAGGAAAACATCATTCCATATGCCTATATTGCGGCCGGGAACGGTGGGAACCCAGTCCCATCCCACGGAAAAATGAAATGTGGGGTTGTCCATTCCCAGCTTACCACCATTGGGATCGACACTGCTTAAATCCTGTACGGTAACCCTTCCGGGATTTTCAACAGGATAAACCTTCACAGCCAGGCTGTTGGTACCTTCCCGTTTCACCAGGCCGGTCACATCCAACCTGTGCCTCAAAAAACACCTTTCAATCTGCTTAACAAACTGACCGTTCAGGTACACATCGGCCAGGTAATTGATGCCGTTGAAGTTCAGCCATATTTTCTCCTCTTGTTTCATCGAGGCGGGAAGGGTAAATTCCTTGCGATACCAGAACTTACTCTGGGTGATGAGCTCGGAGATATGGAGCTGATTGTCGCCGTAGGTGATATCTGGCACAGCGCCATTGGCCGTATAAGTAGCCAGCACCGTACCGGGTACTACTGCATTAAGCCATTTTTTAGGGGTATAAGCATCATTGGCAAGTTGCTTTCCCGTTGAATCAACAAAAGCGGAATTCTGCAGCTTCCATCCTCCATCCAACGGGTAATTGCCGCTGGAGGTTAAACCGGAATTTTCCTGCGGTTTCATCTGCACCCTTTTACCATGGCCGTATACTTCAAACTCCCAAACCGACGAGCTCCAAATGGTATTTTTCTTTTCGATATACAAGCGTACAAAACGCGCATCTACCGGGTCGAGTTGAATCACATCCCTGCCCCCGTCGCCATTGAGGGTTGAATACACGTCCTTCCAGTTCTCAGGATGAGAGTCTTCTGTGGATACCTGGATACGGTAATGTGTGCCATGGGCTTCATCCCAGTGAATCACCACTTTGTCTATCTCCTGTACTTTCCCCAGATCCACATAGAGCCAGTCAGGATGGGTCCAGCTGTTTCTCTCCGACTCCCAACGGGTCGCCTCCACATTGCCATCGGTAGCCAGGTGGGCTGTGTGCATATGGTCGACCGCACTGGAGTGCCAGGCTTTGCGGTTCAAAGCCAGATTCTGATAGGTTTGAGCCCCCACCATGCTGGTGATCAAAATGAAGGCTATGCTTAAAATGGTTAGTTTTCTCATAAATGACTTGTTAATGGTTTCTGTCTTCGTAATCATTTCTCTAAAAATCATCGACCCACAACCCACCTTGAATCTCAAACAAATGCAGGCCGTGGTTAATTTTGCGGTTATCTCTGATAACTGATACTGGTATATACGGTTAAGCTCTGTCCGGGAATATTAATCCTTTCGCCTTCATCCAGGTCGAGCGATAAATCGGTCTTCTCAGGCATAGCAAACCCCTGATCATCGCGATTTCCCTTAAACCTACTCCCTGTTTGGGATTCAAAATAGTATTTTTTCAATCCCTCCAGCTCCAGGCCTTCCTCGAACCTGAGCACCACATTATCATACCCGGAATAATTGGAATTCACTATCGCCAGGGTATAAAGATCGTTGTATTTTCCGGCCACAGCACGAAGGCCCTTTTTATCAGGTAACTCCACATCATACACTTCCATTCCATCCGGGAAATAGCGGCACAACAAAGACATGGTATAAAACCAGGGTCTTTTCTGCTCATCTATAGCTCCTCTGGGGGCATCAGCGAAAACCTCATCACCCAGGATATTCCAGAACCCCCAACGTTTAAGCTTCCTGGCTGCATAGGAGTCCCCCGCCTCATAATCGGGACTGTTGTACATGGCATCATCCATATTCCAGACAATGGCACCGGCATAACCTTCCAGCATCGCCTGGATGATGGCATCGGCCATGTCCACCCCATAAAAAGAATCATACACCATCATATTGCTGTCGTCGCTGGCATAAGGGTCGGCGTCTTCGCGCTGCTCGTTTTTCTCCTTAAGATCGCCATCCGCCTCGTTGTATTTAAAGCCTATCTCACTCACTACAATTTGTTTACCCGAGGGAACAGCTTCCTGATAGGCATCCAACAGATTTCTAAACTCACCGCTTCGTACAAATTCCTGGCCCGGATAGGTATGGATGTCATACAAACCCACCTGTTCGCCCAGGTCTTGTTGTGTGCGATCCATCCAGTTAAGATATCCGTTGTCCCAGACAGCTATATCCGGACCAGTCAGGACGATGTCGTCGGCCAGGTTCTTCTTGCTCAGGCTGTCGGAGAATTCCTGCATCAAATCGCGCCAAAGTCGATAGTTGCCGTCTGTGGTCGACCAGTTGCCATTGGGCTCATTAACCATGTTGTAATACTCAATACAGGTGAAGCCATGGTCATTGATTAACCAGTTAAGATACTCTGCGGCCCATCCAACCCACTCGTGTTTAATATCGGTAATGGTGTTGTTCAAATATTTATGTCCCCATTCTCCAAACAAAACCGTGATATCATTTTTCTGGCAGTACTCCAGAATGGGCAACAGCCGTTCGGGCTTGTACTGTTCATCGTAATATCCCTCCCCTGCATAGTTCCATCCGGCATCTATCATAATCCTTACAAACCGTGGTTTGAGAAAGTCAATCCGCCGGGTGAGCTTATTCCAGTCTTCCTGTGAGAAAAATTTTTGTCCCGTCCACTCCGGCAAAAGATCGTATCCACCCCATTGTGCACCATGTCCTATGAGCGAGGAGACCACCACCTGGTTATTTTGTATAACAATCTCGGAGGTGGAAGGGGTGGTATTGTCTTTGGCTTCCTGTTCACAGCTGCCAGCCAAAATGAACAGCAGGGCAACAGCAAACAACACGGATATCCTGGTAAAGGAAATTTTAGAAATCATATTATTCCATGTTTGTATAAACAACAAGACTCTCCGGTTCAATCACTTCCTGCAAACCAGTGGTCACATTTACACCCTTTTTTGCAGGCTTTAAAAATCCATCTTCACCGATGTTCATTTGATCTTTTTGATAGACATATTTCCGGGCCTTCTTCAGGGGAAAATCCTTTGTCTGAAAGTGCACTTCATGCCGGGCCTCTTTATCAGCATTTACCACTGCCAGCATATAGTTGCCGTCGTTCTCAACGGCCACACTCCTCAGGCGATCGGCTCCTTCTACATGGGTCTGATAAATGGTGCTGCCGGGCTGCATATTTCTTGAAAGCAAAGACCAGGCATAAAACCATGGGCGGATCTTTTCCTTTTCAGCTCCGAAAAATTCCTTTCCCAGGATGTTCCAGAATCCCCACACCTTGAGTTTGTATTTGCTCTCCTTGGAGTGCATGGCATCATCCATCATCCAGGCAACACACCCTGAATAACCCTGGTTGGCTACCTGCATCAGGGCATCGGCCATATCCACACCATAAAAATGATCGTATACAAACATGTTGGCATCTTTCTGCGATGCATATTTCTTGTTTTTGGCCCGACGAAGGTTTTCTTTCCTTAGCAGCGAATCCTTATCGTGGATGTACTTAAAACCAATCTCCCCAAGTATGATGGGTTGATCCTGGGGCCGCTTGCGGGCATATGCCCCAATAATGTCGGAATATTTGCCGCTGTTCACGGTATATTTAGAAGGATACGTGTGGATGTCCCATAAATCAATCATCGAACCCAGGCGGGTTTTGCAGCTGTCCATCCACCATGTTTCTTTGGTGTCCCAGATGGCAATATCCGGTGCTGCAATGCCTACCTCATCGGTCAGGTCATTTTTTTTCATTTGTTGGTGAAAATATTCCACCGCACGGGCCCACAGGCTGTAACTTCCATTGGTGCTCGACCATTTGCCGTTGGGCTCGTTGACCAGGTTGTAATCTTCAATACAGGTAAAACCTTTTTCATGAACCAGAAAATCGAGGTACCTGGCCGCCAGTTGAAGGTTCTGCTTAAAGATGGTGTCTGCTTCGGGATCAACCATATTTCCACCCCAGTCGCCAAACATGACCCTTACATCATTTTCGTTACAATACTGCAGAATTTTTGAAAGCCCCTCAAGATTACGGTTGGGCTTATAGGTACCATTGCCCCCGTAATGAGTGCCTGCGCTTATCATCACACGGATAAACCCGGGTTGCATCATATCTACCCTTTGGTAGAGCTTATCCCAGTCTTCCTGGTTTAAAGGTTTGTTCCAGTGTCCGTAAGCTTCAGGATAGGGGTCCCATTGGGCTCCATTTCCAAAATAATCTTCACTGACCACCGAGGTGCCATCCACCCGGACTTCCGGCTGATTCTGGCATGCAGAGATCAAAACCACTGCAATAAACAAAGCAGCCACCTTCAGGGCCGGCCATACAAAGGGGGGGACTTTTTTCTTGGGTGAAGTCCCGGGATAAATATCATTTAAATGCATAATGCTATAACCTTTTAATGAAGTGAGGGAATAAACAGGCAGGCATTTGAAAACTCAAATGCAAGCCTGTTTATTAGAATGAAAGGGAAGCTTACTGATCAAGCTTCAGGTCGTAATAGATATCTATTGCAGATACCAGCTGGGTATAAGTCCCATAGTAATTGTCCCAGTCAATCTCGCCCAAATCCCTCATGGTGGGGTTCAGGTGAATCTGGACGGTACTCTCGCCGGTTTCTTTAATCACACTTGTGGTATAGGTTTTACCGGAGTTCATCTCGAGTTTCAGGATGGTCTCCCCGTTGCCGTTCTCGGTGATGTAATAGGTTCCTTCACCGGGATGCAGCTGAGCCAGCATAGGAGCAAAGTCGGTATCATTCACCACGTAGGATGCAAACTCACCGTCATCCCCTGCTGTTCGTGAGTAGTTGCCATAAGGCATGCCATCTTTGACATCTTTCACCGGTTCAAAGGTGATGATGTCGTCCTTCCCAGCCTGAGCAGACGAGATTTTTGCATACAGGTTTTCATCGTAACCGGAATTGCCCCAGCCATTATAATCATCATAGGAGAACCTGTAATTTTCTATGGCCCAGCTGCCAACTACAGGATTGATGAACTCAGTTGCCTGAATGGTCCACTCCCTGGTCTTCCCGGACTCCGACTCAACCACCAGGGTTGCCGTGTGTTCCGGATTATTCAGATTTAATGTGGAGTCGGAACCTATCTGGGCAGTGGCGCCCCATGACAGTCCCAGGTATTCAATGCCTACGGCCGACCAATCCCAGTTCTCTGCCATGGAAGGTGCCAGGGTCAATGTCACCAGTGAGGAATCCTGTGTATTGGTAACAGATGCTTTACCTATCTGTCCCTCAACAACCAATCCTTTAATGCTTCTTTGATGGTTCCAGGAATCTCCTTCCTGGTATACTTTTTCTAAGGGTTCTTCGGTGCAGGAGTAAAGCAATACTCCCATACCAAATATCAATATGGTCAATATGGAGTTTATCTTCATAGTTATGGCTTTAATTATTGTTCAATTTGTGAATTCAGGTTTATCTCCCGCTGAGGCAAGGGGAAGTAGGTAGCTTCCATATCGCTCAGACCGGAGGCCTGAGAAACTTCCTGCTTCACACGGTTGGTCCTTCTCAGGTCGTACAGACGATGGCCTTCAAAGGACAGCTCCCACGATCTCTCCTTGATGACAGAATCACGGAAGGCAGATTCAGACAAACCTGTCTCCAGTGAATCAATACCAGCACGGTTGCGAATCCGGTTGATCCACTTATAGCCTTCGCTGGTGGGGCCCTGCGCTTCGCTATAGATCAGCGCAACTTCTGAAAAGCGAATCAGGTAGGGTTTTGTGCTGGTCTTGTCACTTATAAACTCAGGATCCACATATTTGCGGGTAAAAGGATACTGAATGGTCCCATCTGAGACGGTTCCAAGGGAATTGCCTTCAGAGTCATATACCTCATCGACCATCAACACATTTTTGCGTTTGTCCCCCGGCTGAAAGGAGTTGATCAGCTTATCGGTGGGCTGATATTCGCTCCAACCATCATGGGTCTTAACCAGCGATCCGTCGGGATTCTCAAGATAAACCGTCGAACCATTGATATAAGAGATGAACATCTTGGAAAACTTCGAGTAATCTCCCTCATTGGGACCGGTACGATCCATAGAAAGGATAAAGATGTGTTCCGGACCATTGGGTTTCTCTACGTTATAAATATTGAGCAGGTTGTTGTCAAAAAAATATTCCGATTGTTCATACAGCACCCTGGAAGCATGTTCGGATGCTTTCTGATACATCTGGCTCACCTGCCTGTTCATCTCCGAGTAAAGCGGAACCCCATTCTCTTTCGATGAAGCGATGGTCAGGTATACTTTCGACAACAACGACTGTGCTGCCACCTGATCAGCCAGACCATAGACCCTGTTTACCGTCAACATGGAATCAGCTTTTTGGAGATCTTCAATAATAAAATCATACATCTGATCCATGTTATCGGGCAGGTTGGCATCTGTCTCAGAGATCTTATCTACCAAGGATTTATGTATGGGAACCAAACCAAAATTTTTCACCAGGTTGAAATAATTCCAGGCCCGCAGAAAATAAGCCTGCCCAACAATGTGGTTGGTAAAATTCTCTGAAAAGTTGGCTTCCGGGGTATTCTCGATTACGGCATTGGCGCGGTTGATGCCCATATAAGCATAGGTGAAATAGTCGGTCAGCTTTTCACTGCTTGCATCAAATTCCCAGGTATCGTATTTTAAATTCTTCGACCCGTCTTTGGTGGTATAAAGATCAGAAGCTACACAATTAAAAGTGAAGATCTGACGTGAATAACCAATAAAGGTCAATGCGTCGTATGCATAATACAGGGCTGCTTCAGCATCTTCCTTGGTCTGATAGAAATTATCCTCCGAGTAGAAACCGTAGGGTTCTTCATCCAGGCTGCAGCTTGTTATCATCAGACCAGAAAGAAACAGAAAAGTTATGCTTTTTAATATTTTTTTCATCTCTGTCAAGTTTTTGATTAAAATTTAAGATCCAGACCTAAAGTAATCTTTCTCAAGTTGGGAATGCCACTGTAATATATTCCGTTCATGCCCACTTCCGGATCATACCCGTTGAAATTGGTAAGGGTGAACAGTTGAGTGGCATTGACATAAATTCTACCGTTTTGGAAATACTCCAGGTTGGGTATCTGAAAATTATATCCCAATGTTACGTTCTGCAAGCGGACAAATGAGACATTTTGCAGGTAATAGTCTGAGAACCTTGTGCGTCTGCCTGTTCTCAGCTTGGGATATTCATTGGTGGGGTTATCGACGGTCCACCTGAGGGGCCGGTCTGAAGGTCTCTGAAACTTATCGGTGTTGAACACATCAAAGCCAAAGACACCATTGAAAAACAGGCTCAGGTCAAAATTCTTGTAGGAAGCATTGATGGACATGCTCGAGCGAAAATCAGGGTTGGGGTCGCCAATGATTTCGCGGTCAGCCGGTGTGATCTCACCGTCGTCATTCAGGTCTACGTACTTAAATTCTCCCGGTTCGGCTTCCACACCGGTTAAACCAGCCTCCAGACCTTCCTGTTTGGACTGGATGATACCATCAACGCGGTATCCGTAAAAGACATTGATGGGTTCACCAATGGCAAGAATATTGGCATAGGTTTGCCGGAACTCATCGCCAATATCTGCACCCCAGAATTCATACTGGGTCCCTGTGCGTTCATTCTCCTGCAGTCCCACTTCTACCGCATCACCCAGACTGACTACTTCACTCTCATTTTGTGAGTAGATCAAACTTGTGGAAAGGCTGTAATCCTTTGCCTGCAATATGCGCAGGTCCAGTTTGGCCTCAAAGCCCTTGTTGATGATCTCTCCATCGTTGATCCACATCTTATCAAAACCGCCGGAAGGGGCGATGAACTTTTCGCGTAGCAGATCTTTGGTGTGTTTTTTATACATGTCCAGGGTAAGGGCCACCCGGTTGTCGAAAAGGGCCATATCCATTCCTATGTTTGACTGGGCAGTCGTTTCCCATTTCAAATCGGGATTGGCCATACCACCCCAATATTTTACACCATAATAATCATAGGCTACAGGAGTACCAGGTCCGATGGCAGTTTCCCATTGACCTGCAACAAAATACTGGTCGTTTCCATAGCGGCTCAGGCTTTGATAGGGACTGATGCCCTGATTACCCGACACACCATAACTGTATCTAAGTTTTAACTGATCAAGCTCATCTACATTTGCCAGGAAATTTTCCTCATGCAGTTTCCAGCTCACAGCTCCCGATGGGAAAAAGGCCCATTTGTTGTCTGCACCAAATTTGGATGAGCCGTCCATCCTGCTGGTAAAAGTAAGCAGATACTTATCCATCAGGGTATAATTGATCCGGGTAAAGCCCGAGACAAGCCTGTGTTGATTCAGGTCATTGGATACCTGGTTCAGCTCGGAATCGCCGGCTGAGAGATTTTCATTCATCAGGGTTTCATTGACAAAATCAAAAGCCTGTAATGTGGAAGTACGGTTTTTATGAAATTCAAAGGAGTGGCCCAGCATGACCTTGAGATCGTGAACACCAAATTCGTTGTTGTAGGTCAGATGGTTGTCGACAACCAGGTCATGGGCATGCCAGTTACTAATGTTGGCAGCTCCGTTGTTCATATCTCCGATATAAGTATATTCAGAGGGCTGATATGAATCGGACACGTAAGCTCCATATTTATAGTTGGCTTGGGAGGTAAAAGTCAAAACATCCAACAAGTCCCAGTCCAGTTTTAATGAACTGATGAAGTCAACCGTCTTGGTTTGGTTTTTTGAATTCTCCCTTCTGGCCACCGGATGATAGTAATCCCGGTCGCTGTAGAGAAAATAATCACCATCTTCCTCGTAAACAGGGAATATGGGATTCCTGTTATAACTGGTCCCTCGGGTCCTGTATTGCAGGCCCCGGCTTAAAATGTTGGAAGTAGAGACCTGAATGTTCTCGGTCAAAGTTTTATCCACACTCAGGTTGACATTAAACTTCTTATAATCATCGCCTTTGTAAATACCCTGTTGATCGAGGTAATTCATGCTCAGATTGTACTTGGTATCTTCTGTACTGGCATTGATCGATGCGGTTAGATCTTCTGTAATGGGGGCATCTCTGAACACCACATCAGGCCAGTCGGTATTATAAGGCCATTCACCGGTCCTGAGTTCCATGACCGATGGATAGTATACCCCATTGACATCCTCTTGACCAATGTATCGGGGAGCATACCCTTCTCCGTTGGATCGGGCCTCATTGTTCAGCAAGGCCATTTGAACCGGATCCCTGGTCACATTTAATTTAGAAGTAAACTCGGATATGGTGGTTTGCTGGGTCAAAGAAACCTGAAATTCGCCCTTACCGGCATCTTTGGTGGTAATCATGATCACACCGTTGGCACCCCTCGAACCGTATATGGCAGAAGCAGAGGCATCTTTGAGGATCTCGATGGATTGAATATTATCCGGGTTGATCTGTTTAAGATTACCGGCAGAGCCAAGGGGAAAACCATCAACAACCACCAGGGGTGCGTTGTTGCCCCGCAAAGAACTCTCACCACGTATCCTCACCACAGAGGAGGCACCCGGGCGTTCCGATGTATTGCGCACTTGAACACCAGCACTTCTACCCTGCAGCAATCCATCCACGGAGTGCGCAGGAATATCCTGCAAGTCATCGGTTTCGACGGATGCCACAGACCCCGTCAAATCTCTCTTTTTCTGAGTGCCATAACCAATCACCACCACCTCTTCCAACTCCTGAACGGAGGGGCGCAATCTCACATTTATCGTGTTCCTTCCATCCACCGGCACTTCCTTTTTATGATAACCCACAAAGGTAAATACCAGTGTGGCATCCTCCGGCAGGGTGATGCTGTAATGACCACTCATATTCGTGGTGGTCCCATTGGTTTCGTTGCCTTTCTCTATGATGGATACACCAGGCAATGGTTTTTCGGTCTCCGCACTGATAACCGTGCCACTCACCTCTACAGACTCTTGCTCCTTATCCTGCCTCTGACTGGTCTTAGTCTTAGGCGACAAAACAATATGCCGGTCAATCACCAGATAAGACACATCGCTACCTTTAAACATTAGGTCCAGAACATCCCTGATTTGCTCTTGATCAACCGAAACATTCACCTTGCGCTGGACATCTATCAACTTATTGCTATATAAAAAAGAAAATTCACTGTTGTTCTCTATTTGTTTCAATACATCTTCGACGGCTGCATTTTGCATATTAAGCGACAATTGTGTGTTCTGCGAATAGCTCTCACTACCCACTACACAATGGGCCGCAATGATAAATATCAACAATGTAAGCCTCATAGTTTTGAAGGGTTTTGAAACCCATATTTGATCTATGGATTCCGAAAATTTAGTTTTTTTCATAAATTTGTAAGGATTTAGGGTTTAACATCTCAACAGGTAATCAACCTTTAATGATTGTCTGAACTTTAAATCAGGGGAAAGTGCTGCCACACTTTCCCTTTTTTTAGGGTTTTGTTTCATAAGCAGGCTGGAGTTTTATCATAAACATTTTACCATTCATGTAGCTGTTTCTAAATTTATTGACTGCATGGAACCGAACCCGCTATTGCGGTGGACAGATTCCATATTAACTTATTCCTTTTTGATGATTACTTTTCCTGTGGAAAAGCTATTGTCTTTCATCTTGGTCCTTTCCTTCATCTCATATTTCAATGGGGCGGCTTTGCAAAGCAAATTAAGGATCTGGGTAAGTGTTTCATCAGAAAAAGTTGCCGTAAAAGTATAATCAGCCAACTGTTCATCTTTTAACTCAATTTGCATGTTATACCTCCTCTCCAGCTTTTTGACCATGTCCTTGAGGGCTTCATCCTGAAATATGATCTTCCCATGCCGCCAGGCAGTATATACTTCATTTCTTCCCCGGTATACATCAACCCTGGAGGTTTTCTTGTGAAAATTCAAATGCTCTCCCGGTTCCATTTTCCTGATTTGACTGGTACTCCCCCCCGGTTCCGCCCCGGATTTCAAAACTTCCAGAGAACCAGCATCCAAACTGACCCCCACTTTCTCCTCATCATCATAAGCCATAACATTAAAGCTGGTGCCGGTAACGCGAACGGCAACCTTCGAGGTGTTCACTATGAAAGGCCTTTTATGATTCGCTTCAACCTCAAAATAAGCTTCCCCGGTTAAAGTTACTTCGCGGTGTTTCTTTTCAAAATTTTGGGGATATTTTAACCGGCTGCCATGATTCAGCCATACATTGGAGCCATCTGGCAACTCCATATTAACCCTGGATCCTTGAGGTGCGTATATTTCTGAATATTGTGTCTCCTGCCCTTTCTGGGATAAGTCGTTCTGTATAAAATACATCATTACCACTCCCAACAGGGGGATCAATAAAACAGCGGCAGCCCTGTAGTAAATATAAAGTGAACGGGATAGTATCCCTTTCAAGGTGCCTCTTTGCGTTTTGCCTGAAAAATCCCCATGACCTTGCTGAATCCTGCTGTGAACTTTTTTTAGCAATTGCTCCCTGTCAAATCCAGTATGCTTCGGATTTTCTGATGACTCAGACATCACATCGTGATACCAAAAATGACGAATGGCCCGTTCTATATCTTTCTCATTATAGAAATCCTCCAATTCATGCCGGATCCATTCAAGATCCTGTGAAGTGTACTTGTTCTCTGCAAACCTTTTAAAAAGGTTGTACAAATCGTTTTCTTTGCTCATGGTCCTGCTATTATCTCATTGTCATTTATAATGGCCAGTACTTCGCTTACTGCCTGCTGATATACGAAAAAATCCTCTGTATAGTCGGAAATCTTTTCCATTCTTAAAAAGGAATTATACTAAATAACTACCCCTAATACGTGGTGCATTTACTAAACCACCATTCGAGCCGGGAAATTTTTTTGATTTTTTTTAGCTAAACAAGCAGGTAGCAGAAAAGAAGGGCAACAAAAGATTCCTGGCTTAGATTTTTTCGCAGGTACCTTATTGCAGCAGTCATCTGGTTTTCAACCGTGTTAACAGAAATTTTCAAATAATCGGCTATCTCCTTATAGGTATAGCCTTCAAAACGAGCCAGTTTATAAATGACTTTCCTGCGGTCCGGAAGCTGTTCCAGTAACTGATTGTATCGACGGCGGGCGCTCTTAAAATCAATTTCCTTTTCGGTGGTGGTATCTTTCAAGGTTAGCTCAGATTTCAACACATCCAGGAATTCAAAGTCTTTCACCTTTTTTCTAAACTGGTCCATGACCAGATTATAACCTATGGTGAAAAGGAAAGACCGAAACGAATAATGCCGGTCGATCTTTTTCCGGTTTTTCCAGATGCGTAAAAAGGTCTCCTGAACCACTTCCTCTGAATCTTGTTGATTTTTAAGGAAAGAAAAGGCAAAAGAGTATATACGCGGAGAGTATTTAAAAAAAAGCTGATCAAAAGCTTTTATGCTATCTTTTTTTAATAAATCAACAAGTTCTTTTTCTTTTTCCATCTCCTCTTAGAAACTTACATTAACATGGAAAAATAAAAAAAATTAAAGAATTTAATAATAATGGGTCTAAATGAAATACCCAGGGCAAACCCTAAATAATTAATGATCAAGGTGTCTATCCTCTCATTGAAGAACCATCCAATTTGTTTGGAGTTTTAATGGCCTTTCGCTTCTTATCATCGGTAACATCCAGGTGTCCAATCATGTGTATGGTCGACGGACCCAAAGGCACTGCCGGAAGGCCTTACTTTATCATATCCTCCAGCAGGCGAAGCGAATCCACTCCTTCCCGCAGCCGCGAACTGACGATGTTGCTCTTCACCGTAAGCACATATTCAAAAAACTGTTCATAATGATCACGAAACCCAGAGGCATCAGCTGTACATCCCGGTTATCATCTTTGGGATAGAAATAGATGACCAGGAGCGCATCTATAAGGTGGCTTTCAAAAGGCACCGCTTCCACCAGCCAAAACCCTGAAATCAGCAATCTACCTGGAATGATTCATTCATTAATATGGCTGTTAAACCATCAACTTTGAACTAATGTGACCTGACCAGAGCCACCTGTTAAAAATCATGCTTTTTGGATAAACATTTCAAGCCGAAGCAGGTTAGAGACACGATAAGCAATTAACCCATTATTGAACCAGAAAAAAGCGAAAAGATGAAATTAGGAATCATAGGAAGCGGATTTGTCGGAGCCACGGCAGCATATGCCATCATGCTGAAAGGCGGAGCCAGTGAGATTATATTGGTTGACAAGAACAAGCAACGGGCTGAAGCAGAAGCGGCGGATATTCGCCACGCCAGTCCGTTTGTGCATCACGTCAAAGTATATGCCGGGGATTATGCCGATCTGAAAAACGCCACGATGGTGATCATCACTGCCGGGGTGAGTCAAAAGCCGGGACAGACCAGGCTGGATTTGTTGAATCAGAATGCCTCCATTCTCAAAGACATCATGGACCATATTGTCTATTACGCCCCTGATAGTCTGACCCTGGTAGCGACCAATCCGGTTGACATCATGACCCATATTGCCTCCAAATATGCTCAGGACAAGGGCCTTAATCCCAACAAAGTGATTGGAACGGGCACCACACTGGATACGGCAAGATTCAGAACGCTGCTGGGCGATCATCTGGCAGTGGATCCGGCCCATGTGCATGGGTATGTCATTGGGGAACATGGAGATTCCGAAGTACTGACCTGGTCGATCATTGACATCGGCGGCCTGCCCCTTCAGGAGTTTGCCGATCTAAGGAAGGTTAAAATGGATGACCAGGAGCGCAAACGCATAGACGATCAGGTGCGCCATGCCGCTTACCACATCATCCAGGGCAAGGGTTCCACTTACTATGGGGTGGGTGGTGCCATCTCCCGCATCGTAGACATCATTGAACATGACCACCGGGCCTTTATTACGGTATGTGCCCCGGTAGATGAGGTTGCAGGGGTCAAAGACGTCACCCTGTCATTGCCGCACCTGGTCAGCAGCAAGGGGGTTATTGCCCAGCTTCCCTTTAAGCTGAGCCCACAAGAGACAGAGGCCCTGAAAAACAGCGCCCAAATCCTCAAGGAACAAATTCAAAGCATCGGTTACTGATCCGATGGAACAGGACCCCGCTTAGCGGGGTCCGCTAAGCGGGGGTGGAATCATTTGACCCCGCTAAGCGGGGTTATCCTGCGAAGCGGGCAGCACACCGCCAAAAAATGATCGGCCCCTCTTATGGCCAGGGCAAAGACCAAAGGCAACAATGCCAGGTTAAATTGTTGCGGAAGAAAAGTCCATCCGGCCAGATTGATCACCAGGAAAACCAACAACACCCCGGCCCACCAACCGGCCAGGCGAGGGCTCTTACGCAACAGGAAATAAATGAAGATCAGTCCCAACGGATTGGCCCACAGCAAATTCAAATTGCCATCCATCTGCTGGTGGTTGGTACCAAACCACATAAACAACAACACAACCCCCAGCAATGCCGGCAGACCAGCCAGAAAAACATCCAGCCAGCGTTTGGTCCCCCTGCTGCCCCAAATGGTGATCCCGACTGAAACCACAAGCACCAGTCCAAACACCAGCAAAGGTGTGAAAAAAGGCTTCTTTAAACCCGACCTGCGGGGGTCGCGCTCCAAAATAACCTGCTCCGGCCCCAGCAACTTTTCCTTCCCGCCAATCGCCTCCTCCCGTAAAGTATGGCTCATATTCCGAGACAAATAATCCGGCAGGTACATCTGCTGCTCAAAAGTGGCTATCTTGTCGGCCGGTATGCCCAGTAACAGGTCAATACCAAGCTTTGACCAGGGCGCCTTCTCCAGGTAAGGCTCAAGCATCTCCCTGAACGACTGGCGGGTATAAACAGAAGTGTCAAACACCAGTTCCGCAGGGATTTGTTCATCGGCTACATCCCAGATTTTGGTCGAACAGTTGTTGTAGAAAAAATCATAAAGATAGTAACGGTTCTCAGGCCGGTAATTTTTGCGCAGAAAATAGATCACCCGCCTCTTCTCACTTTGGGTCAACTGCAATTTTTCTTCCTTCACCGATCGCCCCTCCATGGCATAGGCCCGGACAAAATCGTCCGTACGCTGTATAGCCAGCTGATAACGCAACTTTCCCCGGATGAATTTCCAGTAAAAATGCGGGGTATTGAAATCGAACACCCCGTAATTGAAGATCAAATCGGTGTTGCTCGTGGTATCATGAACCCGGATGGCGCTGTGCCCGAACACCGAATAAAGTTCACTTCCCGGCGAACAGGTGATCAGGCTGATTTGCGATTTGGAAGAAAAAAACGGAGCCTGCGCTTCTGCCTTAAAAGCAAACAGGGATAAGAGAACAAACAATATTTTAAACCGGCTCAAAGCAGTGGATTTTTGGTTTGCAGACCAAAGATAAAAGGATTTCATGGGTATAAAGACTTTTCAGAGGTTGTTCATCAGCATAAGATTGCACCATCATCCATTCTTATCGACTCTCCCGCCATGGATTCCGCATGCTTTTTGCATGTCCTTGTTGCGTAACTCCTTGCATGCGGGATTCATTTATTGTAAAACACATGAAGGCGGGTTTCATAGAGGTCTTTGGTTTCAGTAGCCGGAAAATGCGGCCATTCAGGGGCTTTCACTCCGGCAGTAAAGAAACGGTTCCCGGTAAAGACCCTGGCCTCATCCCACAGCTCTTCCTTCAAAAACTGACTGAGGGTAAAGCTTCCCCCTTCCACAAAAAGGGAAAGGATATTTTTCCGGTGAAGGTAGTCCAAAATTTGAGGAATCAAGGGCTGGTCGAAATCCATTTCCACCATTTCCACGCGATGATGGTTCAGCTGTTGCTCTTTCGCCTTATGGCGGTTTTTTCCGGTGAAGATCACCAGCGGCAAATCGTCGTGCACCATCTTGTAGCTGGCATCTATCTGGAGATCCCGGTCAATCAAAAGTCGCAGGGGATCCTTGCCATGCCATTCGCGCACATTCAGGCCGGGATCATCCTTCAGGGCGGTATGTGTTCCCACCAGGATGGCCTGCTCCTGTGAACGCCATTTATGGACCAGGTGGCGGCTCAGATCATTGGTGATCCAGTTGGGCTGAACGGGATCACCTCTTTGACGGATCTTATCGATAAATCCGTCGGCTGTCCGGGCCCACTTCAACACCACATAAGGCCGCTGTTGCTGATGAAAGGTAAAAAAACGCCGGTTCAGAAAGCGGCAGTCGGCTTCCAGTACACCCGTTTGAACCTGGCAGCCTCCGGCCTTCAAAATCGATATCCCCCGGCCCGACACACGAGATGAGGGATCGACCGTGCCAATGACCACCCGTGGAACCTGATGCTGCACGATCAACTCCGAGCAGGGCGGGGTGTTGCCGTGGTGGGAACACGGTTCCAAATTCACATAAAGGGTGGCATCCTTCAGCAGGCCACGGTCCTGAACCGAACGGATGGCATTGGCTTCTGCATGAGCCTGCCCGTATAGCTGGTGATAACCTTCCCCGATGATCCGGCCCCTATGAACCAACACCGAGCCAACCATCGGATTGGGAGCCGTATGTCCCGATGCCAACGCCGCCAGCTCCAAACAACGCCGCATATATTTTTCATCTGAGCCCATGCCTGTTTTGAACAATTTCTTAAATTTGAATGGTCATTTCCTGTGCTGATGAACAAAGACAAAACAATCCGCGATCTGGTTCATGAAATCCGCAATGAACTTCGGGGCCTTTATCCCGATTATGAAATCGAGAGCCTCGTTCGCATCATGCTGAAAAAGGCAACCCCTTTGAAAAAAAACCACCACATTCACCTTTATCAGGACATGAAGGCCGAAGAGGAGCACATTCGTGTAATCAAAGATATAACAAAACAGTTAAAATCCGGTAAACCCATTCAACAGATCCTGGGAGAGACCGAATTCTATGACCTGCCCATCAGGGTGTCACCGCAGGTGCTGATTCCGCGACAGGAAACCGAAGAGCTGGTGGAGTGGATCATCAGCGATACGGGCAATGCCCCGGTTAGTATTCTGGATATCGGTACCGGCAGCGGATGCATTGCCATTGCCCTGGCCAGAAACCTGCCACAGGCTTCGCTCGGGGGAAACGATTTATCCCCCCGGATCATTGAACAGGCCAGGGAAAATGCGCAGCTTAACCAGGTTGAGGTGGGCTTTTGGGTGCAGGACCTTGAAAAGGACCCTACCCAAGAAATGTCTTCTCCAGAAGACAAACGCTGGGATGTTATTGTAAGCAATCCCCCCTATGTAAGGGAATCGGAAAAAAAATGGATGCACCCCAATGTCCTGGAGCATGAACCCCCCAAAGCCCTTTATGTGAGCGATGACGATCCCCTGCTCTATTACCGCAGAATACTGCATTTTGCCCGCAACCACCTTAGCCGCCAGGGATGGATCTATTTCGAAATCAACGAATATATGGGCCCCCAGATGAAGCAACTGCTCAGAGACTTTCATTATCAGAACATCGTTTTAAAAAAGGACCTCAACCAAAAAGACCGGATGATCAAAGCTCAGAAATCATGAACCAGGAAGAATACAGCCACTATCTGGCAAAAGCCAGCCAGCTTTGCGCCCGGAAAGAAAAATGCGAACAGGACATCCGCCAAAAGTTCATTCAATGGGGAATTCATGATCAGGACCAGGACAGGCTCATCGAACAACTGAAGGATTCGGATTTCATCAACCACCAAAGATATGCCGTGGCCTTTGCCCGTGATAAAATGCGCTTTAACCATTGGGGCATCAATAAAATCACCTATGCCCTGCGAAACAAAAACATCGAAGACCTATACATTCAGCACTCCATTAATCAACTACCTAAACAACAGTATGATGCCATCCTGCTGGAAGAGCTCGAAAAGAAAAGACCTCGCATAAAAGCCCAAAATGCAAGAGAAAAGAAAAACAAACTTTGCCAGTTCCTCATCCAAAAAGGATTTGAACATGGCAAGGTTTTTGAACTGGTAGAGAAAAAGTTAAAAGAATATGAGGATTGATACGACATTTCGTCAACCATCTATTGATCATCAGATTGATCATCAGAAGATAAACACAAACAGCCGCCATTTTCTGCGAATATCGTTATAAGGGTTGGCCCGCATCGATAACAATAAAATTAAAACACAGACTCCCTGTATGGTAAACTTTTTAGAATATAGCCCAAACAAAAGCCCAAACCTGGAAACATATCCCACGGCCCGACTTCACCGGAAAAAATTATCCGGCAAGCTTCTTTTAATGATGTTTTTGGCGGGGATGACCGTCCTGACATCCTGCTCTTCATCAAAAATAGGAGGTACCGGCGGAAAAAAGCCAGCCTGGGTGAAAGAACGCCCGGTAAATTCGGATTACTACATCGGCATCGGCATGGCTCCGACCAACCAGGCTCAGTATATGAAAATCGCCAAAAAAAATGCCCTGACCGACCTGGTTTCGGAAATTTCGGTTGAAATATCGGGCAGTTCGGTTTTGCACCAGGTGGAAGATGAAGGTGGTTTTCGCCAGAAATATGAATCTTTTACCCGCACTTCCCTACAGGAGCAACTGGAAGGTTATGAGGTGGTGGACAGTTACACCGGCAGAAAGCACCATTGGGTATATTACCGGCTTTCCAAAGCCAAATACCAGCGGATGAAAAGGGAAAAGCTGGAAAGGGCGCGGGCCACTGCCAGGGAATTTTACCAGAAAGCCCGGGATGCAAGGGCTAATCGCAACATACATGAAGCCCTCAACTATTATGGGAAGGCTTTTGCTGCCATCCGCACCTTCCTTGATCAGGATTTATCTGTGATGACCGACCAGGGGAAAGTCAATCTGGGGCTGGCTCTGTACCGGGAAATTCAGGAAACGCTCAATGCCATAGCCGTCGTTCCTGACCAGGAGCCTTTTCGGGTCAAACCCTTCTCAAAGGGCCAAAAGGCTGTTTCGGCCACCGTTTTCTACCGCGACGATCAGGGGAAGCATCGGGTAACCGACCTTCCCTTTAGATGTTACCTGGCGGAAGCGAATAGCAGCTCAAACCACCAGGTGCAAAGCAATCAGTCGGGCAAAATCACCTGCAGCCTCGCCGGGATGCCCTTCACCGGTGATCAAAACCGCATAAAAGTTGAACTTAACACCGGGGTATATTTTGATTCAAAAGACAGCCAAAACAACTTACTGGGAAGGCTTTTCAAGACTCAGGGATCGGTTCCCACGGGATACATAAATATTAAGATTGACGCGCTTCAGGCGTATTTCACCTCGAGTGAAGAAAAATTCGGCAAACCTGCCCAAGCCCATCCGGTGGCCAACCTGTTCAAAGAGGTCCTTACCCGAAATGCCTTTGCCCTGGTGAGCAATCCTTCACAGGCCGATGTGATCATCAAGATCGAAGCCAATACCACCAAAGGCAAACTCATAGACAGGTATGACCTTTACACGGCTTACCTGAACTGCAACGTTTCGTTGATCAGGGCTGGCGATCAAACGGAAATATACAGCACGGGGCTTCAGAATATCAAAGGCATGAAGGCCGGGGGTTACAATATGGCGGCCCGCGATGCCCGTAAAAAAGCCAAAGACCAAATCCGTCAAAAAATCTTACCTGAACTGCAAGCGTTGAAGTTTTAATCCATTAATGCCTACCATCATGAAAGCACATGTTTATAAACCGGCTACGCTGATGATTTTTGCTGCCCTGCTTTTAAGCATCGGCCTTTCAGGTTGCGGCTCAAAGAAAAAGGCCTCCACCGGGACTGGTGAAGAGGAACAACTGGTGACCATCTACTGCAATGAACCGAAATACAGAAGCGACCGGAAACATTTCCGCGCCAATGCCATCGGCGAAAGTGAGGATCCCGAGATAGCCCGGAAAAAAGCCATGAACAACGCCAAAGTTGCCCTGGCCGGCAAAATCGAATCGATCATCAAAAGCACCACTGATAACTATATCATTTCGCGCGAATTCAACAATGCCGAAGAAGTGGAAGAACGGTTTGAAAGCCTCAACCGCGAAGTCATTCATCAGCAGTTGAATGATGTGCGTACCATCTGCGAAAAGCATACCCGCGCCAATTCCGGAAAGTTCAAAACCTACCTGGCCATCGAAATGAAAGCCGATGCCCTCGAAGAAGCCTTCAGGCGAAAACTATCCAGGGACAAACAACTCAAGATCGATTATGACTACGAAAAATACAAGGAAACCTTTGAAAAAGAGATGAAAAAGCTGGAGGAACAGGGCGGTGGATCATAAATATGGCCATATTGGTGGAGATTTATTAGTTTTGTGTAAAAATCAATAACCATGATAGCAACCGATCAAATTGAGGAAATCGAAAAGCGCACTCAAGCGCTGAGGGGGTATCTTTGACATCGATAACCTGAAGATTCGCATAGAAGAGGAAGAAGAAAAGACCCAGGCCCCGGATTTCTGGGATGACCCGCAAGCCGCGCAGAAAAAGCTCAAATACATCTCTGACCTGAAAGAGTGGACCAAGCGTTTCGATGAGATCCACACCAACATTGAAGAGCTGAAGGTTTACCAGGATCTTTATAATGAAGGGGCTGCCGGCGAGGAGGAGGTCAATGCCCAGTACCGCAAGACCCTCAGGTTGATAGAAGATTTGGAAACCATGAACATGCTCCGCAAGGAGGAGGATGTCAATGGGGCGTATTTGCAGATCAACCCGGGTGCGGGGGGCACCGAAAGCCATGACTGGGCGGAGATGCTCATGCGCATGTACATGCGCTGGGGCGAGATCAACAATTATCAGGTCAAGGAACTTTACTACCAGCCTGGCGATGAAGCGGGCATCAAAAGCGTTACCCTGGAATTTGAGGGCAAATATGCCTATGGTTATCTCAAGGGTGAAAACGGGGTCCATCGGCTGGTGCGCATCTCCCCTTTCGATTCCAACAAACGCCGCCACACTTCCTTTGCTTCTGTTTTCGTTTCACCGGTCGTAGAAGACAACATAGAAATCCACGTCAATCCTTCCGACATTGAGTGGGAGACCTTCCGCGCAAGCGGTGCCGGCGGTCAGCATGTCAACAAAGTAGAAACGGCCGTAAGGCTTAAACACCTGCCCACGGGCATCATCATTGAAAATCAGGAAACCCGCTCCCAGAACAAAAACCGGGAAAAAGCCATGCGCATGCTGCGCTCGCAGCTCTATGAGATGGAGATGCGCAAAAAACAGGAAGAAAAGGATAAAGTGGAAGGCCAGAAAAAGAAGATTGAATGGGGATCACAGATACGGAGTTATGTACTGCATCCCTACAAGATGGTCAAAGACCTGCGCACCAATTACGAAACGGCCAATGTGGTTGATGTTTTGGACGGGCACATCAACGAGCTGATCAAAAGCTACCTGATGGAATTCGGGGGCAACTGAATCAACCTCTAATACGGATCATATGAAAATTTACCACTTTCCCAGATGCAGCAAAAGCCGCGCCGGCCTCAAATATCTTCAGGACAAAGGCCATGAACCTGAGATCATCCAATATCTGAAAGACCACCCTTTCACTGAAGAATCCCTGCGCAATGTGTTGATGAAGCTCAACGAGGAGCCCCAGAACATCATCCGAACCCAGGAAAAAGTCTATAAAGACCACTTCAAGGGCAAACAGTTCACCCGGGATGAGTGGATCAAGATACTGGTAGAAAACCCCCGGCTCATCCAACGCCCGATTGTAGAGACCCGCCAAAAGGCTGTCATCGGGAATCCGCCCGAAAATATTGACGCCTTACTATAATTTTTGTATCTTATTGCTGGAATTCGTACCCCCGCTTAGCGGGGTCAGATTAGTCCCGGACAAGTTCACCCCGCTAAGCGGGGTGAAAAAATTATCCGACCCCGCTAAGCGGGGTTCGGGGTTAAAAACCGCCGTAACTCAAACCAAAATAAACGCCCTATGCCAACGCCCGAATTTAAGTACCAGAACCCCTTCCCATTGGGAAAAGATGAGACAGAATACTATCTGCTCACCAAAGACCATGTATCCGTGGCTCAGTTTGAGGGCCAGGAAGTGTTGAAAGTCGAGCCCGAGGGGCTCACCGAGCTTGCCAAAGCCGCCTTCCACGACAACAATTTCCTCTTGCGCAGCGAACATCTACAGCAGGTGGCCAACATCCTCCACGACGAGGAGGCCAGTGAAAACGACAAATACGTGGCCCTGACCATGTTGCGCAATGCAGAAGTCTCTTCCAAAGGCAAGCTACCCTTCTGCCAGGATACGGGAACGGCCACCATTTTTGCCGAAAAGGGTCAGCAGGTTTGGACCGGTGGCGGCGATGAAATCTCCCTGTCCAAAGGCGTTTATGAAACCTATACCAGCGAAAACCTGCGCTATTCCCAAACCATCCCACTGGACATGTATAAGGAACAAAACTCCGGCACCAATCTGCCCGCGCAGATCGACATCCATGCCACCGACGGGCCGGAATACCATTTCCTCTTTGTAGCCAAGGGCGGGGGATCAGCCAACAAGACGGCCCTTTTTCAGCAAACCAAAGCCCTGCTCAACCCCGAAAAGCTGGAAAATTTCCTGGTGGAAAAACTCAAGTCGCTCGGCACTGCCGCCTGTCCGCCCTATCATGTGGCTTTTGTTATTGGGGGAACCTCGGCCGAGGCCAACCTGAAGACCGTCAAACTGGCTTCCACCAAATACCTGGATCAACTCCCCACCCATGGCAATGAAGGAGGGCAAGCTTTTCGCGACACCCAGCTGGAAGACAAAATACTTAAAGCTGCCTACAACCTGGGTATTGGCGCCCAGTTTGGCGGCAAATACTTTGCCCTGGATGTGCGCATCATTCGCCTGCCGCGTCATGGCGCTTCCTGCCCGGTGGGTATGGGCGTCTCCTGCTCGGCCGATCGCAACATCAAGGCCAAGATCAACAAAGACGGTATCTGGCTTGAAAAGCTGGAGCAGCATCCGGGCCGTTTCATTCCAAAGGAATATCGAAAGAAAGAAGAAGACGGAGCAGTCACCATCGACCTGGATCAGCCCATGAAAGATGTACTGGCCGAACTGACCAGGCATCCGGTGGGTACCCGCTTGTCGCTCAGCGGAACCATCATCGTGGGCCGCGATATTGCCCATGCCAAACTCAAAGAACGCCTGGATAAAGGTGAAGGGCTGCCGCAATACATCAAGGAACACCCCATTTATTACGCCGGTCCGGCCAAAAAACCCGAAGACATGCCCTCCGGGTCGTTCGGACCAACCACCGCCGGCAGAATGGATCCCTATGTTGAACCCTTCCAGCGCAATGGCGGCAGCATGGTGATGATCGCCAAAGGCAACCGCAGCCAGCAAGTGACCGACGCCTGCAAAAAATACGGTGGCTTCTACCTGGGCAGCATCGGTGGCCCGGCAGCCATCCTGGCCCAGGAAAACATCACCAATGTCGAACTGCTGGAATACCCAGAGCTGGGAATGGAAGCCATCTACAAAATCGAAGTAAAGGATTTTCCGGCTTTCATTTTGGTCGATGACAAAGGCAATGACTTTTACAAGATGGGTCAATAAGCGGTCTCCTGCTATCCACTCCTATAGATCCGGCAGGGACAAACGGGTGCCCAAAAAAACATCACCCCAAACGGGTGGCAGGGCACCATTGACCGATAATTGTTGCCACAAGAGGAATAACCTTCTGCTGAGGCTGCCGGCAAACCCCTGTCAAAAACATCGGTGCCAGAAGACTGTTGGTTGGCAGATCCCTATCAAAAATCCTAGTACCAGGGAATTGTTGGCCGGCAAACCCCTGTAAAAATCTCGTTACCAGTTAATTATTGACCGGCAAACCCCTGTCAACATAACCGGTGCCAGAGAATCTGAATGAATCACTTCTCTGGCACCGGTTATGTTGATGCCTGCCTAAACCCCACCTGTTGAAACACTTACGGTCCAGCCTGCCCCCTGTCACATCAGGCCAGGGGGCAGAGCAGGTATACAAACCGGCAGCACCGAAACATGGCCGGCACACCGCCAGCCATTCAAACCATTTTAAGCGGCATTTGTTGGACATATAAAAAATGATGCATTACAGAACTGAACACGATACAATGGGAGCGGTAAAAGTACCGGCCGATAAGTATTGGGGGGCTCAAACCCAGCGTTCTCTGGAAAATTTTCAGATTGGCCGCCAGGCTTCGATGCCGGCTGAAATCATCCATGCCTTTGGTTATCTGAAAAAGGCAGCTGCCATCACCAATCATCACCTGGGTGTTTTACCGGGGGAAAAGAAAGATCTGATTGCAGCGGTATGCGACGAGATCACCGCTGGCAAACTTGATGAACATTTTCCGCTGGTCATCTGGCAAACCGGATCAGGCACACATACCAACATGAACGTCAACGAAGTCATTGCCAACCGGGGGCACGTGATCAGGGGTGGCAGACTGGGGGAAGGCACCCGGGTGCTTCACCCCAATGACGATGTCAACAAATCGCAGTCTTCCAACGACACTTTTCCCACTGCCATGCACATTGCGGCCTACCGGATGCTGCAAGACAATACCCTTCCCTCCCTGAAAAGTCTTGGCGCCGGGTTACACGATAAAAGCCTGGCATTCAAAGATATTACCAAAACCGGGCGCACCCACCTGATGGATGCGACGCCCCTAACCCTCGGCCAGGAATTTTCCGGCTACGCCTCCCAGATTGATCATGGCATAAAGGCTTTACGAGCAACCCTTGATCACCTCAGCGAATTGGCCCTGGGAGGAACGGCGGTAGGAACCGGGCTCAACGCTCCACCCCGTTATACTGCTATAGTGGCCGAAGAAATTGCCAGACTAACCGGAATGCCTTTTCAAACCGCCGAAAATAAATTCGAATCACTCGCGGCACACGATGCCATCGTGGAGGCCCACGGCGCCCTTAAAACCATTGCCGTAAGCCTGATGAAAATCGGCAATGACATCCGCATGCTGGGTTCCGGCCCCCGCTGTGGCATAGGGGAAATCAACCTCCCGGTAAACGAACCGGGCTCTTCCATCATGCCGGGAAAAGTCAATCCCACCCAAGCAGAAGCCCTTACAATGGTCAGTGCCCAGGTGATGGGCAACGACGTAGCCATTCATACAGGTGGCTCCAATGGCCAATATGAACTCAATGCTTTTAAACCCATGATGATTGCCAATTTTCTGGAATCAGCCCGCCTCATAGGCGATGCCACCCTCTCATTCACCGAAAAATGCGTGCGGGGCATCCAACCCAACCCGAAAAACATCAACAGACACCTGCAAAACTCACTGATGCTGGTCACTGCACTAAACAATCATATCGGCTATGAAAAAGCTGCTGAAATCGCACAAAAAGCCCACCGCGAAGACAAAACCCTGCGACAGGCTGCCACTGAAACGGGATACCTGACTCAAAGACAATTCGACAATTGGGTCAATCCCCGCAATATGACCCAATGATTAACCTAACTATAATGACAAAAAGAGAAGGACTAAATTTCAATCAATGATTAGAACAATTCCCATTGAATCACGTGGGTCACCTGCCTTATTGACTTGCCTGAGACACCCTTTCCTAAGCTATATTGATAAGCAATGTTTCAATCAGTAATTGGAACAATTAAACCCCTAATATTAACGTTGACAAGCTGCAAAGATAAAACACTGATTTATAAATGGATGGGGTTTATACATGAGGCCAAACCCTTACCTGCTCAACAGCATATAAAAATCAATCATTTTTTATTGCAAACGATTGCATTTTTATGGAACTTTAACATAGGTTGTATCGTACAAGATATCAAAGGATAACAACCAAAAAATCCAAAAAAAAGGGAGCAGCATGAAAGGAGGTCATTTTCCAAAACACAAAACAATAACCCGGGCCGGGTCGACGCTCCCATACCAGACCATACGCCCGATCAAGATACATCCCGGAGGTTCAGAAGCAGGGGGCTGCAGCTGAATTTTCCTGATGTGGCCGTTAAATGATGCGTGGCCTGCATGTTTATTAACCAAATCAATTGTTGATCCATCAAAACCTGGGGAGCCATGAAAACCACAAGCACCAGAAAAGAAGCCATCAGGCTTACCGTCAAGTCCACTCGCCGCATTTATGAGGCTGTTAGAGAAGGACGTATCTCTTACTACTATGGTAAGAAGCTGGTATCCCATTACTGGGAAAAACTGAATCTGACCGAAGAAGAAGTTGCCCGCTACTTTGACAATCCCGACAAGGAGAAGGCCGCTCACCACGGGCTGCTATCCTCCGGTGATTGCCTGACCAGGGCCCAGAAACATGAATGCCAGTATGCGCTCAAGTATTTTGGTTTAACCGGGAAAAGTAAAATTCATCAAGCCACACAAAAAGCACAATAGCACAAACACTCGGGTTGCCCGGTGAAGCGTGTTTAGCGCTCACGCGGGGTAAAGCATCAAAGGGATAAGAATTGATCAACAAGCACCCATTTGCGGTCAAAATCATGACAAAACAAAGCCCTCTTAAGGGGTTTACCCAATAAGCGGTACACCTTTTGATCAGTTTAAACCTATCGCTCCTACAGATCCACGCCGAAATGATTGACACCGGCGTGGATCTGCTTTTTTGGGTCTTACCTCCATCTTGCCCCGGCAAGCTTCCACGAAAAATGCTACTGCGATTGACCTCGAGATGGATCTGAAGGCTTCAGTATTCTGCGGAGAATTCTTCAGCAAATCAACGTTGAAATAAATTTCCCGGCTGCGGTATTCGTCTAAAAATGCTACAACGGGTCAACGTCGAAGTGAATCTGGAGGCTGCGGAAAGAGGCGTTTTTTTTAAGCTGATCGGCTTTCCCCAATATAACGGTTTTGGATTGGGAGAGGGATTTTTCCTTTTCAATTTTAACGATCAGGTGTTTCAGGTAATAATTCTGTATGCGCCCAACGATGGGATCCTGGGGGCCCAATACGCGGTAGCCGAATGGCTTTTTCAGTTCATCGACCAGTTTTCGGGCTGCATCATTCAGTACATCCGGTTTTTTATGCTTCATCAAAATGCGGATCAGTTTATAGAAAGGGGGATACATAAATTCCTTTCGTTCCTGGAGCTGACTTTGATACATCCGGTAATAATCGGTATGGAGCACATTATGAATGATGGGATGGGAGGTCTGGCTGGTCTGTATGATCACCTCTCCCCGCTTCTTTTTCCGGCCGGCCCGTCCGCTGACCTGGGCCATCAGTTGGTAGCTCCTTTCAAAAGCCCTAAAATCAGGAAAATTCAAAAGATTATCGGCATTAAGCACCCCGACAACACTGACGTTGTCAAAATCCAGGCCTTTGGTCACCATCTGGGTGCCCACCAGGACATCAATCTGCTGGTCTTCAAAGGCCTGGATGATTTTCTCATAGGCATGGCGCGATCGGGTTGAATCCAGGTCCATTCGTTTTATCCGGGCCTCGGGGAAATAGATCTGGATTTCATCCTCCACTTTCTCGGTACCAAATCCGCGGGTAATGATGTTGTGGCTACCACACACCGGGCAGGTATCGGGAATAGGTTGGGTAAATCCGCAATAGTGGCACACCAGTTTTTTGGACTGGCGGTGATAGGTCAGGCTCACGTCGCAGTGCTTACACTGGGGGATCCAGTTGCAGTCGGCGCATTCCAGGTAAGGAGCGAAGCCCCGCCGGTTCTGGAAAAGGATCACCTGTTCCCGGTTATCCAGGGCTTTTTGCATGTGGTCGATCAACAGCGGGGTAAAATGGCTGTTCATCTTTTTCTTGCGCCGGGCTTCCAATACATCCCCGACAAGGATTTGGGGCAACTGAATATCCAGGTAACGGGTGAACAATTCCACCAGGCCGTACTTGCCTTTGCGGGCATTGTAATAGCTCTCGATGGAAGGGGTGGCTGTTCCCAGCAGCGCTTTGGCCCCGTGCATGGTAGCCAGCATAATGGCCACGTCCCGGGCATGATACCGCGGCGCCGGATCAAACTGCTTGTAGGTGTTCTCATGCTCCTCATCCACAATGACCAGGCCCAGCCTGGAAAAAGGAAGAAAAACGGAAGAGCGCACCCCCAGAATCACCTGGTAATCACTACCCCCGGAATCATTCAGCAACTGGTTATATATCTCAACCCGCTCATTATCCGGGAATTTCGAATGATACACCCCTACCTGATTGCCAAAAACCGCCTTCAGCCGCTGAATAATCTGGGATGTCAGGGCGATTTCAGGCAGCAGGTATAAAACCTGATTGCCCCGCTCCAGCTGCTCGCGGATCAGATGAATATACAATTCTGTTTTCCCGCTGGAAGTAACCCCGTGCAGCAACACCACATCCTTCTGCTCAAACTCCTGCTTTATTTGCCCACAGGCTTCCTGCTGAGCCGAGGTTAATGGCTTGATCTGATCTTCGCCCGCATCGCCATTCTTCAGCCGGCTAACCTCCTGTTGTTCTTCGCGAAGGATATCTTTGTCGACCAAACCCTTTATCACGGAAGAACTCACCGAAGCTTCCTTCAACAAGTCCTGCTTTTTGATATTCTTCAGGGGGTGTGGCCCGTTGCTGCGCATCATGCGAATCACCCGCATCACAACTTCTACCTGCCGCGGGGCATTGCTAAGCCGGTCAAAAACCTCGTTCAGCTTTTGCTGATCATCAATGGGAAAATTAAGGGACAAATAGCTCTCTTTCCTGGGTTTATAGGATTCCCGCAGCTTTTCCTCCACCGATAGGGCTCCCTTGTTCATCAGCTCATTGACGATGGGCAAAACATCCTTCCGGCCGGTTTTCTCGGTCAGGTCTTTCAGGCCGGTGACCTGTTGGTCGCGCACCAATTCCAGAACAAGAGCCTCCTTATCAGTGAGTTCACCAGGCCGGTCAAAAGAAGATTTGGACACCACCCGGGTTTCACTCTCAAGCTTAAGACCTGAAGGCAGGGCAGCTTTATAGACATCGCCCAGGGTGCACATGTAGTATTTGGAGAGCCATTCCCAGAGTCTGAGCTGAATGGGGTTGATCACTGGTTGATCATCGAGCACAGTCTCTACGGGCTTGGTGCGGTACTGAGAAGGCTTTTGACGGTGCAGGCGGTAGATAATGGCTGAATAATACTTGCGCCGGCCGAACTGAACAATCACCCGTTGGCCGGTGGCTATACGATCCTGATGAGCAGGGTCTACGTGGTAGGTAAAAGCCCCGGGCAAAGCCAGGGGCAGGATCACATCCACATATAAACCGTTGTCCTTCATAATGCAAGAAAGCCTGCTCCAACAGCAGTAAGGCGATTTAAGTATTGATCAATATAAAAGACGTATTAAAGGTGATTCATCCACCTGATATTAAGCCATCATCTGTTTTTATCGGCTCTGTCGCCATGGAACCCGCATGCTTCATACATCGTCTTGCTGTGTAAGTCCGTGCATGTGGATTGCATACGGATAAAATTTAAATAACAGTCCGTATTTCAGTATAATATAATAATAGCAAACAATTCGTTGGTCTCAGTAGCCTCTGCCATGGAACCCGCATGTTTTATTCATTGCCTTGTTGTGTAGGTCCTTGCATGAGGGTTTCATTCTTATAAAGCTTACTTAACAGTTTGTATTTCAGTATAATAATAGAATGTAATTCGTTGGTCTCGGTAACCTCTGCCATGGAACCCGCATGTTTTATTCATTACCTTGTTGTGTAAGTGCTTAAATGCAGGTTTCAATTGAAAAAAATCAAATCGATAGGATATCCTGAATATCCACCAGGCGCCGGTTGACATCCTTATGGTGCTTAATGGTCCGGTTAAAGGGAATATGAACAACTTCCCGGTTCATCAGACCTACCATAACGCTTTTCTGGTCATCCAAAAGGGCATCAACAGCAGCTACCCCCAACTGACTGGCAATAACCCGATCGAAGGCCGAGGGAGAACCACCCCGCTGAATATGTCCTAAAACGGTTACCCTGATGTCATACCCCTCGAACTGATCCTTCACCTGTTCGGCAATATTAAAAGCCCCGCCTGTTTCATCCCCCTCAGCCACCAAAATGATATTGCTCAGCTTGCTGCGTTTATAACCAGCTTCCAGATGCTCTCTCAGCGACGTGGTATCAAAATTCAACTCGGGAATCAATATGGCCTCAGCCCCACAGGCAATTCCACCACGCAGGGCCAAAAAACCAGCATCCTTGCCCATCACCTCTACAAAAAACAACCGGTTATGAGAACTTGCCGTATCCCGAATCTTATCGACTGCCTCCACAATGGTATTCAAGGCGGTATCATAACCAATGGTGTAATCGGTGCCATAAAGGTCATTGTCGATGGTCCCGGGAATGCCCACCACCGGGATGTTGTGTTCAAGTGAAAACATCCGGGCCCCTTTAAAGGTACCGTCTCCTCCGATAACCACCAACCCGTCAATACCCTCTTCACTGACCTGATTATAGGCCTTACGGCGTCCCTCCTCTGTCATAAACTCCTCACTGCGGGCTGATTTTAACATGGTACCCCCGCGCTGAATGATATCGCTTACCATGTGCGACTCCAGGCGCCTGAAATTTTTGTCGATCATTCCCTGGTAACCATTCTTGATGCCGACCACCTCAATGCCATGATAAAGAGCTGTTCGTGCGACGGCCCGGATGGCCGCATTCATCCCCGGGGCATCCCCACCACTGGTCAAAACTCCTATTTTCCTCATATTTACCATAAAAGGTCCATTAAAAAAAATTAAACACTAGTATTTGGGCTGATCTTCCCTGACCTGATTACCCAGACCACCTGATTCTACTAAAATGGCCCCTCATCAGATAAACAACCAAAGACCAACCCCTGTTTCATGAAGTTCGAAAGAACTACAAAGATAAAATCAAAATGGGATAAAACATATGTTTGGCTGCCAAAATAGATAAAGCTTGAACACAAAAGGAACACCCTTCGTTTTAAGCAAGGGTATTTGGATGAGGCTCGTTTCAGGGCGCCAGGAGCGGGTGGTCACCCATTTTTTTAACAATCATATCAATGGCCTGTTGAAGTTGTTCCTGGCGGGAAAGGTGGCTGTTGTCAATGACCTCGGCATCGGGGGCTTTCCGGAGCGGACTTTCGCTACGGTTCTGATCAATGCGGTCGCGTTCAGCCACATTGTGTCGAACCTCCTCAAGGCTGACGTGTTGGCCCTTTTCCTGAAGTTCCTTAAATCGCCTTTGCGTTCGAACCTCCAGCGAGGCGGTCATAAAAATTTTTACATCGGCCTGGGGAAAAACCACTGTACCGATATCCCGTCCGTCCATCACCAGGCTGTCGGTGCGGGCAAAAGCTCGTTGCTTTTCCACCAGCTTTTCCCGAATGAACCGGTATTGGCTGACCGAACTAACCCATTGGCTGACCTCCATCTGACGAATTTCCCGTTCTACATCTTCGCCATTTAGCAAAATGGCCTGCTGGCCGGAATCAGTATCTAGCTCAAAATCAAGGGTCAAATGTTCAAGGGCCTTGCGAAGCGCCTTTTCATTAATCGTTGCATTTGCCCGGTCGTACAGCCCCTCACGCAGGGCATATAGGGTGATCGCCCGATACATGGCCCCGCTGTCTATATACTTAATCCTGAAGTAACGGGCAATATCCCGGGCCAGGGTGCTTTTTCCAGTGGAAGAATATCCATCTACCGCCACAATCATACGCTTATTCTGGTTCATAACCTGACTTTTCAAATATGGTTCGCCTTGTTATATCAATTACTTAAAGACATCCTCAAAAATAGAAGTTAAATTGCTGATTAGCAAAAACATAAAGACAATTCCGAATGGCTGTCATACCACCCCATAAATCGCACAGCCCCCTGCTTATCAACCGCTAAAAAGCGTTAAGATTGGCCCGGACCGAAAAATGATTGGTGCCCCCGGCCAGATGATAAGTGCTGCGGCCGTAATTCAGATAAAGCTTATATATTTTAAGGCCAAATCCCCATGAAAAACCGACCGTAGACAGTTTAGATTCCACTTTAAGCTCTTGCCGACGGCGATAGCTATAACCGGCCCGTAAATAAAAATGGTCCAATGGCATGAATTCAACCCCCATAATCATATGGCGCATGAGTTGATCAAAAAAGCCCGATTTCCCCTCATTGCCCTGGTAATATCCATATTGGAGCTCGCGGTCGTCCGGTCGCTGATAGGATAAATCGGGGGTTTCCAGGTGTTCAGCAATCAGCAGCAGCCGAAACGGGGCGTGTCGAAGTTTCAGGGAAGCGCCCAGTTGGATTTCAAAAGGCAGGGGTTCATAATGGCCGCTGCGATAAGGTTTGATCTGGGTACCCAGGTTCTTAACCACCAGGGCAGCGGTAAACAAACCACTGGTATCGGTATAGGTTACCCCCCAGTCGGTAGCAATACCAAAGGAATGGTATTCATAGAGGTCGGAATACACAGGTTTGAAATTAACCCCTATACGCCAACAGGAATCAATCGCCATGGATGCACTCAGATTCAGGGCATATTCGGCAGCGTCAAAACGTCCGTTTTTAACGCCCTTTTCATCGGCCCGCTGAAAAGTGCCATAGTTCAAATAATGCAGGCCACCGGCTACTTGATACTTGCTGTCTGTTGCCGGGGCATACCCTGCATAGCCATATTGAATGCCGGCAAAATAATTCACATAATTCAGGGCCAGATGCTGCTCCATGTGATCATTCAAAAGGGCCGGGTTGTAATAGGTCAGGTTCAGATCACCATCGTCTATGGCAATGGTTTTCGAGCCCAGGGACATGGCCCGCGCCGAGGTGGTCAGGTTCAAAAAACCATAGGTGCTCTCACCGCCCACCTGGGCCGAAACCCCCAGGCTGGAGAGCAAAACAGACAAAAACAACGCAAGGCCCGCTAAACGGGATAAGCGATCACCAAAACTCATATTTTCCAGGTGGGCCATAAATCATTCATTTCAACAGTAACGGTGTTGCCCCGGGGGAAACCTTCATGGAATAATACCCACCGGCTTTATGTTTTTCTTTATTGGGCAAGCCAATGCATACGGGTTCCCTCCAGAAACAATGAACTGACCGTGGCACTATATATTTTCAGGGGCCAATTATCCGTGGCCATACTCCATCAAAGCTACAAAAAATAAACGCCATTCAGAACTTCCCCCCAAAAGATCCCGGTCTAAAAAAGTTCTTCCAGAAGAAGGAAGATCCTTCTTCCTGGGATAAAATCTTTCCCGAAAAAAAGGGAAGCTGTTCCCCTATTAACAGGTTACGTTCCCGAGAAAGGAGGGAGTGTTCCGGGGAGAGGGGCTGTTCCCGAGAAGAAGGGTTCTGTTCAGGGCTGGAATGTCCTTCACCGGATAAGGAGGATTCTTCCCCGAGAACAAAGGTTCTTTCCCCGAGAAGAAAGGTTCTGCTTACGGTATAATTCCAAATCACGCCAGGCTCATCCTAAGGGTCAGGAAATTTCCTCCTCCGACAACTTGAAATTAGAGAGCTCATCGGTCACAGAAAAGTTATATGCGGGGTATTCATAGAGGGGCATCCGCTCCTCGGTCTCACCCATTGAATAACCCCAGAGGTTTCGGTAATCATCGGGATCTTCTCCCATACTTACGAGTTGATCCAGATAATCGGAGATGGATTTGGATTCGACGATGGTCACTTTACCCATTTTATGGATCATGGGGCTGTGGCGGCGGGTGGCATCGTGGTCAAACTCAAGGATTCTCCGGCCGTCGCGGGTTATTCCGATGGTACGGAAGGTACAGCTTTTACCGACTCCCGGCAGGTTCAAAACATTGCGGTCGGTACCCAGGAAGGGCACCCCGGCACGCTGCTGCAGTTCGTGCAGTTGCTCGGCCATCCTTTCGGGTTGTTCATTCAACCGGGCGATATCGTGGTAATAGTGGTGGGAAATGGCACCAAAATGTTTTTCTTCGATTTGTTCCTGAACGGAACGGGCATTGGTGGCAAAATTGTGGTAATTTTCCCGGAATCCTTTCACCGAGAAGGTATAGTAAGGGAGCACCCCGATTTGATTAAGCACCTGCCTCAACCTCGCGGCATGGCCCCGGCGGGAAGCGGCAGCCGTAAAGACCTGCTGATTGGTAACCACCCAACCGGCAGCGATGAGTTGTCTAACAGCGTGGCGGGCTTCGGGGGTAACTTCCATGGCCGATTCAAAATGGGTTTGGATGACAAACTGGCGTATGCCCACTTCACGGGCCTTCTTTTTAAATCCGGCCAGCACCTGGGTCAGTTTTTCATGGATGCGTTGGGGCAAATAAGCCGGCAAACGGGTACCCAGGCGCACGCGCAGCATCTCGGCGTGCTTTTCCCCGTCGGGCCGGGAGCGGTTATCCTGCTTTTTTTGGCGGGCCATCTCATAGACTGCATCCAGTATTCGCTCGAGCGATTTATCCGAACTCATCAGGGCATCCCCGCCGGTTATGAGGATGTCGCGCAACTGGGTGTCGCCGCGGAAATAGGCCATCAACCGCTGAAGCTTTTGAGGCCAGGACTCACCGGGCCGGAGCCGGTCCAGGTCAAAATTGAGGTGACCCCGCTGAAAATCATACATACGCTGACAGGAAGCACATAAGCCCCCGCAAGCCCGACCCATTGAATCGGGAATCAGGATGGCCACATCCGGGTATCGGCGGTGTACATTATTGCCATCAGGCAGCAACCATCCCGCCGCATTGGGCTTGCCCGGCTCAACCTCATCCTCCTTCTCCCAGGCCGCAATATGGCCAAACTCATCCACCAACTCCCTACTATAAATCACATAATCCCGAATCGCCTGATCAGCACCGATATAAGACCCATGCTTTCGGGTATCCAATAAAGACAGGTAATAGGGATTGATAAAAAATGGAATGCCCACCTCCTTTGCTTCATAAAGCAAGGCCATCGTCTCGGGGTCCAGCGAGTGGTCCAACATCTCATCAAGCAATTCAGGCGAACGGATGGCAAAATGGAGATGAAACAATCGGTTATCCCACCACTCTAAAATCTTTTGGTATTTTTCCTTGCGGCTCCAGGTAGGATCCAGTACAAAAGTGGAACTAGTCAGGGTACCCGCCTCGATCTTCTTAATAAAAAGGTTGATGATGCGGGTTTTATTCTTTCGACGGATGTTGATCACCTCTTCGTCCAGCCCCGAAGGATGGCGATCCATCCATTCCATCACTTTCTCCTGATCGGGCAGGTGACGAATGGCACGCCCGTTAAACTGTCTGAAAAGATGCAACATATCCCTGAAAAAAGCGGGGCCGGCACCTCCCCTTCCATAGCGAACGGCCAGCCATAACAACCGGAAAGGTTGATTGATGAATCGCTCCCCGCGTAAATTGGGATCTATATAATCCCGCCCTTCATGATCAATATAATCCAAAATCCGTATGGCCGCCATATCACTCCAACTAAGTTTGAGATAGGCATCACGGCCATGGGCATGGCCCGAATAATACTGAAGCGCCATCGAATCCCGTTCCAGACAATCCAATACCCATTTGCGCAAACTGGCATACAGCTGACTTTCAATGGTGCTATCAATTAAAATGTTCTCCAGCCCGGGATTTTCTTCCATCAACCGGTGAACCAACCGCTCCGATTCAGGAGTGATTCTGACCTGTTCAAATTTACTTTTCTTTCTCATATTCAATTTTTTATTAACACACCCCTTCTTTTCAGCCAGCACGCAAAGTTAAGAAAAAAATCCTAAAATTCCTGGCATTCAATGGTTCCAGGACCTACAATACTCAATATCAACCCGATATCCATCAACCACATGATTGATGATTTGCGGAAAAAAAGCCTGGAAATTCCGGTTGATCAAATCATAGTGGTCGTTCAAAACCTGCATGGCATATGGCGTTTTTTCGGGAAGGGAAGTATGACGGGCCATAACCTGAAGGGCTTCTTCAATGCCCGACATCCAGCGGTAAGACAAAATCCGGTTTTTACGGATCATCACCGGAACAAAACGCTGTACCGAAGCGGGCAACCGGTCAAAGTTGTCCTCCAGAATCCGGTAAAAATGGCCAATGTAATCGGCCAGGTTGCTCTGGCTATAATAACTCCAGTTATTGGCCAGAAAATGATCATAAAAAACATCTACCACAATACCGGCATGCTTATGGTAATAAGGTCGCAGCAGCTTTTTTACCTTAAGCGGTACTACATGATGATCGGTAAAGGTATCAATGCTCCGGTGCAAAAGGATCCCTTTTTTGATGGCGGGTGAATAACGGCGGTATTTCCGGCCTTTCACATAATCGCCGATGAAATTTCCAATCCTCACTTGATCGTCCTGCCCGGAAAGATAAATATGGGCCAGCAAGTTCATGTATAGACAAACTTATTTAGAATTCTTTCATAACGCGCTATGGAACGCCACTGTGGCCTTTTTAGTGAAGCCCCCATAACCCCCACAGGTTATTGACATGCATACACGAATGTCTTCGCGATATCAGTGGTACAACTTTAAGATACGAAAAATGTTCATCATTTTCCATTCGAATAGGGACCCCATTCATATGCAACGCAATGGAAAAGGACTGGATTATAACCAAATATGTTTCTAAACATTTAACCGGCAGGCCTTCCGCCAAACTTTTTAACTGTTGACATACAGAGTTATAAAAAAGGCCCGGATCCTTTGAAAGAATGTGGGTGAATCATCCTATTTTTCACCTGAATGATATAAATTTGTGCGACAGCATTCCATAATTAATCATTAATCACTCAAAACAATAATGTTATGGCAAAAAGAAATGTAATCATTCTTGGAGCAGCCGGAAGGGACTTCCACAACTTTAACACATACTTCCGTGGCAACAGCGAATTTAATGTTGTAGCCTTCACCGCGGCTCAGATACCCGACATTGAAGGAAGGAAATATCCCGCCAGTCTTGCCGGGGAAGGTCTTTATCCTGAAGGAATTCCCATTTATGCGGAGGAAGATTTGCCAAGGCTGATCAAAGACTTCAACGTAGATGACTGTGTCTTTTCATACAGCGATGTACCCTACCAGCATGTAATGCATGTCAGTTCGATTGTTCATAATGCAGGGGCCAATTTCATGCTGCTGGGACCCAAAGATACGATGATCAAGAGCAACAAGCCTGTTATTTCAGTAGGTGCGGTTCGCACGGGTTGCGGCAAGAGCCAGACTTCAAGAAAGGTCATTGAGACCCTGATGGAAAAAGGCCTTCGGGTTGTAGCCATCCGTCACCCCATGCCGTATGGTGATTTGGAAAAACAGAAGGTACAGCGTTTCGCCACCCTGGAAGACCTCAAAAAACATGACTGCACCATCGAAGAGATGGAAGAGTATGAGCCCCATATTGTCCGGGGCAATGTCATATACGCCGGGGTGGATTATGAAGCCATTCTGCGTGAGGCCGAGAATGATCCGGACGGCTGCGATGTGATCCTGTGGGATGGCGGAAACAATGACTTCCCCTTTTATCAATCGGATCTTTCCATTACCGTGACCGATCCGCACCGGGCCGGCCATGAGCTGAATTATTTCCCCGGTGAAGTCAACTTAAGGCAAGCCGACGTAGTGGTGATCAACAAAATTGACAGCTCCCATCCCGAAGACATTCAGACCGTCAGGGAAAATATTGCCAAGGTGAATCCCGATGCTACTGTAGTAGATGGGGCCTCGCCCATTAATGTCGACGACATTTCGGTAATCAAAAACAAGCGGGTTCTGGTAGTAGAAGACGGCCCGACCCTGACTCATGGCGAGATGAAGATCGGTGCCGGCACGGTAGCTGCCCAGAAATTCGGCGCTTCCCAGATCATTGATCCCCGCCCCTACACCGTAGGACGCCTGCAGGAGACTTTCAAGACCTATCCCAACATCGGCGCCCTGCTGCCAGCAATGGGCTATGGAGAGGAACAAATCAAAGACCTCGAAAAAACCATCAACAAAACCGATTGCGACAGCGTTATCATCGGCACCCCCATCGATCTGAACCGGGTGGTCAACATCAAAAAACCCAACACCCGCGTTTACTATGACCTCGATGAAATAGGCAAACCCGATATGGACGGGCTGTTGGACGAATTTCTCCAAAAACACCAGCTTAAATAGTGAATCACCATACCTTTTCAAAAAGCGGTTTCCTCCGGGGAACCGCTTTTTTTATCTGCAATTTTTGGGTCCTGAAAAATTGTTTTGTTAATAAAATGGGATGATGTATTTTTGTCGTGTGATTCCTTATTTTTATGAATGTTTCAGTTAAGATGTTACCGGTTTTGGCTGGGCTGCTGTTCATTCCGGCAGTGGTCTTTCCCCAGTATGATGGACAGCCTTCAAGGGATACGGCTGCACCTTTCACAGACAGCTTGCAAGCCCCTCCTGATGCGGAGCAAAAGGCCCCCAGCGATACCATCTACCTGTTTAACCAGGAAAGAAAAGCGGTCAATGTCATGAAGATCACCTACGACAGTGTGATCTACCGGCGTTCAAACATGCCCAGACTCTACAGTCTCGCCAAGGAACGGGTTAAAAAAATCCGTTACAGCTGGGGCCGCCTGGACATCATCAATGATTATCCCCCGGAAGAGAAATCACCGGTTGAATGGCGGGATGTAGAATTTCTCAAAGACAAAGACCAGGCCCAAGGAATGAACCGGGTAAAGCAAATTCATGCCAAAGCCCAGGGTTCGGGCAGGGGTTATGAAACCCCCAGGTCACTGGAAATAAAAGCCAAAACCATCCTCAGAAAAAAAGCGGCCAATGACGGTGCCCGCTATATATTGATCACCAACAAAACCATCACCACGGCTTTCGGTGAGATACCCAGTGCCACGATGACGGGTATCGCCTATAAAAAGGGGGAATAAGCGCCCCAAAACCTTATTGCCAAAGCGCGCGGATAGCAAATCATTCCTTCCATGAGCAAAGCGCCACCCAGATGAATGGGGGCTTTATCGTTTTTAATCGTTGGTTGGCATAAGGGTTTTCAAAACCTGCTCAATTTCATCCCGCCCGGCATATTGATCCACCACTGGTCGTCCAATCTCTTCCAATAAGGTAAAATTGATCTTCTCCCCCTTATTTTTCTTATCCTGATCCAGGTATTTAAAAACCCGATCCAGGTCACCTGTCATAAAGGGGAAGCCTGGATAATGGAGGTCCACAAATTCCCGCAGTTGATGGTAAGGGCCTGGCTCGATGCCAAAGTGGTTCATGGAGAGTTGATATTCGCACAGCAGACCAAAAGCGATGGCTTCGCCGTGAAGCAGGGGGGTATTTTTCTCGACCGAAAGGCTTTCCAGGGCATGGCCGATGGTATGGCCAAAATTCAGGGCTTTTCGCACACCCGATTCATAGGGATCGGTGGTGACATAGTAATTTTTGATGTCCACCGAGTCCCTGATCAGCCGGGCCATTTCTCTTAAAGGGCGTTGTCCGGGTGGCCCAAGGGTCAGTTGCTCAAAATGGGTGCGGGATTGAATCAACCCGTGCTTGATCATCTCAGCCCAGCCGGCATGAAGCTGGCGGGGATCCAATGAACTCAAAAAACGGGGATAGATCAATACATAGTCGGGGATATGAAAGGCCCCTATGTGGTTTTTATATCGGTTGAAATTGAAGCCGGTTTTCCCCCCCACCGAAGCATCCACCATCGCAAGCAGGGTGGTGGGCATATGGATCAGGCGTAGGCCCCGCTTGAAAGTGGCGGCAGCAAAGCCGGCTACATCCAGCAACATACCGCCCCCAACTGAAAGAACCAAACTGCCGGTATCAGCCCCCTTGTCCTGAAGGTGCTGCCACAAGGTAACCACCGTATCCAGCCCCTTTGCCGATTCACCCTGGCCGATGAGGAATTCCTGAACCGGAATGTGCCCGGGCAAATCCTCTAAATGCGGCACACAATATTTATGGGTGTTTTCGTCGCTGATGATAAAAATCTGACTGGGTGCCAACGCCTCCACCGATTCAGCCAACTCAGGGCCAATCGTTGTCTCGACAAAAATTTTGCTATTAAATGAATTTATTTGCATATTTAGATAAAATTTTTTAACCATGCTCGATTTCAACGATACAAAGATAGCATTTCAAAGCAAAAGTAACAGAGACCTGCGACAGGCACATTTTTTGTTTAACACCCTGGCCCGGCCCATCGTGGTTAAGACGGGCAAATTATTTTTAAATGTGGCCCTGGCCATCCATTTTCCGATCAAATGGGTGGTCAAACCCACCGTTTACAAGCACTTTTGCGGGGGGGAGATCATCAGCGAATGCGACCCGGTGGTCCATAAGATGGCCCGCTATGGGGTAGAATCGATATTGGATTACTCGGTGGAAGGCAAGGAGAATGAGGCCGACATCCAGGCTGCCCTGGAAGAGACCCTGCGCACCATTGACAATGCCGGCGGCAATGAACATATTCCCTTTGCCGTATTTAAACCCACGGCTTTTGGCCGAAGCCAGGTCCTGGAAAAAGCCAGCAACGGAGAAAACCTGACCCAGCAGGATAAGCAGGATCTGGAGCGTTTCCGCGAGCGAATCCATCGCCTTTGCCAGCGGGCGTATCAAAAAGATGTCCCCATTTTGATCGATGCCGAAGAGGTGGCCTACCAAAACATCATTGACCAGGTGGTGCGCGAAAACATGCGCCTGTTTAACCTCAAAAAAGCCATCGTTTTCAACACCCTGCAAATGTACCGGTGGGATCGCCTGGAATTCCTGCGCCAAGAGGTTGAAGTGGCCGAAAAAGAAGACTATGTCTTTGGAGCCAAATTCGTTCGCGGGGCATATATGGAAAAAGAACGTGAATGGGCCCGGCTTTACGGTTATACTTCCCCCATCCAGCCCGACAAAGAAAGTACCGACCGCGATTATGACGCAGCCCTGAAATACTCTGTTGAGCACATCTCCCACGTAGCCATCTTCAACGGCACCCATAATGAGAACAGTTCCCGTTACCTGGCCGAGCTCATGGAGCAACACAACCTGGCCAAAGATGACCCGCGCATCTATTTTAGCCAACTCTACGGGATGAGCGACCACATCAGCTTTAACCTGGCCCATGAAGGCTACCGCGTGGCCAAATACCTGCCCTACGGTCCCGTCAAAAATGTCATGCCCTACCTGATCAGAAGAGCAGAAGAAAATACTGCTGTAGCCGGCCAGACCAACAGGGAACTTGAACTGATCAAAAAAGAATTGAAAAGACGCAAGACCTCATAAATCCTTTCGGCTATGCAGCTTGAAAACTCCAAAAAATCGGTCAAAATAAACAAGATCAGGTACATCGCCATCATCAGCTTCATTGTCATCGTCATTGTGCTGGTCACCACCGACCTGATCCGCGAAGCATTCCTCGGGCTGAACAAATACCACTGGGCTGTAATCGTTACCCTGCTCTACATCCTCGAAAACATCTATGAGTACCTCAAAGACTTCAACTACATTTATTACAGCGATGAAGGCGAAAAAATCATCTTCCGCTATGTCTCCTTAAGACCCTTCCAGAACAAGCGCTATTCCATCGAGATGAACAAGGCCAATTTCATTGGCTACAAGGTGGTAAGAAGCCCGCTGAATTTTAAACAGCAAATCATCTTTTATGTCAAGACCCCTAACGGGTCAGCTAAATACCCACCGGTCAGCATTACAGGTCTCAGCACGGATCAGTTCAACAGCCTCAAACATGCGCTGAATCAGTTCCAAACCCAACAAGTCTGAAAACACCCCTGCTCCACCTGGTCAGCGATGATACGCACGGCGTTGGGGGACGGAATCCCCCGAGCCGGGTTTATGACATAGCAATGCTTCACACGGGACTGCCGCAAACAACCCCCCAAAAAAAACCGGGTGCTCAATGACCAGCCATTGCTGCAAACGGGACTGCTGCAAACAACTCCACAAGCCGACCCGACAGGTTCAATGGCACGGCACATTGCTTCAAACCGGCGATTAACGATGAAAAGCTTTACAGGGCTCACACCACCTTTTTGGCGATATACTGTGAACTGAGGATGGTAAGGGCACCCATATAGTTGATCTTAAAGGGCAGCAAATCGCCGACCCGGTATTGAGGTTTATGCGGGCCTAAATCCACCACAATCATATCCGAGCTGGCGCCGGTAATTTCGATTTGATCGTCGAGGGGCTCAATATTTTGAGGATCAATATCCAGCAAACCGATATCCAGAATGGCCCGATAGGAGGTTTTGCCGTAGTTGCCTTCGTCAAACTCCTTGACCTCCCCGGCCACATTTTCTCCGATCTCACCGATCGGAACCACCGGTTTTTCTGTAAGTTCAATGATCTCGGCGTTCAACCTGAAAATATCCTGTTCCATCTCCTCAATGTCCTCTCCGGTAAACAGGTTGTTGCCAAAAAACAGGGTTTCCCCGATGCGAAAATGGCTAATGCCTTCGGGCAGCACATTCTTATAGAGCAACTCCAGGGTGACCGATGATCCGCCTGAAACATAAGGAATGTTGCGTTTAAACCGGGCCTCGATCAATTGCTCATAAAGGCTCAGCTGAATCAGTTTATCATGGCTGGGCATCACCCCGTTCAAGCAGTTCAGATTGGCCCCGATGCCCACCACCTCAATATTGGGAAGCTTGAAAATTTTCCCGTAAAAATCGATAAATTCATCGCCAAGGACCCCTTCCCGCAGGTCGCCCATTTCAATCATGATGATGACCTTGTGGGTTTTGTTCTGGCGCTGGGCTTCCTCAGAAAGCAACTTGATGGTATAATACTCGGTATTGAAGCTGATGTCGGCATAGCGCACTACGCTTTTGATGCTCCGCTTGGAAGGAGGCCTGATGTAGGCCGTTTCAATGCCTTCATCGATGCTTTTAACCGCTTTCAAATTATACATGCGGGAGTCCAGGATCTGGTCCACTCCCATATCGATCACTTCCTTAAGGAACTCTTTGTTACCGGAAAGCACCTTGGAGACAATTCCAAGTTTGATGTTGTTTTTTCCCAGTAAATCTTTAAGGTATTGATAATTATGGTGAAGTTTTGCGCGATTTAATTCTACGAATGCCATAGTACAAGTTATTGATTCATAATCGCCCTTGGAATATCCAGGGGCAAACGAGCCAGAAGCTCATAGTTCAATTGATTGTTAAAATCGGCGAATGAAGCCAGTGTGATGGACACCCCGTCCTGGTCACCGATAAGCACCACTTCATCGCCCTTTTTCACGTCGGGGACCTGGGTAACGTCGGCCACCAGCATATTCATATTGACAATCCCGATAACCGGCACACGGTGGCCGTCGATCAAAACCCGCCCCTGGTTGCTCAGCGACCTGCTGTAGCCATGGGAATATCCCACCGGGACGATGGCGATGGTTTTCTCCTCCTGGGCCATATAGTAGGTGCCATAACTGACAAATTCACCGGGTTTGACTTTCTTGATGCTCATCACCTGACTTTTCCAGCTCAAGACCCTTTTCAGGACATCCGACTTTTCCATGCGTTTGTGGACAAAGTGGATAAACGTCTCGGGGCTGGGCCAGAAGCCATACTGAAGGATGCCAATGCGCACCATATCCATCCGGGTCCGGGGATAAGCAATGGCGGCAGCAGAGCAGGCAGTATGGCGCAGTTCCGGGTGTATGCCGCGGTTGGTGATCCATTTATAGATGCGGTTGTACTTTTTGATCTGCTTTTGCACGCGCACATGGTTGGCGATGCTTTCAGCCCCGGCATAATGGGTACACAATCCACGCACACGGAAATATTGCTCGTTGGAAGTGATCAGCTTGACTACCTTGTGAAGGGCCTGCTGACTGAACCCGGTCCGGTTCATACCGGTCTCAACCTCCAGATGAATAATGGCCCGGGTGTTGTATTGACGGGCATAATCAAGGGCCGTTTCCAGTTTTTCCTGTTCAAAGACGAAAAACTCCACACCGCTGCGCACGGCCCATTCCAAATCATCATCGCTCATCCAGCCCATCACCATGATATCGGAGGTAGGCTGTTTGATTTGATACACCCGATGGGCTTCATCACCACTGAAAACGGAAAAATGCTGCACACCGGCCTCCTCAGCAATCGGGATAAATTGCTCAATGCCATGGCCGTAAGCATTGGCCTTAACGACAGATGAAATTTTCACCTGCTCGCCGAGATAACTCTGTAAAAACGTAAGGTTATGGATCAATGCAGCTTTATTGATCTCAATACGAGAAGTTGCGGCCATAATATACGGTGCTTATTTTAAATAATGCCGGTAAATGCCATAAAATATCCTTATTCCGGGTTCGATGATCTCCTCGGGAAAGTCGTAATCGGGATTGTGCAATTGCGGGGTATGTTCACCAGAACCCAACCCAAAAAGCACCCCGGGGTATTTGAGGGTAAAATTGGAAAAATCCTCCGACCATCGCAGGGGTGCATCGAGTTCAACCATTGGGGCCCGTTCTTTCCTTGCCACCTCCCGAAGCATCTCCAGTTCGGCGTTGTCATTGACCGTAGCCGGGAAAGCCTCCCGCCAGGAGATTTCATTTTCCAGGGAATGGGAACGGGCATGTTGCTGGACAATATCCACGGCCCGGGAGGTGAGTTGATCCATGTCAGGATTGGAGTAAGTTCGGAGGGTGGCCATTACCTCGGCGTAACCGGGGGTTGTACCGAAGGCTATTTCGCCAAGGCGGGCATGGATCACCGTAATCAGGGCAAAATCCTCAAAAGACCAATTTTGAGGCAGCCAGGTGAGGTCGCGGACAATATCGGCCATGGCAATACCCGGTGAGCGGCCGTTTTCAGGTTCACCCGCATGGGCGGTCTTCCCATAAAGCTGAGAGACCATTCCCTTAGAGGCCGCTGCAAAAGTGCCGGATTTCAAAACCACTGAGCCTGCTGCATATCCGGGCAAATTATGCAGGGCAAAAACCTTATCGGGGGCAATCTGGGGGAACCTTTCATCCTCAAGGACCCGCCGGGCTCCCTGCCCATTCTCCTCCGAGGGCTGATACAGCAAAATGGCCCTGCCCCGCCTGGGGCGGTTGGCGGAAATGGCCATCGATAACCCGTTCATGATCGCCATATGACCATCGTGCCCGCACTTATGCGCCCGGCCCTGATGCTGCGAACGATAGGCCAGGTCATTGACCTCCTCTATTGGCAGGGCATCCAGATCACATCTGAACAAAAGAGCCGGCCCCGGCTCTTGGCCTTCATATACCGCAGCCAATCCAGCCCCGCCGAGCTGCTCAATCAACTGATCGGGTTGATCATCCATCAACAAACGCTTGACCCGCCCGGCGGTTTGGTGCTCCTGGCCAGACAACTCAGGATGCCGGTGAAGAAGCCTCCTGAGTTCTACCAATCTGGCTTTGTCGTAAAAAATTTCCATTCAGATCGTTTTCATCTGGTGGCTTTGAACCCCAGGCCTTTGGCAAACCTGTTCACCAGAAAAAAATTCGCGTTTCCAACATAAAGGTCAATTATTCAGAACTTTGGCCAAAGGGTTCAAAAAGTTTCTGCACGACAAAATTAACGAAAAAATTTTTCCCATCCAACCAGGCATCTGCAATCTGCCTTATAATAAGCTATAACCGGTCTTCAACGGTGATCACCGGTGAAGCATCCACATCATCAATGCCCAGATAATCAATGATCAAATCCAGGGCGTCGCTGATGTCACTGGTATGATTGTCGGGGATGTTCTCCAGCTTCTTGGACAATTTTTCGTGCAGAAGATGAGGGGTGTTCCTAAGTAGTTCTGAACCTTTTGAAGTCATTACAATGTGGGTGGTTCGCTTATCAGCCCGCTTGGGAAGCCGCGCAATGTACCCCTTGCGCTCCAAACGATTGATGATGCCCGAGACAGTACTCGAATTCAGGTTTAAATAATCCCGCAATTCCTTCTGAGTCGCCTGGTAATTCTCAGAACGGTTCAGATACTCCAGACACAATATCTGGGGAATGCTTACGCCATACTCCTTCTGTATTTTCTTCGATTCCAAATTAATTGAACGAACAATCTTTCTGATTTTGATCAGTATTTCATTCGAATCGGCCGCCATATCCTGTATAAATTAAACATTTTCACTTTTTTTTAGGTTGTGTAAATTTAATCATATTTTCTTTTATTAAAAATGTTCTGTGAAACTTATTTAGTATATACTTGGTCTAAAAAATCTTTTTTGGGATATTTGCCGGCTAAAATCCGAGCAAAATGAAAAAGGGGTTGTTTGCGGCCTACCTGAGCGTGATTCTGGCCATGACTTTTTGGAGTCTTACCTATGTGTGGTATAAGATGGTGTTTGAATTTTACAATCCCATCACCACCGTATTCCTGCGCCTGGTTATCTCGTCGCTCATCCTGGTTATTCTGATGCTGCCGATGCGGCAACTCCAGAGAATGAAGATGAGCGACTTCAAATATTTTCTGCTGGTCACCCTTTTTCAGCCCTTCCTGTATTTCTTATGTGAGAGCTTTGGGGTCAAAGAAGTTTCCTCGACCATTTCAGCGGTAATCATCTCGACCATTCCCCTTTTCAGCCCCTTTGTAACGGCCTACTTCTTCCGGGAGAAAATCATGCGCTTCAACATCATCGGCATTGTCATTTCCATCGTGGGGGTGGGGTTGGTTATTTTTGAGCGGGGCCATGATGTGGAGGCATCGGCGGTAGGCATTCTCCTTTTATTCCTGGCTGTAGGTGCCGGTATAGGCTACAGCATTGTAGTCAAAAAACTTTCAGGCCGGTACAACGCGGTGAGCATTGTCACCTACCACAACATCATTGGCATCTTCTTCTTCCTGCCGCTGTTGTTACTATTTGAATGGGATCATTTTATTTCAACCGGATTCCAGCAGCAAGCCGTTGTGCCCATGATTGAGCTGGCTGTATTTGGATCCTCCCTTGCTTTCATCTTTTTTACCATAGCCATAAACAAAATCGGGGTGACCCGTTCCAATGCCTTTACCAATGCCATCCCTGTTTTGACGGCCGTTTTTGCCTTCTTCATGCTGGGGGAAACCCTTACGGTATTGAAGATGTTCGGTATTGCATTGGTGATCAGCGGCCTTTTCATGTCGCAAATCAAAAGACTGCCCCGCATCAGAAAAAGATCTTTTATCAGGCCCAGTGAGTGAATTATCTTTACATAACCTCAGACAGCGTGCAGCGGATGCTGAAAAGGAGAACCGGGCTTTTTTAAAAAAGCTCAAACCACAAGCAAAAAAGCTTCATCTTGATGAGTTGGTTCATGAGCTGCATCAGGAGGCCTTTTCTAAAATGGACTGCCTTGAATGCGCCAACTGTTGCAGCAGCATCAGCCCCATTCTCCACGACAAGGACATCAACCGGATATCCAGGGTACTGGGCATCAAACCGGCCCAATTTACCGATCGGTACCTGAAAACAGACGAGGAGGGGGATTATGTCTTCCATCAAGCCCCCTGCCCTTTTCTGATGCCCGATCATTATTGCAGCATATACCCCCAAAGGCCCCGATCATGCAGGGAATATCCCTACACCGACCGGCGCGACTTCCACAAAACCCTCTCCTTCCTGATCAGGGACACCTATATCTGCCCGGCCGTTTTTTACATAGTTGAACAGCTAAAAATACGCCTGAAAAATAACCTTTAATTTCCCCGCTTTACCCTTCATTCCAGTTTGTCATCGCCGCAGGCAAAAAGACAAACAAAAGCCCCATGCAAACACTTCACCAAAAAAAATTGCCCCGGATGATCGGATCCAGGGCAACCTTAATGGGTATGGGTTATGTAAAGTCGAAGGCCGGCTAATAGACCTGTTTGACTTCACGCGCCGAATAATTGATCTTCAGGGCACTTGCTTTGCGCAGTGCCAGTTTGACATCGGTGACAACCCCCATTTTGGTGTCCTCATCCACTTTTAGGGAGGTTGTCATCTTGGGTCTTTCGCTTTCGTCCAGCTGCTTGCGTTCGGTGGCAATGTAATCCCGGATATCATCTACCTTGGCAAACGAATCGTTGAGCTGGATACGGGGCTCCGTACCATAGAGATCCTGGAATTGGCGCTTGGGCTTGCCAATATAAATATAGCTTACCAGGTCTTTGCGCTCAAGTTTTTTCACCTCGGTAGCGCCCGGCACTTTATTTTCCACCATCAGTTGTGTCTCCCGGATGGTTGTACTCACCATGAAGAAAAAGATGAGCATGAAAATAATGTCCGGCAAAGAAGCTGTGGATATCTGAGGGATCTCTTTTTTTCCCTCTTTTCTGAATTTAGCCATATTAATTACCTCCGACGTTTTTAGGTTCAGCCTCTGAGATGATCATGGGATAAATCTCATCGATTGCATCCTTTCGCTCCTCATTCAACTTCTTATAGTGCTTGCCGAACTTCTGCATGGCCAAATCGTCGTGGAGTTCATTGTAGGCAGCAGTAAGCTCGTTTTGCACTTTAATATACATTTCGTAAGAAGTACCGCGGTCGTTCTGCAGAGAAATAATCCCCTTGGTGGTTTCGGTCTGGCCGAAGAAAGGCACCTCCTTGACCTTCATCTCAGGCAGATCTTCTTTATTCCGGGGGTTGGCAATGAATTCCTTTGCGTTTTCACGCAAATTACTAATATCCATTGGCTCACCTTCCACCAGAAGCTGGTCATTGGAATTAATCAGCACCTCAAAGACATTCCGTTCCTTAATCTGCTTATCCTGCTGTTGGCGTTGCTGCTGCTCATCGGGAATGGGCGGCAGCTTTCTCATAATCCCGGTATCCACATCAAAGGTAGTGGCCACCAGGAAAAAGATCAGCAGCAAGAAAGCAATGTCTGCCATTGGGGCTGCATTAAATTCACCGCTAGGTCTTGCCATAATTTTATTATTTTAGGATTTCCCTGATGAGGCATCTGTTGGTAAAACGGATACCTCACCCGATATATTTTCTACTTGAATGATTTAGAAATCTCCGTGAACAGAATGGAAACCAGCCCGATGCCTACCAACAGGTACATGGTAATCAAACCGGTGCCCACTCTTTTCAGCACTGGTGGCACATTGTCAGGATTGGGGGTTGGGAAACTCAACGGTTCGGACGAGGCCAATCCATAGGCAATCAGTACCACAATCACCAGGGAGAGGATGCCAATGAGGGTCCCCTTGCCCCGTTTGGGTTGGGCAATAATCTGGGCCAACGGGAAAAGCAATGCCATGGCAGCGGCAATCACGGCCAGAATAGCGCCCCAGATCAGAATGTGATCGGTATAGATGGGTTCGCCACCAGCCATTTCACCGCCGGCATAATACATAATCCCGAGGATAACCGATACTGCCCCCAGTATAATGATGATAATTCTTTTCAGCATAACTTGATCGATTTAAAGTTTCTTGTACTATTTATTCTTTCTTCCGTACTTGTAGATCAGGTCAACCAGGGAGATGGAGGCATCTTCCATGTCGTTGACGATGCTGTCGATCTTGGAGACAATATAGTTATAGAACAGCTGAAGGATTACAGCTACGATCAAACCGGAAGCAGTAGTAATCAGAGCCACACTAATACCACCGGCCACAACCGAGGGCGAAATGGTTCCGGCTGCCTCAATGTTTTCAAAGGCCTGAATCATACCGATAACAGTACCAAGGAAACCGAGCATTGGGGCAATGGCAATGAAAAGAGAAATCCAGGTCAATCCCTGTTCAAGCAATCCGGCCTGAACACTGCCATAGGAAACGACCGATTTTTCAGCGACATCCACGCCTTCATCGGCCCGGTCCAAACCCTGATAGAAGATCGAAGCCACCGGCCCGCGGGTGTTGCGGCAAACTTCCTTGGCCGATTCAATACCGCCTTCTTCCAGGGCATCTTCAACCTTCTTGAGGAGCTTATTGGTATTGGTGGTTGAAAGATTCAAATAAATGATCCTTTCAATGGAAACAGCTAAACCAAAGATCAATGACAGGAGTACCACGCCCATAAAAGCAGGACCACCATCAATAAACTTCTGCTTTACCTGTTTGTGCAGGGAACTGGTTTGTGCTGCTTCCTCTTCTTCTGCTGCAGCAGCGGTCGTATCAGCAGCAGCTGTATCCGCTGCAGCCATCGCTGTGTCTTGCTGTACAGTGGTGTCGGCTTGTCCTTCCTCTTGAGCCACAGTAAATGCAGTGGTGCCCAAGATTACTAATCCGATTACTGCGATAGTTGTGAATAATCTTTTCATGGTTTGTCTTCTGTTTTGATTAATGAATTGTTGGTTAAAAGTACTAAAAAATTTCGATTTCCAATTTTTAATCTCCGGCGGAGAAGGAGGGATTCGAACCCTCGTGGCGCTTGTGGCGCCAACACGCTTTCCAGGCGTGCGCCTTCGGCCGCTCGGCCACTTCTCCGTAAATTCTTGCCGTTAATTTTGCGGCACAAATTACAAAAAATTATAATTCATAAAATATTTAGCTGCTAATTTCTCCCCGCAGGGAAAACTCCATGTTTTTGTGAATCCGTTGGCTATCAAGGCCCAACCCTAAAAGGAACATCAATTTGGTTAAACCCGCCTCGGTGGTCAGGTCATATCCGCCCATGACACCAGCATCCAATAACCTGCGGCCGTTTTCATAGGCAGTCATATCTACCTTACCGGCAAGACATTGGGTGATGTTCACCACCACTTTCCCATGTTTTACAGCATCCTGAATCTCCCGGATAAACCAGTCTTCGGTGGTGGCATTGCCCGAACCATAGGTTTCTAAAATGATGCCTCGTGCCTTATCATCCCGGGTGACCGCTTTCACCATATTTTCGCTGATGCCCGGGAACAGTTTCAAGACCGCAATATCGGTCTCCAGTCTCTGATGGATGTGCAAAGAACGGAGGGTAGTGGGATAACGGATGGCCTGATGATTGTATTTGATGTTGATCCCGATGTCAGCCAGGGCAGGATAATTGGGCGAAGAAAAAGCATTGAAATGCTCGGAGCTGGTCTTGGTGGTTCGGTTTCCCCGGTAAAGCCGATTTTCAAAGTAGAGGGCCACTTCCGGTACAAGGGGTTGACCATCCCTATGGGCCGCGGCAATTTCAATGGCGGTAATCAGATTCTCCTTGCCATCGGTCCGCAAAGTTCCAATGGGCAGCTGACTGCCCGTCAAAATAACCGGCTTTTGCAGGTTCTCCAGCATAAAACTAAGGGCCGAAGCCGTATAGGCCATTGTATCAGTGCCATGCAAGACAATGAAACCATCATAATCCAGATAATGCTTCTCAATGAGGGTGGCCAGCTTCACCCAAAATTCAGGAGTCACATCCGATGAGTCAATCAAAGGAGAAAAAGCAATGGCATCAATGGTGGAACCAAAACTTTTAATTTCGGGAACCTGATCCTGAATGTGGGAAAAATCAAAAGGATGCAGGGCATTCGTTCCCGGATCACGCACCATACCAATGGTGCCACCTGTATAAATGATCAGTATAGCCATTTCCCCTTGTGAATCCATCAATCTAAAAAAATATCCATTGCATTTTGTGTGGTGATCGCTGCCACCTGCTCGGGATCCATATTTTTTAGATGGGCAATTTTTTCACACACATACCGGACATAGGCACTTTCATTGCGTCGCCCGCGCCTGGGTTCAGGGGCCAGAAAGGGGGCATCGGTCTCGACCACCAGGTGGCCGACGTCAATCTCGCGAACCACTTCATCCAGGCTCGAGTTCTTAAAGGTCACAATCCCGTTGATCCCGATCTTAAAACCCCTATCTATAATATAGCGGGCCTGATCCAAATGGCCGGCAAAACTATGGAAGATGCCATAGAGGCTCCCATCGTTGACCTGTTCAATGACCTGAAAAATCTCATCAAAGGAATCCCGTGAATGAATAACAATGGGCATCTGCTTCTGCATGGCCCAGTGAAGCTGCCGCTTAAAAGCCTCTTGCTGATGCCCGGCATAGGTCTTATCCCAGTACAGATCAATCCCGATCTCGCCAATGGCAGCAAAGGAACGCTTATCAAGCCATTGTTTAACCGTGGCCAGTTCCTGCTCATAATCCTCGTTCACCGATGTGGGGTGCAATCCCATCATCGGTTTGCAATAATCGGGATAAGCCCCGGCCAGATTCAACAAATCATCGATGCTGCCCGAATCGATGTTGGGCAGGTAAATCCGGCTAACCCCATTTTTCCTGGCATTTTCAATCACCTGGGTGCGGTCGGATAAAAAATCGTCCAGGTATATATGAGCATGAGAGTCAATTAATTCCATACAATCGCCTTGCTTCATTCCCAGGTGCAAACTTGCTAAAAAATCAACAAATAAAAAAGAGGGGTTCAAAAACCCCTCCTTTTAAGCCCATAAAACTAAAATCGTTTATACTGCACCCTGTGCCAGCATGGCCTCGGCGACTTTTACAAAGCCTCCAATATTGGCGCCTTTCACATAATTGATATAATCGCCTTCCTTGCCATATTTCTGGCAGGTATGATGGATGTTTTTCATGATTTGCTGAAGCTGCTTGTCCACCTCATCCCTGTTCCAGGGCAGACGCATGGAGTTTTGGGTCATTTCCAGGCCTGAAACGGATACACCGCCGGCATTAGCTGCTTTACCGGGGCCAAACAGGATCTTGTTGTTCAAAAAGACCTCAATGGCTTCCGGTGTCGAGGGCATGTTGGCCCCTTCCGATACCACCCGGCATCCATTCTTGATCAGGGTTTTGGCCTCATCCTCATTGATTTCATTCTGGGTGGCACAAGGCAGGGCAATATCACAAGTAACACTCCATGGGCGTTTGCCCTCATGGTACTCAACACCATATTTCTCGGCATATTCCTTGATCCGGCCCCGTTTAATGTTCTTCAGCTCCATGACATATTCAAGCTTTTCCTGATCAATGCCATTGGGATCATGGATGAAACCACCTGAATCGGAGAGCGTAATGACTTTTCCGCCCATCTCGTTGACCTTCTGGGTGGCAAACTGGGCCACATTGCCTGAACCGGAAATGGCCACTTTCTTGCCTTTGATCCCGTCGCCTTCAGCCTCCAACATTTCCTGGGCAAAATAGGTGGCGCCAAAACCGGTCGCTTCAGGCCTGATCAGGCTGCCCCCATACTGAATGCCCTTGCCGGTCAATACCCCGGTGAATTCATTCTTTAGCCGCTTATACTGCCCGAACAGGTAACCTATCTCGCGGCCGCCTACACCAATATCTCCAGCCGGTACATCGGTGTTGGGTCCAATGTGCCGGTAAAGCTCTGTCATAAAGCTTTGACAAAACCGCATCACTTCATTGTCGCTCTTGCCTTTAGGATCAAAGTCTGAACCACCTTTTCCACCTCCCATCGGCAGGGTCGTCAGACTGTTTTTGAAGACTTGCTCGAAAGCCAAAAATTTCAGAATGCTCAAATTAACCGTCGGGTGAAATCTTAATCCCCCCTTATAAGGTCCAATGGCACTGTTCATCTCAATGCGGTAACCCTTATTGATCTGTATTTCTCCTTTGTCATCCAACCAGGGCACGCGGAACATAACCACCCGCTCGGGCTCGGCAATCCGCTCCAAAATTTTGGCATGCTTATACTTGGGATTTTCTTCAATGTAAGGGATTAAGGATTCGGCTACTTCCTGTACCGCCTGATGAAATTCACCTTCACCAGGGTTTTTGGCAGTAATCTGAGCCATAAATTCTTCTACTCGTGGATCCATGTTGAATGTGTTTTTGGTTTGAAAATATTGGTTTAGGTAACGATCTGTAAACAAACATAGCTAAAATTTTGTAACCGTAAAACAATTTTCCCGGCTGGATAAAAAACACAAAATCAGCCATCCCCACTCCATTGCGATTAGCTTCTGTTTATAAAGGAAATGGCCAAGACAAAACTTATTTATGTTGTGCAACATTTTATGAAAATTGTCATTGCTGGTAGAACAACAATTTGTATAGATTCCCTGGCAGGCACCGTACAAGTCCCTTCAACTCCAGATCAAGCAAAAGGGGAGAAACCTGGCTCACCGGCCGATGACAAAGCTGACCGATTTGATCAATGGAAAGTTCCCCGTGATTTTTCAACAGGTCAATGATCTGGCGGTTTTCCTCGTTGAGGTGATCAAAAAGCTGGCGTTGGATGAGCCTGTGCTTCTGCCGGGTGACTTCCCAACCCATAATATATTGGAGATCGCCGGCACCTTCAATCAATAAAGCCTTATTGGTCTTGATCAGCTGATTGCATCCTTTCGAGTGCAAATCATCCACCCTTCCGGGAAAAGCAAACACATCGCGGTTATAGGAATTGGCAATATCGGCGGTGATCAAAGCCCCGCCTTTTTCACCCGACTCGACCACCACCGTGGCATCACATAACCCGGCGATGATCCGGTTGCGGCTGATGAAATTGCCCCGAATGAACGGGGTTTGGGTCGAAAATTCACTGATCAGCGCCCCGTTTTGCACAATTTCCGCAGCAGTCTTACGGTGAACCGAGGGATAAATTGTATCCATCCCGTGCCCCAAAACCGCTACAGTCGGAATATGGCGGGTCAAAGCCACCCTGTGGGCACAGATGTCAATGCCGTAAGCCAGACCGCTGACAATAACCAGGTCTGAATGAGTCCCGCCCAAATCTTCTACCAGTCGCCGACAATTTTCGAGGCCCTGGGCTGTGGCTTTTCGGGTCCCTACAATACTTAGCATCTTACCTCGCTCGATATCCACATTCCCCTTCATATACAACAATACCGGGGCATCCTCGCAATTTCTCAACCGCCCCGGATAATCATTGTCCTGGTAAAAAACCGGCCTTATTCCGTAACGCGCCATAAAATCCATCTCCTGATCCACCCGCTTAAAAAGCGCTTTATCTCTTATGGCATCAACAATGTGGCTTCCCAAACCCGGTATCTTTAACAACGGCCCCCTGCCCTGCCTGAATACCGCTTCCGCACTGCCCGCATAATCCACCAATCGGCGCGCCAATACCGGCCCGATATGAGAAATCATGCTCAGGGCAATTTTATAATACATCTTATCGTTATGCTTCATCGGAAAGCCAGGGTGGTTTGCCCTAAAGTTTTAGGCTGAAAATTTTATGTTCAACAATATACAACTTTATGCGTTACTTTTCGTAGCGTTGAACCACCCTTCTGAAGATAACATTTTTCCAGAAAAAATTCAAAAAATTAAAAAGGTAGGCCTCAAAAGTGTTAAAAACAAGAGTGGCATAATAATAAAAAATTTCATTACTTTGTAAAATTTGCATTAATTTTTCGCGTTATCATAAAGAGTTAATTATTTGGAACTTAGAAAAAACCAGATGCCGAGATGAGACAATTAAAGATCACTAAATCAATTACCAACAGAGATAGTTCATCCCTGGAGAAGTATTTGCAGGAAGTTGGCAAAGAGGAGCTGCTGACCCCGGACGAAGAAGTAGAGCTGGCCCAGCGGATCAAAAAGGGAGACAAAGCGGCGTTAGAAAAGTTAACCAGGGCTAACCTTCGGTTTGTAATTTCGGTAGCCAAACAATATCAATTTCAGGGCCTCAGCCTGCCTGACCTGATCAATGAAGGCAATCTCGGACTGATCAAAGCAGCAGAGCGTTTTGATGAAACCAAAGGATTTAAATTCATCTCCTATGCCGTTTGGTGGATTCGCCAGTCCATTCTCCAAGCCATTGCTGAACAATCAAGGGTAGTAAGGCTGCCGCTGAACAAAGTCGGCTCGATCAATAAACTGCATAAGGCCTATTCCAAACTGGAGCAGGAAAACGATCGCACCCCTACTTCCGAGGAACTGGCTGAAATGGTTGACCTGCCCAAGGAAAAAGTGGAAAAGACCCTTCAGCTCTCGGGCAAACCCCTTTCAATGGATGCCCCTTTTGATGATGACGAAGACGGCAGCCTGCTGGATGTGATGGAAAACCAGGATGCACCAGATGCCGACGGAACCCTGATGAACGAATCGCTGAGCCGCGAGATTGAAAGGACCCTGAGCGTACTCCCGGAAAAAGAGAAAGCCGTGATTAAGTATTTCTTTGGCCTGGGCGTGGGTGAAATGTCGCTGGAAGAAATCGGCCAGAAGTTAAACCTGACCCGTGAAAGGGTTCGCCAAATCAAAGAAAAAGGCATCAGAAGGCTGCGGCATTCCTCCAAAAACAAATTGCTGAAAAAGTACCTGGGCTAAACCAATCCAGTTTTTACGTTTTGCCATCCGAGTTAAGAATATCGCTCTAACCGCCTTTTCAAAGGCGGTTTTTTTTGGTTTTCCGCTTATTGTCTTTTCTGGCCCCGAGAAGAGCGGAAAAAGTGAAGGCTGGGGTTCGGGCCACCCTTTTGGTTTTCTGCCAATGGCCACGGGGTTGTCTGGTGAAACAGCCTGCATCAACCATCATTTGACGAATAACCCATCATTTTTATTAATTTTTGGTCAAAAAACATGGAACCCGGAAAAGTCGCGATCATGCACCACCACCTCCACCCAGGAGGCGTAACCCGGATCATCGACTCACAGGTCAAAAGCCTCTCGCAGGATCACCCCAACATTCGCCTGCGGGTGGTATGTGGCCAAACCGATGATCCGTACCGCTACAAAGAACAGGGTGTAGAGGTGATCGTTCATGAAGAGCTGAATTACCTGTTTGACGAGCATCCTTCACCAGCAAAAATAAATACGGCTATTGCCCGCCTGAACGATTTTTTGAAGGAATTGCTGGATGAGGATGAAATCATCCATTTTCACAACCTGAACCTCGGGAAAAATCCATTGGTCACCTACAGCCTTTACCGGCTGGCCGAAGAAGGCAGGCTGGTGCTTAACCACGCCCATGATTTTGCCGAAGACCGCCCGGCAAATATGGCCTTCCTCGAATATATCCTGCGCGATGGCCTGCATATGGAACCCTCCATGGTAATGTATCCGCGTAACCTGGAAAACTACCATTTTGCCGTCATCAACAGTGGCGACCAACAACGGCTGTTAAACCAGGGCATCGATGAGGGCCACATTGCTCTGCTGCCCAACCCGGTGTCGGTTCCCAATACCCAATCCCTGCCCGATAAAACCTCCTGCAAGAAAAAAATCACCGCCACCTTTTCCCTCGACCCCCAAACCAAAATCGTCACTTACCCGGTCCGCGTGATCCGAAGAAAAAACATCGGCGAGTTGATCCTCCTCTCTGAACTCTTTCGCTCATCAGCGGTATTTTTGGTAACCCTGGCCCCCAAAAATCCCCTTGAACTGGAACATTACAACCAGTGGAAAACATTTTGCCAGGAAAACCACCTGAACAACGTCCTGTTTGAAGCCGGTGAAAAAATAGATTTTCCCCGGCTGGTTAAAGGCTCGGATCTTTGCATCACCACCAGCATCCGCGAAGGATTTGGAATGACCTATATGGAACCCTGGCTGTACCATACCCCGGTTGTGGGACGAAAAATCGATTACATCACCCGCGATTTCCTGCAAACAGGAATGGTATTTCCCGGATTGTATAACCAAATCATCATTCCCGGAAGAGACAGCGATTTCAAAGATCTTCCCGTTCAGGACCAGATGTACGAGATCCTTAAAATCTCACATGATACAAAACGACAGGAAGAGCTTTTCAGGATCAACCCGGCCCTGCATCAATTACTGGAGACAGTTGACCCCCAGACCATCGAAGACAACATCCATCGAATCGTTCAATATTATTCGCTTGAGACTTATGGAAAAAAGCTCGTGGAAACCTATCGAAGACTATCTCAATCAGTTGGATGAGCTCCAGCCCCTCCCCACGCAAGTCAGGGAAAGCTGGAAGCCCGAGGCAAACCTCCGGGCCTGCATCTTCGACATTTATGGAACGCTGCTGATCTCCGCTTCAGGGGATATTGACCAGGCGGAATTCAGCACGGGGTTCCTCGAAAAAGCCTTAAAAAAGGGACATATTGACATCAATGCCAAAAGCATCCACACCCGGGATGAAATCCTCCAACACCTGCTGAAAGATTTTCGCCGTTTCATTGAGCAGGAACATGCCCGGCTTACGGGAAACGGTTATCCCCATCCCGAAGTGGTCATCACCCGAATTTGGCAAAAGACTCTGAAACGCCATCATCAGGCCGGAAACATTGCCATCACCAAGCACAGCAACATCAAAGTGCTCGCCTTATTTTTTGAACTGATGGCCAACAAAATATACCCCATGCCCGGCATGCAAACTACCCTGGAACATCTTCGGGAAAAAGGCGTGCACCTGGGGATTGTCTCCAATGCCCAGTTTTATACCCCGATGATCATGAACTTCTTCCTTGGAAAACCATTAACCGAAACAGACCAAATCCGGCATTTCGAACCTGCCCTCTCCATCTTCAGCTATCAAACAGGCAGGGCCAAACCCGATACTGCCCTGTTTGAGCTCCTTAAAGAGCGACTTCATACGAATCATGGCATTTCTCCGGCCGAAACCCTTTACGTGGGAAATGATATGTATAAGGACATCTGGCCTGCCAGCCAGGTAGGTTTCAAAACAGCCCTTTTTGCAGGTGACCGCCGTTCCCTCCGGCTGCGCGAGACCTACAAAGAGCTGCGCAACCTGCGCCCCGGTTTTATCATTAAAGATTTAACAAGCCTTGCGAAAATGATTGAATAGGCCTTCTTTGCCCTTCTTTAATGCCTAAAGGAACCCAGGATCGGGCCGCTCCTTTATGCCACCAACGAAGCTTAAAAAATATTGACCCTTTGCAAAAAAATGGTTGGCCGGTAAATCTGTATAACAATTGTCAATGAACAATTAAAATAATGATCCATCCCCCTTTATCATCGAATCAACCAACATTTAGAGTTTAACCAAAATATAAAGCAGAGCTTCATCCTAAAGCGATGAAGATTTTATAATTTTAAGGGTTTAACTATAAAAGGGAGGTATCATGGGTGATTTTTATCAAAATGGATGGGTTACTACCTTGCACAATTTAAGGAACCGCACCACTGAAGATCTGGAAGAAAAGCTGGAAAAGTTTGCCGAGAACCGACCCATGGCGCTGGTCATACCCTGTTTGTATTCGGAACTGGAAGGCGATGCCCTTCCGCGCATCCTGGATGAACTGCAGAAAGTTAACTATATCAATGAAATCATCATTGGGCTCGACCGGGCCAATAAGGAGCAGTTTGAACACGCCAGGGAATATTTTTCCCGTCTTCCTCAGCATCATCGGATTTTATGGAACGACGGTCCGCGCATGAAGGCCCTTGACGATCTGCTGATCAAAAAACAAATCGCTCCCAGCCAAATGGGCAAAGGCCGGAATGCCTGGTTTTGTTACGGATACTTCATAGCTTCCGGCCGTTCTGAGGCCATTGCCCTGCATGATGCCGATATCATCACTTACTCCCGCTCCATGCTGGCCCGGCTGTTTTATCCGGTGGCCGACCCCCGGTTCAACTATAAATTCTGCAAAGGCTTCTATTACCGTGAAGCCGAAGGCCAGCTCAAAGGCCGTGTAACCCGGCTGCTGGTGTATCCCCTGGTGCGTTCCCTGGAAGTTTTCTTTGGAAATGTCAGCTTCCTCAGGTACCTCGATGGTTTCCGATACCCCCTGGCCGGAGAATTCTCCATGCGCGCCGACGTGGTCAAAACCATACGCATCCCCAGCGACTGGGGCCTGGAAATTGGCCTGCTCTCTGAGGTCAAACGCCTTAACCCCATCAACCGCATTTGTCAGGTCGAGATCGCCGACCGATACGACCATAAACACCAACCCCTCTCGCAGGAAGACCGCGAGAAAGGCCTCTCGCGCATGAGCATCGACATTTCCAAGGCCATCTTCCGTGAACTGGCCGAAAATGGCTACACCTTCTCCCAGGAAACATTCCGCTCGCTGAAGGCCACCTACTATAAAATCGCCCTCGACTACGTCGAACAATATTACAACGACGCGGTAATGAACGGACTCAGCCTCGACCACCATGCCGAGGAGGAGATGGTGGAAGTCTTTGCCCAAAACATCTACATGGCCGGCGAAGATTTCCTGTCCAACCCCATGCAGTCCGATTTCATCCCCAGCTGGAAAAGGGTCATTAGTGCCATTCCCGATTTTATGGAACAATTCTACGAAGCTGTTGAACTCGACAATAAAGAATAACTCAATAGAAACTTATTTTCAATCAAATACCCTCTTATTTCAACCGGAATCGTTGAACCAATAACAGGGATTAACTGAATGAAACCTGAATTTCAATCACATACTCCTGAATTGAATCGGAATCGTTAAACCAACAACAGGAATTAACTGGATAAAACCTGAATTTCAATTAAATACCCCTGAATTGAATCGGAATCGTTGAACTGGATAACAAAAAATAATTAAATGGGAACCCTTTATGAAGCCGCCCGCAAGCGGATAAGAAAATTGTTGCTCAATATATATCCCGAACAGCAAATCACCGACAAATACCTTGAAGACCTTTACGCCCTGATCGAAGAAAACCTGAGTGAAGTCACCTGTGGCCTGACCAAATGGGACCAGACCGATGCGGTGATGATCACCTATGGCAACACCATCACCGGCAAACAGACGAGCCCGTTACAGAGCCTCCATCATTTCATGGATGAACACCTGGAATGGGAAATCAGTTGCATCCACCTTTTGCCTTTTTTCCCCTATAGTTCCGACGATGGATTTGCCATTACCGACTACTTTCAGGTCAACCCCCGGCTCGGTACCTGGGACGACCTGCACCGCATCGGGCAGGAGTTCGATTTGATGGCCGATCTGGTGGTCAACCATGTCTCGAGTGCGCACCCGTGGTTTCAAAATTACCTCCAGGGCCGGTCGCCGGGAGCGGATTTTTTCATCGAAGTAGACCCGCAAACCGATCTTTCGCAGGTGACACGGCCGCGCAGCACCCCCCTGCTGACCAAATTCCACACGGCCCGGGGAGGAAAACACCTGTGGACCACCTTCAGCCAGGATCAGATTGACCTGGATTTTTCCAATCCGCGGGTGCTTTTGGAAATACTTAGGGTGCTTTTCTTCTACCTGAATCAAGGCATCCGCATCATCCGGCTCGATGCCATTGCTTACCTGTGGAAAAAAATTGGCACTTCCTGCATCCATTTGCCCCAAACACACCGCATCGTCAAACTGATGCGCGAACTGGCCGAACTGATCAACCCCGATGCCATCCTGCTGACCGAGACAAATGTACCTGACCGGGAAAACCGTTCCTATTTCGGGGAAAATTTTGACGAGGCCCACATGATTTATCAATTCCCCCTGCCTCCCCTGCTGCTGTATACCCTTCACACCGGCAACAGTCAAAAGCTCACCGAATGGGCACAAACCATCCCCACCCCCGATGATGAAGCCACTTATTTCAACTTTACCGCTTCTCATGATGGCATTGGCTTAAGACCGGCCGAAGGGATCATCCCCTCCTCCAGGCTGGAAGAGATGGTAGGGCAAATGAAAGCTTTTGGCGGATACGTCAATACCAAAAGCAACCCCGATGGTTCAGAAAGTCCCTATGAGATCAACATTTCGTGGTTCGATGCCATGAAGGGCACCCACGAGGGTCCCGACAACCATCAGGTAGAGCGTTTTCTGTGTTCCCAAACCATCATGATGAGTCTCAGGGGCATTCCGGGCTTCTACATCCACTCGCTTCTGGCAACAGAGAATGACCACCAGGAGGTAGCCCGCACCGGTCAAAACAGGAGCATCAACCGCAAAACATGGGATTATGATCAGCTGATCGAACGTCTCAATGATCAAAGCCATCCGGCCCACCAGGTGTTCACCCGGTTGAAAAAACTCATGCGCATCCGAAGCCGTCAACCCGCCTTTCACCCCAATGCCGACCAGGCCATCCTGGATTTGGGCAGCCAGCTCTTTGCCCTGCGGCGAACCCACGAATCGGGCCAGTCGCTTTGGAGCATTTCCAACATCACCGCTCAAAGCCACATCTTCGACCTGCGTCTGCTGGAAAGCCAGGGTAAAATGCACGATCTGATCAGTGGCCAAACATGGTCGTTTGATCAGGAAATCACCCTCGAGCCCTACCAAACCCTCTGGCTTACCCCGGCTTAACATACCCCGTTCAACCCCGCTTAGCGGGGGTAGAGACCCCGCTTTAAGACCCCGCTTAGCGGGGTCTTAAATTTGTCACCCCCGCTAAGCGGGGTTGTTTCTTTCAGGAAGCCGGGCGGGCAAAGGAACGGAAGTCTTCAGGAATGTTCGAATAATGGTGACCGGGAGCTGGCACCAGCGAAGGCTGGCCGTTTTTCTCCATGATCGCCATTCCCTTGTCACCCTGGAGCAGAAAAGAAAGGAAAGCACGGGCAGCTTCCACATTGGGCGCATCCCGAAGCATGGTAACCCCGTAAACCATAGGTTCGCCCTTCATCACTACCGGATCGCCCGGTTCCTTGCCGGCTATCTCCACACTGACACCCGAATAATGATCCTCCAACTCCGGATTGCCCAGGTTGATGCGTTCGGGAAGCTCCAAATAAGGAAGATCATGCTGTTCAGCAACTGACCGGTAAAGAAAAGCATAATCCAAAGCCCCTGATTCAAGCAAGGCCAATAAATCAGTCTCCTTAGGCCGGATAAAACGGCGGTCCTTGGCCAGCAACTGACTGGCCATACCAGATTTGTCATAATACTGCTCGGCAAGGCGCAAACTTAAAACCGTCCGATAACCACAGGGATCCGAATCGGGATTGGAACGGCCATAATAGACCCCGTCGCGCAACAGATAATCCGGCCAGTTTTGCTGATTGATCTCTTCGCGGTAACGCGACTTTTCATGATAAACCAACACCATCTCGTTGGCTGCAAACCGTATCAACCAGTCTGTGTATTTGGGAATCAAAAGCTTATCGATCACCCGGTAATCCGCAGAAGCCATAATATCGCACCGACGGTTCAATTCAGTGATTTTCCGGGCGCAATCCACACTGCCGGCAGCCTCCATCTTTAACTCTATATCCGGATGGGCCTGCTTAAATGAATCGGCAATCTCCTGAAAGGGCACCGACAAACTACCAGCGTGAAAAATGATCAATTCCTGGGATGACATAGCCTGGTCTTTTTTGAAATGTTGAAAATTACAAGCCCAAAGGCCTAAAAACAATATCGAGGCAGAAAGGGCAAAATATAATTGCTTCATAGGAGCGTCAAACTTTGGGGGCGATTTTGTAATGGTGCATTATATGATCTAACGTTCAGCCTCCTGACATTTCCACTTTTTCGACTTTACAGGCCGAAAATTTATAGGGCGGAATGCGGGAGTCGGGATCCAAATCACTACGGGTCAACTTATTGACCAATGCTTCCCGGAAATGGAAAGGCATAAACAGCTCGCCGGGTTTGACCTGTTGGCTGGAGCGGACAGTTGTTTGGAGCTGGCCCCGCGGGTTGCTCAGGCGGATGCGGTCGCCATCGCGGAATCCGTTGGCCCGGACATCCCCGGGATGCATCAACACGTAGGATTCATTGGCAAAATCACTCAAAGCTTTATTTCTGCGCGACATGGTGGAGGTATGGTACTGATAGAGCATCCGGCCGGTATTGAGCACATAGGGATATTCGGGTGAAGCAGGCTCGGTTTGGGGGGTATAATCCACCGGGTTGAGGATACCCAGGCCATTGGAGGTTTTAAACCCTTCCAAAAAGAGGGTTGGGGTACCCGGGTGGCTGGTATCCGGGCAGGGCCATTGCAGGCCTTCATGCTCGATGCGGTCATAGGTAACCCCGGCCAGGATGGGGGTAGCCTGGCGGATCTCTTCAAAGATGTCCCGGGCATTTTCATATTGGCCCACGTTGTATCCCATCCGGCGGGCAATCTGATCGACAATCCTCCAGTCCTCCTGGGCCAGGCCGGGTTTTTCAACGGCCTTGCGCACCCGCAAGACCCGCCGGTCGCTGTTCACGAAAGTGCCCTCCTTTTCGGCAAAAGAGGCGGCCGGCAGGATCACATCGGCATAAGGGGTGGTTTCAGTATGGAAGATATCCTGAACAACGAGGAATTCGAGCGATTGGAGCGACTCCCCGGTATGGTTCAGGTTGGGATCGGTCATCATAGGGTTCTCGCCCATGATGTACATCCCCTTTATCTGGCCATCATAAGCGGCATTCATAATCTCGACCGTTGTCAAACCCGGCTTGTCGGGCAAGTCTTCAAAAGGCACATCCCAAAGTTGGGCCAGCTTGCGGCGGTTGTCCTGATTGCCTACCGGAATATACCCGGGAAAGTTGATCGGCGAAACCCCGATGTCGGTCACCCCCTGCACATTGTTCTGCCCCCTTGGCGGGTCAATCCCGGCGTGTTCCTTGCCCACCTGCCCGGTAATGAGCATCATGTTGATCAGCGAAAACACCATGTTGGTGCCCACCTGCTGCTGGCTCAACCCCATGCCGGTGGCAATCATTGCAGTAGCCGACCGGGCATATATGCGGGCCGCTTCCATGAATTTGTCGGGGCTTACCCCTGTTATCCGTTCGGTTTCTTCCGGGGTATAGCCCGAGACTTTCTCCCGGAGCTTTTCAAAGGCCTCCATCCCGCCATCAACCCAGTTGCAGATGAAATCGCGACCAATCAGGCCCTCCTCGATGATCACCCTGATCATGCCATTAAGCAGGGCCACATCGGTGCCGAGTTTGGGCTGAAGCCAAATGTCGGCATAATTAACCATCTTAGTCCACTTGGGATCACAAACAATCACCCTGGTGCCTTTATACTGGCCATTTTTTACAAAAGTAGCCGTCACCGGGTGGGTTTCGATCATGTTGTTGCCGGTGATGAACAGGCAATCGGTTTGGGCAAAGTCTTCTATTGAATTGCTGCCGGCACCGCTACCCAGTGATTTAAGCATGGCTGTAACTGTGGAAGCATGGCAGAGGCGGGTACAATAATCCAGGTTGTTGTTGCCAAAAGCAATGCGGATGAATTTCTGAAACAGGTAATTGTCTTCGTTGGTGCATTTGGCTGAGCCGTAGCCACCCAAAGCCTGCGTGCCGTATCTTTTCCGGATCTCACTAAATTTGCGGGCAATCAGATCAAGGGCTTCATCCCAGGAAGCCTTTTCAAAGGTCCCGTTTTTCTTAATCAGGGGATGGGTCAGGCGGTCGGGATGGGCCACATAATCATACCCAAAGCGGCCCTTCACACAAAGGCGCCCATCGTTTGGCGGAATGCCCTCCACCCCATCGGCCCGCACAATTTTGCCATTCTGAACGTAAAGCAGCAATTGGCATCCCACCCCGCAGTAAGGGCAGGTTGTACGTACTGTCTTCTCCACCCGCTCCAGGTTGATCTCTTCGCGATGGGGTTTTTCAACCAATGCACCCGTCGGGCACAACTGAACGCACTCACCGCATCCGTCACATTCCGAATCGTCCCAATGATCAATTCCAGCTACAATATAGGAAGCAATTCCCCGCTGACTAAAGCTGAGCACATTTTTCCCCTGAACCTCATCGCAGGCTTTGATGCAGCGGAAGCACTTAATGCATTTGGAAGCGTTGTAGGAGAGTATGGGTGAAGTATCGTCCACCGGATAGTGCATCTGGCGGTAAATATTGGGATAATGCCTGTTTTCCGGAATGTCCAGGTCATAATGCTGAATCCAGTACCAAAACTCATCGTAATAGGTGCCATCGTAATGTTCATTGTGTTCGGCCAACAGATATTCAAGCGTTCGCTTCCTGGCCGATTCCAGCTCATCATCAAAAGCGGTAACCTCCATACCCTCTTCCACCTGGACCGTACAGGCCATCACCAGGCCCTTTTGTCCCTTAATGCGGGTGACACACATCCTACAAGCTCCGGTGGGCGATAATTTGCGATGGTAACATAAAAAAGGAATCCGAATGCCATTGTCCAGGGCCGTCTGGAGCAGATTGGCTCCCTCAGGCGCCTGTATGGGTTTGCCATCTATGGTAAGATTAACGAGTTGGCTCATAAAACCTGGGGTTAAAATTCATCTCTGAAATAGTGAACGGCACTTTTTATGGATATAATGGGCGATCCGCCAAGGGGGCAAAGGGAATTTTCCTGCATATACTCTGCCTCCTCTTGCATCTGCTCCAGGGTTCGGGCCTTCTCGCCAGCACTGCCACCTTTAACACCTTCCCACATCATAAGCAACATGCGCGTACCTACCCGGCAGGGAACACATTTGCCGCATGATTCGTGGGCGAAAAAATCCAGGATGGAATGCATCATTTCATACAATGATCGGGAAGCATCCATCACCATCACGGCACCGGAGCCCAGGGTGGCACCCTTTTCCCGCAGGGTATCAAAACCCATCGGGGTATCCATCACCGACTCATCGACAAAGGTCCCGGCAGCTCCACCCAGCAAGGCCGCCTTAAAACCATGCCCGTTCTTCATGCCTCCGCCCAGCTCATAAATCAGCTGACCCAGCGTGGTGCCCATAACCACCTCATAATAACCCGGCTGCTTGACATCACCACTAAGGGTGAAAATTTTGGTGCCCGGCGATTTTTCCGTCCCCCGTTTCTTATATTGCTCACCCCCTTCAGCCACAATCACAGGCATATGGGCAAAGGTCTCCACATTATTGATCAGTGTAGGGGCATTAAAAACCCCCTGATTGGCCGGGAAAGGAGGTTTTATCCGCGGGTATCCCCGCTTGCCCTCCAGCGATTCCAGCAACGTCAGCTCTTCCCCGCAAAGATACGAACCGGCCCCCAGGCGAACCTCCAGGTCAAAAGAATAACCGCTGTCCAAAATGTTGCTGCCCAGATACCCCCGTTCATAGCAGTTTTTGATGGCTTGTTCCACCCGGGCGATGGACTCCACATATTCGCCCCGGATATAGACATACCCTTTTTCAGCCTGAATGGCAAAGGCCCCAATGATCATGCCTTCAACCATCAGGTGCGGATCCCCTTCCATGATTACCCGGTCCTTAAAAGTGCCCGGCTCACCTTCATCGGCATTGCATACCACATATTTATTGCCTTTGCCATGGCGCTCAGCCTGGCGGGTAAATTTCACTTTCAGGCCGGTGGGGAAGCCGCCGCCTCCCCTGCCCCTCAGTCCGGATTGCTCGAGTTCCTGAACAATCTCCTCGGGATCCATGGTTAATGCCTTTTTCAACCCCTGAAAGCCACCAGCGGCCTGATAAGCATCTATGCTTCGCGGATCAATCGACCCGGCATTCCTGAGTGCTATTTTGGTTTGCTCTATCACGGCTACTCCCGTTTTGTGGTTTCCTGACTTAAAAGGTCATCAATGATCTGTTCCACTTTCTTCTCATCCAAATCCACAAATATCCGCTCATTGATCATCATCACAGGCGCCCTGTCACAATACCCAAGGCATTCGGAAGGCTCCAGGGTAAAAACCATATCACTGGTGGTTTCCCCCATCCGGATGGAAAGCTTTTGCTCTATGTAGGCCAGCAGATTGAAAGCTCCTACCATCCTGCACAAAGGAGATTTGCAAAGACGGATGATGTATTGCCCCCGGGGCTCAACCCGGAACATGGAGTAATAGCGCACCACCCCATAAACAGAAGCAGTGGTCGTGTTCAGATATTCAGCCACCTGCCTGATATCGGCCGGGGCTATGTTGTTGCCCGCATTGTTGCGCTGAATCGCATGCAACATAACCAGCAAACGATCCCGTTCCGGGGGATAATGCTCAAGTACTTCCCTGGTGCTCATAGAACAATGACCTTTAATTATTTAAAGGTAGGGCTTTGAAGAATGTAAATCAAGGAAGGGCGGTTATCTAAACTGATTTTACATAACCATGGATCAATTCGCTACTTATAATGATCCTTCAGGCGTTCCTGGAACAATTTTTTATTGACCTGATTGATGTTGTCGACGATGGCCCTGATCTTACGTCTTCTTTCGATCTTGGCGGAAGAGGAAATTTGCCCGGCGTCATTGAACACGACCCGGTCCACCCGGTACCCCTTCTCATTGAGGCTCATGGCAACGGCGGCGTGGAAATTATCAAAAATGATCACCGAAGGCAGGCGGTTTTTGGAATAATCGTTCACGGCTTTCAGTACCATGGTCTTGATGTACTTGATTTGGGGTTTACCCAGGTAAAAAGAACCCAGCAGCAGCTTAACCAGGTCAATTCGGGCCAGCTTTTTGGTTTTGCCTTTCTTTTTAAGTCTTTTATACTTCCAGTTGCCGGTTTCCTTAAACAGGGAAATGAACCGGCTGGGGATGTCGCGGATTTGACCCAGCTCGCCTTCGGCTTTTCTTTTTTGGTATTCGCGGTGGGCATAGCGCTGGTTCACCGGAACATAATGGTCCCATTTCCGTGTGCGGCGGTAAGATTCAGTCACGGGATCCGGTTTCCACCGGTTATCGGGGCGTTTCATCAAAGGGGCCTCCAGCTCGAGGTAACCCTTTTCCAGGGCATACAGCATGGTATTGATGAAGTGGGGCCACCCCCCACCAATAAGCTGATGAAGGGCGCTCCATAAGGTTTTATTTGATTTTGGGGAAGGCGATTTTGAGACCACCGAATCGATCGGGTAAGAATCCCGGGGCAATGAATCACGGGGCACTGAATCACGGGGCAATGAATCCCGGGCCACTGATTCATGGGTCATTGAATCCCGGGGCATCGAATCCCGGTCCATTGAACCAGGGGCCATTGAATCCCGGGTCAATGAATCCCGGGTCATGGCAGCCACACCATCAGAAGGTTCAGCGGCCGGGGAACCATCAGCCGGGGGGCTGTCAGCAGAAGAATTCCGGGTGGAGGCTGTATCGGAAGAGGGGGCCCCGGCCGAAACTTCATTATTACCAGAGGAGGGTTCACCAGACAATTCACTGCCGGAGGGATTCTGGCCGGAGGCAGAGGTTTTCCCTGCAGAAGCCTTGCCGGAGGTGACTTTCAGATGCAGGGGGATGCTTTGTAACCGCCGGATGAAATCTTCGGAAAGGCGTGCGGGATAGTAGGTATATTGACCGGGAGACCTCCTATAACGGCCATTGGAATGAGGTAGCTGATCGACATCAAGCACATAGCTGCTGTCATTGGTCAGCTCCAGGCTGATCTTAAGGTTCGAGCCCCATTCCATCGAACGGATCGAAGGCTGTTGTCCATATAGAGCAGAAAAACTGGCTGTCAATGCGAAAATACCTGTCAGAAAACACAGGCTGGCTTTTACAAATGTTGATTGGTGGATCATAGCTCTATATTTTTTTCAGGCCGGTTCTTATTTGGCCGATATTTATTAGAGCGGTTTATACAAACCGGTTTTTGTAGGCCAATTTATAGAGGCCGATTTATAATAGGCCATATTACAGGCCGATATTTATTTGGCCGGTTTTTATTTGGCCGATATTTGTTGGTGCAGTTTTTACAAGCCGGTTTTAACAGCCCGGTTTTATGCCCGATCTTATCGAGCGATCTTATCACCCGATTTTATTATCACCCGGATTGATAAAAATGGCTCAAACCATTGTAAGGACAAATAAAAGTAACCATAATCCAAAAAAATGGAAAAAGATCAGGTTAAAAACAGCGATAAAAAAATCCCACAACATAAAAAGGCGTGTCTGCCGGTAGCGAAAGGGCTCCGGCAGACACGCACATTAAGAGACATTATCAACGGTTCAGCTTAGGTTCGATTCAAAAGGCCTCCACAATCAGGGCGCCGGAAAGGCTATACCAATGCATCAAATCATGGCAGGTATAAACATCCAAACCGGTCTTTCAATCAAATCAGGCTTCCTCTTCATCGAGCATGACCTGTAATATTTTGATGGCTGCTTCCGGGATGGGTGTACCGGGGCCAAAGACACCAGCTACGCCGGCATCATAGAGTTCCTGATAATCCTGGGGAGGAATCACCCCGCCGACGATCACGACGATGTCTTCGCGGCCGTGCTTTTTAAGTTCTTCCATCACTTTGGGGACCAATGTTTTGTGTCCTGCAGCCAGGCTGGAGATGCCCAAAATGTGCACGTCGTTTTCGACCGCTTGTCGTGCGGCTTCAGTCGGGGTCTGGAACAGGGGACCGATGTCCACATCAAAGCCCAGATCGGCATAACCGGTAGAAACGACTTTGGCACCACGATCGTGGCCATCCTGGCCCATTTTGGCAATCATGATCCGGGGTTGACGCCCTTCCTGTTCGGCAAATTGCTTAACGTAGGATTTGGCTTTCTGGAACATATCATCATCTTGTGATTCAGAGGAATAGACACCTGAGATGGAGCGGGTCACCGGGGTATAACGGCCCACCACTTTTTCGCAGGCATAGGATATCTCGCCGAGGGTAGCGCGTTTTTTCGCGGCTTCCACGGAAAGTTCCAGCAGGTTGCCTTCACCGGTGCGGGCGCATTCGGTAAGGCGGTCGAGGGCTTTCTGGACCTCCTGCTCATCGCGTTCCTCCTTAAGTTGCTTGAGCCGTTTGAGCTGGGCCTCACGCACGGCTGTATTGTCCACGTTCAGGATTTCCATGGGCTCTTCCTTATCCAGGCGGTATTTGTTAACGCCGACCCGCACTTCTTTACCGGTATCCAGTCGGGCCTGTTTCTTGGCAGCCGCTTCCTCAATGCGCATCTTAGGAATGCCTGTTTCAATGGCCTTGGCCATGCCCCCGAGGTCCTCGATCTCTTTGATGTGCTCCCAGGCGCGGCGGGCAATCTGGTCGGTAAGCTTTTCCACATAATAAGACCCGGCCCAGGGATCGAGCGACTTAATGATGTTGGTCTCTTCCTGCAGGTAGATCTGGGTGTTGCGGGCAATACGGGCCGAAAAATCGGTGGGCAGGGCAATGGCCTCATCCAGGGCATTGGTGTGCAGCGACTGGGTATGACCCAAAGCCGCACCCATGGCCTCGACGGTGGTGCGGGCCACATTGTTGTAGGGATCCTGCTCAGTAAGGCTCCAGCCACTGGTTTGAGAGTGGGTCCGCAATGCCATCGACTTGGGATTTTGCGGATCAAACTGCTTGACAATCTTGGCCCAAAGCATCCGGGCAGCCCGCATCTTGGCTATCTCCATGAAATGGTTCATGCCGATGCCCCAGAAAAAGGAGAAGCGGGGGGCAAACGAATCGATGTCCAGCCCGGCATCCTTGCCGGCACGGATGTATTCAAGGCCGTCGGCCAACGTATAAGCCAACTCAATATCGGCAGTGGCCCCAGCCTCCTGCATGTGGTAACCCGATACCGAAATGGAATTGAACTTGGGCATGTTTTGGGAGGTGTACTCAAAGATATCGGCAATGATGCGCATCGAAAAATCAGGCGGATAAATATAGGTATTGCGCACCATAAACTCCTTGAGGATGTCGTTTTGAATGGTTCCGCTGAGCTTTTCAAGCGGTACGCCCTGCTCCAGGCCGGCCACAATATAAAAGGCCATAACCGGCAACACAGCTCCATTCATGGTCATGGAAACGGTCATTTGATCCAGCGGGATCTGATCAAAAAGCACTTTCATATCGAGGATTGAATCCACGGCCACGCCTGCTTTACCGACATCGCCCTCCACCCGGGGGTGATCCGAGTCGTAGCCCCGGTGGGTGGCCAGGTCAAAAGCCACTGAAAGGCCTTTTTGCCCCGCGGCCAGGTTCCTCCGGTAAAAAGCATTCGATTCTTCGGCCGTGGAATAACCGGCATACTGACGGATCGTCCAGGGCCTTATGGCATACATGGTCGAATAAGGCCCGCGCAGATAAGGAGGCACACCGGCCGCATAATCCAAATGCTCCAGGTCTTCCAGGTCCTTTTCCGTATATACAGGCTTAACCGATATCTTTTCCGGGGTTTCCCAAATGGATTGATAGGCTTGAGAACCACTCCTGTCCTTGCTTTGAGAAAAATCGGGTTGTATGTTGTTAAAATTTGGTCGCATAAGTTGAAGATTTTCAATGGTTCAATTACTCAATGCCCAGCTCTTTTTGAAACTGTCCCAGGGTCTGCACCAGGTTGGACTTGATATGGATGAAATGTTTCAGGCCTTTTTGCTGAAGCTCCTCGATGCTGTCCTTGGGATAACCGGCTACTACAACGATGGCTTCATCCTTCAGCTCATCATAAACCCGGGGGGCATATTCAGGATACTCCTGGTCTGAGCTGCATACCACCACAATATCGGCATCTTGTTGGCGGGCGGTATCAGCACCTTCTTTGACCGATTCAAAGCCGATGTTGTCGGCAATCTCAAAGCCGGCAGCAGCAAAAAAGCTGGAAGAGAACTGAGCGCGGGCCCGGCGCATTTTTTTATCGCCGATGGTCAGCATAAAGGTCTTGGGCCGTTTTTGGGCTTTGCGCTCTGTCTTGAGGCGCAGTTGTTCGATCTCCTCAGCGCCACGGTAAGGCTGGATGGGGTCGGCCTCGGCTCCGGTGGCATCTGCAGTTGAGGTCTCGAGGGTGGAAGCATCATAATCAGACTCCATCACCTCATTGGCATTGGGATAAAGGTTAACCCCGACCAGTGCTTCTTTGCGCATGGCCAGGTTCTTATTGCGTTTATCGGCCACTTCCCTGATGCGGGGCTGCACCTTCGATTTACGGAAAGCCTCAATATATCCTCCTTCGTTTTCGGTTTCCTGGAACAAGCACCAGGCATGCTCGCCAATCGACTGGGTGAGGTTTTCAATGTAGTAGGCCCCGCCCGCCGGATCCACTACTTTATCAAAGTTGGCTTCTTCTTTGAGGATGATTTGGGTGTTGCGCGAAATGCGGCGGGCAAAATCGGTGGGTTGTTCAAAAGGTTCATCGTAAGGGGTGACCGACAGGGAATCGGTACCGCCCAGCACGGCCGACATAGCTTCGGTGGTCCCGCGAAGCATATTGACATAGGGATCGTAAACCGTCTGATTCCAGCGGGATGTTTCACAATGGATGCGCATCTGGGTGGCCGCCTGATCGTTGGGCTGATAAGCCCCGACCAGTTTGGCCCAGAGCATCCGGGCAGCACGCAGTTTGGCTATTTCCAAAAAATAAGCCGGACCAATACCAAAGGTGAACCGCAGCCGGGGGGCCGCTTCATCCACGCTTAAACCCCGGTCAGTGAGGCGAGCCAGGTATTCATTGCCCATGGCCAGGGCATACCCCAGCTCCTGTACGATCGAGGCCCCTGCATTATGCAGGGTGGAAGCTTTGATCTCTATGACCGACAGCTGCTGCCAGTCTTTGGTATCCTCAATGAGCCGTGCAGCCTGGTCAAAGGCCTCCGATTCGCCCAATTCAATCCGGCCCTTCTGAGTCAACTCATCCAGGGGGCTGTAATCCACAGCGCATCGCAGCTCCTTCTTGTCCAACCCCTCCTTTTCGACCCTGGAACGAAGGAAATCTACCACCGCCGGCGCCTGGGCCCCAGCCTCAAAATTCATCTCAATGGCCGGCAAACAAATATCTTTTAGTAAAGCCTGCAGTTCACTATCATCAGGCTTCTTCGATTCATCCAGCTTGTAGCCGATGGCGTCAACCCCACGGTTCAACACATCCAAAGCCCGCCGGTTGGCCTCGCCTGCATCACCTCTGGCATCAATATCCTGACGGATGAACCAGCTGTTGCCCCCGTCCGCCTTGCTGCGTACCCACGGATAAACACCCGGATGAATGTGAAGATGTTTGATGCCTTTGAGATCTTCACTCCGATAATAGGGCCTGACGTTAAACCCTTCAATGGTGCGCCATATAAGCTTCCTGAAATAATCTGCACCTTTTAAATCCTTCTGGATCTTCTCTTCCCACGCCTCTGTCGATGTAGGCGGGAAGTCGTCCCGGAATCTGAGTTTGTCCTGTAATTTTACCATAGTCTATTCTAGGTTGAATTGCACGTCAAAATTATAGTTTTTCAAAATAAAATAAACTGATAAATATATGATTTACGGCATAATTGGATCTTCTAACGGTTGAAGGGCCAGCCCGCTTAATTCATGGCACAGGGATCAACCTAAACCGATTCAAAATGGCTTTAAAAAGGCCGGCCAGCTGGTTTGCCCAGGGGCCATCATTTCAACCGGAAACGTCCATACACCGGGTGATGGTCGGTATTTTGAAAATTCAGCTGGCGGGTTTTCACTTCAATGGGCTGAACATTGGGCGAGACCAGGAAAAAATCGATCAAAGCGGTTGAAGTACTATCGGCATAGGGGGCTTCAAGTGAGCGGTTGGTGGGCACCGTCGGATCGTACACCCACTGCCAGTGGTCGGGCATGAAATCGGCCGGTATGGTGCTGGTGGCGGTTTGATCAAGGTCATCCGGTCTGTTTGAACGGGAAGCAATATCGGGGGGATACTGGTTCCAGTCACCCCCGGCAATGACATGGCGCCCCTTTTCATATTCGCCGATCATGAAATCTTTCAAAAACGCCATCTCCTGTTGTTTCAGCTTCCCCTGATCGTAGGCCGAATTATGGGTGTTGATCACCACCAGTTGGCCACCGCCTTGTAAGGGATAGCGCAAAACCATAAAACAACGCTCAAGCATAAACAGGCGTTTGGGCCAGGTATAACCACCCGGATAATCCCATCGGGCCACGCGCCCGGGAAGCCATGCCGAATAAGTCGCCAACCCGCTGGAGACTTTTCCCAGGGGCGAACGAAGGGGGACCGGGATGAACTGTACATGGTAATTCAGGGCAAAATAACCGTGAAAAGCCGACAAAGGCTCATGGAGGCGGCGGAACTGGTTGGTATGGTAACTTCGTTTGGCATCCACATCCACTTCCTGAAGCAGAAAGATGTCCGTTTCCTGCTCTGAGGCCAGGCGGCGCTTTATATAATCCAGGTTATCCTTTGCCTGTTGGGCGGAAGGGCGCACCCGGGAACCTCCATCATAAAAAAAACTCATGCCGGCATCCAACCCCCCGTATCCAATGTTCCAGGTCATAAAAGAGACCGTATCACGATCTATCACATCGGGCCGGCTCTTCTCAGCCAGGGTCTCCTGTTGGCCGGGGCGGTAATCGGTCAGGGTGAAATAGCCCAAAAAGGCCGCAGCCAGCATAAGCAAAACAATCAATACATATATCGCCACTTTTAAAATTGCCATCTTCATAACATCTATCAAATGTTCATATCCCTACAAATATAAGTTTTATTCACAAAACAGAAGGATGCGTATTTGTCCTTAATTTTAAATTCTCTATATTTGACCCGTATAAATGCTTTCAGCAGCCTTTGGCAAAGGTCTCGACAGCCCGTGGCATTCAGATGCCAGGCTGAAAAGCAAAACCTAACCAGGGATTAAATAAACCAGGAGCTACATGAAATTTGGCGTTGTTGTTTTTCCGGGCTCAAATTGCGACCACGACACCTTTTACGTCCTGAGGGAGATCCTGAACCAGGAAGTAGTTGAATTATGGCACAAAGAGCATGACCTGAAGGGGGTAGACGGTGTGATTCTGCCCGGCGGATTTTCATACGGGGATTATCTCAGATCGGGTGCGATAGCGCGATTTTCCCCCATCATGGAACAAGTCATCAGCTTTGCTCAGCGCGGCGGCTTTGTCTTTGGCATATGCAATGGTTTCCAGGTGCTCTGTGAAGCAGGCCTGCTGCCGGGGGCCTTGCTGCATAACGACCATCAAAAATTCACCTGCAAAAACATCCACATTCTGCCCGACAACAACGACAATATCCTGACCCGCGACCTGGACAAGCAGCAGCCCATCAAAATACCTATTGCCCACGGCGAAGGCAGGTACTATGCCAAGAAAAGCACGCTTCAGAAAATGCGCATGCAGGGACAAATCCTGTTCCGATACTGTAACCAGTACGGGGAAATCACCACGGATGCCAACCCCAATGGTTCCCTGGAAAACATCGCCGGGATATGCAATGAAAACAAGAATGTATTTGGTATGATGCCCCATCCGGAGCGGGCAGGCGATGAGATGCTGGGCAACACCGAAGGTAAAATGATTTTCGAATCCATCATCAACAACCTGCAGCCCAGATAGTTGAAAATCAGCATTCCAATTTCCTCCCTGATTCCGGGGTTTTCCTGGAAACACCTGTCAGCGGCCCGACTTCTTTTCTGAATCCACAAGCCTTCCAGAGATCGACAGTCGGCGGCCCGACTTGCTTTTTATATTCATGGACCTTACAGCAAACGACTGGTTATCAATGATTTCATCCATACATATGGCCGAATAAATCCCAGAAACTCCACATAAAAAAGGCCAGCGATGCCGTTATATCAGCCCATACCATCCATCTGGCCGGTCTGCGGGCGTACCAGAAGCAAAACAGGATCCGCATCCACAGTTGGCCGAAAAAAAACGCAAAAACTTTCAGGGAAAAAGGATTAAAATGTCGGGCTTGCTGGAAATCGAACCGCACGATGGCTGAAAAAGCCCTTGACATACCTTTGCTGGCTGGCGTATGACCGGCACTGAATAGCCATTCATGCGAGGAAGGAATGGGATGCCTGCTGCTTTGGCCGGGAGCATATGCCAGGGAATACAAAAGAATCATCACGATAATGACAGCCAGTACCAGATGGATGATCTGGTAAGGATCCTGAAATTTCAACCCATGCATGCAATGCACATCTACTTCTTTTCCTGCTCTTCCTTAAGCTGATCGAGTTTCTGCTCGGTCTTTTCCACATCTTCATCCGAACTGTTTGGGGATGTATCGGGGCCTTCAGGCTGGGTATCGCCCTCAAGATTCTCCATCTTTTCTTCCAGATCCTCCATATCGGCTTCATCCATATCCTGCTCGGCCTCTTCTATATCCTCTTCCAGATCCCTGCTAACATCTTCAAGCTGCTCCAAACCTTCAAGCCATCCCCCCTCACGTTCGATGGCATTCTGGAAAAACGCCCCCAAAAAGAAGAACCATAACACAGCAATGACAGATCCCACAATAGAAACCACGAGACCGGCCGTGGTAATCCCTTTGGCTCCGTTGCTCTGACGGGCCTGCGAAAGCCCAATGGCACTCAGTACAATGCCAACGGCCCCAAATAAAAGGGCAATGATGAAGGTACAGCCCATAATGGCCAACGGTACGGAAATGATGCCCAGAACCAGTCCGGCTATGCCTAACCCCTGGCCTGCATTGGTTCGTTTTTGTTCTACCATAATCGAATGGAAGTTGATGATTCATACCAAAAATACTAAAAATTATTCAGTTGATAAACCCACGGTCAATTTTTTACCAGCGTGATTCCCCCGTAATGTTGTTTTTCTCTTATTTATCTTATATTTTTAAAAGACATAAACTAAACCCCAACGTTATGAAATTACCGATATATCAGCTTGATGTTTTCACCAACAACATTTTTGAAGGCAATCCGGCCTCGGTGGTGGTCATGGATGAGTGCATCGACCAGCAATTGATGCAGCAGATTGCCATGGAAAACAACCAGTCGGAGACGGCTTTCATCAAGAAAGAAGAAGATTATTACAAAATAAGGTGGTTCACGCCTACCGTTGAGGTGGATCTTTGCGGGCATGCCACCCTGGCTTCAGCGCATGTGGTATTGTATAATCTGGAGCCCCGGTTGCAGGAGGTAACCTTTCACTCGACCCATTATCAGCTCACCATTCGTAAGGAAGAGGACAACCTGGCCATGACCCTGCCTACGGCGTCCTATCAGAAAGTTGAGGCCCCGGGCAAGCTGATCAAGGGGTTGGGCAAGACCCCGCAGGAGGTTTACCTGGCCGACGATTATATGGCCGTTTTTGAAGAGACCAAAGACATCATGGAGATGGAGCCCGATTTCACCCAGCTCAGGCAGTTGGATTGCCGGGGCATCATCGTAACAGCCCCCGGGCACAACAGCGATTTTGTCTCGCGGTTTTTTGCCCCCTCCATTGGTGTGAATGAAGACCCGGTAACCGGTTCAGCCCATACCAAATTAACCCCTTACTGGGCCAGGCGTTTGAACAAAAGCGAACTCACTGCCGAACAGCTCTCCCAGCGGGGTGGCAGAATGATCTGCCGCCAGAAAGGCAAAGACACTGAATTGCTGGGACATGGCCGCGTCTATATGCAGGGACACATCCAGACCAAATAGGCCGGGAATCGCCCCATCCAAAAGCGAAAGTCTATAGAGCATAGACAATCGAAATAATGGTATAAACATCAAAGGGGGACCCAAACACTAAACCAAAATGCTGAAAAAATATCAAGGTTCCAGGTATTAAAACATTTAAGGGGGAAGAGAACCCATAACAACAGCAGTTTGATCCGCTGCCCTCAATTGGTCACGGCTCTTTACACATATTGATATATTCAGTATATTTACCGGTTTCGTATTGTTTTACCCCTCAAATTTGAATCACTATGGCTGCTACAAAAAAGATCAAAGGTGTTATTGGAATATTAACGGGAGGTGGGGATGTGCCCGGCCTGAACCCAGCTATACGGGCGGTAACCATCAGGGCCCTCCGCGAAGGTTACAAGGTGATTGGCCTGCGACGGGGCTGGGCCGGTTTAATGGAATTGGACCGTTCCGCCGATGAAGACGACCCCAACTGCTATATGGAGCTGACTGAAAACGTGGTCAACAGAGCGGCCCGAACCGGGGGGACTTTCCTGCACAGCTCCCGGGTGAATCCCGGCAAAGTACCCAAGGACAAAGTGCCCACCCAATACCAGGATCAGTACCAGGAAGAAGTCAATGACCTGACCCCGGAAGTACTCAAAAACATTGACTACCTCAACATTGATTTCCTCATTCCCGTGGGAGGCGACGACACCCTTAGCTATGCCGTGCGCCTTTACCGGGAAGGGGTAAAAGTGGTAGGCATTCCCAAGACCATGGACAATGACGTTGCCGGCACCGACTATTGCATCGGCTTCAGTACTTGTGTAACCCGTACCATCATGATGACCAACATCTTGCGCACCACGGCCGGATCGCATGAACGGGTGATGGTCCTCGAAGTGTTCGGCCGGTATGCGGGCTTTACTGCCATGCTCCCGACAATGGCCGGAGCCGCCGACCGATGCGTCATACCTGAACACCGCTTCGACATTGAACACCTCACTGAACTGCTCATGAACGACCGCTCCAAACACCCCAGCAACTACTCGGTGGTGCTGGTCTCAGAAGGAGCTATGTTTGAAGGGGGGGAAATGATCTATCAAAACCAGGAAAAAGACATGTTTGGCCATGCCAAACTCGGTGGCATTGGTGACCTGGTCTCCGATCAGATCAAGAAAATATCGCCCAACTTCAACAACGGCCAAAAAGTAGGCATCATCAACCAGAAACTGGGATACCTGGTACGCGGGGGCGACCCCGACTCCATTGACTCAATCGTCCCGATGGCCTATGGCAACCTGGCCCTGGACTTAATTCTTAATAACCTCCATGGCCGCCTGGTGGTACTCAAACACGGACATTACGACAATGTGCCCATTGAAGTGGTCGGGAGCAAAAGCAAAAATGTCAACGTGACCGAACATTACAATACCGACAGGCTCCGACCCCAGTACCAGAGCTTCGCCATGAAACCCCTGTTCATCATGACCAGCGAAGTATAAAATTTTAACCCCCGCTTAGCGGACCCCGCTAAGCGGGGTTGCCATTCATTACTTAGAGGAACCCGAGGCGGTGTCCTTATCGTCCACCTTTATGTCGGTCATTTGCTCCTTCAGTTCAGGGGCGTTCCCCTGGGGGTTCTTCTGCAGTGCCCGTTTGCTCATCTGCCGCTTCTTGCGGGGTCTTCTTACGCCATAAGACTTTCTGAACAACTTGCCCTTTTTGGTCTTTTGATCTCCTTTTCCCATATAACAATAATTTGAAATTTGATGGTTATCTCATTGATTAAACGGGCTCAAAGGTACAAAATTATCAGGATCCTGAAAAGCCGGCCGGGCGGAAGCCTTAAGTTTCCCGATATACCGGATTTACACAAAATCTTCCTGCAAAAGCCCTATCTTTTGAGACATCCCGAAATCTTTCCCGTAAGCCCCGGGAATGTCGTTGGTCAAGGGGAAGGATCAGGATTTAGAGCCTTAAAGTGAAAACCCCGGTATGGCCGTCGGTCATATGGAGGCCTCCGGATTACCTCCCATAAAAGGCAAGCTTCAGAGGGGCCACCCATTAAAGCAATTCCCTGTATTTCCTGTCGTCAGGGGGCTGAGGACTTCGAGCCACAAGGGTTAGTGGATCAGGATCTGCGCCGGTCAAAGACCAACACCGTAAAGTCATACCGGTGCTCCTGATCGGGGGGATGATAACGGCGCTCAACCTCTTGCCACTGGTTCTTGTCGATTTCCGGGAAGAAGGTATCTCCTTCCAGCTCGGTGTGGACCAGGGTCAGATAAATGCGCTCGACCCGGGGAAGGGCCATGCGGTAGATCTGCTCACCTCCAATAACGAAAGGTTCATCGTCGTCCCGGGCCAGCTGCAAAGCTTCCTCGAGGGAATGAACCACCTTGCACCCCTTGGCCTGGTAGGCTGGATCGCGGGTGATAACCACATTGGTGCGGTGTGGCAACGGCCTGCCTTGCGACTCAAAGGTTTTGCGCCCCATGATCACGTGATGGCCCCGGGTGGTTCGCTTGAAGTGCTTCAAATCATCGGGCAAATGCCACAGAAGGGCATTGTTCCTGCCAATGACCCGATTTTCACTGCGCGCTACTATCAATGAAAGCATAACATCCAAGGGTTTAAATTCAGACAGAAACTTCGCCTTTAATGGGTGGATGCGGGTTGTAATTCTCCAGGGTAAAATCCGGGTAATCAAAATCAAAGAGATCCGTTTTTTCCGGATTCAGCCGCATGGTGGGCAACGGCATGGGCTCCCTCGACAGTTGCAGCCGCACCTGATCCAGGTGATTCAGGTAGATGTGGGCGTCACCCAGGGTATGGATGAACTCGTTAGCCTCCAAACCAGTAGCCCGGGCCATCATCATCGTTAAAAGGGCATATGAGGCAATGTTGAAGGGCACCCCGAGAAACAGGTCGGCACTGCGCTGGTAAAGCTGACAGGATAGTTTGCCATCGACCACATAAAACTGAAACAAGATGTGGCAGGGCGGCAGGTTCATGTTATCCAGATCCCCCACATTCCAGGCACTTATAATGTGACGCCGCGAATGGGGATTATCCCTGATCGAATCCCGCACCTGGGTGATCTGATCCACATAACCTCCGTCGGGCCTGGGCCAGCTGCGCCACTGGTAACCATAAATGTGCCCCAGATCTCCGTTCTCATCAGCCCAGGGATTCCAAATGCGTACCTTGTGGTTTTTCAGGTATTCGATGTTGGTATCGCCCCGCAAAAACCAAAGCAATTCATATATAACCGACTTCAGATGTACTTTCTTGGTGGTTAGCAGCGGAAAACCTTCCTGAAGGTTGAACCGTAGCTGATAACCAAACGTGCTGATGGTGCCCGTGCCGGTGCGGTCCGACTTTCGCGCCCCGTTCTCCAAGACATGATCCAATAGGTTGAGGTACTGTTGCATAGGACAAAATTTTGGTTGTCTTCCCCGGGTTAAAAATAATAAATCTCGGGGAAGATGATCCGCCTTTCCGGGATTTTATCGTCAACCATACAAAGCCTAACATTTAACCGCCAATCCCCTAAAAACAACCGGCCTTCCCGGAATTTATTCCAATCCCCTCAGGTGCCATTGCGTGTGACAGAAACCATTGCGGGCGTCGGGTGCCATCACGGGCGTCAAATGCCATTGCATGTGTCGGGTCCCATTGCGGGCGTCAGGTGCCATCGCGGGATTCTGCCCGGCAATGCCGAGATAAAACCAAATCCAGGCCCGGGCCGTCAAACGCTTCCCCATAAAAAAAACACAAAATTCCCATCCCCCTTCAGGGATCCCTTTCTCCCGGGTATAATTGGAGATAAGCACAAAATAAAATTCGACTTTTTGAAAAAAATGTTCGAAAAATTTGCCTCCCCGTTCCCATTTTGTACCTTTGAACCAATCGAATCAAATGTTCAAAAATTCTAATCATGGCCCAGTCCCCCCAAAGACGGGAAAACATCAAAGAACATATCGTCTCGATAGCCACCAGCATCTTCAGCAAATTTGGCTTTAAAAAGACGACCATCGACGACATTGCCAGCAAGCTGGGGAAAGGGAAAAGCTCCATTTACTACTATTTCCGCAGCAAAGAGGAGATCTACAAAGAGGTTCTTCACAAAGAGATGAACATCCTCAACGAGGAAATTCACCGAAAAGTCATGGATACCTCCGACAATCCGAAGGACAAGCTGCGGAACTATGTGCTGACCCGGATGCAATACCTCCAGGAACTGGTCAATTTCAATGAAGCCCTGCGGAACGATTACCTGCAGAATTTTGCCTTTGTTGAAAAGATCCGCGAACACTATGATCAGCAGGAGCACAATATGATCCGTCAGATCCTTCAAGAAGGAGTAGATAAGGAGGTATTCACCCTCAGGGACCTGGAATTTGCTGCCATGACGTTTGTAACGGCCATGAAAGGCCTGGAGCTGGCCTTGTTCATCAAGAATCAATATTCATTCGAAGAGTTGCGCGAGCGGCTCGATGAGATGCTGCGCATCCTCTATTACGGACTGGTAAAGCGATAAAAACACGAAAGTGATGAGATACACCATGAAAGACCCCACAAAGCCACTGCTCTGGCTTATGGTTTTGCTGTTGAGCAGCGGGAACCTGCTAAGCCAGGAAGAGTACACCCTGCAGGAATGCCGCCAGCTGGCACTGGAAAACAACAAAAAAATTGCCATTGCCCGGGAGAATCAAAATGCGGCACAATCCATGAAAAAATCGGCCGAAACGCTTTTTTACCCGAATATAAGTTTCAACGGGGGTTATTACCGGATGAATAAAGAACTGAGCCTATTCAACCAAAACATGTTTCTGCCGGTTGTCCCGCATGAAGCTTATCAAAACGGGCTTTCCTCACTGAATCCCCAGAGCAATCCTGATTTGGTAAGAGAGACGTTTGTCACCCAGGAGATCAATGGGGTACCCGTGCCCATTGAGGATCCCAAGACCGGCGAGCCGATGTTCGATCGTTATGCCATGTTGCCCAAGGAGGAAGCGAAGCTGGACTTACAGAACATCTTCTTCGGCAACCTGGGCATCAAGCAGCCCATTTACATGGGCGGCAAAATTCGCCATACCAATGCCATGGCCGAACACAGCCAGCAAATGCTGCAGGCCAAAACGAAGATCAGCCAGGCAGAAGTACTTCTCAAGACAGATGAGCGCTACTGGAAGGTGGTTTCACTCAAGGAAAAGGTCACACTGGCCCGTGATTATCTCAAGCGCATTGACACCCTGTTGCATGATGTGGAGAACCTCCACCAGGAAGGGCTGGTCACCAACAACAAGGTGATGCGGGTTAAGGTAAAGAAAAACAAGATTGAACTGAAGCTGATGAAGGCCCAAAACGGGTTAAAGCTGGCCCGCATGGCCCTGAACCAGAGCATTGGCATGCCCCTTGACACGGTGGTCCAGCTGGCCGATTCCCTTGGGCAGGTCAGGCAACTCAAAAATCCGGCCACATATCGGCAGCAGGCCGTCAACCAGCGGCCGGAGCTGGAAGCCCTTCAGCAGGGGGTAGAAGTAGCCCGCTCGGGAAAAAAGCTGATGAAATCCAGGTATTTGCCCAACATAGGGCTGACGGCCAATTATACTGTGAGCAATCCCAATCCCTGGAACGGCTTTGAAAGCGAATTCGGAGGCGACATCAACCTCGGGGTTTTTGTAAACATACCCATCTACAACTGGGGCGAACGCAAACACACCATGCAGGCGGCCGAACACCGAAAGCGGGCCAAGGTGAAGAAACTGGAACAGACCCGCGAGTTGGTCTCGATGGAAGTAAAAAAGGCCATATTTAATTACAACGAATCGGTAAAAAAGGTAGAAATGACCCAATCGTCGCTGGACCAGGCCAAAGAAAACCTGGAGCTGACCCGCGACAATTTCGATGAAGGCATGGCTAAGACGGCCGATGTCCTGGAAGCCCAATCGATGTGGCAGGAGGCCTATGCCGACTACATAGAGGCAGCCACCCAATACCGCATTGAAAAAACCAAATTGTTGAAGGCTTCCGGCCAATTATCCAATCAAGTAAAAAATCAAACCCAACAATGATGAAGATACCGTATTCCCTGATCGCAATGACCATCGGGTTGATGCTGGCCGGCTGCAGCCAGTCGCCGCAACAATCCGGGAAGCAGGAACAAAGTGCCCAACCCGTAACCACAGTGAGCTCGGAGGAACAGACCTATCATCCGTGGCTCAGTTATGGAGCCACCGCCTATGCCTACCGGGAGGCAAACCTGGGAACGGCCCTTCCAGGGCGGGTTGAAAAAATTCACTACCCGGAAGGGGCCCGGGTTGAAGAAGGTGATTTGCTGGTAGATCTTTCTGCCGAACTTTATGCCCAGGCACTGGCTGAGAAAAAAAGCCTGAAGAAGGACTTTGAGCGGGTGGCCCGCCTGAGGGAAAAGGGCAGCGTTACCCAGCAGAAGTACGATCATGTGAAGGCCAAATACAAGGCGGCCAAAGCCAAAGCCCGAATGATGCGGGAAAACTGCCAGATCACTGCGCCTTTTGACGGGACCATCGTGGATTACCTGGTCAAGGAGGGCGAAAATTTCCTGTTCTCGCCCAGCCTGAAGGCAGGATACTCTCACACCTCCGGTATTGTCCAACTCATGCATCTTGAGCGGCTCAAGATGGAAGCCGATGTAAACGAAAAAGAACTTCCCCTTTTAGAGGAAGGCCAGCAGGCAAAAGTGGTTTTCGACGCCCTGCCCGATACCACCATCCGCGGAGAAGTTACCCACATCGACCCCATACTCTCCACCTCCAGCCATACCGCCAAGGTGGAGGTAACGATCAACAACCCCGACCATGATCTTAAACCCGGCATGTATGCCCAGATGCAGATTCGCATGCCCGAGACCACCCATGTCTTTGTGCCCGTCAATGCCATTTACCGGCAACCCGGAACAGGCAATGACTATGTGTTCATCGTCGAAAACAACCAGGCCCGGCGCAAACCCATTGAACGGCTGCGCACCCGCGGCAAAAAAGTGGCCGTTGAAGGCATCGCAGCCAACAAGCCCGTTGTGGTTCACGGAAAAAACAAACTCAATGACGGCGATCCGGTTCAGGTAACCGGCAATCCCTCGTAATCTAAAGCTTCACCCTAAAAGCACGTAAACGATTATGAACCTACCAAAACGATCAGTCAACAGACCGGTGGCAACCAGCATGGCCTTTATGGCGGTCTTGCTCTTTGGACTGGTCTCCCTGAATAAACTGCCCCTGGATATCATGCCCGAGATGGAGTTGCCCACCCTTACGGTGATGACCGTTTATCCGGGGGCCTCGGCAGAAGAAGTGGAGGAGCAGGTCACCAAACCCCTGGAAGAACTCCTGGCCGGCACCGAAAACCTGCAGGAACTTCAATCCAATTCAAAAGAAAACGTATCATTCATATCCCTGCAATTCAACTGGGGGGCAAACATCACCGAAGCATCGAACAGCGCCCGCGACCTGATCGAGCTGGCCAAAAGAGACCTGCCGGATGACGCCCAGAGCCCGGTGATATACAAGGTCAACTCCTCGATGTTCCCGGTGCTGGTTTACGGCATCTCGGCAGAAGAAAACTACGACGGGATCAATGAGATCATCAAGGATGATATTGCCAGTCCCCTGAAAAAGATCGAAGGTGTTGGATCGGTCATCTACGTGGGGCAGCCCGAGAGAGAAATCAAGATACACGTGAAGCCCGAAAAGCTTCAGGCCTATAACCTGGCCATCGATGAAATGGCAACCATCCTGAAGTCAGAAAATGTGAATATCCCGGGCGGGAACATTAAAGTAGGGACCCGCGATTTCTCGGTTCGTGTCCCGGCTCAGTTTGAATCAACCGATGAAATCCGCAATATACCCCTGATCAATTTCAACGACCGGATCATCCACCTGGAGGATGTGGCGACCATTCACGATGGGTTCAAAGACAAAAATGCCTATGCCCGTGACCAGGAAGGCAGGGGCGTAGCCATGATGATCCAGAAGCAAACCGGGGTGAACACCCTGAACGTGGCCACGGCCGTGCGCGATAAAGTCAGTGAGATCCGCAAGGAGGTGCCCGACGATGTAAAGATCAATGAGATCATGAACACCGATCAGCTGGTGGTCCACTCCATCAACAACCTGACCAAGACCCTGTGGTGGGCCATGCTGTTCGTAGCCATTGTGGTATTCTTTTTCCTGAGGAACTGGCGCAACAGTCTGATCGTTTTCCTGACCATCCCCTTCTCTTTGATCTTTGCCTTTATCATCATGTTCCTATCGGGATACACCATCAACATCTTCTCGTTGATGGCCCTGATCATTGCCATCGGCATGGTCGTGGACAATGCCATCGTGGTTTTGGAAAACATTGTCCAGCATATTGAACAGGGGGCGCGGCCCAGGCAGGCATCGATTTTCGGCACCGGGGAGATGGGCATGGCCATCACCGCTTCCACGGCCACTACCCTGATGGTATTCATCCCGATGATCTTTGTTGGCGGGGTGGTCGGTTTGTTGTTCAAGCAGCTGGCCATTCTCACTTCGGTAACCATGATTGCATCGTTGGTGACCTCCCTTTCACTGACCCCGGCAGTGGCTTCCCGGTTACTGAAGGGCATCCGCGAAGAACGCCGGAATGCAGAAAAAGGCAGGTTTTATCAATGGAGCGAAAGGGTCTTTAAACGCATCGAAGCTACCTATCGCCGATCACTCAATTGGGCGATCAACCACAAAGCTTTCACCTTGATCACGGCCCTGCTGATATTCGCAGTAACCCTATGGGCCGGTAAGCGCCTGGGTTCTGATTACATACCCCAGTTTGATGCGGGGGATATTGCCGTCGTCATTGAAACGGAAGTGGGTACGCAGGCCAAAGAGACCGACCGGGTGGCCCAGCAGGTGATGCAGATCGTCAGGGAAAAGGTGCCGGAACTGGTTCCCGGTACATTGGCGGCGGTCAGTGGCCAGACTGAAGACGGAACCCTCAGCTCAGTTGGTTTCGATGAGGGCAAAAACGTCTCAACCGTCCTGGCTCACCTGACCCTGCCCGGCAAGCGGGAGCGCAGCGCCAAAGAGATCGGCGATGCCCTGCGCGACACCCTTAAAACCATTCCACAAATAGAGAGTTTCCACATCACAGCCGGCAGCCTTCTCTCGCAGGCCATCACTGGCAATGTCAAGCCCATTGAAGTGGAGATCACCGGCAACAACTATGAAAAACTCAATGCCACGGCCCGGTCCATCCGCAAAGAAATGGGCCAGATCCGCGGCATGACTGACCTGGAAACGACCATCGACGAAGGCAAAGTGGAGGTCCAGGTGATCATCGACAAAGCCAAGGCCAACGACCTGGCCCTGAACACGGCCATGATCGGCAAGCAGATCCGCAGCAGCATCTATGGCGCTGAAGCCGGCGACCTCACCCAACGGGGCAACGACTATGCCATCAACATCCGCTATGCCCCCGAAGACCGCAACAAGATAGAGGCCATTGAACAGATCGTGGTGACCAATCTGCGGGGCGAACAAATACCCCTGAATGCCTTTGCTGAAGTACGCCAGGGGATTGGCCTCCAGGAGATTCACCGCAACAACCAGCAACGAATCGTTAAAGTGATGGCCAACATCAGGGACATTTCCCTGGGACGCGCCGCCAACAAGGTGCAGGCGCGGATCGATGAGCTCTCCATCCCCCGCGAAGTGGATGTGAAAATCAGCGGCCAGTACAGCGAACAGCAACAGTCGTTCGATGACCTCTACCTGATCCTGGTGATCGGGGTACTCCTGGTCTATATGGTCATGGCCGCCCAGTTTGAATCCTTCAAAGATCCGTTCATCATCATGTTCGCCATTCCATTTACTTTTGTGGGCATCATCTGGGCCTTCTTTGCTACCGGCCTCACCCTGAGCGTTACCACTTTCATCGGGGTGATCATGCTCATGGGCATTGTCGTCAACAACGGCATCGTGCTGGTCGACTACACCAAACTGCTGCGCAAACGCGGTTATCACCTCTATGATGCCGTTCTCGAAGGAGGAAGAAGCAGAATGAGACCTGTACTGATGACCTCCTTTACCACCATCCTGGCCATGCTGCCCATGGCCCTGAGTACCGGCATGGGAAGTGAGATGTATTCTCCCCTCGGGGTCACCATCATCGGGGGTATGCTTATATCAACCATCGTCACCCTGATCATGGTGCCCACCATATATACGGTCATTCACATCAAAAGCGCCAGAAAAGAAGCAGAATAAAATCCGTCAACTCAAAAAATACCGGGCAAAATGAAAATGGTTTATATCACCTGCAACGTGAGCGTACGTGAACCGCTGATCACCAAACTGGAGGAGAACGGGGTCGAAGATTACCAGATCATCGAGCAGGTCCCGGCCAAAAACGTAAAGGGTTCACCCCGTTTGAACACCGCCGTGTGGCCGGGCCACAACTCCTCAATCTTCCTCCAGTTCAGCGATGACCAGAGGGCCCGCGAAGTGCTCGACATGGTTCGTGCCTTCAACAAGGAAGCCTACAACGACAATGAACTGGTCACTGCCTGCATGTGGACACTCGACGATTATTTCTATGAGTAGATCCATCCAGGCGGGAACGCATGCCTGAGATAAAGGGGGCTACTACCGGACTTTGAAGCAGCACATCGAGGAGTTTGTGCTGATCGATGCCCAGCCATTCACCCAGGTTCATTCCTTCGGAGAAGGCAAACATGGCCTGGCCCAGCAGCAGGTTGAACACCATCTTCAATGAGGTGCCCATGCCATGCTTCCCTACATGGATATACTTCTTGCCCATGGCCTGAAAATAGGGATCGAGCTGGTCGATTACCTGTTTATCGCCGCCTGCCAGAAAAAGCAGTTCTCCGTTCTCGGCAGGATCTTTTGACCCGGCTACCGGGGTATCGACAAAAGCCAGTTGGCGCTTGTGGCATTCTTCAGCCATCTCGCGTGAAAAAGCCGGATTGACCGTACTCGAATCCACCCAGATGGCATGCTCCTACATATGATCCAAAAAACCAGATTTTCCCAGGGCGGTGAGATGAACAATCATTTTTATTACATTTGCAGGCACTTGCTGGTTGGTGCATTTGCTGAAGCAGTTGTCCAGCCCAGTTTATTTTGAAAAAGAGAATATGAATACCATCTTCATCACTTCCACCGGCCGAACCGGCACCGATTTTTTTACCACCTTGTTCAATGATTATGTGGACAATGCCTGGAGTTTGCATGAGCCCAGACCAGCATTCAGAAGACGCAGCCATCAGCTGATTACCCGCCAGCCCAATCCCTTTGAAAAACAATACTTCAGAATTCCACGGCTTAAGAGGCATCGGAAAAGGCAGGAAGACTGGTATGTAGAGACCAATTATCATCTGGCCACCGCCCTGCCTTTTTTGCGGAAAGTTTTCCCACAGGCCATTCTCGTGCATGTCATCCGTGATGGCAGGTCAGTGGTGACTTCCTGGCTGAACAGATACCGCTACATCACCAATGAACACCTGTTGCCCGGACATGTCCGGGACCGCCAGGCACTGGATTTGTGGCAGGAATGGAACCCCTTGCAGAAACTGGCCTGGTACTGGAAAACCGTCAACCTGATGGCCTGGGAAAATCAGCCCGATATCTGGCTGCGTTTCGAAGACATCTTCCGGGGCCGGCGCCAGGGCGTATTTCAAGTGCTCGACCAAATCGAGGGGATTCACTATCAAAAGGATCAGGTGGAACAATTGCTGAATCAAAAGGTGAACAAAACCCGTACGCCCTTTTTTCCTGACTACCCTCAATGGCCCGCATTCTGGAAAGATCAGTTTTACGAGATCGCCGGGGAAGCGATGCAACAATTCGGTTATACAGATTAGTTCCCTTTCCCTTTGCAGATATTGAACAAAATTTCATAGTTTTGCAACCCGACATAGTTGTAACAACCAACCAAGGAGAGATGGCAGAGTGGACGAATGCGGCGGTCTCGAAAACCGTTGTCCTGTTCCGCGGGACCGGGGGTTCGAATCCCCCTCTCTCCGCTTATTAAAAGCCTTTGGCTTGAACGGTCCTTACCTCCAATTTATCAGGCTTTAATGCATTGACTGCTCCCATCAATGACTTACACCTCGCCTTTACAATGAGAGTCCAAGCCCTCTTCTGTATTCCTCCTATTAGAGATTTCTCTCCCTTTATTCAAAAATCCGATGTCACAAAACGGTATCATGTGCAACCAATAAATAACCGGGCCTTCACTCTATGCAAAAAAAGTCACTGATATACAACGATCTAAAGCGGATCACCCATTCGAACATGCTTCCCACCACAAATTGCTGAGCCTCGATCAAAGCATTAGCGGAGAAAACCCCTCCGGGTTATTGAAAAAGTATATGGAGACCTACAGGCTTTATATAAAGGATCAGCAATTGCTCGGATACTATATGCCGGGTTTGGGAGAAGGTACCTTCGGGGCTGACCAGAAGGAAGCAGGATTGGAATTGATAAAAATCCGTTCGCTGCATTTTGACCATGCCGCCCTTCCCTCGAACAATCAAGCCGGCATTGATTTCCTTAAGGCCAACGGTTTTGTACCGGCACCCAACAAAGGGACCAGAATGCTGACAGGCAAAAACGTTCATTGGAGACCGGAAAAAATATATGGACGGATCGGTGGAAATTACAGCAACATGTAAGGGTGCAAAAGCAAGAATAAGCCTTAAAAAGAAAGCAGGGTAAGCCCCTTTTGGTTAGCCGGGGGGGCTCCGTTTGAACCCATAGCACTTCCGCGCAAAATGCTGTATCCCTGATACAATCCATAGGCAATGGCCACATAGGGCATTACCGAATGAAAAGCTTCATTGCCCGAGCGAATAAAATATTCATTCAGAGCAAATATAGCAGCACCGGTGGCAACTCCAACAACTACCTGTCGTTTGATGAATTTGTTCTGTTTCATCTGGACCGGGGTGTTCTTGACTTGCGCCTTCAGCTCCATATAAGTCGCGGGAGGTTCTCCTGCCTGTGCCAGGTTCGCCATGAAGGCCAGCATTAAAAGAAGTAGAAGTTTCTTCATGTCTATCTTCATTTGGTTTCACTTCGCCTTTCCCCCAGTGAAACCCTGTATTTCAGCAAGATTATAAAATAATAAAAACTTTCTATGCTCCTCTTATTTACAAAGAAAAACAGAATCCCATAAAAAACCTACCACGGATCAAATCATTTTATAAGAGGCATTTGTGATCAGATAAAAAGACCTCTATGAATGATGAATTTTCACCCTTCCAAATCCACCGCCTCACCCTGTTTTATAACTCCCCTTACCGGGATCTACAGGGTATTGACCCGCTAAGCGGGGGTATAAAAAAATTGCTGACCCCGCTAAGCGGGGTATAAAAAATTGTTGACCCCGCTAAGCGGGGGTATAAAAAATTGTTGACCCCGCTAAGCGGGGGTATAAGAAATTGTTGACCCCGCTAAGCGGGGGTATAAGAAATTGCTGACCCCGCTAAGCGGGGGTATAAGAAATTGCTGACCCCGCTAAGCGGGGTATAAAAAATTGTTGACCCCGCTAAGCGGGGGTATAAAAAAATTGTTGACCCCGCTAAGCGGGGGTATAAAAAAATTGTTGACCCCGCTAAGCGGGGTTATAAGATAAAAAACATACAAAGCCATCGCAGTGAACAATATTTTTCTATTTTTGTAATGCTACGTGAAGTTCATTCGCGTTATATAAATAGAAGAAATTACTTATTAGGGGTGCTTGCTGCGGCAGGCTGAGAGTATACCCTTGGAACCTGATCTGTATAATCACAGCGCAGGGAAAAGAGCATACCTATATTCCAACCGCTCTCAGGCCGTTTTGCTGCATGACTTGCCCCTGCAAAACGGTTTTTTTATTTCTCAAAAATCAAGTACTATGCGTACCAACACACAACATCAGCAAAAACTCTCCTTTGATCAGTATGCAGGCAAGTATGATGCCTGGTTCATGGAGAATGAGAACCTGTTGCGTTCGGAAGTGGCCCTGGTGGCCAAAGTGATGCACAACAGCGGCCGGGCTCTTTCAGTAGGGTGTGGCAGCGGGTTGTTTGAGTATTTCCTGAACAAGGACTACGGCATCACCATTGGCGAGGGGCTGGAGCCTTCCGGGGCGATGGCTGAAATAGCCGAAAAAAGGGGCATGAAGGTCAGACTGGGAACCGCCGAAGAGGGCAATATGGGAACCGAGGAGTACGACACCATCATGTTCAACGGAACGCCAAGTTACATTGAAGACCTGCCGGCCGCCTTTGAAAAGGCTTATTATGGCCTTAAAAAAGGGGGAAAAATTGTCGTGATCGATGTTCCCAAAGAAAGTTCCTTTGCCCTGCTCTACAATCTGGCCAAAACAGTGGGAACATGGGATGACCAGGTCTTCAAAGGGGTACGTCCCCCATCGGTCTACCCCATTGAGTTTGTCAAAGACGCTAACTGGCGCACCACCGGGGAAAAGGTTGATGTGATGAAACAGGCCGGATTCCACCATTTCAATTATGCCCAAACCCTTACCGGGCATCCCCTCTATGCCAACGACCAGTTCGAGGCACCGAGCGAGGGATATCAAAAAGGCGATTATGTGGCCATTGTTGCCACCAAATAGCGACCGCAGAAACACGGGATAAAATTTTGAAAATCAAATACCGTGGCCTTCATAATCATCAATAACTAAAAACCCAATCCATTGCTTATGACAGATCAAAAACAAACCATAGAGGACCTTAAAAAAGTTCGGGAACAAGCCCCGCTCATTCACAACATCACGAACTATGTAGTCATGAATAGCACAGCCAATGCCCTGATATCGCTGGGGGCCTCTCCGGTTATGGCCCATGCGGTTGAAGAGATGGAAGACATGGTAGGCCTGGCCTCAGCCCTGGTGATCAACATCGGGACCCTCAGTGAAAAGTGGATTGAGGCCATGCACATAGCAGGCAAGGCGGCAAAGAAGAAGGGCATACCGGTTATCCTTGATCCGGTAGGGGCAGGTGCCACGGCTTACCGCACCAACACCAGCAAAAGCCTGATAGATGAAGTTAAGCCCGACATCATCCGGGGCAATGGATCGGAAATCATGGCCATAGCCCAGGCCGGCTTCACGACCAAGGGGGTGGACAGCACCGCATCGGCTGAGTCTGCCTCTGAGGGGGCCCAGGAGTTGGCCCGGCTGAGTGGGGCAGTGGTAAGCATCAGCGGCAAAACCGACCACATCACCGATGGCCGGGGGATAACCAAAATCAAGAACGGCCATCACCTGTTGGGCAAAGTCACGGGCACAGGCTGCGCCTCATCGGCCATCACAGCAGCTTTTGCCAGTGTCAACAACAACCTGGTGGATGCCGCCTGCGAAGCCATGATCATCATGGGCACAGCAGGCCAGATGGCCGGGGCCCGGGCCGATGCCCCCGGCACTTTCTACGCCCACTTCCTCGATGCCCTGTATCAAATAAATGGCGAACAAATCAAAAAATACTGGCAACATGATGGCTAAGAAAAAGCTGGATCCTTCCCTCTACCTGGTTACTGACCGCGAGCTGTCGATGGGGCGGTCGCTGGCCTGGGTGGTCGAAAAGGCCGTAAAAGGCGGAACCACCATCATCCAGCTCCGGGAAAAGGGCCTGGATACCCGCACTTTCATTGATGAAGCCCTTCACATCAAAAACCTGATCGAACCCTCCGGGGTGCCCCTTTTGATCAACGACCGGGTCGACGTGGCCCAGGCCATAGAAGCCGATGGCGTTCACCTGGGCCAGCACGACATGCACCCGGCCATGGCCCGTAAAATACTCGGACCCCAGGCCGTCATCGGCCTCTCGGTGGAAACTTACCAGCAGGCTGAAGAAGCCCGCGACATGGACCTGGACTATATCGCCATCAGCCCGGTCTACACCACCCCTACCAAAGACGAGCTTACCGAGGAACTGGGCCTGGAGGGCGTGCGTAAAATCAGCCACCTCTGCCCCCAACCTGCCATCGGCATAGGAAGCATTAAAGCCCACAATGCAGGTGATGTGATCAAAGCAGGCGCCAGCGGTGTGGCCGTGGTCTCCGGCATCTGCTCGGCCGATGACCCTGAAGCCGCAGCCCGCGAACTGAAAAAAGTGGTCGACCAGGCCAAAAATTTGGAGGGCTGAAGATTTTTCATGACCTTTACCCAAACACAAGCCCCCGGCATAAAAGAATGCCGGGGCTTCACCGTTTAATCACATGCAAGGAACAACAAGCATCAGTGAAACCAAATACTTAAAAGAGCCTTTTGTAAACGGCATGCATGTAAATTCGCATGAAAAACAAAAAATAAAAATTGAGTCCAATAAAGCGGGTAAACTTGCCCGTCGATCAAAAAACATGCGGGTTCCACGAATGAGCATCCGGTAAAAAAAGCATGCGGGTCTATATCGCATGTTGCGATAATAATGGATTATGGTTCAGTACAATGCTGATTGAAAAACTTCAATAAGTTTCTATACGGATGAAAATATCAAAGATTGGAGAATTCGGGTTAATCGAACAGGTCATCGCACCGGAGTTTAAGGAACTGGTAAAAAAACACGTCACCGGCATTGGCGATGACTGCTCTATCATCCCCATCTCGCAGGAGAAGGCCCATTTGTTTACCACCGATATGCTGGTGGAAAACACCCATTTCCTGCGCAACAAAATAGCAGCCTACCAGCTGGGTTTTAAGTCCTTGGCGGTGAACCTGAGCGACATTGCGGCCATGGGCGGTCAACCGTTGGCCTCGTATTTGTCGATCGGCCTGCCCAAGGACATGGAAGTAGAGTGGATGGAAGAATTCATGCGGGGTTATAAGGACCTCAGCGAGGATGAGGAAGTACCGCTGCTGGGGGGCGACACTACCAGCTCAAGGGATGCAATTGTAATCAACGTTGGGGTCACCGGCGAGATGGCACGGGCAAACATCAAGCGGCGTTCGGATGCCCGGCCCGGGGATATTGTCTGTGTAACGGGGAACCTTGGTGATTCGGCCGGCGGGTTACAGGTCATTTTGGATGAGTTGCCGGAAGACCAGGTATCGGGAAGGCTTCTGGATCAGCACCTGACCCCCTACCCCCATGTTTCGGAAGGGCTATGGCTGGCCCGGAACCAGGGTGTTCATGCCATGATCGATGTATCCGACGGCATTGGGTCAGACCTTCAGCATATCCTGAAGGCCTCCGGTTTAAAGGGGCATATCAACCTGGAACAGTTACCCATGTCTTTGGAGTTGCAGCAGCAGGCGCGCATCTACAACTGGAACCCACTGGAACTGGCCATATCGGGCGGCGAGGACTACGTGCTGCTGGTCACCATCCATCCTGATCAATTCGACCAGACTGCCGCCAGCTTCAGGAAACATTTCAACCGCGAGCTGTATCCCATCGGGCACCTTGACCGGGGAGAACCTGGCATCACCTACCTGAAGGATCAAAAAGAAGTGAGAGACCTCAAGGAAGGGTACCAGCACTTCTGAACGGCCGGGGTAACACGGTAACAGGGCAAACAGGATCAAGCAAAGGCAAACCATATAAAAAGGGCAAACGAAGGGTAACAGGGCAAACAGGATCAAGCATAAGATAAACAGGTTAAAGAGGACAAAAGGGGCAAACAGGATAAAGCAGGGCAAGCAGGGCAAACCAAGGACAAGCTATATAAAGCACTGATTATAAACCAACAAGACACCATGAGCACCACACAACATTACAGCAAAGCATTGACCATAGCGGGCTCCGACAGCGGCGGGGGGGCAGGCATACAGGCCGATCTGAAGTCTTTTTCTGCCAACGGCGTTTATGGCATGTCGGCCATAACGGCGATAACGGCCCAGAACACCAAAGGGGTTCAGGCAATCCACCCGGTGCCGGTTGATATCATCCAGAAGCAGATTGCCTCGGTGATGGAAGACATTGGCGCCGATGCCGTGAAAACGGGCATGTTGCATTCATCCGAAGTGATTCATGCCATCCGCGCAAGGCTGGATCATTACCGGCCGCCTTACCTGGTGGTTGACCCGGTGATGGTGGCCACTTCCGGTGACAAGCTGCTGGAAGACGAAGCCATTGAGACCATGATCCACGTGATGCTGCCACAGGCCACCCTGATCACCCCCAACCTACCGGAAGCCGAAGTCATCCTGGGCCGTAAGCTAGAAACCCCACAGCAGACCCAGCAGGCCGCCAGGGACCTGGCAAAAACCGGTGCCCGGGGCATCCTCCTGAAGTCAGGCCACTCCAAAGGCAATGAAGTCACCGACCTGCTCTACCTCCCGGAAAGCGACAGGATGGTGGAACTGCCCAAAAAACGGATCCACACCCAAAACACCCATGGCACTGGCTGCACACTGGCTTCTGCCATCGCTGCCTGGCTGGCCAGGGGCCTTTCCCTGGAACAGGCCTCCCGCAAAGGACTGGACTATACCCATTACGCCCTCCAGCAAGGCGCCAACTATCACCTGGGCCAGGGCAACGGGCCCGTACACCATTTCTACCAATTCTGGAGCTGATAGGCGCCCCGGGGTCGATAAACAAAGTCAAATGCACCACGTCCAATACACACTGATCAACCTACAAGGCAAACCAAGGGATGGCCCTTTTTGAGAATCATTTCATGGCCATCCCTTTCATATAATGGCCCCAACCCATTCGACATTTCCCGGCCCCCTGCCCGGACCCTTCACAACCAACAGGAACGATTGTTCAACACAAATCAATCACATAAAAAGAAACCATTCATCACAGCAAGCCATAGCACAAACCCATAAAAAAGCCGATCATGGAATATCTCAACGAATTGGAACAAGCGGTCAAACCCATTTATCAACAAATCATCGAGCACCCATTCAACCAGGAGCTGGCAGCCGGGACCCTTTCGGAAGACCGCTTCCGGTTTTATGTCAGCCAGGATGTTCATTACATTGGCGAATACTCCAGGGCCCTGGCTGCACTGGCCGCCAAAGCACCAGATCATAGTCTGCTGCTGGAGTTCATTGCTTTCGCCAAAGAAGGCCTGGAGATTGAACGGGAGCTGCACCAACAGTTCATCGAGCAGTTCCGGATACAGCAAGCCCAAAACATTGCCCTTTCCACTGAAGCGTATGCCAATTTCCTGCTGACAACGGCTGCCTATAAAAGTTTCCCCGAAGCCCTGGCAGCACTGCTTCCCTGTTTCTCCCTTTACAACCAGGTGGCCGTGCACATCTACCGGATCGCTCAACAGCCCAACAAATACCAAAGATGGATCGACACCTATTCGGGAGCCGAATTCGACCAGACCACCCGGCGCCTGCAGGAGCTGCTCCAGGAGCTGGCCGGAGAAAACACCCCAGCCACCCGCGAAAGCATGAAAAACCTGTTCATCCGCTCAGCCCAATATGAATGGTTCTTCTGGGACAGCGCCTACCACTTGAGGTACTGGTGAAACCCATACAGGCCTGCGGGGTATAACGACTGCTTTACCCCGGTAACCGACTGCTTTACACTTCCCTAAAAAAGCTTAATTATTGGTAAATAAGAATAATTTTACTAATTTTGCGGGAGCTTTTTCTTTAACCAATCTGACGACTGATGGAAAAAACCAAGGTACTTTTCATATCGCAGGAAATAACACCCTACCTTCCTGAAACACAAATGTCCCGCACAGGACGTTACCTCCCCCAGGGCATTCAGGAAAAAGGCAAAGAGATCAGAACTTTCATGCCCAAATACGGAAGCATCAACGAGAGAAGAAACCAGCTCCACGAAGTGATCCGCCTCTCCGGCATGAACCTGATCATTGATGATACCGACCGCCCCCTGATCATCAAGGTGGCTTCCATCCAATCGGCCCGCATGCAGGTTTATTTCATCGACAATGAGGACTATTTTCACCGGAAATACACATTACAGGACGAAAACGGCGAATTCTTCTCCGACAACGACGAACGCGCCATCTTTTTTGCCCGGGGCGTGCTCGAGACGGTTAAAAAATTGCGCTGGACCCCCGATATTGTACATTGCCACGGGTGGTTCACCTCGCTGGTACCCCTCTACCTGAAAAAGTCCTACAACGAAGATCCCCTCTATGCCAATTCCAAAGTGGTTTATTCCGTCTACAATGATGAGTTCGACAAACCCCTGCGCAAAGAGTTCAAAGACAAACTTAAAATAGAAGGCATCACCAATAAGGACCTGAAAAAAATCAAAGACAATCCCGATTACGTGAACCTCAGCAAACTGGCCATCGATCATTCCGATGCCGTGATCAAAGGCAGTGAAACGATTCACCCCGATCTGGATAGCTACATCAATCAAATCAAAAAGCCCAGCTTAGACTATCAACCAGAAGATCAGTACATTGAAGCCTACTCCAATTTTTACGACCAAATCATAAGCGAATAATTTTATGGATCTATCACCCAGAGAATTTGTGAAGAGAAGGAACATGAAGCCTACCCTTAGGTTAACCTTCGCCCTGATGATCATATTTGCAGGGTTCAACAGGTGTGAGAAAGGCCCGGATGAGATTGGCCAGAAAATCATGCACCCCGACGACAGTGTGGCAGCCAAATACGATACCACGTTTGAAATGAAGACCCAGCTGGTTCGAACCGATTCATTTTCAACGCTTTATCATTTTTTCGATCAGCGCAGCTTCATCAACAGCTACTCCGATTTGTTGATCGGCGGGTTTGAAGGGCCTCATTTCGGGAAGTTTAAAGCCAGTTTCATCTCTCAGATCAACAAGAGCGACTCGATCAATTTTGCCGGCGACACGTTGGTGGCAGTGGGGGCCGACCTGTATTTCAAGGTGAAGGAACGCTACGGCCAGGTATCCAACGCCGAGTTCAACATTTACAAGATAAACACGGACCTGACGATCAACAACCCCTATTACAGCACCACCGATCCGGGGGCATTTTACTCGGAGCAGGACCTTATATCGGAGTCAGCTGAGATCCTGGGCGATTCATTGATCAAGATCACCCTGACCCAGGAGTTTGCCGAATTCCTGGCCTCAGCCGACGACACCACCATGGCCAGTCAAAGCGACTTCAGGGCTTTCTTCCCCGGTATATATGCTGAAATGGAATATCAGGACCAGGGCTTTCTCAACAAGATTGCCCTGACCAACGACACCACGAAGATGGAGCTGGCCTACAAGAAGGAGGGCTCATCGGAGGAACCCGACACCCTGGAGTATCCCATTGCCTCCTCCTCCATCCGCTTCAACACCTATGATCACAATTACGAGGCAGCCACTGATCCCGACATCAATGTGAACCAGTTCCTGAAAAACGACACGGCTGTAAGCGACAGCATCCTGCTGGTCGACGGGCTGGCCGGGACCCGGGTCAAATTTTCCATTCCCGGGGAAGTTCGGGAAAAGTTCCAAAAAGACAGCAATTTCCTGGCACGGGCGGAAGTTCAGTTAAGTCCGTACAGGCAGTACAAGGATTTCCTGTTCCCGCAGGAGGTGGGCATGTATACTTACACCAACGACACGAACTACGTGAACATTTCCAACAACACTTTCTTTGACGGGTCTTACCGCAAGGATCCCAATTATTACAGCTGCAACATCACCAGTTATATCCAGGCTTACATCAACGGGGATGTCGGCAATGAATTTTACCTGCATACCAAAAACTATCAGACCGAACCCGGTCACCTGATCCTTCGTGGAACCGGGAAAAAAACAGCCGTGAGGCTTCGAATAAGATACTATAAACCTTAATTGCTATGTGCGGAATAGTCGGTTATATTGGCAACAAAGAAGCTTATCCCATTTTGATCAACGGGCTAAAGCGTCTTGAGTACCGTGGATATGACTCTGCGGGGGTTTCCCTGCTGGAGGGGGAAAACAACATATCCATCATCAAGAAAAAGGGCAAAGTAGGTGATCTCGATGAGTATGCCCGTCAGTTCAACACTTCGGGCAACATCGGCATAGGCCACACCCGCTGGGCAACCCATGGTGAGCCCAATGACATCAATGCCCACCCCCATACCAGCATGAGTGGGCATTTCACACTCATCCACAACGGCATCATCGAGAATTACGGCCGGTTGAAAAAGCGGCTGGAAGACCGCGGATACATCTTCAAGACCGAGACCGATACCGAGGTACTGGCCAACCTGATGGAATACATCTACCTGAAAGGCCAGGTATCTGCAGAGATAGCCGTGCGCCTTGCCCTGCACAAAGCCATTGGCGCCTATGGCCTGGCCATCCTTTGCAAGGATGAACCCGACAAGATGATAGCAGCCCGCCGCGGCAGCCCCCTGGTGATCGGGGTGGGTGAAAATGAATATTTCCTGGCCTCCGATGCCACCCCCATTGTCGAGCACACCAAAAGCGTTATCTACCTCAACGACAATGACGTGGCCATTCTCGGGCGGGATGAACTGGTGCTGAAAACCATCAAGAACGATAAGCTGACCCCCAAAGTTCAAAAGCTGGACATGGAGATCGGCGACATCGAAAAGAACGGTTATCCCCATTTCATGCTCAAGGAGATCTTTGAGCAGCCCCGCTCCATCAAAGATACTTTCCGCGGAAGGATATCGGCCGAGCGCGACAAGATCTCGCTGGGGGGGCTCCATACGGTCTTGCCGGCCCTGGAAAAAGCCAAACGCATCATCATCCTCGGATGCGGCACCTCCTGGCATGCCGGGCTGATCGGCGAATACCTGATTGAAGACCTGGCCCGCATCCCGGTGGAAGTCGAATACGCCTCGGAGTTCCGTTACCGCAACCCCATCATCAACAGCGACGATGTGGTGATCACCATCAGCCAGAGCGGAGAGACGGCCGACTCGCTGGCTGCCATCCAGCAGGCCAAAGAAGCCGGCGCCACGGTTCTGGGTATATGTAATGTGGTGGGCTCAAGCATTCCGCGCGAAACAGATGCCGGGGTCTATACCCACGCCGGCCCCGAAATAGGGGTGGCTTCCACCAAAGCCTTTACCGCCCAGGTTACAGTACTGGCCATGATGGCCATCATGTTGGGCAAAAAACGCGGCCAGCTGGATGATCAGACCTACCAAAAGCTGATCCAGGAGCTCTCGGATGTGCCCGGGAAGATTGAAAACATGCTTCAGTACAACGAGGAATTTGAAAAGCTGGCCGGGCTCTATAAAGACGCCACCAATTTCCTTTACCTGGGCCGCGGTTATTCATTCCCTGTGGCGCTGGAAGGGGCCCTCAAACTCAAGGAAATCTCTTACATTCACGCTGAAGGTTATCCGGCGGCCGAAATGAAGCACGGACCCATCGCCCTGATTGACGAAAACATGCCGGTGGTGGTCATTGCCCTGCAGGATAAATCATACGACAAGATCGTCAGCAACATCCAGGAGATCAAAGCCCGCAAAGGCAAAGTCATTGCCCTGGTCACCGAAGGCGACACCACCATCAAGGAGATGGCCGACCATGTGCTGGAAGTTCCTCCCACACTGGAATCATTGGCCTCCCTGCTTACAGTGATCCCCCTGCAGCTGCTCTCCTATCATATCGCAGTTCTCAGAGGCTGTAGCGTAGATCAACCCCGCAACCTGGCCAAAAGCGTGACGGTTGAGTGAGGAAATGAGACAATAAGTGAATGAGACAATGAGGAAGAAAGGATAAAATGAGTGAATGAGACAATCATGAAGAGATGAGTGAATGATTGAATGGAAGAACAAAAGATAACAAAAAGCGCTAAGGGACCGGCTTCCGCTTAGCGCTTTTTTATTTAATCATTTACGCATTTAATCATTTCTTCATCTTTCCACGTACTGCCTCCGGTAATACTCTTCATACTCGCCGGTTAAGACATGATTGAGCCATTCCTGGTTTTCCAGGTACCAGTCAACCGTTTTCTCCAGGCCCTGGCTGAAGGTCACCTGCTGGCGCCAACCCAGTTCATCTTTAAGTTTGGAGCAGTCGATGGCATAACGCAGGTCGTGGCCGGCACGGTCCTTGACAAAGGAGATCAGTTGGGCCGATTCGCCCTGTTTGCGACCCAGCTTACGGTCCATGATCTCGCAGAGCTTGCGGATCAGATCGATGTTGCGCCACTCGTTGTCGCCGCCGATGTTGTAGGTATGGCCGATGCGTCCCTGATGGTAGATCAGGTCGATGGCCTGGGCATGATCCTCCACATAGAGCCAGTCACGCACATTTTCGCCTTTGCCGTAAACCGGCAGGGCGCGGTTATTTTTGATGTTGTTGATAAAAAGCGGAATCAGCTTTTCGGGGAACTGGTTAGGCCCGTAATTGTTGGAGCAATTGGAGATGACCATTGGCAACTGATAGGTGTTGTAATAAGCCCGGACCAGGTGGTCTGAGCTGGCTTTCGAAGCCGAATAAGGACTGCGCGGATCGTAGGGGGTGTCTTCGGTGAAATAGCCGCCTTCTTCCAGCGATCCATAGACCTCATCGGTAGAGATGTGGTAGAAGAGCTTGCCCTCAAAATTTCCTTCCCAATGGCTGCGTGCCACATTCAGCAGGTTGGCCGTGCCCATCACATTGGTCTTGATGAACTCGTTGGGATCGGAGATGGAGCGGTCAACGTGTGATTCAGCCGCCAGGTGAATGACCCCGTCAAACCGATACTGTTCAAAGAGCTCCTTCAAAAATGCGGCGTCATAGATGTCGCCCCGTACGAAGTGGTAGTTGGGGGCATCCTCAATATCGGTGAGGTTTTCCAGGTTGCCGGCATACGTGAGCTTATCGAGGTTAACGATCCGATAGCCGGGGTAGCGGGTGACGAACTGGCGAACGGTATGAGAGCCGATGAAGCCGGCTCCTCCGGTTATTAAAATGCTTTTGTCCATTTTAGCTTGATTTATTGTGCTTTGATGTTTTTACGGTAGGCTTTTTCCCAATTCCAGGCAGAGAGCAGGGTTTCCTCCAGGGTTTTATGGGCTTTCCATCCCAGCTCCTGGTTGGCATAGGTGGTGTCGGCATAAACTTTTTCCACATCACCGGGTCTCCGGCCCACGATCTGGTAGTTGATCTTTTGGCCGGTGGCCTTTTCAAAAGCCTCGATCACTTCGAGGACGGTATGGCCGCGGCCGGTACCAATATTAAAGAACTCGTATCCCTGCCGGTTGTGGCCATTCATCAGCCTTTCAACGGCCACCACGTGGGCGCGCGAGAGATCCACCACATTGATGTAATCGCGGATCGGGGTGCCGTCGGAGGTATTGTAATCATTGCCGAAAACCTTCAACTGCTCACGGATGCCCAAAGCGGTCTGGGTGATATAGGGCAGCAGGTTGTTGGGAATCCCCTGGGGGGCTTCCCCGATTTGGGCCGAAGGGTGGGCCCCGATGGGATTGAAATACCGAAGGGAGATGCCCCCTAACGGATTGCCCGCTTCAACCGTGTAACGGATCATCTGCTCATTGATCTGCTTGGTGTTGCCATAAGGCGAACTCGGTTCCTTGACCGGGGCGTTCTCATCCACCGGCAAGGCATCGGGCTGACCATAGACGGTGCAGGAAGAGGAAAAAACAATGGGCTTAACGCCGTTGCCGATCATGGCTTCCAACAGGTTCAGGGTGGAAACGATGTTGTTGCGGTAGTACATCAGCGGCTTTTCGGCGGATTCGCCCACCGCCTTATAGGCGGCAAAATGAATCACAGCGGCAATATCCTTTCGCCCGGCAAAAAAGGCCTCCAGCCTGTCCCGCTCACAAAGATCGATCTGATGAAATTCGGGCCGGTAGCCGGTGATGTTTTGAATCCCCTCTAAAACACTGCGGTCCGAATTGTACAGGTTATCTATGATCACTACATCATGACCCGCGTTGATCAATTCCACTGCGGTATGCGATCCGATGTAGCCGGTTCCTCCGGTAACCAGTATTTTCTTGGCCATAATCGGTAGTTGTTTTAGTTGCTCTTATTTCAGGGATTAAAGGTATAATTTTTACGCCAATATTGATTCCAGCGGGAGACAATTTATCCTTAAACCTTTTCCAAAACATTTCAAATACAAAATTTTACCTATATTTGCTCAAAGCGCATATAAAATCAGCACCTTGGATATTGCCTTCATCATAAGAGATCTTTTAACCCGAAGGGAAGGCCTGGTCATTCCGGGCCTGGGGAGTTTAATTGCAGAGTTCAGGTCGGCTTCCATTGCCGAAGACCGCAAGGTCATTGAGCCTCCGCGCAAAATTGTGCGTTTTGATCCGGGGGTTACTGAAGATGCCGACGAGATACTGGCGGGGGAGATCGCCCAAAGGGAAAACACCGGTATCGAAGAAGCCCGGCAAAAGATCCGCGAGTACGTTGATGCGGTGCAGGGTGAACTCAATCAGCATGAAAAGGTTGAAATAAAAGATTTCGGCACCTTAAAGAAAGATGTGGAAGGGGTCATACAATTCGAGCAATCCTTAAAGGCGGAAGACAACCTTGGATTTGAGGAGATCAGTGCCGAACCTTTTGAGCTGGAGGGCGGCTCGGGGAGACCGGGCAAAGGCAAAGCGCGGGAAAAGGATCAACGGGCATCAGGCTCGGGGGATTCTGTCTTTTCCAGGGAAGGATCAACGGGTGCCGGTGCGGGCGAATCCGGTTCAACGTCCTCCGAATCCAAGGGCACACCTTCAGGGCCCCCTGGTGATCAATCGGCCTCGTCAGCAGGATCGGCCCCTTCAGCAGAATCGACTTCCTCAACAGGATCCACTCCTTCAAAGGAATCGACCCGTTCAGGGGAATCCTCTTCTTCAGCCACAGGCCAGCCTGCTTCTGCTGGTTCATCAACATCGCGGGGCGCCACTAGCGGTTCATCCACCAGTCAAGCCCGCGGGTCAGGTTCAACCAGCCACAAACCGCCCCGTTCAGGACCGGCAGGTACCGGTTCAACGCCGCCCCCTCCCCCACCCAAAAAATCATCCCGCAAAAAAGCCATCTGGTTTACCCTGTTGGGGATATTCCTTCTGCTGGTGGGCTATGCCGGCTGGTACACCGGCTTCTACGATTATCTCATCCATAAATGGCAGCAAAGACAGGAAGAGACTGAAAGCCAAAGGGCGCAAAACCGGCAGCAGAACCAGAAAAAAGCCGGGGCGGGTGGTTCCCCCGAAAAACAAAAACCCCAGGCAAAAGACAAAACCGGTGTTTCGCCCAATAAGCAAAAAGAACAGGCAGAGGCCCGCGCAAATGCCTCACCGGAAAAACAAAAAACATCGCAGCAAAAGCAAAAAGATGCTCAAATGGACCGGGTGATCGATAAAATGACCGACAAAAAGCGGGCACTGATGTATGAGGAAAAGAAGGACACCAGCACCTATTACCTGGTGGCCGGCAGTTTCAAACGTCATGAAAACGCACGGGAGTTCCGCCGGCAACTCAAAGACCAGGGTTACCCGGCACAAATCTTGCACCGCGACAACCTGTACCGGGTAACGGTCAAGACCTATGACAAAAAACAGCAGGCGTTGGTCAAGCTTTATCAAATGCGTGACACCGGTAAGCTGGAATCTATCTGGCTATTAAGTGTTCCGGAAAAAGATCGGTGATGGAGGCCCCGTCGGTCAGGTGATAACCGCTTATACCCAGTTTCCGGGCGGCCTCGATATTGGCCAGGGCATCATCTATAAAGAGGGTGCGCCGGGGATCCATGCGGGCGTCCTTCAGCACATATTCATATATTTCCGCGTCAGGCTTGCGCATGTGCAACTGATGGGAAAAGTAAGCCTTGTCGAAAAGTTCTTCCAAACCCTGAACCGAGTGGTGATCCTGCAGCATGCGGGTATACACCTGGTAATGAATGGCATTGGTATTGCTCAGCAAAAAGGTGCGGAAACGGGCGGTTTCCTTTAACCGCTTCAGGAGGGCAATCCTTTCGCGGGGAAAATCAAGCAGAAGGGCATTCCAGGCCCTGAGCACCTGTTCATCGGACAGGTCAACGCCACTATCGCTCTTGATTCGGTCAAGGAACGTACGCTGGGAGATCAGGCCCCGTTCCAGGTCATTAAGGGTCTGATTTTGTTTGAGATGCGCGTAAACGGCCTCAAAATTGCGGATACCAAGCTGCTGCATTTGTTCGACCGTTCGAAAAGGATCGATATTAAGGATGACCCCACCCAGGTCAAAAATGATGCAATCTATATGGTCGATATTGTGTGCCATAGGTTCATTGGTTTGGCAGGTAAAAATAGTTTAATTTGTGTGTTTACCATATTTTTTTATTAATTTTTGGAAGATTAAAAAGGACATATATGCGGGTTGATCAGCAAGATTATCAAACCATATGGCATAAGGAACAAGGGCTGGTACAGGTGATTGACCAGCGCCATCTGCCTTTCAAGTTCATCATCAGGGATTTGACTACCCATCAGGATGCGTACTGGGCCATATCAGAGATGGTGGTTCGTGGTGCGCCGTTGATCGGGGTCACTGCTTCTTTTGGCATTTACCTGACGTTGATGGAAGAGCGGCAGGAGGAGGGGTGGCAGCATCGGTTAAAGGAGTCGGCCAGTCATTTGCGTCGGGCGCGGCCCACGGCGGTCAATTTATCTTTTGCCATTGACCAGCAGTTGGAGGCGCTTCAGGGGATCGGGCGTTTGGAGGAAGCCCGCCGGAAGGCATTGGAGGTGGCCCAGGAGTTGAAGCGCCGGGAGATTGAGAATTGCCGGCTGATCGGTGAGCATGGTGTATCTTTGATTGAAGAGCTCTCGCGGCAGAAGAACGGCGAGCCGGTCAACATCCTCACCCACTGCAACGCCGGGTGGCTGGCGACGGTCGATTACGGCACGGCCACCGCACCCATCTACCGGGCCCACGACAAGGGCATACCGGTGCATGTGTGGGTCGATGAAACGCGGCCCCGCAACCAGGGAGCCCGGCTGACGGCCTGGGAGCTGGAACAGCACGGGGTACCCCATACGATCATTGCCGACAACACCGGCGGATTGTTGATGCAGAAAGGAATGGTCGACATGGTGCTGGTGGGCAGCGACCGAACCACCATAACCGGCGATGTGGCCAACAAAATCGGGACGTACCTGAAGGCCCTCGCCGCCAAAGATAACCGCGTGCCCTTCTATGCCGCCCTGACCCTCTCGACCATCGACCGCAACTTATCCGACGGGGTTCGCGATATCCCCATCGAACAACGCCATGAAAGAGAAGTCAAATACATGCAGGGCTACGCCAACGGCCATGTCCAGAAGGTGCTGATTACCCCCGATAACAGCCCGGTGGCCAACTACGGCTTCGACGTAACCCCGGCCGGTTACGTCACCGCCCTGATTACCGAAAAAGGAGTGTGTAAACCCGAAAAAAAAGCAATAGATAAACTGTTTGAATCATGACACAAGAGGAAGGCTACATCAAGTTCGAATGCGACTGGGAAAAGAAGTCTTTTACCTTCGCCAAGAAAAACTTCAACAACCTCAACAGCTGGCGCAAAAAGCTTCACGAGCTGGAGTTGCTGGGCATGGACGAAGAAGGCATTGGCTTCGGCAATGTTAGTATGCGGGAGGAAAACACGAGGAGGTTTTACATTACAGGTTCTGAAACGGGCAAGCATGAGGACCTGCAAAAGGATCACTATGCGAAGGTAATCGATTACGATATCGACAAAAACTATGTCAAATGTTCGGGCAAGGTAAAAGCCAGCTCCGAATCGCTAACCCACGCGGCCGTCTACGAATCCGATCCGGCCGTCAACGCCGTGATTCATATCCATCATGAACGGTTGTGGAAAATGCTTAAGAACAAGCTGCCCACGACCGATCCGGAAGTGCCCTTCGGCACCCCGGATATGGCTCATGAGATCAAGCGGCTGATGGAACAAAGGGAAGTCCGCATCGAAAAGATCATTATCATGGGCGGGCACAAGGAAGGAATACTGACCTTTGGCCGGGACCTGGACGAGGCCGGCGAGGTCCTGCTCAAATACTTCAACGTGATCGGCTGAGCGGTAAAGGTTGAGCCTTCGATGCACAGCCATTTCAAACCTACAGAAGATGGGTGACCTTTCTGCTTTGTGAATTAAACTGGAGGAGAAAGCTCCAAATTGTAGAATCCGCAAAGATTAACATATGGCAAAAGTTGGAATCATTGGAGGATCGGGATTGGAAGATCCCGCCATTTTGAAAAATCCTGAAACCGTAGAACTGGATACGCCTTATGGCGAGCCCAGTTCCCCGTTGACCACCGGGACCATAGAAGGCACGGAAGTGGTGATTCTCTCGCGCCATGGCAAGAAACACACCATACCCCCGACACAGGTCAACAACCGGGCCAACATATATGCCTTGAACCATATGGGCTGCGACTATGTGCTCACCTCCACTGCGGCCGGCAGCCTGCGGGAAGAGATTGAGCGGGGCGACCTGGTGATCCTGGACCAGTTCATTGACTTCACCCGCCACCGCAAGGTAACCTTTCACGAAAGCTTTTCACCGGGCGACATGAAACATACCCCGATGGCCGACCCTTTTTCGCAGACGATCCGCCAAAAGCTGATCGAGGCAGCCGGCGAGCTGAACCTCAAACACCACACCACCGGCACGGTGATCACCATTGAAGGCCCGCGCTTTTCCACCCGAGCCGAGTCGAGGATGTTCAGAAGCTGGGGGGCCGATGTGATCAACATGTCGATTGCCCCCGAAGCGGTCCTGGCCAATGAGTTGGGACTGCCCTACGGCACCATAGCCATGAGCACCGACTACGACTGCTGGCGGGAAGATGAGCAACCGGTCACCTGGCAAGAGATCCTGGAGATCTTCAATCAGAACGTCCACAACGTACTTGACCTGATGCTGAAAACGTTACCTAAGTTGGAATAAATTGTGGCCAAACAGTTGCGAATTTGGCCACAATGTATTAATATTGCACCCCTAATTTGCCCCAATGAGAGAAATCCATGATTTCATCATATAACACTCAAAACGGTGTGGCGGCAAATTCAGGAACCCGAATTCTATAAGGGCCTATAGCTCAGTGCCATAAAACAAGGAATCTGTGATTCCGTAGTTTTATCAGTATCCCGCGATGCGCGGGATTGGTTAGAGGCATTGAAATGGGCACAAACACAGAGGATATATACGGGCCCATAGCTCAGTTGGTTAGAGCACCTGACTCATAATCAGGTGGCCGTTGGTTCAAGTCCAACTGGGCCCACTTGAAAATCAAAGAGTTACAAATTAAGTTTTGTAGCTCTTTTTTATTGCAAACGGTTTTGCAAACAATGCCCTTGAAATGTAATTAAATTTTATGCTTAATTGGATGGAATTACTTTACCCCGGCAACTTCAGCCACTAACCTGACCGATTTCTTTAAAACTTCCGTCAAAATTTTAAGCTGTGTAGCTAACTGGCCCCTCGGATGACCAAAAAACCGTTTCAGGGTCAGAATCTGAAATTTGGCTTTATTTTGGTATTTTTGAAAGTATAATTTGTTAGGCCCGGATGTTGGAGAATAAAAAAGAGGGTCAACGAATTATTGGCAGTAGCATTTTGTCAAAATATGAATAATAATTGCCGTTAATCATAAAGTCCATATTTTTTCTTATACTTTCCTTTTATAGTTGGAGCTGATCTTATAGCTTCTGCAATACGCTCATAATCAGCTTCAGATAAATATCCGATAATAGCTTCTGGGTTACTATCTATTACAGATCCGATATCTTCAGTCTTTCTCTCTGTTAATTTTGAACAGTCTATGTATGATTTCTTGTTCAAATAGTTTCTTCCATCAGAATTAAATTCAACTTGTAATGCTTGCTGTTCAGCACTCCAATTAATCCTTTCATTAATATTCGAATTGATATACACAGTAGCGAGAAGTGTCTCATCAGGAGAAAATCCTATAACAATAAATCTCTTTTCTTTAGGAGGTGTTGTGTCTTGCACATGCATTTTAAGAACTTGCCCTACCTCTATATTTTCAAGGGAACTTATTGAAGAAGGTTTCGAGGATGGACTCTCTGAAATGGTCATTGAAAAGCTGCCTTCTGATTTTCAATAATTTCATTTATATATTGGACCATTTCTTTGTTTGCACCACCAGCATCTGCAATATCATCTATTTTCATCTCACAATCCTCAGAAGATTTCTCCCATGCTTTATCATGAGATTTGTCTGTAAGTTGGTTGAAATTTAGCCTCCCATTTTCTTCTATGGATTCGTCAATACAAGCTATCTCTGATTCTGACAATTCATCAACATCAAACTCTTTCTTTGATTCAACCTCATAACTAGAAATCAAATTAAAATAAGGTTCAAAATCAGTCTTATGGCTGATTAACAATCCTTCCCCTCTTAATGCTTTTAAAATATCATAAGCCATAGAGGGTACAGGCCCGTTTTTCATGGCAATATACTTATCGTCATTTATTAATGAGCCGTACCGGGTAAGATGCTTTTGATCAGCGAAATAGAGCACCTTAAAAATCCTGTGAAAATCACCACGCCCTCCAAGCTTTTGCAGTACATACAAAATGGCATTAATTGTGGATTGTATTTTGTCATCTGTACCCATAACCACAAGATTCTTTAACATTAAACGAAAACAAACCTTAAAATGTTCTAATAACTTCTATCTTAATTAAATCCACATCATTCTTAACAATTTTATAAAGGCGTCTATATTTTTCAAATATAAGAATATTTAGCTAAATATCAAGTAAATGCAATAAAATAATTAGAAATTATATATAACATGCCTCTTAATTAGATCTTTAAGGTTTAATTCATAAAAAGACTGCCAACGGTACCGCAGTAACCACTAGCAGTCTCGAACATGGAAGAACATCAAAAAAACTGGAGCTCAGTAAGCTCTTTATAAAGAACGGCTGGGCCGTGAATTGCTTAAAGTTTGGAATCGGACTCAGAGATGAACACCCTGCACTGGCCTGAACCCTTTGGGTAATTCTGGTTATATTCTGACTCCCACTGCTCCCGTTTGCTGGGGGCATTATAAACCCTATCCGGGATCACCACAACATCGATAGGATTGACCTCCTTCTTTGTCATCTCCCGGGCCTTGCTATAACCATATTTAAGGGCAAATCGGGCAAACTCTTTTTTGTCTGTCTTGCTCATGATTCGTTATTTTTGAGGTGTTCGACAATGGCGTCCAGTTCGCTCTCACTCATCTTGTCAATTGACAGGTTCGATTTTCTGGGAACCACAAATTCCGCCAACTTCATAATGACATCCAGAGCATGTTTAGGGTCCTTTCTGGCGGTTTGTTGAAGCCAATCATTGAGATGATCCAGATTATCCTCTATCAGATTTTGAAAAGCTCGCTGAATGTCTCTACTTATTCGGTTTTGTGTATATACCGGTTGAAAACCATACCAAATTTCAATTGAAAAGTATACCAGTATTTCAGTTCAAAAGTATACCATTTTTCGATACCATGTGAATAATTTGTTTTGGTTTTAA
>CAJXLK010000008.1 GCA_913055635.1 uncultured Bacteroidota bacterium
CTATGTGGGGATTGGGTTGATCCCCCTCCTGCTTGCAATAGCCCTTCTGTTTTTATGGACCAGGACCCTGAGAAGGCATGTCGCAAAGCAAACCCGGCTTCTGAAGGAACGGACACAAAGGCTGGAAGATCTCAATGCCACCAAAGACAAACTGTTCTCTGTCATTGCCCACGATCTCAAATCACCCTTTAATACAATCCTGGGCCTGTCGGGACTTATGTTGAAAAACAAAAGCCATTATGACACCACCCAGTCAAAAAAACTGATCGGACACATTCACGATTCAGCCCAAAACACCCTTACCTTAACTGAAAATTTGCTGAGCTGGGCCCAGTCTCAAACCGGGCAGATAAAATTTGAACCGAAGACCATAAGACTGAAGGAAGCTGTTGAGCAGGCAGTTGGAGTGGCGGAAGGTTCAGCCAGGGTAAAATCAATTGCCCTCGATTACACTCAGTTGCCTGACATAGACGTTCATGCGGATAAAAACATGCTTCAATCCATCCTGTACAACCTTATCTCAAATGCCATCAAATTCACCCATACAACCGGGACAGTAGAGATAAGTGGGGAAACAAAGGGAGATCATGCCAGGGTTGTTGTTTCCGATGACGGTGTGGGTATGGACGCAGCAACAAAAAGGAGACTTTTTCACACAGATTCCGTCACCTCCAAGGGAACGGCCAATGAGAAGGGCTCCGGTCTGGGATTGTTGCTTTGTAAAGATTTTGTGGAGAAGCACGGCGGCAATATTTGGGTGGAAAGTGAGCCGGGAAATGGCAGCCACTTTCATTTTACAATCCCTTTGCGGAAGAGATAAATATTTTCAGTAAAATGCGAAATAATGCAAAAATTCGCTTCCATGCTTAGGGAAATAAAAAAATAGCCTTCCCCGCCTTTAAAAGTAGCGGGGAGCAGTGAAATACCTGTCTTCGAGCAGGTAAAATCTGTTGATGAACCGCATGAATTGGCTTGCAACCTGTTGGAATGATTAATATAGAAATCCAAACAACCACAAGGGGATGCTTTTTAAAACACCTGTCTCAATATCATCTTTAACAATATAAGCATTGTGGTAACCCTGAATTTGGGTAACGGTCTTATTTTTTCCAAACTGGTGAAAACCGATTGCGAAAAATTGGTGGTTCAAAGTTACTGTTTACCAGTGTGATTTTCATGATCAAGGAAACATTCGATGAAACCAGGAAAGGCATCTTAAAAGCAGGTATATATAAAGTGTAAGGCTTTCAAGAGGTCCTCCTTCATGGAAATAAAAAAGCCTGGCGCGAATCCGCGTCAGGCTTTAAAAGTAGCGGGGGCAAGACTCGAACTTGCGACCTTTGGGTTATGAGCCCAACGAGCTACCAACTGCTCCACCCCGCAATATATTGTCAATTATTTTTTCGGTTCGTCTGTTAAAGCGATTGCAAATATAATATTATTGTATGAATACTCCAAATTTTTCTTAGATCATTTGCTAAAATTTTACGAGCGGGCTTGAATTTTTGGCTGAATGACAGTTTTTTCCATTTGCTTTTTCAAAGTGGAGCTGGTTTTCATACTGCTATAAAATTATACCCTCCTACCTGTTCTTTACATTTTCATAAATGCTTTTGGTCAAAAAAATTTGGAATTGCTAATCTTGTTGCTCCGAAAAAATACCCAGAATTATTATTATTGCACAAAGGTGAGATACGATTTGAGCATCTGTTTTCATTTATAAATCTGCCGAACCTGCTTTTCATTCATTATTTGAAAAGCTTGGTAATGATATGACAGGAGACTACAAAATACTTATCACCGACGATGATCCCAAAATTCCGTCAGCTATTGTCGAAAATTTTGAGCGTCAGGGTTATCATTATTGCTTTTATCAGTCGCTTGATGGAGAAACGGCCTTGCGTCTTGCCCGGGAAAAGCAGCCTGATTTGATCCTTATTGACTGGGAATTACCTGGTATATCCGGTTTGGAAGTCGTGCGGAGTTTGAAAAATGATAAGCAAACCCGCGATATACTTGTTATTATGATTACCGGTGTGATGACTTCCGTAGATCATTTACAGACAGCATTTGATGCTGGTGTGGTGGATTTCATCAGAAAACCCCTGGAGCCCGCCGAAGTCATTGCCCGGGTCCGATCTATGCTGATGCTGTCCAAAGCCTACAGCAAGAATCTTGAGCTTAAAAATCAGGAGCTGATGAATACCACCATGCGCCTGACCAAGAATAATGAGTTTCATATTAAATTGGTGGAGAAACTTAAGGATCTGGATCAGCAGATTTCGGAAGAAAATGCTTCCGGTAAGCAAATCATTTCTTCGATGATCCATGAAATTAATCTTAATACAAAAGATGAGAGTTGGGAACAATTTGAACTCTATTTTAAGCAAACCCATCCCGATTTCATCGACCACCTTTTGGATAAATATCCCGATCTAACCCCGGCCGAGATTAAACTGAGTACCTTTTTGAAATTGAACCTGAGAACGAAGGATATAGCGGCCATAACATTTCAGGAGCCACACAGCATAAGGATTGCCCGATCCCGTTTACGCAAAAAGATGGGCCTGACGCGCAACGATAACCTGGTTACCCATTTGATGTCGCTTTAGTGCATTAGGAACCAGGGTATTTCTCTACAGGAACAAGGGGGAAATGCTTTGAATGGGTACACGCGAGTTCATAAAGTTTAAGATATGAAACGATACGGAATTATTTTTTTGATTTTATTGGGTATTGTTTGGGAAACGGGTGCGGTTAATTCTGACAGCCTGGTCTATGAGTTGGGTCAGACCAAACAGGATACGGTAAAGATAGATTTGCTAGACCGTTTGGGTCAGCATTTCATGTATACCGATCCGGATACGGCCCGTCATTTTGCCACCCGTGGGCTGGAATTGGCCAAAAAACAGGAGAAGACCACTGAGAAAGCCCATTTTCTCAAAATGTTGGGCGATATCAGTGACATCCAGGGGGATTACCAACAGGCGGAAGCCCATTATCGCAAAGCCATTCCGTTGTTCAGGCAATCAGATCAATTACATTCTCTTGCCCATGCTTTTTTAGCCCGTGGTTTGACCCATATCCATCTTGGGGCTTATCCCAAAGCCCTGGAGTACAATCAAAAGGCTTTAACCCTTGCGCGTGAGGCAGATTATGATGCACTGGTCCCTTCCTGCCATACCAACATTGGCATCATTCACCGCCATCAGCAAAACTTTCAACAAGCCCTTTCCTATTTTCAGCAGGCCCTGAAAGGCTTCAAAGCCAAAGGCGCCCAACGCAACGTGGCCAAAAGCTATGGCAATATCGGAATAGTCTTTAAGAGTCAGGGGCAATATCGAAAGGCGTTGGAAAACCAGCGAAAAGTACGCGATATCTACCAAAAAATGGATTATACCTATGGATTGGCCCAGGCTTATGGAAATATAGGCAGCGTTCTCAATGATATGAATAAATTTACCCATGCGATACAGGCATTTAAAAAAAGTAAGGCTTTATTCGAGGAATTGGGTGTCCGGAATGGTGTAGCTCTGGCTCTGGGTAACCTGGCTTCGGTCCATATCGAGGTGGCCTCTGAGTTCAATAACCCCGGCCATGTGAGACATCGCTATCAAGAGGCCATTGAATATTCGCGTAAAGAACTTAGTCTGGCCAGGGAGATGTCTTCCCTGGAGCGCAAAGAACAGGCCTATAAGAACCTTTATATGGCTCATGAAAGGTTGAACCATCATCAAAAGGCCCTGGATTATCATCAGGCCTTCAAAAAGGTTCAGGATAGCCTTTTTAATAAAGCAAAGAGCGAACAAATCAGCCGGTTGGAAACCCAACATCAGGTTCGCCAAAAGGAGCGCAAAAATGAACTTTTGAGCAGGGAAAATCAGTTGCAGAAAGCCCGTATTAAAAATAACCAGCGTTTGATGGCCGCCATCGGAGTGGGGTTTGCCGGAGCTCTGGCTGTAACTTTTTTGCTGCTTAGAAGCCGCCAGCGTGAACGTCAATATAATCGCCGGCTGGAGGAAAAAAATACACAGATTACGGACCAAAAAGAGGAATTGCAAAGTTTTAACGAAAAACTCGAGGAAGCTTCCCGCTTTAAAGAAGCCATGACCCGAATGATGGTCCATGATTTAAAAAATCCCCTGAATTATATCATTCACCATGCCGATGCTCAGGATGAGCGGTATCAAAATCTGGTGCGAAGATATAGCCGTTATATGCTGCATATCGTGATGAATGCGCTCGATGTATATCGGACCGGAAATGATCAAATTCAGCTCAATACAACCAACTTCAACATTTATCAGATGGTTCGCGAGGCCATTAGCGAGGTAGAGGTCTTTAGCCGTGAAAAACAGTTGAGTTTATACAACAAAACCCACAACAATATTTGGATTCAGGCTGATTATCAGATCTTAAAGCGGGTCCTGGTCAATTTGATGGGCAATGCCATTAAATATACTCCTTCAGGCGGGAGTATCACCGTTGTAAGTCAGTGGGATGAACGAAAACTTAAAATGAGCATCACTGATACCGGTATAGGCATGTCCAAAGAGGATCAGCAGCACCTATTTGATCAGCCTGGTTTTGCTAGTGATCCAAACAATTCATATTTTTCGACCGGGCTGGGATTATATTTTTGCAAGATGGCCCTTGAAGCGCATCAAACAAAGATTCACATTAATTCTATCAAAGAGGGGGGTACCACCATCTGGTTTATTTTACCTGGAGTTCAATCTGGTGAAGTGAAAAGGGATGGTGAGCGATCTGAAACTTCTTCTCCTGTTATGGACTTTAAGTTTACCCAGGAAGAGTGGCAAAAGCTTAAGGCTTTTAGCGACAAGCTGAAAGCCTATGAAGTCTATGAAGTCACTAGCATAAGAAGACTCCTTCAGGCATTGGATGATGAAGGAAGTGAATCGATTACAGCCTGGAAAGAAGCCCTCCTTCAAACGGTTAAGGCTAGTAATGACCCGCATTACCGTCAGCTGCTTACCCTTTTTGATTGAATTGACGCAACTTCTTGAAAATTAGCTCGTTATTTTTATGGAAATGGCTGGAACGCTGCGTTTAGAATTGCCGGCAAATTCCCTTGAGATTAAATGAGCTTACTACCCGTTTGATTTTCGAATCCTATCCTTTTCCTTATAATCCTTGAATATTCCTCTATACAAGGAGGCTCTTTTTTGGAAGGTGTCCTTAAGCTGATCTGTCTGTGTATATAAATTGTATAAGGGAATGCGCCAAAGTGTATATATTTTGTTAACTCCTTGTCTTTTAATTTTATATAATATCGCCCCATCTTTGTCTTAAATTATTAAATACCGTAGAAATGGTCGATATAGATGAATTATTGAATAAGCTTAAAGCCCAGCGGGAGGCATTGAAAGGTGCCATTGATCATGCCCTGAATCAACAAAAGCAGGATGGCAAAGGTTCGCCATCTCAAAGCGATTCAGGCTCGAGTTTCCCTCGGGAACCCAGGGACGATGAAAACAAAGGAGATGGCAAAAACGCATAAATCATCATTTATATGCGGGCATTGCTGATAAATGTTTGCAGGCTGTATACATTTTGTTAATGGATGATTGCTTGAGTGTATACATTTTACTAATGCCTTAAAATTGAATTCATAATATGGAATCTTCATTTTTGTACAAAACAAAAAACATAAAAATTATGAGACGAGTGAAATTGTTATTTCTGTTAATGGTTATGGTCGCAGCAAGTTCTGCTGTGGCGCAGGAGAAGCTGGATCATGAAAAAAGCAAGTATGTGGGCCCGGATGGTAAATTGTTTGTTAACCTGGAGCTTCCTGTTTACTTGTATATGTCAACCGAAAAAGGCGGGGGCGGAAACCATCAGCTGTTAGAGAGTAAAAAAACCAAGGATTATGCCAATCCCATGTATTTTGATGAAGAGGGCTACAATACGATCCGCTCTCCCTGGTGCGCTGATACTGCCGGTAGAATGGCAAAGCCTAAAAAAGATGTGGTCTTTGAGGTTTATGCCGACGGAACTCCGCCCGAAACCCGCTCCAAATTTGATGTTGCCCCTGAATATCTGGCGAACCAGAAGGTTTATTACGGCAAAAACCTTCAGGTCGAGCTGAAGGCCTCTGATGAACTGGCCGATGTGAAAAAGGTTTACTATTCCGTCAACGGCAGTTCCTATGAAGCCTATAAACAGCGGTTGAAGTTTAGCAACGATCCCAACAATAAATACAACCTTAAGTATTATGCAGTGGATCATGTAGGAAATGTTGAAAAGGCAGGCCAGAGGACATTTTGGGTCGATGAAACCCCTCCTGAGCCTACAGCCGATATAAAGGGACTGGTGGTTGGCGATAACAAGACCAATGAAAATGGGCAGCTGGTTCTCGATGCAACCGACAATCTCTCTGGTGTGGATCAGGTGCAGTATTACATTGATGATAATCCCTATCATCCATACAATAAGCCCCTTACAGTCGATCATCTGAGCAATGGCATGCATACCCTCCATTATGTTTGCTCAGACAATGTAGAAAATAAACGCTCTAAGCAGACCATGACCTTTGAGATTGACAAGCTTCCCCCGGAATTGGATATTGAAATTCAGGGAGATCAGTTCAAGGGCGATCATCATTATATTTCGCCCAGTACCCAAATTGCCATACAGGCAGATGATAAGCAAAGTAAGATCAAAGCCACCCGCTACAGCATCAACCATACAAAACTTGATCAGACTTATCAAAGTCCTTTCACCATTGGCTCCCGGCAGGGTTTGAAAAAAGTGCGGTATCATTCCGAGGATGTGCTCAAGAATGTTTCGGAAAATCAACTGAAAACCGTCTTTCTTGACAAGCAGGCCCCCACTACTGAGATCTCCTATGAGAGGCCCAAGCATACCATTGATCAACTTTTCATCAATAAGGATACCAGGATCAAGCTTCACTCGAGCGATCAGGAATCGGGTGTGTCGAACATTGAATACAAGGTGGATGATGGAAGCTGGGCAAACTATTCTTCCCGGGGCATTTCGGTGAAAGAGGCGGGTTCCCATCAGATCAGCTTCCGATCCTATGACAAAGTCAACAACAAGGAAAAGACCAAATCCAGCTCCTTTTTTGTAGACAACAAAGCCCCGAAAATATTTGCCAAATTCAGCATTGATGCCACCGGCTCCAAAAAAAAGGATGGTAAGTCATATGACGTTTATCCGCCCCGAACCAGGTTGTTCTTTGGAGCTACCGATGCAAACTGTGGCACTGACCAAATCTTTTATTCGATCAATGAGGGTTCACTTGAACAGTATGCCACCGGCCAGAACATCGATATTGCCGAACGCGATGGGCTGCAAAAAGGCGGATTTTACCGGGTTAAAGTCATAGCTAAAGACAAACTGGGCAATGCCCGGGAGAAAACCCTGAAATTCTTTATCCGACAATAAATCCTTTTTCGTTAGCCGGGTCAGTCAAGAGGTTGTTGAACATGTTTCAGCAGCCTCTTTTTCTTTCCTTTTAGCCGGCATAGAGATTGGGCTCAGATCGAGACCAAAAAATCACCATCAAGCATCATCAGCTGGGGGTTGAGTGGGGGCCACCATCCGGAGCCCATCCCGACAGCCACAGCCTATGAAATGGTTTTAACTACCGATGAAGTGAAAGACAAATAATGGCTTTTTGTTTTTTTAGCCACCATAAATTGATGAAAACTATTATCTTTGCAAATTGGTAAAGGTGAAGTGATGGCAGAAGATTCCAACAACAATAAGAAGCCCCTGCTGCGGAGGCTTAAGGACAAATACCGACTGATCATATACAACGACGACACTTTCGAGGAGATCTGGTATATGCGCCTGAGCCGCCTCAACGTGCTGGCTGTATTCGGCACGGGCGCCATCCTGCTGATTGCCCTGGTCAGCCTTTTGATCGCTTATACCCCCATCCGCGAATTCATCCCCGGTTACCCCGAAGGCGATATGCGCCGTCAACTGGCCGAAAATTACGCCAAGCTCGATTCGCTGGAAAAGGAACTGCAACTGCGCGGACAGTACATCGATAACATCGCCACGATCATGGCCGGAGGTGTGCCCAAAGAAAAAACCTATTCCAAAGATACCACCGTCGAAGAGCAAAAGGTACAGTTCGAAAAATCCAAATCCGATTCCATCCTGCGCAAACAGATTGAAAAGGAAGAGAAATACACCCTTTCCCTGAACTATAATGAACCATCCGGGCGCGATCTTTCGCAGATTCACTTCTTCAGCCCGGTTAACGGGATGGTGACCAATTCCTACAATGCCAAAGAAAACCATTTTGGCACCGACATCGTGGCCGGCGACAACAATGTGGTGGTTTCCACCCTGGAAGGGACAGTTACCATGGCCAACTGGACCCTTAAAACCGGGTGGGTCATTCAGATTCAACACGAAAACAACCTTCTTACCGTTTATAAGCACAATGCAGAATTGTTGAAAGAGGTGGGTGATCATGTCAAGGCCGGGGAGGCCGTTGCCATCATTGGCAACAGCGGTGAACTCACCAGCGGGCCGCACCTGCATTTTGAACTCTGGCACAATGGCTCCCCCCTGGATCCGGAGAAATACATCGTTTTTTAGACGTCAAGCCTATGTGGGATAAGAAAAGCATTGCCATTTTAGGGGCCACCGGCTCGATTGGAACCCAGACCCTGGAAGTGATTCAGTCTTTCCCGGGCCATTATGATGTGAAGGTGCTCACCACTCATCGCAACGTCGACTTGCTTGCCCGGCAGGTTCAGCGGTTTGATCCGCAAAAGGTGGTCGTGGCCGATGCCAGCCGGGAAGACCGCCTGAAAAGCCTGCTGGCAAATCATCCCGTAGAAATCTACTCGGGCGAGCAGGCCCTTTCCCAGGTGATTGACTCGACCCCCCTTGACCTGGTGATGGTTGCACTGGTGGGTTATTCCGGTTTAATGCCCACCATCACCGCCCTGCGCCAGGGTTTGCCCATTGCCCTGGCCAACAAGGAAACCCTGGTGGTGGCCGGCGACCTGATTAAAGATCTGGCGGCTCAGCATCAGGTGGAAATTTTACCCGTCGATTCTGAACATTCTGCCATATACCAGTGTTTGACTGGTGAATCATTGCAGTCGGTAGAGAAGATTTATCTGACCGCCTCCGGAGGCCCTTTCCGCAATACCAGCAAGGAAGAGCTCAGAAACGTCACCCCGGCCCAGGCCCTGAACCATCCCAACTGGAACATGGGCAACAAAATTACCATCGATTCGGCAACCATGATGAACAAAGGATTTGAAGCCATAGAAGCCCACTGGCTCTTTGACCTGGAACCGGACCGCATTGATGTGGTGATCCACCCCCAATCGGTGATCCATTCCATTGTGCAGTTTACCGATGGCTCGATGAAGGCCCAGATGGGCCTGCCCGATATGCGCGTGCCCATTGCTTACGCTTTGGCTGCCCCGCACAGATTAAAAACCCATTTTGAACGTTTATCCTTTGACCAGATTACACAATTGACTTTTGAAAAACCCGATCCTGAAAAATTTGTTAACCTCTCCCTGGCTTATCGGGCCATGGAACAGCAGGGCAATATGCCCTGTGTGCTGAATGCCGCCAATGAGATTGCCGTCCAGGCTTTCCTGGAAGAAAAGATTGGATTTTTGCAAATGCCAGAAATCGTTGAACAGGCCATGAAGCATATCCACCATATCACCCAACCCGGTTTGGACGATTATATTCAGACCGATCAGGAAACACGGGCATATGCGAGAAGTTTAATCACAAAAAAAACCAGTGCCTAAATGGAAATATTAGTTAAGGTAGCGCAGTTGATATTGAGTTTGTCCATCCTGGTGATTCTGCACGAATTTGGACATTTTATTCTGGCCAAGATATTTAAAACCCGGGTGGAAAAATTTTATTTGTTCTTTAACCCCGGTTTTTCCCTTTTCAAGGTCCGCAAAGGAGAGACTGAATACGGTATGGGATGGCTTCCGCTGGGGGGCTATGTGAAAATCTCCGGGATGATTGATGAGTCCATGGACAAGGAACAAATGCAGAAGCCTCCCCAGCCGTGGGAGTTCCGTGCCAAGCCTGCTTGGCAGCGCCTACTGATCATGCTTGGAGGAGTGACCATGAATTTTATCCTGGCCATCCTCATCTATGCCTCGGTCCTCTACGCCTGGGGCGAACAATATTTGCCCAATGACAATGTAAAATACGGCATTGCAGCCAATGAGCTGGCTGAAGAGATCGGCTTTCAGGACGGCGACCATATTGTGTCAGTGGCTGGCAAGGATGTGAAACGCTTCAGCGAGATACCTAAAACCATCCTCCTGGAAAAGGCCAGTGAAGTGACCGTTAAGCGGAACGGCGAGCTGACCACTGTGCATATAGCCGACAGTCTGTTTCCCAAACTCTTGAATAATCCACAGTTCATCAACCTTCGGATGCCTCCTGTTATTGGAGGATTCAGCAAGGAGTCTCCGGCCAAAGAGGCGGGTTTGCAACAGGGCGACCGGATTGTAGCCATTAATGGGGAGGAGGTCCGGTTCTTTGATCAGTTGCAGGAAAAACTGGCCGGAAAGGCCAACTCCCCGCTTACCGTTACCGTCGAAAGGAATGGCGAGCGGAAGGAATATAAGCTGACCACCACTTCCCAAGGCCACATTGGCTTTTATGTGGGCAACATGAACCGCTATTTTGAGCTGGAGGAAGAGAGATATACCTTTGTAGCGGCCATCCCGGCTGGCATCAGCAAAGGGGTGACCACCTTCAAGGAATACCTCAAACAGCTTGGCCTGATTTTTACCCCCGATACCCAGGCCTATAAAGAAGTGGGGGGATTTATTACCATCGGAAAAATATTCCCGGGCGTTTGGAACTGGCATGCCTTCTGGAATCTAACTGCATTCCTGTCGATTATCCTGGCCATCATTAATGTGCTGCCCATACCTGCACTCGACGGAGGCCATGTGATGTTTTTGGTTTACGAGATCCTCAGTGGCCAGCGACCCAGCGATAAGTTCCTCGAATATGCACAAATCGCAGGGATGCTGATCCTGCTGGCCATTTTGATCTATGCCAATGGCAATGACATCGTGAAACTCTTCACCAATCAGTAACCATTGTTGCTTTTATATTTGAGTGAAAAAGATTAATTTCGTTGGATACAGATAAAAAAGGTATTACTTATGATGAATGTTGTAGTATTTGGATATCCCGGGGTTTGGGAGATACTTCTGATTGTGCTTGCTCTGTTGCTGGTTTTCGGCGGCCGCAAAATACCTGAGATCATGAAAGGTTTCGGCAAAGGAATCAAGGAATTCAAGGATGCCACAGGCAGTGGAAAATCGCAGGAGGAGAGCAACAACAAGGACAGCATCCATGACAAGAATAAAAGTGAGTAACTTTGGCCCGCCGTGGGATGATCAATGCTGTGAAACTGCGGGCCTTTGTTGGCTTGTATTGTTCCCTGTCATGTTGCCCCCTTTTACGCACCCTTCCTATGAGCTGTCATGAATCAAAAAGGTGCATGAGGTGAATGGTCTTTATCGTAATGCAAGGCTTCCTTTATTAATCGGAAGCAAATGTAAATAGCAAGCAATAAGGCCCTGTTTGGATGATGGGGCCTTTTATTTTGGTTTTTCCTGAGCTGCCTGATTATTGTAATCTTCTCGTGCTATCTTTTGATCTTTGGGGATTTTTGAGTTATATTTAAACCCGTATTGACCATGATGAGCCCCATCGTGATAACTTAACGCCAGATTCATTACTGAACAGCCAAACCCCTGGAACATGGCAAGCAGATACAAATGGTTTGTGGGATTGATGGTGCTGCAGGGATTCCTGCTGACTTTCCTTCCCCGTTGTCTTCATGCACGACCCACAAGTGATTCCATCCCGATTTTTCCCGATTTGGTTTATGAATACCGCATCACAGAACTGAATCGACAAACCCCCATCGAATTGGACTACAACAAGTATGTGCGGCGCTACATCGATGTTTATACCATTGAGCAGCGCCAGCATATGGCTGATATAGCAGGCAGGGCCCAAAAATACTTCCCCCTGATTGAACAGAAGCTTGATGAGCACCAGTTGCCCCTGGAGCTTAAGTATCTGGCCATTGTTGAATCGGCACTGGATCCTTTTGCCGTTTCTTCCTCGGGGGCTGTCGGATTGTGGCAGTTCAAGCTCAATACCAGCCGCATGTTTGATCTGGAGGTTAATTCTTATATCGATGAGCGCCGCGACCCCTATAAATCAACTGAGGCGGCCTGCGATTACCTTCAGTACCTTTACCGCACCTATAACGACTGGCAACTGGCCCTGGCTGCTTATAACGGCGGGCCCGGGGTGGTGCGCAAGGCCATCAAAAGGGCAGGGGGAAACAGAAATTTCTGGGAACTCTTCCCCTATCTGCCTGAACAAACAAAAGGATATGTGCCGGCTTTCATCGCCGTGAATTATGCCATGAATTACCTGAAAGATCATGAAATCAAACCTGAGGAAACCGCATTTCCCTTTCATCAAACCGATACGGTGAAGATTCAGTATGCAGCCGATTTTCAGAGTATTGCTTCCCAGATCAATTTGCCTGTAAAAACCCTAGAACAATTGAATCCCATCTACCGGCGCCATTTTATTCCTAACCTGAAACAGCCAACGGCACTGGTACTGCCCCAGGATAAAATCGGGACTTTTATTACCAAGGAAAGCCTGATCCTTCAGGCAAATCCTTCTCCCACCCGTCAAAAAAAGCCCGAAAAACATCCGGAGGAACAAGGCAAGGAAAAGCTGGTTCATGTCGTTGAAAAAGGAGAATATTTTCATAAAATCGCGATGAAATATAATTGCACCATTGAGCAGATTCGTCGGTGGAACGATTTGCCCAATAACAACCTGCAGGTAGGGCAGAAACTGGATATCTGGGTTGAACCCGGGTATCATCAAAAGATGAAGGACGAACCTCTGCAGGCTGAACAAAGGCACAACCAGGCCGATACCAATAAGCGCGTGGTTTATTATACGGTGCAAGAGGGAGATACCATCTGGAAAATTGCCAATAAATTCAATTGTGAATCAATTGCCGATTTGATTAAAACCAATGATATAGACAATGAAAAGGATCTCAAGCCCGGCAAAAGGCTGAAGATTTATCTGGATCATTAACCAAATACCTGATATCTTATGAATAAGTTTGTTGCCACATTTACCATCGCTGCCCTGGGGTTGGTGTTCCTGTTGGGATGCAACCCTGAAAAAGCCAGGCAGCAGCAAGGGACCCTACCCAGTGTAACGGGTAAAACCGGTGAGCTGGTGGTCGTTATGGATACAGCCAAATTTAGAGGCCAGACCGGGCTGCCCATCCGCAAGCAGCTGAGCAGTGTTTTCAAAGGACTGCCCCAGCCTGAACCTATTTTTGATCTGGTCAACATACCGGAAAAAGCCTTCGACCGCGGTTTTAAAACCCACCGGAATGTGTTGAGGGTTCAGATGGGCCAACAATATAGCAAAACCCAATTTCTAATAAAAAAGGGGGTATACGCAAAATCCCAGATCCTTATTGAAGCCCAGGCACCCAATGATTCCTCGCTGAAAAAACTTTTCCGCCAGCAGGGCGATAAAGCTGCCCAGCGTTTTATCGAATCGGAATGGAACCGCTATCTGAAAGCATACCGGAGCATGCGGAACCGTGGAGCAATGCAGCACCTACGCGAAAAATTCGGCATCGAGATGGTTATCCCCAAGGGCTACTCCCTGGATAAGGATACCACCAATTTTTCCTGGCTCGCCAAGGAGGATCCCGAATATTCGCAGGGATTCCTGATCTATAAATATCCCTATAAGGGCGAAGAAACTTTCACCCTTCAATATCAGATTGATATGAGGGACCGGTTCACCAAAAAGTTTGTTCCCGGACCTTCCCCCAACTCCTGGATGATCACCGAGACGATGGTGACGCCTTTCTTCGAGAAGAAAAGGCTGAACAACCATACCGTTTATGAGATGCGGGGGTTGTGGAAGGTGAAAAATGATTTTATGGGCGGTCCCTTTGTCACATACAGCATTTTTAATGAAAATACCGGGCAGGTAATTACCGTGGATGGCTTTGTGTATGCTCCCCGCTTTGATAAGCGCAACTATGTAAGACAGATCGAAGCGATTCTCCAGAGCCTGAAGCTGACCCGCTGAATTGAGCGATAATCGATCAAATGTGTGGCCATATGGAACCTGTTCTGACCAAAACCGAAGAGAGGCCCCTGGATGTTTCGGTGGTCTACATCACCGACCGCGACACCGATCTGTCTGACTATTCATTTACCACCACTGAATATGAATACATACGCAGGCAGATAAGCGCCGGGAAACAGACGATTGCGATCAATTCCTATTTTAAATGGTCGTACCTGGTCCTGCCTGAACAGGAGCTTTCTGAAGACCAGCAGCGGGAGTCGTTCAGGCAGAGTGCTGCCCGTTTGTTTGCCTCGATACGGGAAAATGAACATGAAGAGCTGCTGGTGGTGGATGCTGCCAGCAAGCCCCAATGGGTGGAGGCCTTTCTCGAAGGCCTGGCGTTAAGTTGCTACCAGTTTTTGAAGTATAAGAAGGATAGACAGGATCATCAGCATAAGCTGCAGCAGGTGCTTGTCTACAGCAGTAGCATCGCCCAGGACAGGCTTGAGCATTTGAAGAACATTACCCGGGCTGTCTGTTATGCCCGAGACCTGGTTAATGAACCCCTTTCACACCTGGATGCCGGAGAGCTAAGCCGTGCATTTGAAAATATGGGCAAAGAAGCCGGCTTTTCTACCGAGATATTCAACAAAAAGAAGATTGAGGCCCTTAAGCTAAGGGGATTGCTGGCGGTTAACCAGGGCAGTGTGGATCCGCCTTCTTTTTCGGTGATGGAGTGGAAACCGGAAGACCGGAAGAATGAACGCCCGGTGGTTTTAATCGGAAAGGGCATTGTGTATGATACTGGAGGTATCAGCTTAAAACCAACTTCTTCGATGTTGGATATGAAATCGGATATGGCCGGGGCTGCCACGGTGGCGGGCATCATGTATGCCGCTGCCATGAATCGCCTGCCGCTGCATCTGATTGGCCTGGTGCCGGCCACCGATAACCGCCCGGGCAACAATGCCTATACCCCCGGCGACGTGATCACCATGCACGACGATACAACCGTGGAGGTGATCAATACCGATGCCGAGGGTAGAATGGTGCTGGCCGATGCTTTAAGCTTCGCCCGCCAGTATGATCCAGAGCTGGTTTTTGATTTTGCTACCCTTACCGGCTCAGCTTCCGTGGTGGTTGGACCCCAGGGAATTCTGACTATGGGCAACGCCCAACCAGAAATTTTTGAAAGGCTGCTGCAAAGCGGCCAAAATACCTATGAACGCCTGGTACAGCTTCCCCTTTGGAAAGAATACCAACAAATGATCCGCTCTGATGTGGCCGATATTAAAAATGCAGCCGGTAAACAGGCCGGTGCCATCACTGCCGGCAAATTTCTGGAGTATTTTACGGATTATCCCTGGGTCCATTTCGATATTGCCCCCATGGCCTTTCTGGAGAAGAAAGATGCTTACCGCTGCAAAGGCGGAACCGGTATTGGGATCCGGCTGATGGTTGATTTTCTCAGTCGGTATAACTCCACATAAATATCATTATATTTGAGCAATTAAAGTCAAGCGATTATGGAGCAAATTAAGGTTGGAATTACCCAGGGCGATATAAACGGAATAAGCTATGAAGTGATCATAAAAACCTTGCTTGATCAGCGGATCAATGAATTCTGCACTCCGGTGGTATATGGATCCGCCAAGGTAGCGGCTTACCACCGAAAAGCTCTGAATATACAGAATTTTAGCCTCAACATCATCCGCGATGCAGGGAAAGCCCATCATAAAAAAGCCAATGTGATCAATTGCCTGGATGATAACATTCGGGTTGAACTGGGACGGCCTACCCCTGAATCGGGCCGGGCCGCGCTTACAGCATTGGAGCAGGCCGTGCAGGATTTGAAAGAAGAAAAGATCGATGTACTGGTTACGGGCCCCATCAATAAGGACAACATTCAAAGTGAACATTTTGACTTTCCCGGGCATACCGAATACCTGGCGCATCATTTCGGGAGCGGGAAAGATACTTTGATGTTGATGGTCAGCGATTTAATGAAAGTGGGGGTGGTTACCGGTCATATTCCACTTAGGGATGTACCCGATGCGCTTTCCCAGGATTTGATCCTTCGCAAGTTACGGATTTTGGATCAGACGTTGCTGCAGGATTTTAAGGTACACAAACCCCGCATTGCGGTTTTTGGGCTGAACCCCCATGCCAGCGACGGCGGAGTAATTGGCGAAGAGGAAAACAATACCATCATTCCGGCCATTCAGCGAGCCAAAGAGGAAGACATTATGGCTTTCGGGCCTTACCCGGCCGACGGCTTTTTTGGTTCGGCCAATATCAAAAAGTTTGATGCCATTCTGGCCATGTATCATGACCAGGGTTTGGCTCCTTTTAAAGCCATTTCTTTTGATGAGGGGGTGAATTTTACCGCCGGTTTGAATATTGTGCGGACCTCGCCCGGTCATGGTACTGCTTATGAGCTGGCCGGCAAGAATGAAGCTTCTCCCAAGTCATTCCGCAATGCCCTGTTTCTGGCACTGGATATTTACCGCAACCGGAAAGAATACCAGGGTTTGGCCTCCAATCCACTCGAATCACAGGATAAGTCGGATATTTAACCCCGCTTAGCGGGGGTAGCTTACAAGGAGACCCCGCTTAGCGGGGTCCGCTAAGCGGGGTCCGCTTCATTTTTTGACCCCGCTAAGCGGGGTCCTCTTCGGGGTCTGAGCTTCCTGCAGCATGGATGTTGCGCATGAGCCCTTCGTATTTGGTGCGTTTGACGGCCGATTTTTTGAACAGCTCCCGGAAATGCGCTCGACTAAGCCGTTCCCAGTCAGGGCGCGTTAGATTCAGCAGATCGGGATGCGGCTCGAACGCTTCAACAGAGGTAGGCCTCGATTTGCGGTTCCACGGGCAAACATCCTGGCAAACATCACACCCAAAGATCCAGTCCTGGTATTGACCGGCCAAATCTTCCGGGATGTCGCCTTTATTCTCGATGGTGAGGTAGGAGATGCAACGGGTGGCATCGATGCGCCAGGCATCGGTCAGGGCACCGGTGGGACAGGCATCAAGGCACTTGCGACAGTTTCCGCAATAATCGCGCATGGGGGTGTCAGGGGGCAGTTCCAGGTCAACAATCAATTCCCCGATAAAAATGAACGAGCCATGGCGTGGTGAGATCAGATTGGTGTTCTTGCCAATCCACCCCAGCCCGGCTTTTTGAGCCCATACTTTATCCATTACCGGGGCCGTATCCACAAAAGCCCTTCCATTAACAGGAGCCACTTCCTGGTTAATATACGCCAGCAATTGTCCCAGCATTTTTTTCATTACCAGGTGATAATCGCGCCCATAAGCATATTTGGAGATTTGGTAGGTGTCGCCTCTTTGCCGGCGCCTCGGGTAATAGTTGAGGATCACCGATATCACCGACCGCGCCCGATCAACCAACCGGGTGGGATCACTCCTTTTGTCGAAATGCCCCTCCATGTAATGCATGTCGCCGTGGCGCTCCTCGGCCAGGTATTGCTCCAACCCCCGGGCTTCTTCCTTTAAAAAACCCGCCTCGGCAATGCCACAATCCAAAAAACCAAGCTCCCGCGCCTTGGCCTTAATCAGAGCCCTATGTCGAGCGGCATCGCCCATCTACATCAACCCCAGCTCCAGCTTGGCCTCGTCCGACATCATGTCCTGATGCCACGGCGGGTCAAACACCAACTCTACCTCGGCATCGCTGACCCCGTCAATGTTTTTGATCTGATCCTCTACCTTCATAACAATCTGATCGGCGATGGGACAATTCGGAGCGGTAAGGGTCATCCGGATGTGGACCTTCTTCTGATCATCCACCTCAATGTTGTAAATCAAACCAAGATCGTAAATGTTCACGGGGATTTCCGGGTCATAGATATACTTGAGCACACTGACGATCTCTCCTTCCAGTTCCAAATAGTGCTGGTCCTTGTTATTTTGTTCATTGTTCATGGCTCTGACTTTTACTGGTTCTGTGCTTACTTCGAAGCTGTATCAGCTGTTATCAAACCTGATGAAATTCTCATGCTGATTGATTATCCGACTCTTTTGCTTACTCCGGAGCTGTATAGGCCGTTTTCATCAAACCTGTCATTATGCCCTCTATCTATTTGTTAATCTGCTCGTTAAGGAGTTCTTTTGTTTGTGGATTATGGCCTTTCGGGCATTGACTGTGCATTTTCTTCATAGATAGTACACCCTATAGTAAAAATTGTTCGATCTCAATGGTTTCCCTGCTGCTCATAGGCCACCGCGTAGGCCTTGATTTTGTTGATCATCGCCACCAACCCGTTCGATCGGGTGGGCGAGAGGTTTTCCTTTAAACCAATCTCATCAATGAAATAGAGGTTCGCCTCTTTGATTTCACTGGGTTTCCTTCCCGAGAGAACCTGTATCAAAAGGGCGATGATCCCTTTGGTGATGATTGCATCGCTGTCGGCATTAAAAACCAGCTTATCCCCTTGCATTTCAGCATGTAACCATACTTTTGACTGGCAACCTTCAATCAGGTTGTCCTGGGTCTTGTTTTGAGGATCCATCTCAGGCAGATCATGACTAAGCTCGATCAGGTAGTTGTATTTGTCCATCCAGTCATCGAACATGGAAAATTCCTCAATGATCTCCTGTTGTTTTTCGTCTAGGGTCATAGCAAATCGGTTTATCCAGGTAAGCTTTTATTTTTTTAGCCCGGTTATAATATAACACAGAGGCTTATTTTTTTATTGGTTTTTCTGTCAAGAATGATTTTTTCCGGGGAAGCAAGGCCATGGCTGATCAACTGAACATTTGTTTTACTTTGAGCAATGCCTGTTGAAGTTGATCTATTTCTTCGCGGGTGTTATAGATGGCCAGGGAAGCGCGCACGGTTCCTTCTATCCCGAAGTGATCCATTAGCGGTTCGGTGCAATGGTGGCCGGTACGCACGGCAATGCCCATCTTGTCCAAAACCATTCCGGTATCGTAATGGTGGATGCCTTCCATCAGGAAGGACAAAACACTGATTTTGCGGTCTGCGGTGCCATAAATCTTCATCCCCGGTATTTCCATGAGTTTTGAAGTGGCATATTGCAGCAGGTCGTTTTCATGGGCTTCGATGGCTTCCAGACCCAGGCTTTCGATGTAGCTCAGGGCTTCGGCCGTGCCTATGGCGCCCACGTAATTGGGCGTGCCTGCTTCAAACTTGAAGGGCAGCTCGTTGTAAGTGGTTTTTTCAAAGGTTACTTTTTGGATCATCTCGCCCCCGGTCTGGTAAGGGGGCAGCTCTTCCAGCCATTTCTCCTTCCCGTAAAGCACCCCCGATCCATTGGGCCCGTAAACCTTATGCCCGGAAAAAACATAAAAGTCGCAATCCAGTTGCTGGACATCGATCTTTTGATGCTGGATGCTTTGGGCGCCGTCGACCAGCACCGGTACGTCGTTCCGGTGGGCTATGTCGGTTATTTGTTTGACATCGTTGATGGTGCCCAGCGAATTGGATATGTGGTTGACCGCAATCAGCCTGGTGCGGTTATTGATATGTTTTTCGAATTCCTCCATGATCAGTTCGCCCCGGTCGTTGAAGGGAATTACCCTAAGGCGGGCACCTTTGCCCTGGCAAAGGACCTGCCAGGGGACAATGTTGGCATGGTGTTCCAGCTCCGTGATGATGATTTCGTCATCGGGGCCGATGTATTTTTCCCCGAACGCATAAGCAATGGCATTGATTGAATGGGTGGTGCCATTGGTGAAGATCACCTCATGCTGGTGGCGGGCATTGATGAAACGCTGAACCCGCTGGCGGGCCTGTTCATATTTTTCGGTCAACTGGTTGCTCAAATAATGCACCCCCCGGTGGATGTTGCTGTTTTCCCGGGTGTAGATCCGGTTGATCCGGTCGATCACCACCTGCGGTTTCTGGGTGGTGGCGGCGTTGTCCAGGTAAATCAGCGGTTTGTCGTGTACATACTGATCCAGTATGGGGAAGTCTTTGCGGAGTGCTGGAACATCTATGGATTGCTCGCTCATAACGGGGTGCCGTTTCAGGGATATATCACGAAATTAAACAAAATCCCCCGATAAAAAAACCGGGGGGTATGATTAGTTTTTGCCGCTATCCCCGCAGTGCATCTGACAGTAGTTGCACCGGGTGAGCTCTCCGCGGAGGCGTTTTTCGGTGAGTTCGTGGATGCGGTCCTGCAGGGGCTGAATATGAATTTCGCCGATGATTTCATGGGCAAAGGCATACATCAGCAGCAGTTGAGCCTCTTTGAGGGGGATACCGCGGCTTCTGAGATAGAACAGGGCATCTCCGTTGAGTTGGCCGGAAGTCCCCCCATGGCTGCATTTAACATCATCGGCGTAGATCTCAAGCTGGGGCTTTGAATTCATTTTGGCGTCATCGGTCAAAAGGATGTTGTTGTTGGCCTGGTAAGCCTCCGTCTTCTGGGCATCCTGCCGCACAAGGATCCGACCGTTGAAGGCCCCGGTGGCATAGTCATCGAGTACCCCCTTAAAAAGTTGATTGCTCCGGCTGTGGGGATGGGCATGGTCCATGTGCACGTAACTGTCAATGTGCTGGCCCCGGTCGGTCAGATACAGGCCAAGGGTCTTATTTTCACAGTTTTCTCCGTTTAACCGCAAATAATAATTGTTGCGGATCAAACCCCCATGCAGGGAAATGGTGTTGGACGTGACATTGCTGTCGCGCTCCTGGTTCAGGTATAAATTGGAGATCTGGGTGGAATCGTTGTGCTCGTTCTGGATCCGCACAAAATCCATATGGGCATTCTGGCCGGCATAAATCTCTGTTACTGAATTGGTCAGAAAAGTGGATTGCGAGAGGGTATGGTCACAGACGATGACCTTGGCTTGACTGCCTTCTTCCATCACCATCAGATTCCGGTGCTGCGACATGCCGGGCTCTTCATCCATTAAAAGGTTGATGATCTGAACCGGCTTGTCCATGGCCTTGCCCCGGGGAACATAAATAAATACCCCGTCCTGGGCAAACGCCGTGTTCAGAGCCGTAAGCCCTTGATTCTTCGAATCCGCATATTGATTGTAGTGCTTTTGAATGACCTCAGGGTATTCGTTGGCCGCTTCCCGCAAACTGGTGATGATCACCCCGTTGGGCAGCTTCTTCTGAGGGGTCTTCTTCTCATAAAACCATCCGTTCAGCAAAAGCACCACATGGGTGTCCAGTGCCGGAACATCACAATGGAAGATGTCATTCAGGTTGAAATCGATTTGCTTGGGCCGGATGTATGTTCTATAATCCTTTTCAAAGGCCGGGTTTAGATCGGTGTATTTGTAGTCTTCCACATTGCGGTCGGGAATACCATTTTGCTGAAACGCTTCAATGGCCACCTGACGGTGCTGATTGATCCCCTCAGGCAGCCCCTCGCGAATGGTGGATTGATGCTTATAGAAAAACGCGGCGAAACGGTCTTTCAGATCTATCGATTGGGCATGTATACTCATATAAGCTTTTTTACGTAAAAGGTATTAGACTTAGGCTTCCCCCATTTATCCGGCTTGCGTTTCTTTTCGCAGCCAGTCATATCCTTTATCCTCCAGCTCAATGGCCAGGTCCTTGTTGCCGGATTTGACGATCTGCCCGTCATAAAGCACATGAACCCGGTCGGGGATGATATAGTTCAAAAGGCGCTGATAATGGGTGATCACAATGGTTGCATTTTCGCTGGATTTGAGCTTGTTCACCCCATGGGCTACAATCTTCAGGGCATCAATGTCCAACCCCGAATCGGTCTCATCCAAAATGGAGAGTCGCGGATCCAGCATGGCCATCTGGAAAATCTCGTTGCGCTTCTTTTCACCGCCTGAAAAACCCTCATTCACCGAACGGTTGGTCAGGTTGGAGTCGATCTCCACCAGGTCCTTCTTCTCGCGCATCATCTTCAAAAAATCTGATGATTTCATGGGCTCCAGCCCCCGGTGCTTCCTTTGTTCGTTTACGGCCGTTTTGAGAAAATTCATCATGCTTACCCCGGGTATTTCAACCGGGTACTGAAAACCCAGGAAAATGCCCTCGCGCGCCCGCTCTTCCGGGGCCATTTCCAATAGGTTTTTCCCCTCATAAATGATTTCTCCTTCGGTGATGTTGAACAAATTCCTGCCGGCCAACACTGAAGCCAGGGTGCTCTTGCCCGAACCGTTCGGCCCCATGATGGCGTGGATCTCTCCCTTCTGCACTTCCAGATTGATGCCTTTTAATATCTGTTTGTCCTCTATGGAAACGTGTAAGTTTTTAATTGTGAGCATTTTGAATGTGGTTAATGATTAAATGATTCAATGATTAAATGATTGAATGGTTGAATGATTGAATGGTTGAATGATTAAATGCCATAATGTCTATATGTTTAGATGCTTGAATGTTAGCCTACGCTGCCTTCGAGGCTGATTTGAAGCAGGGTTTGGGCTTCCACGGCAAATTCCATAGGCAGCTTATTGATCACTTCCTTGGCATATCCGTTGACGATCAGGCCGATGGCATCCTCTTCATTGATTCCTCGCTGATTGCAATAAAAGATCTGATCATCGCCGATTTTGGAGGTGGTGGCCTCATGTTCGACAATGGCACTTCTGTTTTCCGTCTCTATATAGGGAAAGGTATGGGCACCGCACCTGTCGCCCATCAGCATGGAATCGCACTGTGAGAAATTTCTGGCGTTCTCGGCGTTTTTGGTGATCTTGACCAGTCCGCGGTAGCTGTTGTTGCTGTACCCGGCCGATATGCCCTTGGAGACGATCGTGCTTTTGGTGTTTTTACCGATGTGGATCATCTTGGTGCCGGTATCTGCCTGCTGATGGTTGTTGGTTACAGCCACCGAGTAAAATTCACCCACCGAATTGTCGCCCATCAAAATGACACTGGGGTATTTCCAGGTGATCGATGAACCGGTCTCTACCTGTGTCCAGGAAATCTTCGAATGGTTGCCCTGGGCCTTTCCCCGTTTGGTGACAAAATTGTATATTCCGCCCTTGCCTTCCTTGTCGCCGGGATACCAGTTTTGAACCGTGGAATATTTAACATGGGCATTGTTTTTGGCCACGATCTCCACGATGGCCGCATGCAATTGATTTTCGTCGCGAATGGGGGCCGTACAGCCTTCCAGGTAGCTCACATAGCTGTCATCCTCTGCAACGATAAGGGTTCGCTCGAACTGACCCGTATTGGCGGCATTGATCCGAAAGTAGGTGGATAGCTCCATGGGTGTGCGCACGCCTTTGGGAATGTAGACGAATGAACCATCGCTGAATACGGCTGAATTCAAGGCAGCAAAATAATTATCGGTGTAGGGCACCACGCTTCCCATGTATTCCCTGACCAGGTCGGGATGGTTTTGCACCGCTTCACTGAATGAACAAAAGATGATGCCCAGTTCAGCCAACTTTTCTTTAAATGTGGTCTTCACCGAGCTGCTGTCCATGACAGCGTCTACGGCTACACCGGCAAGGCGCTTCTGTTCATCGATGGGGATGCCCAGGCGGTCAAAGGTCTTCTTCAATTCCGGATCCACATCATCTATGCTTTTGGGCCCTGCCTTTTGTTTGGGCGCTGAATAGTACACCATGTCCTGGTAATCGATCTCAGGAATTTTCAGATGCGCCCACTCCGGCATTTTCATCTCTTTCCAGTGCCGGTAGGCCTTGAGTCGGAAATCCAGGAGAAATTCAGGCTCATTTTTTTTCTTTGAGATCGCCCGGATGATGTCTTCATTCAGTCCTTTTGGCAGGGTATCGCTCTCTACATCAGTTACCCAACCGTATTTGTATTCGTTTCCGGTATATTTCTGGAGGATTTTGTCCTGTTCTTTTGCCATAAATTTGCCTGTTCGTGTTGATGTGCTGTGAAAATAAATTTGGTATTAAAACGTATGTTATGTAGATTAATTCTAAATTGATGCAAATATATATTTATTTAACAAGAAAATTCACATCATTGTTTGTTTAGTTCGCCGTACAAAAAAATATTCAACAACATGTCAGGACAAAGTGATCAAGAACGGACCATATCCGAGTTGGGAGAATTCGGATTGATCGAGCATTTAACCCGCGAAGTTAAGTTGAACAATTCCAGCAGCATCCGTGGAATTGGCGATGATGCTGCTGTTTTGGATTATTCCGGCCGCCGGGTGCTTGTCTCCGGCGATGTGCTATTGGAGGGCATCCATTTCAACCTGATGTATACCCCACTGAAGCATTTGGGATATAAAGCTGTGGTGGTCAATATTTCCGACATTCTGGCCATGAATGGCGACCCCTCCCAGGTGATTGTTTCCCTTGGGATTTCGGGGAAGTTTGGCCTCAGCCAGCTCGAAGCCTTGTATGAGGGGATTCGCCTGGCATGTGATACATATCATATTGACTTTGTCGGTGGGGATACCACTTCTTCGGTTACCGGGCTCACCCTTTCTGTGACAGCCATTGGTTCGGTGGAGCCCAATCAGGTGGTTTACCGGGACGGGGCCGATGTCAACGAGATCATCTGTACTACCGGAGACCTGGGCGGTGCCTACATGGGCCTGCAATTGCTTGAGCGCGAAAAGGAGGTTTTTAAATCCAATCCCGGTGTACAGCCCGATTTAAGCGGCTACGATCACATCCTCGAACGCCAGCTCAAACCAGAAGCCCGATACGATATCATTCGTTTTTTGAGCAAGCTAGAAATTAAACCGACTTCCATGATCGATATATCAGACGGTTTGTCATCCGATATGCTGCACATCTGCCATCAGTCGGAGCTGGGTTGCAAAATCTTTCAGGACAAACTGCCCATCCATGAACAAACCGAAAAGATGGGACAGGAGCTTGATATTGACCCCACCACTGCCGCCCTTAACGGAGGCGATGATTATGAACTGCTCTTTACCATACCGACCAGCCAGTATGAAAAAATTGAACAGGAAAAAGAGATCATTCCCATTGGCCACATGACCAGCAAGGATTTTGGCTGTTATATGGTCTCCTCCAGCGACCATCAGATTGCTCTAAAAGCGCAAGGCTGGAAGAATCGGTAAGGTGCCTTTGCCGATAGGGTGAGTTGGCTTAATTGAATGAGAGGGAAGCTATGTTATTAGAATCCAGATGGATAGCTGCAATTTGTTGCTTCTGCCCGGTTTTGCCCGGTATCAAATGAGGATATCCACTATTAAATAACAATATCCTGGGATCAAATGAGGATATACCCCATGGAAATTAAGTGGAGGGATGTCCGGGTATGATTGCAGGGGCTAAACCGAATGATTTGTACATCAGTGAAATTAATGGGGGAAGCAGCCTTTGTGAGGTTCAAGCGACCTGAATCATTTCGGCCACTGACTGGAAAACTCAGTTGGAAAAATAGCCCTTGATGATGCCGCGTTTGGAGTTTTTCAGGAAATTGATGATTTCCTGGCGTTCGCCGGAGGCTTTATGGTTGTTTTGGATGTTTTGAAGGGCCTGACTGCTGTTGTTGCCTTTCAGATATATTTCCCGGTAAATTTCCTGTATTTCGTTGATGGCATCATTGGTGAAATTTCTTCTTCTCAACCCGACTGAATTGATGCCCACATAGGAGAGGGGTTCGCGTGCGGCTTTGATGAAAGGGGGTACGTCTTTGCGCACCAGGGCTCCCCCCGAGATCATCACATGGGAGCCAATGTGTACGAATTGATGAACCGCTACCAGACCGCTGAGGATGGCATAATCGTCGACGATGATTTCCCCGGCCAGGGTGGAGACGTTGCCCAGGATGACGTTGTTACCGATGAAGCAATCGTGGGCTACATGCACGTAAGCCATCAGCAGGCAATTGTTGCCGATGGCGGTTTTGTCCTTGGATTTGGTTCCGCGGTTGATCGTCACACATTCGCGTATGGTGGTGTTATCGCCTATTTCGGCGGTTGTTTTTTCCCCTTCGAACTTCAGATCCTGGGGGATGGCAGAGATGACTGCTCCGGGGAAGATCTGGCAATTTTTACCAATCCGGGCCCCGTCCATGATGGTCACATTGGGACCGATCCAGGTACCTGAGCCAATTTCCACATCTGCGGCAATGGTAACAAAAGGTTCAATCACAGCATCCTCGGCAACTTTGGCATCGGGATGTATTGAGGCTAGTGGCTGGTTCATGCTTGTGTGTTTTTGGTGATTTGAGCAGTCAATTCTCCTTCCATCACTTCCTGTTCGCCTACGAAGGCCTGCCCGCTCATGGTAACGATGCCCCGGCGGATGGGGTTTTTCAGGATGAGCCGGAAAATCAGGGTGTCTCCGGGAACCACCTTACGTTTAAAGCGTACTTTATCGATCTTCAAAAAATAGGTCAGGTAGTTTTCCGGGTCGGGCACGGTGTTTAGGGCCAGGATCCCCCCGACCTGGGCCATGGCTTCTATCTGGAGCACCCCGGGCATAAGGGGTTCTTCCGGAAAATGGCCCACGAAGAAGCCTTCATTCATGGTCACATTTTTCAGTCCGATAATTGAGGATTGATCCATCTCCAGGATGTTATCGACCAGCAAAAAAGGCGGGCGGTGGGGCAGGTAATGCTTGATTTGATTGACGTTAAGCAGGGGTGGCTGGTTGTGGTCCACCCTGGGGATATAATCTTCGGAAGCTTCCTTTTTGATTTGATGGGCCACTTTCTTGGCCAGTTGGGTATTGGCATGGTGGCCCGGTTTTTTGGCAATAACCCGTCCTTTGATCGGCCGGCCGATCAAACCGATATCACCCAGTATATCGAGCAGCTTATGGCGGGCTGGCTCATTGGTGTAATACAGGTCTACATTGTTGAGGACCCCTTCCGGTTTGACCTTTACCCTTGGCTTGTTGAACAAATCAGCGATCCGGTCCAGCTCTTCCTGGGCAACCGGGTTTTCCATGATTACAATGGCGTTTTCCAGGTCCCCTCCTTTGATCAGGTTGTTTTTCAAAAGAAATTCCAGTTCATGGAAGAAAACAAAGGTTCTGGAAGGAGCCAGCTCCTGAATGAAGTCGGTGTTTTCCTCGAAATTGGCATACTGGTGGCCCAGCACTTTGGAGTGGTAGTCGATCAGCACCTGAATGGAGAGTTGGTCGTCGGGATAGATTGCCAGTTCAATCTGATTTTCATCGTCGCGGTATTCAATTTTTTCTTTGATGTAGTAGTACGCGCGTTCTTCATCCTGTTCTTCGATGGTTGCCTCTCTCAGGGTCTCGGCGTATTTTCTGGAACTGCCGTCGAGAATAGGCGCTTCCGGGCCGTTGAGTTCGATCAGGATGTTGTCGATCCCCAGACCGCGTAAAGCAGCCATGACGTGTTCAATGGTATGGACCCTTACCCCGTTTTCCTCCAGGGTGGTGCCCCGGGAGGTATCGGCCACATTATCAACATGGGCTTTGATGATGGGGCGTTCCTTCAGATCGGTGCGTTGAAATTTGTATCCGTGATTGGCCGGGGCTGGCTTAAAATGTATTTCAACCTCATATCCTGTATGCAATCCTCTGCCTGTTAATTTTACAGGATGGACGATGGTTCTTTGTTTATCGGACATAGAAAATGCAATTGGATGATTACTCTTTTTTCTGGGTCAGCTGTTTGACTTGTTCTTCGAGTTGGTTGATGCGCTGACACACATCGGGCAGTTGTCTGAAGCAGACGTAGGATTTTTGATATTTGCCAAATTCAAAAGCAGGGGATCCCTGCACGACCTGCCCGGTTTTCTTAATGTTGGAAGTGATGCCGGATTGGGCAGCTATTTTCACCTGATCGGCAATGGTAAGATGCCCGACAAAACCTACCTGACCGCCAATCATACAATCACGGCCTATCTTGGTCGATCCGGCAATGCCTACCTGTGCTGCAATAACGGTGTTTTCGCCGATTTCACAATTGTGGGCTACCTGGATCAGGTTGTCCAGCTTCACCCCGCGGTGAATGACCGTTGATCCAATGGTGGCGCGGTCGATCGAGGTATTCGAGCCGATCTCCACATGGTCCTCAATGATGACATTGCCTACCTGTGGGATCTTTTGGTAATGGTTGTTGCTTTGAGGGGCAAAACCAAAACCATCGCTGCCGATCACTACCCCGGCATGAATACGGCAATTCGCGCCAACTCTGCAATGGTTGTAAATCTTCACCCCCGGGTAAATGACCGTGCCTTTGCCAACGACCACCCCTTCGCCAATGAAGGTGTGGGGCAACAGCTTGACTTCATCTTCGATGACCGCATTTTCACCAATGTAGACAAAGTCATCGATCAGTACATTTTCCCCGACCGTGGCCCCCTCTTTAATGGAGGCTTTATCGCTGATGCCATTTCGCTTGAGTTTGCCGTCGTCCTGAAGGGTCAGTAACCGGGCAAATGCCTGGTAGGCATCGTCCACCCGGATGAGCGCATGCGCCCCTGCATTGCTGGCTTCCTCCTTGAAATCTTTGTTTATCAGCACAACAGAAGCCTTCGTGGTATGTAGGTATTTGGAGTATTTGGGGTTAGCGATGAAGGAAATTGTCCCCGCTTTGCCTTCTTCAATCTTCGAAAATCCACTGACTTTGATCTGCGGGTCACCCTCTATTTCACCGTTCAGGATCTCGGCAATTTCCTGTGCAGTATATTCCATAGGTGTTCTGTTAAGTTTGCGCAAAAATAATGATATTTTATAAAATCGGGTTAGTTTCTCTGGGATAACATAGAAAATATTTTTTGACGTTTTTCGAGAGCATTGACAAGTTTAGCATGTCTGAGGCTTCAGCGATGTCCTTGATTTTTTTGTCTTTATATGCAATCTGGATGTTATCATCCGATAAACTGTAGGCTTTGTTGGTGATGGCCCCGGTGAAGACGAAATAACCCACTTCGGCATCTGAGAGGTCCAGTTGTTTTTTGGTTTTTTGCCGGAGGCTTTCAAGGTTGGCCGGGTCGTAAGGTTCATTTTGGATTTCGATTTTCAATAAGTTGCGCTCGATCATATAGCGGCAGAGGGTTGAGAGGACCCGGTCATTGCATTCTGCCCAGGATTTAACTGCCACCGACAAATCGGAATCATCCATTTTAGAGAACATCCTGAGCATATTTGGGGTTTGGTCCTTTTGTGGGGTATCGGAAAGGAAGTATATCAAAGGAGCCGAAGCCGGCAGGTTGATTCCCTGGTGAACCAGTTCACGGGCCCGCAGAAAAATATTGATAATCAGTTGTTCGGCCGAGAGCACCGTTTTATGGAAATAGACCTGCCAGTACATGATCCAACGGGCAATGAGAAATTTTTCAATCGAATGGATGCCTTTGGCTTCCACCACCAGTTGATCCTGGTGCACCCCCAGCATCTTGATGATCCGGTCTGAACCGATCACCCCTTCTGAAACCCCCGTATAAAAACTGTCGCGTCTGAGGTAATCCAGGCGGTCCATGTCCAGCTGACTTGAGACCAATTGGTGAAGGAATTTTTTGGGATATTGGTTGTGATAGATTTGCAGGGCCAGCTCAAGCTGGCCATTCCATTGGTCGTTCAGCTGGTTGATCAGCAACCAGGAAAAGTTCTCGTGGCTGTGCGATGGCACCCAGTGTGATTCGAGGGAATGAGAGAAAGGCCCGTGGCCCAAATCGTGCAGCAAGATGGCCACCTTGACCGCCTGGGCTTCTTCATCGGTGATTTCATGGCCTTTCGAACGGATGGTGCTGATGGCCGATTGCATCAAATGAACCGAACCCAACGAATGCTGAAAACGCGTATGGGTCGCTCCCGGATATACCAGATGGGTCATTCCCAGCTGCTTGATCCGCCTTAGCCTCTGAAAATATGGATGCTCAATCAATTCATAGATCAACTCATCGTAAAGGTTGATGAAACCATAGATGGGGTCGTTAATGATCTTTTTTTTGTTCAACTTGCTGATTTCTTTTGCCTATTGCATCAAACCGGCAAAATTAAGAAATATTTTAACGCTTTGAAAATACCTAACTTCCAGAATAAAGTATCTTTGCTCCTGACATGTTTCCACCCGGATAAAATGCCATTAATTTTTATATTTATTTGTCTGTTAAGAACATTATTTTTATTTTTGTGCTGCAAAAATGGATGGAGCTGAATGGGGACAAAGTCCCCATTTTTCGTATCACCAAGGGGAATTAACTTATGATAGGGGATGAACAAATACAACAAGCGGTTGAAGAACTGGCCAGGCGGCGGGGGTTTTTTGTCGTGGCCATACAAAATAAAAAAGGGAAGATAACGGTTATTATTGATGATTATGAAGGGATTAAACTGGATGAATGTGTTGAGGTGAACCGGGAATTGAGACAAATGTTGGGTTCCCCCATCGATGCCTGTGATTTGGAAGTCACTTCGCCCGGGTTGACCGAGCCCTTTAAGGTCTATCAGCAATATGAGAAACATATTGGCCAAAAGGTGCAGGTCCTCTTAAATGATGGGCGCCAGATCAACGGTAAATTGCTTGAAGTTACCGGCCAACAGATCACCGTGGAGGAGAAGAAACGTGTTAAAAATCAGAATAAAAAGAAAAAAACTCTACAGCAGCAACATAGCCTCTCATTTGAGGATATTCACCATACCAAACTGCAAATAGCTTTTTAAACCTATGAAAGAGATGGACACCGCGAACTTGTTTGATACATTTTCTGAGTTCAAGGAGCTCAAGAACATCGATCGGGCAACGATGATGAATGTTCTGGAAGAGGTTTTTCGCAAATCTCTCAGTAAGATATTTGGTACCGATGAAAATTTTGATGTCATCATCAATATAGATAAAGGGGATTTTGAAATCTGGCGAAACCGGGAAGTGGTTAAGGATGAAGATCTGGAGGACCGGAATCTGCAGATTGCTCTATCTGAAGCCAAAAAGATCGATGATGATTATGAGGAAGGCGAAGAAGTGACCGATGAGGTGAGATTGGAGGATTTTGGCCGGAGGGCCATTTTGTCCCTGCGTCAGCATTTAACTTCTAAGATTTTGGAGATTGAGCGCAACAATGTATTTGCCAAATACAAAAAGCGCATTGGTCAGATCATAAGTGGTGAGGTTTATCAGGTTTGGAAGCGTGAAATTCTGGTCCTGGATGATGAGGGCAATGAGTTGATTCTCCCCCGGGATGAGCAAATTCCTTCGGATCGTTTTCGCAAGGGCGATCTGTTAAGGGCGGTTGTGGTTCGCGTGGAAATGCGCAACAATACCCCGTTGATCATCATCTCCCGGACTTCACCCGTTTTCCTCGAGCGGCTCTTTGAATTTGAAGTCCCCGAGATCTACGACGGGCTGATTACCATTAAGAAAATTGTTCGGGCTCCGGGCGAAAAAGCCAAAGTAGCGGTTGAATCTTATGATGACCGCATTGATCCGGTGGGGTCCTGTGTGGGGATGAAAGGTTCGCGGATTCACGGTATTGTAAGGGAATTGAGAAACGAAAACATCGATGTGATTAATTATACAACCAATACCCAGCTCTTTATACAGCGGGCCCTCAGTCCGGCTAAGATCAACTCGATAAAATTTAATGAGGATGGAAAAAGTGCTGAAGTTTACCTGGATCCTGATGAAGTATCCCTGGCCATTGGAAAAGGCGGGCTTAATATCAAACTGGCCAGCCAGCTTACCGGCTACGACATCGATGTTTACCGCGAAACCGAAGAAGATGAAGAAGACGTCAACATCGATGAGTTTTCCGATGAAATCGATCAGTGGATCCTTGATATCCTTAAATCGGTCGGTTTGGATACGGCCAAAAGTGTATTGGAACTGGATAAGGAGGAATTGGAAAGAAGAACCGACCTGGAGAAGGAAACGATCGATGAGATTGTCGAAATTTTTAAATCAGAATTTGAATAAATTAGCAGATTAATTATATTTTAGCGCATTATTTTAAGCGGTAAATTTTACTGAGCAGACCAATCAATTTGCGGGAGCATTCTATGACGAAAGACAAAAAGGCAAAACGATTAAGTAAGTTAGCGAAGGAGTTCAATGTTGGGATATCCACGATGGCGGATTTTCTCAACAAGAAGGGGTATGATATTGATCCGAACCCGAACGCCAAGGTGACGCCGGAACAATATGAGATATTGGAGAAGGAGTATAGTTCGGATATTGATGTTAAGAAACAATCACAACAGATTAATTTACATTATGATGAGCGCAGTTCTGTATCAATCAATGATATAGAGCCCGAGGCAGAAGAGACGGGAAAAGAGGATAAAGATGAAGAGATACTGATCAAAGATGTCAGTGGTTCTTCCGAGGAAGAAGAAACAAGTCAGGAGACAGCACAAGAAACAGGAGAGAAGGAAAAGACAGAGGAGAAAGAAGCATCAGAAAAGAAAGGGGAGGCCGATCAACAGAAGAAAGAACCCTCCACACAGGAAACTTCGGATGAATCTGCCACCGCGCAGGGCGAGCAGGAGGAACAGGAGAAAGCTGAGGAAGAAGATGGTGGCACAGCCCCGAAGGTAGTGGGTAAGATTGACCTTGAATCGGTTAAGAAGCAGAAAAAGAAAACCCAGCCTTCCGAAGGGGCCGGGAAGAAGGCGCCCCAAAAGGAAGAAGCCCCAAAAGCCGAACCGTCCGAAGCGGCTGAAACAGGTACAACCCCTGGTGAGAAGCAACCTGAAGAGGAAACCCCTGAGCAACAGCAGCCGGCAGCTGAACAGCAGGAACCGGTTAAGGCGCAAGAGGAAGAAGAAGCCGAAGCCGAAACAGCTGAACAGGAAGCCGCTGAGCAACAACAGGAAGAAGAGGCCACCCCCAAAGAAGAGTCAGAGGAAGCCGCAGAAGAGAAAGAACAACAGGCTGAGGCACAGTCTGAACAGAAGCAGGAAGAAGAGGAATCGATCAAAGTGGTGGGTAAAATTGATCTGGAGTCACTGAATCAGAAGACCCGTCCTGAAAGGAAAACCCGCAAAGAACGTGAAGCCGAAAGGCAAAAGAAGGCGGGCGAAGGGCAAAAGAAGAAAGCTGCCGGCGGGGAAGGTCAGAAATCCCAACAGGAAGGCGGTCAGAAAGAAACCGATGAAAAACCCCGGCGCAAAAGGCGCAAACGTATCCATAAGGATAAAGAACGGGTTCAGGTGGATGAGAAAAAGAAAGCCGGAGCAGGGGCGGATGCAAAAAAAACATCCCGCAAGAAGAAAAGGAAAAAACGTCCTGTACGCAATGAGATCAGCGAGGAGGATGTTCAAAAACAAATCAAGGATACCCTTTCCCGCCTGGAGAGCAAGGGCAAATCCAAGTCAGCCAAATACCGCCGCGAGAAGCGTCAGGCCATAAATCAGAAACAGAAGGAAGAAGAGGCTAAGCAGGAGGAAGAAAAGAATGTACTGAAAGTCACCGAGTTCGTTTCGGTCAATGAATTGGCCAGCATGATGGATGAGCCGGTCAATGATGTCATTCAGACCTGCATGAACCTGGGGCTTCTGGTCTCGATCAATCAGCGCCTTGATGCTGAAACGATGGCCCTGGTGGCTGATGAATATGGCTACAAGGTTGAATTTGTGAGTGTCGATGTTCAGGAGGCCATCGGAGATGAAGAAGACGACGAGGAAGATCTCGAACCCCGCGATCCCATTGTAACGGTTATGGGCCACGTTGACCATGGTAAGACCTCGTTGCTTGACCATATCCGCAAAACGAATGTGATTGGCGGAGAAGCAGGCGGTATTACCCAGCATATCGGAGCTTACCGGGTGCAGGTAGCCGACGGGCGTCAGATTACCTTCCTGGATACCCCGGGCCACGAGGCCTTTACAGCTATGCGGGCCCGCGGAGCTCAGATTACCGATGTGGCCATCATTGTGGTCTCGGCCGATGACAACATCATGCCCCAGACCGTGGAAGCCATCAACCACGCTTCGGCCGCAGGCGTACCCGTTATCTTTGCCATTAATAAGATTGACAAACCCGGAGCCAGCCCTGAACGTCTTAAGGAAGAACTGGCCAATATGAACTATCTGGTGGAAGAATGGGGCGGTAAATATCAATCCCAGGATATATCTGCCAAACAAGGTGTTAATATCGAGGAACTCCTGGAGAAGGTATTGCTGGAAGCTGATATCCTCGAGTTAAAGGCCAATCCCGACAAAAAGGCCATGGGTACGGTCATTGAATCCTGGTTGGATCATGGCCGGGGATATATCTCGAACCTGCTGGTTCAGGCCGGCACACTGAAAATAGGGGATGTAATCCTTGCCGGAAGCCATATGGGCCGGGTCAAGGCCATGTTCAACGAGCACGGTAAAAATGTTGATCATGTAGGTCCTTCTCAGCCCGTTCAGTTGCTGGGACTCAACGGGGCACCCCAGGCTGGCGACAAGTTCAATGTGATGGACTCCGAAAAAGAGGCCAAGGAAATTGCCAACCGCCGTTCCCAGCTTGAAAGGGAACAGTCCATGCGGACTCAGAAACACATTACCCTGGATGAGATTGGCCGGCGTATTGCCATTGGCAACTTCCAGGAGGTTAACCTGGTGGTCAAAGGCGATGTGGACGGCTCCATCGAAGCCCTTTCCGACGCCTTCTCCAAACTCAGTACCGAAGAACTGCAAGTCAATATCATTCATAAAGGGATCGGCCAAATTACCGAATCGGATATCCTGCTGGCTGCCGCTTCCAATGCCATTATCATTGGATTCCAGGTTAGACCTTCCGCTACGGCACGACGCCTGGCCCAAAAAGAGCAGATCGATATCCGCCTCTATTCGGTTATCTACGATGCCACCAACGATATGAAAGATGCCCTCGAAGGCATGCTTTCCCCCGAAATTAAAGAAGAGATTACCGGATCGGCCGAGGTCAAGGAAACCTATAAGATCAAAAAAGTGGGAACCGTTGCCGGTTGTATCGTTCGAGACGGCAAACTCGAACGCAACAATAAAGTACGCGTTATCCGCGATGGCATCGTGATATACTCCGGCGAACTGGAGTCGCTCAAACGTTATAAAGACGATGTTAAAGAAGTGCGGGAAGGTTACGAATGCGGCCTGAACGTGAAAAACTATAACGACATCAAAGTCGGCGACAACATCGAGGGCTTTAAAGAAGTCGAAGTCAAAAAGACCCTGGATAAATAAAAGACCCTTGTCAATAAATGAAAAAAGCGCCTTTCCCTCGGGAAGGCGCTTTTTTGGCTTTGTAAATGATTACTGCTATTCGGTCAATTCTTTGTATTTGGAAGCCTCCAGAAGATCATCCAATTCTGATTTGTCGGAAATCTTTACCTTGATCAGCCAGCCTTCCCCATAAGGATCCTTGTTGACAATTTCCGGGGTGTCTTCCAATTTGGGATTGACTTCTTCTACTTCACCTGAAATAGGCATAAATATGTCGGAAACGGTCTTAACGGCTTCTACCGTTCCAAATACCTCTTCCTTGTCCAGCTTTTCCCCTTCTGTCTCGATTTCAACAAAGACAACGTCACCCAATTCGTTTTGTGCGTAATCGGTAATGCCTACATAGGCTTCATCACCATCTACTTTTATCCATTCGTGATCTTTGGTATACTTTAAATTTTCAGGGATGTTCATGGCTTTTCAGTTTTTATTTGTTTTGACACCAAAATTACAAATTTTTTTCAATATGGGAATCATTCGGCCAGTGTAAATCGCAAACTAAAACCGAAGTTGGTGTTGGAGGTGGGATAGGATCGGGATATTTTGGGTTCGTTCACGTTTCGGTCGAAGAAAAGGCGTACGTTAAAGCGGTTACTCAGGGCATAATCGGCGGAAAAGCCAATGACCACATTGCGTTGCCCGGCTGTAGGCAGATTGTCGACCTCTTCATCCAGTTTTCGAAGGATGGTCAGGTTGTCGCGGATTTTCACATTGCCTTTTACGTTCAAGTCATTGGGGAGAGACTCCTGGCGATCTCCAAAATCGAGGATCAGGTGAAAATCCTCAAAACGGTAGCCCACGCTGAAGGAGTATTGTTTGCTGAGGGTTTCGGTAATCTGGTTGTTGGAGAAGCTCAGGGCTACCCGTCGCGAGCGGGATATCTGGAAGCGGGAGGTGAGGTTGTTTTTCCAGGTGACGTCAAAATTGATCAATGGGTTGAATTGTTCATTAATGGCCACGCTGTTGATTTGATTGCGAGGCAGGAAGTTGTTTTTCATATCGCGCACCCAACTGAGCTGGTCTTCGAGTTCCTGGTAATCGCGGTTCAGGCGGAATGAACCGATGGTATAGGTACTGCGGTAGGCATGGCTGATGTTGACGTTTTTCACCACTTGATCGATGAAACCTATTTTGGTCAAATTGTTCAATGTTACCCGCCAGTTGGGGAAGGGGATGGTGGGGAAGTCTTTGAGGGGCACGCTGCCGGTATTGTAGCTTCCATAGGCTGAGAGGAATGCAGGAATAAGCACCTGCTGGCTGGTGGGGCCATACCCGTCCCAGTATCCGTTGTCATTTGGAGCGGTTGGATTGTAGCCTTGACCGGATTGTTCTATGCGCTTATGGGCCAGCCTCCGGCTTATATCCCGGCGATTGGCAGTGAAACGGTTGAACGCTTTGGACTGGTAGTTGTTTTCCTGGCTGATCTCATCAAAGGCGGTGTTGACCGAGAGAAAACTCATCGAGAAGTTCCCCTGCCGCTGTAAGCCATAGCTGTTGATCACCCCGCTGCTGTCAGCAATGTAATATTCCTGGGTGTTACGGGCCATGGTGCGCGACCCGTTCACATCAATGCGCAGCCAGTTGAACGGCTCAATGGTGGCCCGCAGATTCAGATTTTCATTGTGGGTAAGGGTAAAGGGACTGCTGAGGTTTGGATCTTTGGTGATCCACTGGTTGTCAACGGCCATTTGGGCAAAATTTTCATTTTGCCAGCCCATGACAAAGGGAATGGTCGGGGCCAGCTCGCCATTTTTGCGGTTTAGCCCCATGACCTGACTCGATGGGAGAAAACCGGGCAATTCACTTCCTTCGGTCTGAGAAAAGGAGAGGGAAACATTTTTGACCCCCATCAGCACCCTGGCTACATTTTCTGCGAACAGGGTGAAAAAGCCATCCGTTTGTTCTATTTGGCCTTCGATTTTAATGGTGGCATCAGGATGATCCTCCTGCGCCGTGTAATTAATGGCCTTTTGGCTGGTAACTTCTGATGACCCCTCTATTTCACGACCTTGCTTGTCGAAAGCTTTAACCTGAACCTTTTTGGTATTTAAATTATGCCAGATTTTTTTGGGCTCGTTGGCTTGTAGGTTGACATTTTCCCGGTTGTAGCTGACGGTTTTATATTCCTTTTCCTCCTGCCCGATTGATTGTTGATTGATTCTCTTCAAAAAGCCGACCTTATTATAGAGGTTGTTGAAATTAAACTGGCTGTTGATCTGGACGGTGTTGGAGTTGCGGATGGTATTGCCCAGGTTGATGTTGCTGGTATCGGCCAGCATGGGACCGGCCTGCCAGTTGTAGGTGCCATTGTAACGGGCCGATACGTTGATCCAGTCCATCAGGGGCAGTTTGTTGATGGGCAGTCGGTAGCTGGCATCCCATTTATGGTGGTAATTGACGTTGCGCCCGAAATTTCTCAGGTTGGTCATCACCGAATCTTTCCACCTTTGGTAGGTTGCCGGGTCCCTTTTTTTATCGACAATGCCGCGGGGTTCGTCGATGCGGGCCTTATTGGTGGCGGTGAAATTGAGCTTCAACGACCGGGTCAGGTCCCATTTAAGACTGTAGTGCCTGTTCCACAGGAAATTTTTGTCGAAAGTGGGTTCATACCTCAGATTCGGATTGGAAATGTTGCGGTTTTGCATGGCATTGTATGACCTGCGCATTTCGGTGCGGAAGGTGAAGGAAGAGGGGTAATAATAGAAGTTGAAATCGCGGATGATGCGCAAAAGATCGGAATTGAAGATGCCTCCCAGGCCCCGGAAAGGGGTGACGGCTTTGGGTTGGGTGTTGAAGTTGTAGAGCAGGCTTCCCTGGAATTCTTTGGATAGGTTGTATTTGGTGTTGATGTCGCGGGTATAGTATTCATTGTAGGAATAATTCAGCGAGAAATTGGAGATGTCGTAAAAGTTTCTTTTACCCTGTTTTTGAGGGGTAACCCGCACATTGTTCAGGTTGAAGCTTTTACGCCGCACATAATTTTGGGTGATCCGGCGGATTGAGTCGCGGGCCTTTTTGTCTTCAGCGGCGTTCAGGGCATCTTCCAGTTTGATGTCGGGATTCAGCGGGTTGTATTCCGGGGTGATGAACCGTTCAGAGTAGCCCAGGTACATGGGGATTTTAACCCCTGCTTTTTCGGGGAAGAATTTGCCCAGGTCCAGGTTGGTCGACACGTCATACTGGGCTTCCTCCTGTTTGCTGCGCTCATTGACTTTTTTCTCGATGCTGCCGAAACCGGGGGTGGACATGTTTCCGGCAATGTTGATCATGCCCAGGTCGGCCAGCTGGGTGGAGATGCGCCCGCGGGCTGCCCACCCGCCTTTCTCTTTGAAATCGGTCAGGCGCAGCTCATTCATCCATATTTCACCCGATTTGGGCATGCCATCGTCACTGGACATGGCATTGCCCTGCTGGTCGGGATTTCTGATCCCCAGCATAATCGTCCGCAGATCACTCAGGTTGGGATTGCCCCGGACACTGATCTTTGCATTGTTCTTCATGACACTGTAAATGGTGTTCATCTGGATGTTGGAGCCTCGGCGCATGGCGGTGTTGCGTCGGAGTTTCACCCGGGGAAGCTCCTCCAGGTCAATGACCATCTTATTTTTCCAAACCTGTTTGCGGTCATTGCTGCTGTTGTTGTTATAATGGCCCGGCGGGGTCACTTCCAGGGGGATCTCATACTGGTAATAGTTGTTGCGGTAGTCCGATCCCAGGCGGATGAAAGCCCTCAAATCGCCGTCTTCCAGGCGCTTGTTCTCTAATGCCTCGGTATGCAGGAACATCCTTAGTTTCTTGTACTGGCGCACGTCAAGGCTTACGTTCTTGAACGCTGCCCGGGCGTCGCCGTCTTCCAGGCTGTTGACCTTTAAAGCGATCGCCTGCTCATTGAGCTGTCGCAGCTGGGGATTGGTCGGGTCGATTACCCGGTCAATCCCCGGGGGCAATACATAGTTGACCGGGGTCTTCTTGGCATTCTCCTCAATGTTGACCGCCGAGATCCGCATATTGCCCATCGAATATTCCGGGGCTGACAAATTCTCGCTGGTTTCATTCAATGACTTGGTGTAGTTGCGCCATTCCCCCCTGACCAGGTTCAGCTTGGCAAAACGCAGAATGAGCGAGTCTTCAAATCCCCGCAGGAACATCCGCATGAACCGGATCGAACTGAAATCGCGGATGGCCCCTACCCGCTTGTCGGGGTTCTTGATCGGAATCTTGAACTGATACCAGGTGATGTCCGACTTGCGGCCATTGGCCATCTTAATGTCCCTGCGCACGACCTTGTCGGTGATATAATTCTGGCCTACCTCCATTTGCGTGGGATCCAGTTTTACTTTATACTGGTAATAATTTTCGTTTTCATCCAGGGTGTTGTCCTGGTTGATGTCTTCTACATCTGGCAGGGTTTTACCGGAGGTAGGGTAAGGTTCGGGCGATTGTTCCGAGGTGGGGGAGTTGCCTTCCATACCGTTGTATTGCTTGTAGCGCTGTATGATGCCCTTCTTCTGCCGGTCGTAATCGCTGCCCCGGTAGTAATGGTAATTGTCGCCGGAGGGATCCTCCTGAAAGCGGTTGTAGGCCTGGTCATTGAGATGGCCTTCCAGTTCATCAAGGTATTGTTCAAAGAAACTGCGCTCGTTGTCATCGTCGAGCCCGTCCAGGCCAATGTCCTGGTATTTTCTGGCGGTGGGGTCGTTGTCAAAGGCGTTGACCAGCGACTGGCTCATGGGGATCCGGCCCCAGGAAGTGGTATCAACCATCTCGACCTGTTCGGAGGTGGGAAGTCCATTCTCGAAGCTTTTGCGCGAATCTTTGAGGATGTCTTCTGAGATGTTGCCCAGGTTGAAATAGAGTGTGCCGTCGTTGGTCAGGGTTGAATCATAAACGAAGGGATCCATCAGCCAGAATTCGATATACTCTACATTGGATTCCTCGAAATCGGTGGTGGATATTTCCCGCATGATGCCGGCCCACCTGGTTTCGGGGTCCTTCAGTGAACCGTCGGAGCTTATTCCGCGTGAGATACCCGGTGCCCCATTGGGCTCGTGTTCATAGTTGTACATGCCCCGTTCATTGGGGAAATAAGCCAGGTTCAGCACCTGCAGGCTGGCCGGTATTTCACTGGGATTGTCCCGCTTGGGGAAAAGCTCTTTTTCATAGATTTCCCTGACGAAATGGCTGGAACGTTGGTCGGGATTGCTTTTTAAATGTTGGGGCATATTGGGGCTGTTTTCCCGCAAAAACAGGGGGTCGATGTGGTACCAGGCCAGCTCGGCACGGTTGTAGTTATAGGCCAGGGAGTCGATCAGTTCGCCTTCGGGAAACATCTGGGGCTGACCCTGGGGGGTCGATGATAAGACCCATGCCGCGGGGTTCTTCATATCGATCGACGTCTCACTGCCTTCAAAATCGTCGATGTAAGATACCCCCTTGTCCTTTATGGCCTGGGAGTGGCCGGGGATCAGATGCGCGAACTCCCCGTCAATCCGTATGCTCGACTCCTCCTTGGTATCGAGCAAGGGGAGGCGGTCAACCAAATCGGTTAAAAAGGGCGATTGGGTGCGATACGAACCATTGATGCCCCAAATGGTATTGGAAATGGGTTCATTGCCAATGCTTACCTTCTGGGTGAGTGGTCGCTCGGTCAGATTCATTACCGTGGCCCCCACATTGAAGTCTTCCGATACCGTATAGTTGAAATGGGATCCGATCAGGGTCTTCTTTTGCATGCTGTAAGTGGATTGGCTCTCGAGTGAGATTTGGATGGGCGTGCCCGATTCCAGCAACCCTTCATTGAGTATCTTCACCCGTCCCAGGTTATAGTCGACCGTATAATCTACATTCTCGGTCAGCTTACGCCCCCCGGCCGTGACCACTACTGAGCCCTCCGGTATGTTCATGGCGTTCAGGGGAATCTCGGAGCTGGAGGAAGACTGATATTCGCCGCTGAGCTTGAATTTGTTCTTTTCAGCCGTTTGCCTGGCCACAGTGAGGGTTGAGTCGTAAAGTTCTTCAAAGACATAGTCTTCTGCAATGGAGTTATTGTCGAACTGTTGCTTCAGATAGTCTCCAAAAGGCTGCACCACCGGGAAGATGATCTTGCCGTTGGAAGGGTCGATGGTGACCCCCGGGATAAAATCGAACCGTCCGTCGGCTCCGGCATCGTTCTGGGAATTGACATTGTCCAGGTTCAATACCCGCAGCAAACGCTCGTCGCGTATTTTGCCGGCCGGTATGTAGTTCAGCTCATTGCCGGTCTGATCATCCTGATAAAGGACGTTGAGTCTGAAACCCTCGCGGTTGACCTGATAGGCATCGATCGAATAGATGTTTTTCATCATCAGTTTCCAGGAGGGGAAACGGGGGGTGAAGGCGGTGCCTTTGAGCAGTTTGACCATCAGGGCATTGGGCGAGGTGATGCCCTGGTTGGAAAATTCACCCACCTGGAATTTTTTTCCGCCCCGGGTATACTCAAAAGCCACAGCCAGCACCTCGTCGTTGCGCAGGGGCGATTTAAGGGAAATATAACCCAGTTTCTCGTGGACGGTGTATTCGTTGGATTCTAACTTGCGGGCATTTTCCAGCTTATCATAATCCTGGCCTGATCGAAAGCCATAGGTCTTCCATTGCTGGAGCACATTGTTGGTCTGGCTGATGTCGCGCACACCCTGCATGGCACCTGAATTGAGCTTCTGGTAAAGGTTGTTGGCGCTGTTGTCCGGCGGCTGGTTCCTGATGCTGGTGATCAGCTGATCCGAGGCCAGGATGTGATCGGTTGAACCGTTGATCCGCCCTTCCCCAAGGTCCATGAAAGCAACAATGTTGCGCGAGCTTTCAAAATTGCTGGTTTTATTGGTGATCCAAACTTCCACGCGGGTGATGTCGATCTGCGAACTGATGACCGGCAGCCGGCTTAAGGCCTTGTTGTATTTTTCCCTGAAATAATGGGAGAGAAAGAAGTGCCGGTTTTTGTCATATTCATCGGCTTTGATATCAAAATCCTTGGTCTGGGCTCCTCCTTCTACCTTGATCACCTTACTTTGTCCCTTCTGCTGGGAAAAAACACTGGTTACATCCAGGTTGCCAAACCGGAGTTTGGTCTTAACCCCGAAAAGGCTCTGGCTCCCTGTAATAAGGGATCCCGGAAGGGGCAGGTTCACATTGCCGGCCTCAATATCCTGGATGATCTCATCTTCACCCCCGGAATATTCCAGTTTGGTCTTGTTCTCAAAATCAAAGGTGGCTTCCGTGTCATAGTTGATGCCCAGTTTGATTTTGTCCCCAATGCTGCCTGTAACATTCATCTGGATTTTTTCCTCAAAATCAAACGTGGTATTGCGCCTGAGTTTTTCGGAAAGTTTGGGATCTTCCACCTTGTTGATGTTAACCCCGAAGATCAGCTCGGCCGATCCCTGCGGTACAATATTGATGGTATTGCTCCCGAAGATCCGGTTGAAGGTTTCACCCCCCAACTTAAGCTTGGGGATCAAGCCCTGGTCTTCGGTGGCCTCCACACCACTGGCTTTTTGCTGCCAGAAATTGCGCAGCATTTGCTCAAACTGGTAATCCCAGTACTGTTGCCGGTTCAGGTGGGAGGGCATCCGGTAATCAAAATCCCCGATTTTCTTCTTCAGGATGTATTCATCCCGCTGGGCATCATACTCATAAAAAGATTTTATGTTTTTGGGATCTTTCAGAAAAAGCGGTGATTCTTGTTTGTCTTTCTGAAAGATGTATTGTGGCTCATCATCAAACTCGTAAGGCAGGTCGGTGGTGTCGGTGGGGCTGATCGTATCGGGTTGCTGAGGTTGTTGCATTGAAAAATGAATGTGAGCTTCTGCATTTGATGCAAAAGCCCACACTATAAGTAAAAGCACCAGTTTAACTATTTCTTGACGGTTGAGCTCCAAGGATTAGGTTTGAATTATCAGAGTTTTTTCAATGCTTTTTTCACCAGGGATTCCACGTTTAGGTCAGGCTGTTCGTTGGTTAGCTGCTCGAGCACTTTTTCGACTTGCTTTTTGGAGAAACCTAAAGTCACTAGAGCAGATAACGCTTCTTCCTGGTTTGTATTGTCTGTGGGGGCTATAATTTCTCCTGCCGCATCTTCTTTGGCCAGTTTGTCTTTCAGGTCCACAATGATACGCTGGGCCGATTTGGCCCCAATGCCTTTAATGGCTTTTAGGGTGTTGACCTGCTCCTGGGTGATGGCGGTTTTGATTTCTTCCGGCGAGAGGGAAGACAACATCATGGCAGCCGTATTGGCCCCAACCCCGTTGACTGAAATCAGGTTCCGGAATGTCTCGCGTTCCTGCTTGTCGGCAAATCCATAGAGCATATAAGCATCTTCACGCACTATTTCATGGATGTATACCAGCCCCTGATCCCTGCCGGAGAGGCTGGAATAGGTGTTTAGCGAAATGTTGACGAAATAGCCCAATCCCTGGTTCTGCATCACCACATAAGCCGGATTGACTTCCAGTATGTCACCGTGAATGAATTCCAGCATATTGATAATTTTCCGGCTAAATTAATAATAAAATTCATATCGGAAGGCAAAGATCCGGGCAAATCCTTTTTGTCCCCTGTTATGTCCCTGCATTAGCTTATTTTGTTTTGTCACAGGCACTTTCACGATGAACGGCATCATTTTGCCCGATTTGTTATATTAAATGTTATTTTTGGACCGGTAGATTTTAACCAACTCGATTATGAGAGAGGAAGAAGATGCTTTAGGCAAGAGAAATATTGCCGATGATGCTCTATATGGCATCCATGCGGTTCGGGCAAAGGAGAACTTTCCTGATGGCAATCCTTTCCACCCCGAGTGGTATAAGGGGCTGGCCACGGTGAAGCTTGCCTGTTATCAGACCTATCGGCGTTTTAAAGATGCGGTAGGCAGGAAGTATGGACATTTGGAGGTTCCCCTGAGGATGATGGATGATCGGGTTTTGGAGGCCCTTATCCGGAGTGCCGAGGAGCTGACCACCGGAGATTATGCCGGCCATTTCATTGTGCCGGCGGTTCAGGGAGGTGCCGGCACGAGCATCAACATGAACATCAATGAGATCATCACCAATGTGGCCCTCAAGCGCATGGGGCGGTCTGCTGGCGATTACCGTATGATTGATCCCATTGAGCACGCCAATATCTATCAATCGACCAACGATGTGGTCCCGACCGCCTTAAAGGTGACAGCTATGAGGCTGCTTGAGCAGCTGGAAGAAGGGATCAACAAAACCCGCGGGCAGTTGGAGGCACTCGAGCAAAAACACCGGGATGATTTGCGCATTGGTTATACTCAGATGCAGGAAGCCGTCCCCTCTTCCTTTGGCAAACTTTTCAGTTCTTACAATGAAGCCTTTTCTCGCGATTGGTGGCGTGTGTCCAAGTGCATGGAGCGCCTAAAGGTGGTAAATCTGGGTGGCAGTGCCATCGGGACAGGCCTTACCGTTCCTACCTATTTTATCATGGAAGTGGTGCCCGTCTTGCGCCGTTTAACCGATCTGCCCCTGGCCCGGGCCGAAAATATGCCCGATGCCACCAGCAACCTCGACCCCTTTGTTGAGGTCCACGCTACCCTCAAGGCTCATGCGGTGAACCTGGAGAAGATGGCCGATGACCTGCGCCTGCTCTCCTCGGACCGCACCGGTCAAAATGAATTGAGCCTGCCCGAACGCCAGGTGGGCAGTTCGATTATGCCCGGTAAAGTCAATCCCGTTATCCCCGAATTCGTGATCGGGGCCGTTCATCGTATCTATTCCAACGATGCGATGATTGGCAACCTGGCCGGACAGGGCTCCCTTGAACTTAATCCTTACCTGCCCATGGTGGGCCATGCCCTGATCGACAGCCTTAAATTGCTGATCGGCATTAACCAAACCCTCCATGATAATATGATACAGGATATGCGCGTGCATACCGGAGTGGCCCTTGAACGCCTCCACTACAGCCCCGCCATTACCACCGCCCTGAGCCCTTATATCGGCTACCATAAGGCCAGCCACCTGGCCCATGCCATGAAGGAAAAACACATCGACATCTTTGAAGCCAACCATCAATTGGGCTACCTCAGCCAAAACAGACTGAACGAACTGCTGAAACCAGCAAACCTCCTGAAAATGGGGTTTCGAATCGATGAACTCCCGAAAGACCAAAATCAATGAGGCCACTAACGGGGGTAAAATTTTTTGTGGGTCAATGGATTAAAAGGACATCAGGCCACTATCCTGCCCGAAAAACCATTTCCTTTATGGCGAAACGCTTAAACAAGACATATAGAGAAAGCGGGCCATGACCTGAAGTGGGGCTATTTAACCCGCCTGCTTCAAAACAGCTAAATAAATCCCCGGGCAGCACGTTATCACATATAAATTGCAAAACATTAAAGATCAAAACATCTATGGCCAAAGGCAAAGAGTCAAAACCGCACATTGGAATATATGGCCGGAGGAACTATGGGAAAAGTTCGCTGATCAATCAGCTGGCCGGTCAGGAAATAGCCATTGTTTCAGAGCATGCAGGGACAACCACCGATCCGGTAAAAAAATCGTTTGAGATTACTGGTTTTGGGCCGGTGATATTGGTTGATACGGCTGGAATAGATGACGAGGGTGAGCTGGGTGAGAAACGCATACGCAAAACCCGCTCTTCCATTAAGACGATCGATCTGGGTATTCTGGTGATTTCCGGTAACCTTTTTGGAGCATTTGAACAGGAAGTGATCCGGGAGTTTGAAAAAACGGCCACCCCTTTTATCATTGTTCACAATAAATCGGATGAGCAGGCCATGAGTGCGAAATTGCGCCATCGCCTTGAATCGGACTACGAGAGCAAGATTCTGGATTATAACACTTTTTCCGCGCGCGATAAGAGGGCTTTGATTGATGCGATTAAACAATCCATTCCGGAGTCGGCTTATAAGGCACCCTCACTGGTGGGTGATCTGATTCAGTATGGAGATGTCGTGCTCCTGATCACTCCGATTGATATTGAAGCCCCTACGGGAAGGCTTATATTGCCTCAGGTTCAGGCTATAAGGGATGTGCTCGACAATGATGCCGTCAGCGTGGTCCTTAAAGAACGGGAAGTGGATGCCTTCCTTCGCAAGACAGGCATCCAGCCAAGCCTGGCCATCACCGACAGCCAGGTCTTTACCAAGGCCGATTCTTCGGTACCCGACCATATACCCCTTACCAGCTTCAGCATCATGCTGGCCCGTTTTAAGGGCGATTTTGATAACTACCTGAAGGGTACTCCCGCCATCTCCGAGTTGAACGATGGCGATCGGGTGCTGCTGCTGGAATCATGTACCCACCACGTATCCTGTGATGACATCGGCCGGGTTAAAATACCCCGCTGGATTTCCAATTTTACCGGAAAGCATCTGGAATATGAAGTGGTTGCCGGCCTGAACGATTTGCCATGCGATATTCATGAGTATTCACTGGTTATCCAGTGCGGAGGGTGTATGATCACCCGCAAACAGCTGATCAATCGCATTAAGCCTGCCGTGGATGCAGGAATTCCAGTGACCAATTATGGCATGGCCATTGCCTACGTCCAGGGAATTTATCACAGGGCCATCTCCCCCTTTGTACACCAGCAATCAGATGCCCTCGATTATTTATGACAGGCCCCTGCCAAACAACTTGGTTTAAACCCCATTCAGGGTTTCTCTTATATCAGCCAAAAGATTTTATACCAAAGGGTTGCTTAACCCGGAATTTTGATCAGGGAATCAAATAACCTTCTCTGAAACCCTGGCCGACCAGACTGGTTTGACGGCCCCCTGGCACTGTTAAATTTTTTTAGGCGGGAAAAGTAAATTTAAGGGTCAATTTTTTTGATTTTATTCAAAAAAATTATAATATAAACCCTGATCCGAATGGTGAAAAGTTTGGGCCACTTTCGCGACAAACCCTATGAATATGCAGGAATTTTGGGATCAAAGATTCGATGTCAAGGAATTTGTTTATGGTCGACATCCCAACGCCTTTTTCAAGGATTTTATTGATCACCATAAAACCGGTTCCTTGTTGTTGCCAGCCGAGGGCGAGGGTAGAAATGCCGTTTATGCTGCCCTGAAAGGCTGGCAGGTATCGGCTTTTGATTTCAGTCCAAAAGCCCGGGCAAAAGCTTTGACCTTATGCAAAGAATATGGGGTGGAGATTGATTACCAGCTCTCTTCCATTGAAGATTATCACACGGAGGCCCGGTTTCATGCCATTGCCTTGATATTCCTGCATTTGTTGCCGGAAACCCGCCATCAGGTCCACCGAAAGCTCATCGATTTATTAGAGCCCGGCGGCTACTTCGTCCTGGAAGCATTCTCCAAAAAGCAAATTCATTACAACACGGGTGGACCGCAAAACCAGGACCTGCTCTATCAAGGCCGCGATTTGATAGATGACCTGCATAATCTGGAACTCGTGTATTTTAAGGAAAAACTACGAACCCTTGAAAACGGGCTTCACCATCAGGGAAAAGCTGAGGTTATACAGCTTATCGCCAGAAAATTGAATTGATCCCTTCCCTGTATATTTTCCCCGGGTTGCCTTTTGTTGACCTAAATGTACCGATCGCCTCTTTTTGACTATTTTTTTACCACTTTCACCTTGTAGATCTTGCCCCATCTTTTACCGGTCAGCAGCAGCCTGTCCTCCTCCGGGATATAAGCAATGCCATTTAAAACATTTTCCCGGCTGTTTTGATATCTATCGGGAACCAACATGGAACAGTCGATTCTTTCCAGTACCTTGCCGGTAGCCGGATCAAATGAGATGATGTAGTTCTGTTGATAAACATTGGCATATACTTTCCCGTGGATGTATTCCAGCTCATTGAGGTTGTTCACGGCTCCCTGGTCGTTATATATATGAATGCGTTTAATTTCGTTAAAGTTGGCATTGAGGAAGTAAATGGTGGCCGTACCGTCGCTCATGATCAACTCTGAACTGTCGCTGGTCAAACCCCAACCCTGGGTGGGATAACGCACTTTATTAATCAGGCTGAAGGTTTCTTTGTCATAAATAAATCCGGTTTTGGAGGTCCATGTAAGCTGGATAATCCTGTCTTTAAAAGCCGTTATGCCTTCCCCGAAATATTGGTTGGGAAGGGCCAGGCTGCTGATCAACTCCCCGTTCTCCAGGTTGATTTTTCGAAGGGACGATGCCCCCCTCTTACCGGTTCCCTCGTAGAGGAATCCATTTTCATAAAACAGCCCCTGGGTGAAGGCATCCGGGTCGTGGGGATAGGTCTTTTCTATTTTGCATTTCAGCTGCTCCGGCTCAATGTCTGACTTAAAACGCAATGACTGGTAATGTCGCTCTTTGTGCCCGTTATTCAGGAAAAGGGTGATCTTGAAGGTGTTGTTTCCCACCGGCAGGTCACCCGTCGCCACCTCAATGATTTTTTGGGGGGCCATAAAGGTGTTTTTCAATTGCCGATTGGCATAACTGTGAATGGAATCCACTGCGATGGTATCGGGCCAGTTTAGACGGAAAGAAACCACATCTCCCACTGTATAGATATCGCGGGATTCTGTGATCTGCATCGAGGTTACTTTTTGATAGGATGGTTCTTCTTTTTTCGGAGCTTTTGCCTGCTGGCGGGAAGAGCTTTCCTTTGCTTTGTCGGAACAGGAAGTAAAAAACATCACCCCTGCAATCATGAACAGGGCGGCTCGGAAGAGCGGTTTAGGGGGAAATTGTTTTTTTTTGAAATGCATCATGGTTTATCGGAAGATTTTTTTGAACAGCCCTTTTCGTTTTTGGGATTTTTGGATGTTTGGCGCCTCATCCTGGTAAAGCCGGGGGTTCATCATTTTCCATACCTGGCTCCATCCCGGAAAGCCGGCCAGGTTTCGGTCGTCAATATAGACGTCGGCTGCTATCTTTCTGCTCATAGGCCTGTCATCGGGTTCTTCCGGATAATTTTTATTGACTGCATAAAACTCCAGCCCGTGGTCTCGGCAAAAAGCTACGGCTTCATCCAGTTTTTCGCCGCTGCGGTAAGTCCACAGGATCAGGTCATGGCCCTTCTTCTGCAGCTCAATAAGGGTCTCAAAGGCAAAGAGTTTGGGTTTGCCAATCTTTGGATACCGGTTCTCAACAATGGTTCCGTCAAAATCAACCGCAATCTTCATGATGAGTTGTTATGGTTTTTATTGAATGCATCGGGCGCAGAATGATGCTTACAAATATAAGATTTATTTATTGGGATGAGCCAAGAATCATTGGGTTTTCCCGGATTGATCACTGCCATCAAACGCATAACGCAATGTGAATATATTTGAATACAGGGCCATCGACTGGTCGCCGATATCGGTCAGGGCATAATCGATGGCAAAACCTTTATAACGAATGCCAATACCGAGGTTGGGCTGATAGGAGAGCTGGCGGTTTTGGTGGATGTTGCGGGTAAATTGAAAGTGGCCCACGCCCATTCGAAGGAAGATGAGGTCATGGTATTGAATTTGGGCACCGATGTGTGGGGCTATGCTGAAAGGATCGGAACTGATCAGGGTATGGCGCCTGCCATCGGTGGTAATTTCCAGGTCTGCTTCCACCATGGCTTCGAACTGACGGGTGATTTGCATTTGATATGCCGCCCCGAGGATGATCCGGGGCAGGGTCAGCTCCAGGTTGTTTTCGGGGGCCCGGTTAAAGGTGCTGTCGCCGGCATGGGTGATTAACGCTTCTTCATTGAATTGCCAGGCATTAAAAGTGGTGGTGATATCCCTGATGATCCCGCCCAGGTGCCAGGGGCCCCGGTGGTACTGGGCCCCCAGGTCAAAGCCAAAACCCCATGAACTGGCAAACTGCCCAATGCTTCGGTGAATGATTTTAATATTCGCCCCGGCCTGAAGCTGGGGGATGCCCGTTTTCCTGGAGTAAGACAAAAGCAGGGCATAATCGGCCGCCGAAAAATAGGAGATGCGGTCATAGTCGATGTTGCCTTGCTGATCGATCAATTCGGTGGTATTGGGGATGTTATCCACCCCAAAGCGGATCAGCGACAGGCCCAGATGCTCAATGGAATCGACTGCCATGGCCCCGGCCAGGTAATCATACTTGGCAATCCCGGTAAAATATTCAGCATGCATGGCCCCTAATTCGTATTGTTTTTTCATCCCCGATAAGCCGGCCGGATTCCAGTATCCTGCCGTTACATCACTGATATGTGCCACCGTGGAGTTGGCCATGCCAAAGGATTTGGCACCTATGCCGATCGACAGAAAATCATTGCTGTATTTGGCTGTTTGGCCCTTCGAGAAAATGGACAACATCATCAGCAGGGCAATGGCAAGCAGATACCTGGCTGTACCCATGATTCTTTTGATTGGTGTTACGAAACTAACTAAATTAACTTATTTTTGCATCAATTATTGCTAAATGTTTTATCCTTGAAGCATTTGACCGCCCATATACCCAATGCCATTACTGTGTTCAACCTGCTTGCCGGTGCAATGGCGGTGGTACTGGGTGCGGGAAACCACCTGGCAGCCGCCTGCCTTTTTGTGTTCCTGGCCGGGGTGTTTGATTTTTTGGATGGCCTGGCTGCCCGGCTTTTGAACGTGCATTCGCCCATCGGTGCCCAGTTGGATTCGCTCGCCGATATGGTGAGTTTTGGCCTGGCTCCGGCTTTTATCGTTTGGGTCCACCTGTCCGGTTTGTTCCCCCGTCCTGCACATTCCCTTGACCTGTCTGGGCTAGCTGTAACGAAACAATTTTTCCTTTTATTTCCTTTCGTCCTCACCGCTTTTGCTGCCCTGCGCCTGGCCAAATTTAACATCGACACCCGCCAGAAAAAATCGTTCGTTGGGCTGCCTGTCCCCGCCATGGCCCTGTTTTTTGCCTCCGGCGTGCTGGTTTTTCATTTGCGCGGAAGCCTCTATGGCGTCAATATGTTGAATGAACCCTGGTTATGGGATTTGATGTGCCTGGTTTTCGCAATCCTGATGGTCTCGCCCCTGCGGATGTTTTCTCTTAAAATACAACACCTTAAATGGAGAGGCAATGAATTTCGATACCTCTTTGCTGGAATTTCTCTGTTTTTATTGATATCTATGCATATTGGGGCCTTACCCCTTATCATGCTCACTTATGTGGTTTTATCGATTCTTTATCATATATTTGATCCAAAAATCAGCCGACTATGAAAAAATATATTGCCGAGATCAACGTGATGCCCTTAAAGACTTTGTTGGATCCCCAGGGCAAAGCGGTTCATCATAGCATGCAGAACATTGGTTTTTCTGAAGTCTCCAGTGTCCGCATAGGCAAACACATCACCCTTGAACTGGAAGCTGAAAGCAAAGAGAAAGCCATGGAAAGGGTCAATGAAGCCTGCAACAAGATACTGGCCAATCCGGTGATGGAGGGATATGCCTACGAGGTGAGGGAAGCCGGTGAAGGTTGAACATGACCCAAGGTCTGGGGGTTGCCTTTAGAACAAACCGATGCCCCAGTGGCAGCACTGATGGGTATGACTTTTTACAGGTTGAGCTCGCCAGCTTGTTGATAACTGTTTTCATGCGAACCAATAAGGAGAGCCTTCGCCGTATGGGATCTCATTTGGGTTCATTAGCGGGCTTTGCTGATGGGTAAATTGTCTATGAATGAGTTCATCCTGATTGATCACCAGCCTTTGCTGATGGATGGATTCCCTATGAATCAGTTTTATCCTGATTGATCACCAGCCTTTGCTGATGGATGGATTCCCTATGAATCAGTTTTATCCTGATTGATCAACTGCCTTTGCTGATGGATGGATTCCTTATGAATGAGTTCCAGCAGTTTCTTTAAGAATTCCTGGTCTAATCCCAGTTTTTGGCCCCTTGCAAGCCTGTTGGTCAGGATATCCTGCCAGCGGTTCATCTGGAGGATGGAGACTTGGTTCTGTTTTTTGTAGCGGCCAATTTGTCTGACCGTTTTCATGCGCCGGGCCAGGATGTCGAGCATACGGTGATCGATGGCGTCGATTTGTTCCCTGAGGTTTTCCAGGTTACTGTTGAAGTGAGGATTAGCGGAAGAGGGATCTCTTTTTTTCAGGGCATCCAGCAACTGGCCGAGTTGAGCCGGGGTGAGTTGTTGGCGGGGATCGCTCAGTGCTTCGGGGGGATTGGGATGGGCTTCAATCATTAGCCCGTCGGCATTGAGGTCGAGGCTTTGCTGAGCTATTTCTCCCACATAGCTGCTTTCTCCCGCGATGTGACTTGGATCGCAGATGATGGGTAACTCGGGCCATTGCCGTTTCAGCTCGATCAACATTTCCCATTGGGGAAGGTTCCGGTAACTGGTGGGTTCGTAAGGGTAGAAGCCCCGGTGCACTGCCGCCAGTTTTCGAAGCCCTGCCTGGTAGAGCCTTTCGAGGGCTCCTATCCAGAGCTGTATGTCCGGATTCACCGGGTTCTTTATCAGTACCGGCACCTGACTGGCCCTAAGGGAAGCGGTTAGTTGCTGGAGCGAAAACGGGTTGGAGGTGGTGCGGGCCCCCAACCATACCATATCCATTTCATATTTTAAAGCCATTTCCACATGGGCCGGAGTGGCTACTTCTACAGCCATCCTTAGTCCGGTCTCGGCCCGGGCTTCCTGTAACCATGCCAGTGCCTTTTCTCCTACCCCCTGAAAACTATCCGGCCGGGTTCGCGGCTTCCAGATGCCTGCCCGCAGCGCCTTGACCTGGCGAAAAACTGAAATTTCCCTCGCGGCCTGAAGCACCTGTTGCCTCGTCTCGGCCGAACATGGACCGGCAATCACCATCAGCCCCTGACCGAAACCTTCATACCATTGGTCCAACCGATATAGATCCTTTGGTGCCTTCATAATACCTCACTGGTTATGCTCATTCCCCAATGAAAGGGATAGCCCCACCCATCGCCGGAAAGGTTGCCCTTTCTGGGTTTAAATTCTTTAAAAATAAGGGATTTAATTTGAATTTGTTGTTCCAAAATTATGATTTTATCTAAAAAGGTTATATTTTTGCGGCATTTTCTGTAAAACTGTAGCCTTAAGAAGGTTACAGTCGAGGGCCTTCCATTTTTCAATGGAGCAAAGCCACAGATTTGTTTTGAAATTAATTGGAAAATGATTGGGTATTTGTAAAAAAAAAAATACCTTTGCGAACCGATTTTGGAAACAGTGATTAAAATCAACCGAACATATGCCAACAATACAACAATTAATTAGGAAAGGGCGGAAGCAAGTCGAGAAAAAGAAAAAGGCTCCGGCTCTGGATTCATGTCCCCAAAAACGGGGTGTTTGTACAAGGGTATATACTACAACGCCCAAAAAGCCTAATTCGGCTATGCGTAAGATTGCCCGGGTTCGACTGACCAACGGCAAGGAGGTCAACGCTTATATACCCGGTGAAGGCCACAATCTTCAGGAGCACTCGGTTGTGTTGATCCGTGGCGGCAGGGTTAAGGACCTGCCGGGGGTAAGGTACCATCTTGTGCGTGGCACCCTCGACACTTCAGGAGTAGAAGGAAGGCTTCAAGGCAGGTCTAAATATGGAACCAAAAAACCTAAAAAGTAATAAAACCGCAATTGTGTCATGAGGAAATATAAATCCAACAAACAACCACGGCTGCCCGATCCCAAACACTATGATACCCTGGTAACCAGGTTCATCAATGATTTGATGTATGACGGGAAGAAATCGTTGGCCCTGAAAATTTTTTACAATACCCTCGACATTGTGGGCGAGCGATTGAGCAAGGAAGAATTGAGTCCGCTGGAGATCTGGAGAAAAGCCCTTGAAAATGTGGCACCAGTCGTGGAGGTGAAAAGCCGGCGCATCGGCGGGGCTACGTTTCAGGTGCCCCAGGAGGTGAACCAGGAACGTAAAACTTCCATCAGCATTAAGAATATGATTAAATATGCCCGGCAACGCAGTGGTAAGAGCATGGAAGAGAAACTTGCCGCTGAGATTGTGGCCGCCTATAACGGCGAAGGTGGTGCCTATAAGAGAAAAGAAGAAATCCACCGGATGGCCGAAGCCAATAAAGCTTTTGCCCATTTTAGATTCTAATTTTGATTGATTAACCAATAAACACTGTAGGACCAAGAAAAGGGAGACTATAAGGAGAATGAGTAAGGGATTGCAATATACAAGGAATATAGGGATAATGGCCCATATTGATGCCGGTAAGACGACGGCTACTGAGCGGATGCTTTATTATACCGGCATCACCCATAAGATCGGAGAGGTGCATGACGGAGATGCGCAAATGGACTGGATGGTTCAGGAACAGGAGCGTGGGATTACCATCACTTCGGCCGCTACTACTTGTTTTTGGAAATATAAGGATGCCGATTATAAAATCAATATTATTGATACCCCTGGCCACGTCGATTTTACTGTAGAAGTCGAACGTTCCCTTCGGGTACTCGATGGAGCCATTGCCGTATTCTGTGGTGTGGGCGGTGTTGAGCCTCAGAGTGAAACGGTTTGGCACCAGGCAGATAAATATGGCGTACCCAAGGTGGCCTTTGTCAATAAAATGGACCGCCAGGGTGCGGATTATTACAATGTGGTTAGCCAGATCAAAGATAAATTGAAGGCCAATCCGGTTCCTTTGCAGATCCCCATCGGTTCGGGCGATGATTTTGTCGGGGTGGTCGATTTGATCGATAACAAGGCCATTGTTTGGATTGACGATGAAACCCTGGGTACCAATTATCAATTCCAGGAAATTCCGGAAGAACTGAAGGAGGAAGCTGCAAAATATCGCAGCCAGTTGATTGAATCGGTGGCCGAGTATGACGACGCCTTGCTGGAGAAATTCTTTGACGATCCCGAATCCATTACCCGGGAAGAGCTGTTGGATGCCGTCAGAAGGGCTACCATTGATATGACAATCGTACCGGTGTTGGCCGGATCTGCTTTTAAGAACAAAGGGGTCCAACGTTTGCTGGACAGTGTCATTGCATTTTTGCCCAGCCCCATGGATATCAGTGCAGTAGAAGGAATGGATCCCAAAACCGAAGAAAAGCTTTACCGCAAGCCCGACACCCAGGAACCGACTTCGGCATTGGTCTTTAAAATAGCCACCGATCCCTACGTTGGCCGTTTAGCCTATATGCGGGTGTATTCAGGTAAAGTCACCGCCAAATCTACCCTGTTCAATCCCCGCACTGGCAAAAAAGAACGGGTTAACCGCCTGTATCAGATGCATGCCAACAAACAGAAACCCAAGGAAGAGATTGAGGCCGGCGATATATGTGCCGCAGTTGGATTTAAGGATTTACGTACCGGCGATACCCTGTGCGATGCCAATAAGCAGATATTGCTCGAATCCATTGAGTTTCCCGAACCGGTCATTGGTGTGGCCATTGAACCCAAAACCCAGAAAGAATACGATAAACTGACCGTTGCCCTTGCCAAACTGGCCGAGGAGGATCCGACTTTTACCGTGCGTACCGATGAGAATAGCGGCCAAACGGTGATTAACGGCATGGGTGAATTGCACCTGGAAGTGATTATGGACCGCCTTAATCGGGAATTTAAGGTGGATGCCAATCAGGGTGCACCCCAGGTCAACTATAAAGAAACCATTACCGAGGAAGTCGATCACCATGAGGTCTTTAAGAAACAGACCGGGGGCCGCGGTAAATTTGCCGAGATCAATGTTAAAATCGGCCCGGCCGATGAAGAGGTTAAAGGCCTGCAGTTCATCGACAAGATCAAGGGAGGCAACATTCCCAAAGAATTTATTCCATCGGTGGAAAAAGGCTTCAAGGATGCCATGTACAATGGGGTTTTGGCCGGATATTCGCTCGACAGCCTGAAGGTTGAACTTTATGATGGTTCCTATCACGAAGTCGACAGTGATCAGCTTGCTTTTGAGACCGTGGCCCGGATGGCATTCAAAAATGCCTGTGTCAAGGCCAAACCCATCCTGCTCGAGCCCATTATGGAGGCCGAAGTCGTTACCCCGGAGGAGTACATGGGCGATGTGATCGCCGACTTCAACAAACGCCGTGGCCATGTTGAAGGCATGGAGAACAAGGGCAGCGCCAAAGTCATTCGTGCCAAAGTGCCCCTCGCCGAGAAATTTGGCTATGTTACCGTATTGCGCACCATCACTTCCGGGAGGGCTACCTCTACCATGGAATTCTCCCATTATGAGCAAGTTCCCAAGGAAATTGCCCGGGAGATTATTGAAAAAGCCAAGGGTAAAATTGAGTTAGTTTAAATATTATTGATAATGAGCCAGAAAATCAGAATTAAGTTAAAGTCTTACGATCACAATTTGGTGGACAAAAGCGCAGAAAAGATTGTCAAGACTGTGAAATCAACCGGCGCAGTGGTAAGCGGACCCATCCCACTGCCCACCAAAAAGCGCATCTTCACAGTCAATCGTTCACCATTTGTTAATAAGAAAGCTAGGGAACAATTTCAGCTCTGCTCATTTAAGCGGTTAATGGATATATACAGTACCACGCCCAAGACGATTGATTCGTTGATGAAGCTTGAGTTACCTAGCGGAGTAGAGGTTGAAATCAAAGTTTAATCTTAAAGTCAGGAACGAATGGCTGGAATTATAGGAAAGAAAATCGGAATGACTTCCGTATTCGGTGCCGATGGAAAAAATATTCCATGCACTGTAATTGAGGCGGGACCATGTGTTGTAACTCAGGTAAAGACTGAGGAAAAAGATGGATATTCTGCCTTACAACTCGCCTTTGATGATCGCCAGGAGAAGCGCACCCCCAAACCCCTGCTCGGTCATTTTAAAAAGGCTAAAACCGCCCCCAAGGTACAGATGGTTGAGTTTTCCGGCTATGACCAGGAGTACCAGCTGGGCGATACCATAACCGTTGAACTGTTCAATGATGACACCTGGGTGGATGTAGCCGGCATTACCAAGGGCAAAGGATTTCAGGGTGTTGTCAAACGCCATGGTTTTGGTGGGGTTGGAGGACAAACACACGGTCAGGCCGATCAGGAGCGCGCGCCCGGTTCGGTTGGCGGTTCATCTGACCCGTCCAGGGTTTTTAAAGGCATGCGGATGGCCGGCCGTGCCGGAGGCAATCGGGTGAAGGTTATTAACCTGCAGATCATCAAAATCATGCCCGACAAAAATTTATTGTTGCTAAAAGGATCCGTACCAGGACATAAAGGTTCATATTTAACTATTGAGAAGTGATGGAGTTACCAGTTTATAAACAATCAGGCGAAGATACCGGAAAGAAAGCCCAACTGAATGATCAGATTTTTGGCATTCAGCCCAACGACCATGCCATTTATCTGGATGTAAAGCATTACCTGGCGGCTCAGCGTCAGGGGACCCATAAGAGCAAAGAACGGGGCGATATCACCGGTAGTACAAGAAAGATCAAGCGCCAAAAAGGTACCGGAACCGCCAGGGCCGGCAGCATCAAAAATCCCATTTTCCGGGGCGGCGGCCGGGTCTTTGGACCCCGCCCGCGCGATTATTCCTTCAAGTTGAACCGGAAAGTCAAAAAACTGGCCCGTCGTTCAGCCTTGAGTTATAAAATGCAGGATCAGGGCGTAACCATCCTCGAGGGCATTGAAATGGAGGAGGCCAAAACCCGCCATTTTGCCCGCATAAGAAAAGACCTGGGCCTGGATGGCCAAAAAACGCTGGTCGTTCTGGACGAACCCGATCAAAACGTGTATCGCGCTTCCCGGAATATTCCGGATGTGAAAGTCTTACCGGTCCAGCAACTCAATACCTACGAAATCATGGATGCTAAGGCGATTGTATTTGTCGAAGCATCGCTCGAGACATTGGAAAAACATTTAAGCGCATAAGGTTATGGCAGGAGCAAACGACATACTGATCAAACCCATCATCACCGAAAAGATGACCCAAGCCGGCGATGACTTCAATCAATACGGGTTTATCGTCAGCCAACAAGCAAATAAGATTCAGATCCGCAAAGCCGTGGAAGAGATGTATGGTGTCACCGTTGAGGCGGTTAATACCATGAGGTATCGCGGCAAATCGAGAAGCCGTTATACACGGGCCGGTATTATACAGGGCAAGGAGCCCAGTTATAAGAAGGCCGTTGTAACGCTGATGGAAGGTGATACCATTGATTTTTACAGCAATATTTAGGAAAAATTGAGCTATGGCAGTAAGAAAACTTAAACCAGTCACCCCAGGACAAAGACATAGAATGGTCAGTGCTTTTGAGAACCTGACCAAGAATGCACCGGAAAAGTCGTTGTTAACTTCCAGCAAGCGCAGCGGTGGCCGGAACAGTCAAGGCCATATGACCATCCGTTATCGTGGCGGGGGCCATAAGAAGCGTTACCGCATGATTGATTTTCGCCGCGACAAGGAAGGTATCAAGGGTCGGGTCAAGGGCATTGAATATGATCCGAACCGCACGGCCCGTATTGCTTTGGTGGTCTATGAGGATGGGGAGAAACGATACATTTTGGCCCCCAACGGCCTGCAGGTTGGACAAACCATTGAATCGGGCAAGGATGCCACCCCTGAGGTCGGCAACAGCCTGTACCTGTCGGATATACCCCTGGGTACGATTATCCATAACATTGAACTGGCACCGGGGCGCGGAGGCGTGATGGCACGCAGCGCCGGCACCTATGCCCAGCTGACATCCCGGGAAGGGCGCTATGCCAATATTAAGCTGCCCTCAGGCGAAACCCGGATGGTTTTGACCACTTGCAAAGCCACCATTGGAACCGTTTCCAATTCTGACCACATCATTGTCGCCTCCGGAAAAGCCGGGCGTAGCCGCTGGAAAGGACACCGGCCCCGCGTCAGAGGCGTCGCCATGAACCCCATCGACCACCCCATGGGCGGTGGAGAAGGCAGAGCCTCCGGTGGTATCCCCAGATCAAGAAACGGAATGCCCGCTAAAGGATACAAAACCCGCCGGGCCAAGAAGAAATCGAACCGGTATATTGTTGAAAGCAGAAAGAAACGCAAATAAAACGCCTAACCTGATTATTCTATGAGTCGTTCACTAAAAAAAGGTCCCTTTGTAGAATATAAGCTCGAGAAGCGGATCATGGAGATGAATGAATCCGGCAAGAAGAAAGTCGTCAAGACCTGGTCGAGAAGATCCATGATCACCCCCGACTTTGTCGGCCATACCATTGCCGTTCACAATGGCAATAAGTTTATACCGGTATATGTCACCGAGAACATGGTCGGCCATAAGCTGGGAGAATTCGCTCCTACCCGGCAATACAAAGGCCATCCCGGCAAGAAAGGAAAATAGTAATTTGATAAATACAATTTATAATGGGTGCACGAAAACGCAATAAAGCGGAACAACGCAAGGAAGCCAACAAGCAACTATATTATGCTGTATTGAAGGGTTGTCCTACTTCAACCAGAAAGATGCGTCTGGTCGCCGATCAGATCAGGGGCCAGGAAGTGAATCAGGCCCTGGACATCCTGCGGTTCAGCCCCAAGGCCGCTTCCAACGATATGGAAAAGCTGGTGCTTTCCGCCATCTCCAACTGGCAGAATAAGAATGAAGGGGTACGCATTGAAGACAGCCATCTGGTAGTCAGCCAGGTTTATGTGGATAAAGGCCGGACCCTCAAACGCATTCGCCCTGAAGCCATGGGCCGGGCCCACCTGATCCGCAAGCGCTCCAGCCATGTCACCCTCTATCTGGAAGATATGAATGCCGCCCGGCACCAGAAGGCAGAGGCTGCGGAAACCGGCCAGCAGGAAGAATCAACGAATGATACACAAAAATAAGCGATAATAGATGGGACAAAAAGTTAATCCAATAAGCAACAGGCTTGGCATCATCAAAGGTTGGGAATCCAATTGGTATGGAGGAAAGGATTATACCGACAAGCTCATTGAAGACGATAAGATCCGTAAATACCTCCACGCCCGTCTGGCAAAGGCCAGTATTGCTAAAGTGATCATTGAGCGAACCCTTAAATTGATCACCATTACCATCCATACCGCCCGCCCGGGTATTATCATTGGAAAAGGCGGAAAAGAAGTCGACAAGCTGAAGGAAGAGTTGAAGAAGCTGACCAAGAAAGAAGTTCAAATCAATATTTTTGAGGTTAAACGACCTGAGCTCGATGCCACTTTAGTAGCCAACGGCATTGCCCGGCAGATTGAAGGGATGATTTCCTACCGGCGGGCCATCAAAATGGCCATTGCCTCGGCTATGCGCCTGGGCGCTGAAGGGGTTAAGGTCCAGATCTCAGGGCGATTGGGTGGGGCTGAAATGGCCCGCACCGAGGTTTATAAAGAAGGCCGCACACCCTTGCATACCTTGCGGGCCGATATCGATTATGCCCTGGGCGAAGCCCTGACCAAAGTCGGGTTGATTGGCATCAAGGTATGGATCTTTAAAGGCGAAATCTTTGGGGATGTTGACCTGACCCCCACCGTCGGAAGCAGTACCGGTAAAGGCGGTAAATCCAAAGGCAGAAGAAAACGTAAATGATATAAATTATAGAAGCCATGTTACAGCCCAAAAAGACCAAATTCAGAAAACAACAGAAGGGCCGGATGAAAGGCAATGCCACCAAAGGTACCCAGTTGGCGTTTGGGTCGTTTGGCATTAAGGCCTTGGAGGAAACCTGGATCACCCAGAAGCAGATTGAAGCAGCCCGCCAAGCCATGACCCGTTATATGAAGCGTGAGGGACAAATATGGATCCGCATTTTTCCGGATAAACCAACGACCAATAAACCGGCTGAAGTGAGAATGGGTAAAGGAAAGGGCGATCCCGAAGGCTTTGTCGCCCCGGTTAAACCCGGACGCATCCTGATTGAAGCCGAAGGCATCTCTAAAGCTGTGGCAGAAGAAGCCCTGCGCCTGGCCGCCCAAAAACTGCCCATTAAAACCAAGTTCGTCGTGCGACGCGATTATGTGGAATAAACAACTGCTATTGCAATGAAACCTTCAGAAATCAGAGAATTTACCAATAAGGAGATTGAAGAACGCCTGGAGACAGAAGAAAACCATCTGGCTCAGTTGAGATTGAACCATGCCGTCTCTCCCCTGGATAATCCCATGAAGATTAAAGCGGCCCGTAAGAACGTCGCCCGGTTGAAGACTGAACTCAATATGCGGCTTAAACAACAAGCTAAGGATAATCCAAATCAATAAGACCCCAATACAATGGAAACAAGAAACTTACGGAAAGAGAAAGTTGGTGTCGTGGTAAGCAACAAGATGGATAAAGCCATCACCGTGATGGTCAATCGCAGAGTCAAGCACCCTAAATATGCCAAATTCATTAACCGGCGCTCCAAGTTCATCGCCCATGATGAGACCAATAATTGCAATGAGGGGGATACGGTGCGCATCATGGAGACCCGCCCGTTGAGCAAGCGGAAGCGTTGGAGATTAGTTGAAATTATTGAAAGAGTTAAATAAAGTCAAATGGTACAACAAGAGAGTAAACTGAATGTTGCTGATAATAGCGGCGCTAAAGTTGTGAAAGTCATCCGGGTACTCGGTGGCAGCGGCCGTCGGTACGCCTCTGTGGGCGATACCGTAGTGGTTAGCGTACGCAATGCCTTACCTTCCTCTGAGATGAAAAAAGGCACCGTCAGCCGGGCGGTTGTGGTTCGAACCAAGAAGGAGGTGCGGCGCGCCGACGGTTCGTATATCCGTTTCGACAACAATGCGTGCGTATTGGTTAATAATCTGGGAGAAATCCGGGGCACCCGTATTTTTGGTCCCATACCCCGTGAGTTGCGGGCCAATTATATGAAGATCATTTCTTTAGCACCTGAAGTACTCTAAAAACTAGTGATCCATGCAGAAAAAGCGTAAAGTACATATCAAAAAAGGCGATACGGTGTACGTCAATACGGGCGAAAACCGAGGCCAGAAAGGGCGGGTACTGGAGGTCTATCCGCGTCAGTATCGGGCCCTGGTGGAGGGGATCAACATGGTGTCCAAACACACCAAACCCAACTCCGACAACCCTAAAGGCGGCATCCTCCAAAAGGAAGCCCCCGTGGATATCTCCAACCTGATGGTTGTAGACCCCGGAACCGGTGAACCCACCCGTATTGGCAGGAAGTTGGATAAAAATGGTAAACTGGTGCGTTACTCAAAAAAATCAGGGGAGGAGATTAAATAATGGACTATAAACCACAATTACTGACCAAATACAAGAACGAGATCATTCCTGCCCTCATGAAGGAGTTCAACTATAAATCCATCATGCAGGTTCCCAGGCTCAATAAGATTGTCCTGAACCGGGGGGTAGGAGAAGCGGTAATGGATAAAAAACTTATTGAAACCGCACAGGAAGAGCTAACGGCTATTGCCGGCCAACAGGCAATGAAGACCTATTCCAAAAAGGCCATTTCGAATTTCAAACTCCGTGAAAACACCCCCATTGGCGTCAAAGTGACCCTGCGCCATGAACGCATGTACGAGTTTTTGGAGCGCCTGATCAGTGTGGCACTGCCCCGGGTCAAGGATTTTAACGGAGTGAACAGCAATTTCGACGGCCGCGGCAATTATTCGCTGGGACTCGATGAACAGATCATCTTTCCTGAAGTCAATATGGATAAAGTTCAGAAGGTCATCGGCCTGGAAGCAGTCTTTGTCACTTCCGCTCCCACCGACGAAGAAGGTTATGCCTTGCTGCGCGAATTCGGAATGCCGTTTAAAAATCTAAAAAAGCAATAGGATTATGTCAAAAGAGTCAATGAAGGCCAGAGAGAAGAAAAGAAGAAAGATGGTCCGAAAATATGCCAATAAACGGGCAAAGCTGAAGGCCGAAGGTGATTATATCGGATTAAGCCGTCTGCCCAGAAATTCAAGTCCTGTACGACTGCATAACCGGTGTCAGATTACCGGCCGCCCCCGGGGCTATATGCGCCAGTTTGGTGTAAGCCGCATCACATTCCGGGAAATGGCATCCAAAGGGCTCATCCCCGGTGTGAAAAAAGCAAGTTGGTAAAATATAAAAGGAGATATAGCATCATGGTTACAGATTCCATCGCAGATTACCTGACAAGAATACGCAACGCTCAGATGGCCGGCCACAAAGTGGTCGAAATCCCGGCTTCCAACCTGAAGAAAGACATGACCAAGATCTTGCATGACCAGGGATACATCCTGAGCTATAAATTTGAGCAGGGTCAGGTGCAGGATGTCATAAAGATTGCTTTGAAATATCATCCCAAGACCAAGGAACCAGCCATTCATGATATGCAGCGGGTTAGCCGTCCGGGGCTGAGGAAATATGTTGATACCCGCCATATACCGAGGGTTTTGAATGGTTTGGGAATAGCCATTTTGTCTACTTCCAGCGGGGTTATCACCGATAAGGATGCCCGCAAGAATAATGTAGGCGGCGAAGTCTTGTGTTATATACATTAAAAAAAGAGGAAGATCCATGTCACGTATAGGTGTACAACCAATTCAACTGCCATCGGGGGTCCATGTTTCGGTGGACGAGAACAACGAGGTCCATGTAAAAGGCCCCAAAGGCGAATCATCCAGGGTCATCGACCCGGCCATTACCGTGGAAGTCGATGACCAGCAGGTGGTGCTCTCGCGCAAGAGCAACCAGAAGAAGATAAAAGCCCTGCACGGTTTATCCAGGGCTCTGATCAACAATATGGTGGAAGGCGTCTCGCAAGGATACAGCATTCAGCTGGAATTCAATGGGGTAGGTTATCGTGCTGAAGCCAAAGGCCAGGTCCTGGAGATGAGCGTGGGTTATTCGCACGATATCCATTTTGAGATTCCCGAAGAGATACAACTCGAAGCCAAAACCGAGCGCAGAAGCAATCCCAAGGTGACACTGACCAGCCATGATAAGGAATTGTTGGGAGAAGTGGCCGCCAAGATCCGCAATCTGCGGCCGCCAGAGCCCTATAAAGGCAAAGGAATCCGTTATGTCAACGAATGGATCCGCCGCAAAGCCGGTAAAGCAGGAAATGTATAAACTTATTAAATCATAGATTCATGGCCTTAACAAAACAAGCACGAAGGTTAAGAGTGAAAAAGCGGGTGCGCAAAAAGATCAGCGGGACCCCCGAGCGTCCCCGGCTGTCGGTTTTTCGCAGCAACAAACATATTTATGGCCAGCTGATCGATGATGAAGCCGGCCAAACACTGGTGGCTTTTTCCACCCGCAATAAAGAAGTAGCCGAGCAGGCCGCTCAAGCCAATAAATCCGATCAGGCTGAAATGGTGGGCAAGTACCTGGCCCAAAGATGCCAGGATAAGGGCATCACCCAGGCCGTATTCGACCGCAACGGTTACCGCTATCACGGTCGGATCCGTCGATTAGCTGAAGCTGCAAGAAAGGAAGGACTTAAATTATAAAAGACTATGCCAAAAGATACCAGTATTAAAAAAGTGAAAACCAGTGATCTTGAGTTGAAAGACCGCCTGGTGGCCATTAAAAGGGTTACCAAAGTCACCAAAGGCGGCCGCCAGTTTGGTTTTACCGCCCTGGTCGTGGTGGGCAATGAAGACGGCATCGTTGGTTATGGCCTGGGCAAAGCCAAGGAGGTGACCACGGCCATCGCCAAAGGGGTTGAATCGGCCAAGAAGAACCTGGTTAAGGTACCCCTACTGCATGGTACCATTCCCCATCCCATCGAATATAAATATTCCGGGGCCCACATTTTTATGAAGCCCGCTGCCGGTGGTACCGGTGTAAAGGCTGGCGGTGCCATGCGCATCGTTCTTGAAAGTGTCGGCATCAAAGATGTGCTGGGCAAATCCAAAGGATCTAGCAACCCCCACAACCAGGTTAAAGCCACCATTAATGCCCTTTTGGAAACACGCGATGCCTATACCATCGCCGAACAAAGAAATGTACCCCTGGAAAAAGTTTTTAACGGATAGATTTAAATATCAAGACCATGGCGAAATTGCGAGTTACCCAGATCAAAAGCAAAATAAAAAGTACCAAGCGGCAAAAGCGGACCTTGGAAGCCCTGGGCATTAAACGGATGCACCATACCGTGGAACTGGACGATACCCCACAGATAAAGGGGATGATTAAAAAAGTGGAGCATTTAATTAAGGTGGAGCAAATCTCATAAAATCTGGCAATAAATATGGACTTAAGCAAATTACAACCTGCACCCAACTCGAGAAAGACAAAGGTTCGCAAAGGACGCGGACAGGGGACCGGAAAAGGCGGCACCTCCACCCGCGGACGGGAAGGCGCCCAGTCACGCAGCGGCTATAAAACGAAGGTGGGTTTTGAAGGGGGACAAATGCCCCTTTACCGCAGAGTGCCCAAAGTTGGGTTTACCAATATTCACCGTAAGGAATACAAAATCATTAATCTGGAAAACCTGGAGCGGCTGGCTCAGGAAAAGAACCTGCAGACCATCGACCTGGAGACCATCTACCAAAATGGACTGGCTAAAAAAGGCAGTCGGATCAAGATACTGGGCAAAGGTCAACTGCAGCGGCAACTCGAAGTTCATGCCCATGCCTTCAGCCAGTCCGCCCAACAGGCAATTGAATCAGTTCAAGGAACCGTCGTAAAATTATAAGTGTATAATGAGGGGATTAATCGATACCATCAAGAATATTTGGAAAATTGAAGACCTCAGACAGCGGATCCTCTTCACCCTGGGGATTTTACTTATTTACCGTCTGGGAAGTTTTATTGTGCTGCCCGGTATAGACCCCGGTCAGCTTGACGCCCTGCAGCAACAAACTTCCGGCGGCGTGCTGGGGCTGCTCAATATGTTCAGCGGTGGTGCCTTTGCACGGGCCTCCATCTTTTCGCTGGGCATCATGCCTTATATCTCCGCCTCCATTGTTGTGCAGCTGCTGGGCATCGCCGTCCCCTATTTTCAGCGCTTACAGCGTGAAGGCGAAAGCGGGAGGCGAAAGATCAATCAAATCACCCGGTACCTGACCGTGGCCATTTTGATTGTTCAGGCACCCGGTTATCTGAAAAACCTGCAGGTGCAGCTTCCCGAAACGGCTTTTGTTCTGAAGGGCTCCTTTTTCTGGATATCTTCGGTCATTATCCTCACGGCCGGTTCCATGTTCATCATGTGGCTGGGTGAACGCATTACCGACCGGGGTATTGGCAACGGTATATCCCTGATCATTATGATCGGTATTATTGCCCGCTTACCCTATGCCCTGTTTGCAGAATTCATCTCCCGACTGGAAGAGACTGGAGGAGGGCTCGTTGCCTTTTTGGTCGAAATGGTTATTCTCTTCTTTGTCTTCGTGGGCACGATCCTGCTGGTCCAGGGAACCCGAAAAATACCGGTGCAGTATGCCAAACGCATTGTGGGCAATAAACAGTATGGCGGGGTTCGCCAGTATATCCCCCTAAAGGTTAACTCAGCCGGTGTGATGCCTATCATCTTTGCCCAGGCTCTGATGTTTGTTCCCATTACCATTGCCGGATTTGCTGAATCGGACGCCCTCACCGGGTTTGCTGCTGCATTCTCCAACCTCACCGGCTTCTGGTACAACTTTACCTTTGCTGTGATGGTGATCCTGTTTACCTACTTCTATACCGCCATTACCATTAATCCATCCCAGATGGCTGAAGACATGAAGAAAAATGGCGGTTTTATTCCCGGGGTTAAACCCGGGCGCAAGACCGTGGAGTTTCTCGACCGCATCATGTCGCGCATTACATTCCCCGGTTCTCTGTTCCTTGCTCTGATTGCCATTCTGCCCTCTTTTGCTATGATGGCAGGAGTCAATAACCAATGGGCACAATTTTACGGAGGTACTTCGTTGTTAATCCTGGTAGGGGTCGTCCTCGATACCTTGCAGCAAATAGAAAGTCATTTATTGATGCGTCACTATGACGGGTTGATGAAGAGCGGGCGAATAAAAGGCCGCTCGGGCGGAGGCGCATCAGTGATCTAACACATCCATAAAGTTCTTTGAATGTTGAAAGTTAAAAGTGCAGAAGAGATAGAGTGGCTTCGGGAAAACAACCAGATTGTCTCCAAGACACTGGCCGAGTTAGGACGGATGATTCGCCCGGGCATCACCACCGGTGAACTTGACCGGCGGGCCGACGAGTTCATCCGCGATCATGGGGCTGTACCCGGTTTTTTGGGGTACGGCGGTTTTCCCAACTCCATCTGTACTTCTGTCAATGATGCTGTGGTCCATGGAATTCCTTCCGATTACGAACTTCAGGAAGGAGATATCATTTCCATCGATTGCGGAACCATCAAACACGGATATTATGGCGATACAGCTTATACCTTTCCCGTGGGGGAAGTAGACGAGTCAGTGATGCGCCTGCTTAGGGCCACCCGTGAGTCTCTTTTTAAAGGCATTGAAAAGGCGGTGGCCGGCAATCGGGTGGGAGATATTGGCCACGCCGTCCAGCAACATGCCGAAAATGCAGGCTTCTCAGTGGTACGTGAGATGGTCGGCCACGGGCTCGGTTCCAATATGCATGAATCCCCCGAGGTCCCCAACTACGGCAAACAAGGACGGGGATCCAAGCTCAGGGAAGGACTGGTCATTTGTATTGAACCCATGATCAACCTGGGCTCACGCAACATCAAGCAGGACCGCGATGGATGGACCATCCGCACCATGGATGGCAAACCTTCTGCACACTATGAACTGGCCATCTCCGTTTCCAATGGAAAGGCCGATGTCCTGTCAACATTCGATTATATTGAACAATCATCAACGGGAATTCAAACACAGCAGTAAAGTATGGCTAAACAACCATCAATTGAACAAGACGGAACCATTGTGGAAGCATTATCCAACGCGATGTTCCGGGTGGAACTGGAGAACGGCCACATCATTACCGCCCACATCTCCGGTAAAATGCGCATGCATTACATCAAAATCCTCCCGGGCGACAAAGTGAAAGTGGAAATGTCTCCCTATGACTTATCCAGAGGTCGAATCACTTACAGATATAAATAAAAAAATTGGGAAAATGAAAGTAAAAGCATCCTTAAAAAAGCGAAGCAGTGACTGCAAAATCGTCCGTCGTAAGGGACGTTTGTACGTGATCAACAAAAAAAATCCGAAGTTCAAACAGCGACAAGGATAATATTGTTAATTTTGCACCCTAATTTTTAAAGATATGGCTAGAATAGTTGGTGTTGATTTACCAAAAAATAAAAGAGGGGTGATTGCCCTGACCTATATTTTCGGCATAGGCAAGAGCACCGCCTCTAAGATCATGGAAGAAGCAGGGATCGACAAGAACATCAAGGTCCAGGACTGGAACGACGATCAGATTGCCACCCTGCGGAACCTGCTCAATGAGAAATATAAGGTGGAAGGTTCCCTGCGCTCAGAAGTGCAGATGAACATCAAGCGGCTGATGGATATTGGCTGTTACCGCGGCATTCGCCACCGTTCGGGAATGCCCGTGCGCGGACAGTCGACCCGTAACAATGCCCGTACGCGTAAAGGCAAAAAGAAAACTGTTGCTAACAAGAAGAAAGCTGTTAAATAATTCTAAATTATGGCGAAAAGAAGCAAAACAACGAGGAAGAAAAAAGTTACGGTTGAACCCACCGGACAGGCCCATATACATGCCTCTTTTAACAACATCATCATCAGCCTGACCAACAGTACGGGGCAGGTGATCTCATGGGCTTCTTCCGGTAAGATGGGTTTCAAAGGATCGAAGAAGAATACCCCTTACGCCGCGCAGGTTGCTGCGCAGGATTGTGCTAAAATAGCCTATGACCTGGGCATGCGCAAGGCCAAAGTCTACGTGAAGGGCCCCGGCGCCGGCCGGGAATCGGCCATTCGTACCATCAACAATACGGGCATTGAAGTGACCGAAATCGTCGACGTAACGCCCTTGCCGCACAACGGTTGCCGGCCTCCTAAACGAAGAAGAGTTTAATTTAATACCTGGAAAAAATCTTTAGCAAATATGGCAAGATATAGAGGACCAAAGTCAAAGGTAGCCAGAAAAGTGGGTTCGCCTATTTTCGGACCGGATAAATATTTTGACAAGAAAAATTACCCCCCGGGACAACATGGGGCCACCAAGAAAAGAAGAAAGCTTTCCGAGTATGGTATGCAGCTGCTGGAAAAGCAAAAGGCCAAATATACCTACGGACTGCTCGAAAAGCAATTTTACAATACGTTTTTGAAGGCCAGCCAGAAGCGTGGTATTACTGGCGAAAATCTGCTTATTCTCCTGGAATCCCGCCTGGATAATGTGATCTTTAGACTGGGAGTTGCCCCAACCCGCCGGGCTGCCCGACAGTTGGTCTCTCACCGCCACATCATGGTGAATGGTAAAGTGGTGAATGTACCTTCTTTTAACGTCAAACCTGGCGATATCATCAGTGTACGCGAACGCTCCAAATCGCTCGAGGTGATTACCGATTCGTTGGCCGCCAGTAATACCGCAAAATATTCCTGGCTGGAATGGGATACTGGCCAAATGGCCGGCAAATTCGTCAATAATCCCACCCGGGAAGAGATCCCCGAACGGATCAAGGAGCAGCTGATTGTTGAACTGTATTCCAAATAATAATATACTACTATGGCTTTACTGGAATTTCAAAAGCCTGAACAGGTTGTAATGATTGAATCCGACGATACTCGGGGAACCTTCGAGTTTCGTCCGCTGGAACCGGGATATGGCATTACCGTTGGAAATGCCCTGCGCCGGGTGCTGCTGTCCTCCCTGGAAGGCTATGCCATCACCAAGATTAAAATCGAAGGGGTGGAACATGAGTTTTCCACCATTACCGGTGTGATCGAGGATGTCAATGAAATCATCCTCAACCTCAAGCAAATTCGGTTTAAAAAAGTAACCGAAGATGCCACCCAGGAAAAAGTGAATGTAACCATCTCCGGAAAAAATCAGTTCAAAGCCGGTGATCTGAACCAGTTTTTGAACAATTTTGAAGTTTTGAATCCGGATTTGCTGATCCTCAACATGGAACCCGATGTGAAGCTCCAGATGGAGTTGCAAGTCAGCAAGGGCCGGGGCTATGTACAAAGTGAGGAGAATAAGTCCGAAGAAGATCAGATTGGCATGATTGCCATCGATTCGATCTTTACCCCCATCAAGAATGTTAAGTATTCGATTGAAAATTACCGGGTAGAACAGAAAACCGACTACGAGAAGCTGGTTTTTGATATCCAGACCGATGGCTCAATCCACCCGAAGGATGCGCTTAAAGAAGCAGCCAAGATCCTGATCTATCATCTGATGCTTTTCTCCGATGAGAAGATCACCCTTGATACCGAAGGAAAATACGAATCGGAAGAGTTTGACGAGGAAGCCCTCCACATGCGGCAACTGCTGAAAACCAAGCTAACCGATCTGGACCTTTCGGTAAGGGCATTGAACTGCCTGAAAGCGGCCGAAGTAGAAACCCTGGGTGATCTGGTTCAGTATAACCGCAACGACTTGCTCAAATTCAGAAACTTCGGCAAAAAGTCGCTGGCTGAACTGGAAGAGTTGCTCGATAAGATGAATTTGAGTTTCGGAATGGATGTATCGAAATATAAATTAGACAAAGAGTAAAAGCATGAGACACGGAAAGAAAATCAACCATCTAGGCAGAACCAGCTCTCATAGGAAGGCCATGTTGGCCAATATGGCTTCTTCACTGATATTGAACAAACGCATTACCACCACTACAGCCAAGGCCAAATCGCTGAAAACCTATGTGGAGCCTCTGATTACACGGGCAAAAAATGATAATACCCATTCTCGGCGGAAAGTATTTAGCTACCTCAAAGATAAAGAAGCTGTTAGTGAACTTTTCCGTGATGTGGCCGAAAAGATTGGTGATCGCCCTGGCGGCTATACCCGAATCCTAAAGACTGGGAATCGCCAGGGAGACAATGCCGAAATGTGCTTTATTGAACTGGTCGATTACAATGAAACCTATACCGCCTCGGAAGGCAAGGCTGGGGGAACATCGAAGCGGAAAAGAAGAAGAAGGGGCGGCAAAAAGAAATCGCAAAAATCTGGTGAATCCCAGGATCAAACAGCACAGGCTGGAGATCAAAGCGATCAACACGAACAGCCGGAAGAATCTTCCTCCGGCGAAGCCACCGCTCAAACACCCTCGCAAGAATCCGCCCAGGAAGGCGGGCCAAGTGACCAGGCTTCTCAGCCGGATGAGGCGCAAAAAAAGGATGATTCCGGTCAGGATCAAAAGAAAGAGGAGTAGTCCAACTTTATATCAAAGGTCTTTTTACCTAAAAAGGCAGGGATGGTGTTCGAATCCAACGTCCCTGCCTTTTTTTGTCGGGTAGAAGGGGTGCATTTTTCCTGGGCCGTCGATTCTTATCGGCGGCAGCCTGAAGGCCCGAGAGGGGAAAAATAATGTTCAAACCCAGCCCAACTTATCATTGAAATATCATTTGAATTGAATAACTTTGATATCCTATAAATTTAAATTCAGTTGTTAACAAATTAAATCCGTCAAGCATTATGAGTAAGATTGTAGATATCATTGCCAGAGAGATTTTGGATTCCCGAGGCAATCCAACCGTTGAGGTGGATGTGATTACGGAAACCGGCAGCGTTGGATCGGCTGCTGTTCCTTCGGGTGCATCGACCGGTGTATATGAAGCAGTGGAGTTGAGAGACGGTGATGAAAGCCGTTATATGGGCAAAGGAGTGACCAATGCCATTAACAACATCCGCAATAAGATTAAAGATGAGCTGGTTGGGGAGTACGTAGAGGAACAGAATTTGATCGATCACAAACTGATTGATCTGGATGGCACTGAAAACAAAGCGAATCTTGGGGCCAATGCCATTTTGGGTGTGAGCCTGGCCGTTGCCAAGGCTGCTGCTGTAGAGTTTGATATGCCGCTTTTCCGGTATATTGGCGGTGTCAATGCCAACACCCTGCCCATCCCCATGATGAATATCCTTAATGGAGGGGAGCATGCCGATAACAACATAGATATTCAGGAATTTATGATCATGCCCGTTAACAGCGACTCCTTTCATCACTCGTTGCGAATGGGGGCAGAAGTTTTTCACAACCTAAAGAAAGTGCTCAAGGAAAATGGCCATTCCACCAACGTTGGCGATGAAGGCGGCTTTGCCCCCAACCTTAATTCCAATGAAGAGGCCATTGAAACCGTTTTGAAAGCCATTGAGCGGGCCAATTACCAGCCCGGCAAAGATATTTATATTGCCCTGGATCCGGCTGCCTCTGAATTTTACGACAAAGACAAAGGCGTTTATTATCTGAAATCGACCAACCAGGAACTCAGTTCCAAGGATATGGTCAATTACTGGAAGGTGTGGGCCGAGAAATACCCCATCCTCTCGATTGAAGATGGCCTGGACCAGGATGACTGGACGGGCTGGCAACAGCTAAATGAAGCCATTGGCGATAAGGTCCAGCTGGTGGGCGACGATTTATTTGTTACCAACACCAAACGGCTCTCCCGTGGCATCCAGGAAGGAGCTGCCAATTCCATTCTCATTAAGGTCAATCAGATTGGCACCCTTACCGAAACCATCAATGCGGTTCAGATGGCCGCCAACAGTGCCTATACTTCTATTATCAGCCACCGCTCGGGTGAAACAGAAGATACTTCAATCGCTGACCTGGCGGTTGCATTAAATACAGGCCTGATCAAAACCGGCTCGGCTTCCCGTTCCGATCGGATTTCCAAATACAACCAGCTGCTGCGGATTGAGGAAATGCTGGGGGCCTCCGCCCGGTTCAACGGTCTGGATTTTAAATACATAAAATAAAAATTGTATTCAGGAATCTTTCCCCTTTGAACGGTTACCCGAAAATGACAGCCCGACACCCATGAGCCGCATTGTTTGAGGCCATTTGCGGGCGATCAAAATTCAGCCGGTCAAGCAAAGAACCCTGAAAAAGCAAAGAGATGGGCAGCCCCCTTTTTGGGGCTGCTCTTTAAAAGGGATCATCAACACCAAGATGACCGCCACGCTGGAGGAGTTGAACATTGTATTGGAAATTAATACCCCCCATCATGCAGATGGTTTTTAACAAGATATATGCCGTCCTTTTTTTATTGTTTTTTCCTTTACCGCAGTATGCCCAGGTTATTCATTCCACCTCTTACAGCGTTAATGAAGGGCTTTCACAATCCAATGTGACCTGTCTGACCAGGGACAGCAAGGGATTTTTGTGGGTAGGCACCCAGGACGGATTAAACTGGTTTGATGGCTATCAGTTTAAAACTTTCAAGCATGATCCGGCCGATACCAACTCGTTGTCCAACAATTTTATCAACGATGTCATTGAGTCGCCCCGGGGTTATATCTGGATTGCCACCAATGTAGGTCTGAATCGCTATAACCCCCGCAAAGACCGCTTTAAACTTTTTCTCGCCGACGACCCTCAATATGCATTGCCTGAAAATCAGGTGTTTAACCTTTATCAGGACGACCAGGGCTTCATCTGGATCAAAACCCTGCATTACCTGACCCGTTATAATCCCAAGACCCAACGATTTGTTAGTTATAAGCACTTTAACGATTATTTCAATTATTATGACGGGGCCAATAACTTTGATATCCTGCGCGATCATACCGGCAAATTATGGTTGGGCACCAAAGACGGGCTGAATTATTTTAACCAGGAGTTGGAAGTCTTTAAACGATTTGAGCATCGCCCCGGGATTAAAAACAGCCTGAGCAGCAATATGGTTCAGGCCCTATACGAAGACAATCAGGGTAGGCTATGGATTGGCACCGAAGACGGGTTGAACCTTTTTAACCGAAACAACGATAACTTTGAGCGGTATTATATCACCCGGCGAACGGTGGCGAGCGATCAGAATTCGATCAACGACATTCTGGTTGATCAGGCCGGTTTGTTTTGGGTGGGCACCAACGCCGGGCTGTTCCTTTTTCACCCGGATAAGGGCACCTTCACCCGCCCCGGTCATTTGCTCTATGACAGTGAGGGCCTGAGCAATGCCCACATTATGGAAATCGAACAGTATCGTTCCAAAGTGGTATGGGTTAGTACCCTTCAGGGGATGACCAAATTGCAGAAGAACCTGAAGAATTTTCAACTCTACCGTAAAAATGCCCAAAATGAGAACTTGTTTGTGGATAATCTGGTGGCATCGGTATATCGCAAAAGTGCGGACAAGATTTGGGTTGGTACCTGGGATGAGGGCCTTTTTATATACAACCGGGTTACCGGTAGCCTCGAGCGCTACACACAACAGCACCGGGCTATCCCGAGCAATGACATCCATGCTTTGTATCCTGATTCACGCAATCGCTTATGGATCGGTACCAACCAGGGGATTAGCTGGTACGATTTGGAGAGCGAAAGGTTTCATTCCTTCACACCCCCGCGTTCCAGACAGCTTTTTAACAATAACCGCATCTATGCCATCGAAGAGGATACCGCCGGGAACCTCTGGTTTGCCAGCCGCAACGGACTGCACCGCTATAATGGGACATCCCTGAAGAGTTTCTATAGCCGCGATTATGATTCGACCTCCCTTACCTCCAGTTTTATCTATGATGTTATGGTCGATCGTCAGGGCAACGTATGGGCCGCAACCAATAAAGGATTGAACCGATATCTCGGCCCCGGTAAAGGTTTCCAACACCATTTGCGGGAAGATTTGAATTGTTCCAATTGCCTGGTAAGCAATGAAACACTTTGCCTGCATCAGGACCATCGCGGCAACATCTGGATTGGCACCGTAGGAGGGCTGAATAAATACAACCCTGAAACCCGCCAAATGCAAACCTTTACCGAAAAGGACGGATTGCCCAATAACCTGATCTATGCCATCCTTGAAGACCAAAGGGGTAACCTGTGGATGAGCACCAACAAAGGATTGTCTAAAATGAACATTTCCAGCGGTCAAATCACCAATTATGGGATATACGACGGGTTACAGAATTATGAATTCAATCACCTGGCGGCTTACCAGGCTTCTGACGGGGAGATGTTTTTTGGAGGGATCTCGGGGTTGAATGCTTTTTATCCCGACAGCATCGACCAGAGCACCTACATCCCCAATATAGAGATTACTTCAGCAGAGGTGATCACCAACAACAAAAAGCAGACCTATAACCTGCTGGGTGCCGATACCTTGCGGCTTCCCTATAATAATAACCTGTTAACCGTTGAATTTGTTTCCCTGGATATGGTCTCCCCGCCATCGAGTCAGTATGCATACCAGCTGAGAGGTGCTGAAAATGAATGGGTTGATATTGGAACCCGTCGGTATGCCACCTTCTCCAATCTTCCACCCGGCGAATATGCCTTCAAGGTTCGGGGCACCAACAATAACCGGCTGTGGAGTAAACAACCCGAGCAACTGCATCTGGTGGTTTCCACCCCCCTTTGGAGAACCCGGTGGGCTTTTATGGCCTATGGCCTGAGCGGAATCCTCCTCATCCTGCTGATTATCCGCTGGCGCACCAACAGCCTGCGTAAAGCCAATCAACACCTGAAAGAACGTGAAGTCATCGCTCAGCAGGTGGCCAAACAAAAGGAAGAATTAAGCATTAAAAATAAAAATATTACCGACAGCTTGCTCTATGCCAAAAGGATCCAGGAGTCACTGCTGCCTTCTGATTATACCTTTAAGAACCTGCTTCACGATTCCTTTATCCTGTATAAACCCAAGGATATTGTTAGCGGCGATTTTTACTGGATCAATGAGGTGGATGACAAGTTGTTTGTGGCCGTGGTGGACTGTACCGGCCATGGAGTCCCCGGGGCCTTTATGTCAATCATTGGGGTGGAGATGCTCGATAACATCACCAATGAGCAAAGGGTGACCCGGGCCGACCAAATCCTTTATGATTTGAACAAAGCCATATCCATGACCCTCTCTAATGATGATCAGCAGGGCAAATCCATCCGCGATGGCATGGACATCGCCCTGTGCGTGATTGATAAGAGAAATAAGGAACTCGAGTTTGCCGGGGCTTTTCGGCCCATTTACCTGCTGCGTGACAATAAAATCGAAGAGATTAAGGGGGATCGTTTTTCCGTGGGTATGCTGGAAGATTCGATGACCGGAGAAAATATTTCCAGGCGCCGTTTTCCATTGCGCGAGGATGATATGATATACCTCTTTACCGATGGTTATGCCGATCAGTTTGGAGGACCCGATGGCAAAAAATACAAATATCGGCGCTTCCGCCACTTATTGCTGACCATTCACCAGTTGCCCCTCGAGCAGCAAAAGATGTACCTGAACAAAAGCATTGAAGAGTGGATGGGCGATCAGGAACAAATTGACGATATATTAATCGTTGGATTCAGCCCCCGCACCATAGGCAGCAATAAGGGGTAGGCCCTGTTATAGCAGATTTTCCATCTTTTCCATCAGGGTTTCAATCTGAAAAGGCTTGCTGATGTAATCATCGGTGCCGGCAGCCAAACATTCTTCCTTGTCGCCCAAAAGGGCATTGGCCGTGATGGCAATGATCGGGGTGTGTGTGTTCGAACTTTTTTCCAGATTGCGAATCTTTTGGGTGGTGACAATCCCGTTCATCACCGGCATTTGAATGTCCATTAAAATGATGTCGTATTTAACCGAACCGAATTTGTCAAGGGCTTCTTTCCCGTTATTGGCGACATCCACATTCTTTACAGATTTTTTCAGGCTTAAAAGGACAATTTTTTGATTGATCAGGTTGTCTTCTACCAACAGCACATTGGCGTCTTTCAGATCCACCTTTTGCTGTTTGGGCCCTGCCGGTATCTGTGATTCTTCCTCGCCGGTATCCTCCTTTTCTTCAGGTGTCTTGAATTCCAGCATGAAACGGAACACAAATCCCTCCGGACCAGGAATGGCATACAACTCGCCACCCAGCGATTCGATGGTTCGGCTTGCAATGTGGATCTCCAGCTTTTCAATAATTTTCTGTGATTTCCCCGTCTGTGACCTCTCTTTCATCTGTGATTCCAGATCCTGCAAGCTCACCGTTGAAAGCTCAAAACGCACCTTTACCACCGAAGCATTCGCCTGCTCCTCCACCGGTGTGATATGAATATCCAGGCCTTTGGTTTTTGAATGCTTCAATATCTGTTCAATCAGATTCAAAAATATTTGCTTGATTTTTACCGGATCGCCCATCAGGGGCTGGTCAATTTGAGAATGGATCTTCACCGGCTGGTCCTGATCGGGTTGTTCCTTGTCCAAAAACAGGTTCCTGGTATTCTCCAGGGTGCTGTTTAAATCGAAGCGGATCTCATATTTGTGGCGTTCCTGGATATCCACATTGGTGATGTCTGAGAAACTGTTGACCACATTGACCAGGTTGTTGGTCGAGGCCAGGATGGTATCAAAGTAATCCTTCTGCTTTTCATTGAGTTCGGCAGGATCCAGCATGTTTGAAACCACAACGATGTTATTTAGCGGGGTGCGTATTTGATGCGAGACTTTGGAAATGAATTCTTCTTTCTCCTTGAGCTCATCCTGCAGGTGTGAAATTTGTCTTTCCCGCCCTTCTGCGCTTTGAACCATCAAGCGCTTCAGGTAATCGACCATGAGCCCTAATCCGCTGTAAATCAATGCAAAGTTTAAGATGTGGCCCGATGAAACCTGATCCTGATATGCCGGATGAACAGGTATGAGCAGGCCAAGCAATACCAGGATCAAAAAGGCAGTGGCCAGGAGATTGCCCTTTTTGTTCACCGTCAGCAAAGCCATGGTGGGATAGGCCGCCATCCAGAAAAGGTTGGTGGCCGTTATTGCTCCCATGCCCAGCAAAATCAAAAAGAAAAGGGTGTAAATGCCCACCATCATTCTTGCGGCCATTTCATCGGTGTATTGCCCGACAAGCCAGTGAACCAGAAGATTGGTCAGCAATAATACCACCGCGGCTGCCCGCAGAATGAAAGGAGCAATCCGGGACATACCCATCAGGCTCTCTATCCCGTATGTCAACAGTACGGCCGCCCCTAAAAAACTGAACAGGCGTAAGAAAAAGGCCGGATTAAAATCTTTGGATTTTATGAGCGGGCTGTCGGCGGATAAAAAGTTGGAGATGTGATCGAATACCTTCATATTATTGCCTTGCTCGTTTTACAACGTAAAATTAATGGATTTTCTTTATAAATCTCAAGGTTATTTTAATTTTGTTGTATTGTTCAAGCTAAAATCTGCCTGCTATGAAAAAGCCGCCTTTGTTGCTGTTTCTCGTTTGCCTCTCATTCAGTGTCTTTTCTCAGGATGAGCATGTTCCCAACAAAAAGGAGCTCAAAAGGTTTTTCGATACCAAGACTTATGTGGTGCTTGATCCCAATCCCATTTCAGCTTATAATTTTCAGATCAAAGATGCGGTAAAGAATAACTGGACGGTGACCGATTATGAATTCATCGATTATGACAAATTTAAAGGTATGCGAAAAAATCCGGATTATTCTTTTTTAATGGAAGATATTGTGGTATTTGAAAAGGACAAAACCAAGGCACGGTATCGTTTTCTAAGCCTGATGCTGGGTGAAAAACGCTCGCGGCTGGAAGAGATGCCTACCCTGGTATCGGTACCCTTATCTTACCGGGAAGTGGATCAGGAATATTGGGCTTACAAACTGGGTGTGATCCTGCGCTTTATCAGGAAGCATTTGCGCAAACTCAAGCAAAATCCTGACTTGTTGGGTGAAAATATTCTGGAGCATTACAACAAAAATATGGCCGATATCAAGGACAAAACCCTTTATCTGGTCAAGGATGAGCTGGCCGAGGAGGTCAATACCCGGGAAGAGATCAGGGAGTATTACCCCTATGATTTTAAGCTGGTGGATCGCAGCAAAGTGGAGAAGGCCATTGAGCAGGCCAGGGAAGATGTGGTGTTTTTGCATAAAGTGGGTCCTCAGGGCTCAAGGCACCGGGCAAGATGTTATAAAATTCTGATGGGGGCGAAGAATGCCAAATTTTATTATTTCGATTACCATTTTGTGGAAAAAAACCGGCGACCCGATGGGTTTCTTAAGCGGGATTTCCGCAAGTTAAAGCGGAAGGCGAGTCCGGGTATTTTTTAATCCCCCTGGTCAAGACAGGATCTATTAAATATACCCCGTATGTTAATTGTAGGTATTGCAGGTGGCACCGGTTCGGGTAAGACCACTGTGGTGAAGGAGGTGGTCAACCGGCTGCCGGATAATGAAGTGGCCGTTATTCCGCAGGATTCCTATTACCGGGATAACAGCCACATTCCCATGGAACAGCGTCAGGAAATCAACTTTGATCATCCCAGTTCCATTGAGTTTGAACTGCTGAACCGTCATATTGAGCAGCTTAAAGAGGGCCTGCCGATTCATCAGCCCATTTATTCGTACCTGACCTGTACCCGCTCGGAGGAGTCGATCCGGGTGGAGCCCAAGCACGTTGTGATTGTTGAAGGGATCCTGATCCTTCAGAATCCTGAATTAAGGGATCTGATGGACATCAAGGTTTTTGTGGATGCCGACAACGATGACCGCCTGATGCGGGTCATATCGCGTGACATGCAGGAAAGGGGCCGCACCGTCGACAATGTGCTGGAACGTTATCAAAAAACGGTTAAGCCAATGCATTTGCAGTTTATTGAGCCCACCAAGCGTTATGCCGATATCATTGTCCCTCAGGGAGGGCAAAATAAGGTGGCCATTAGTATTCTGACTTCTATCATTGAAAAAAGTCTGCACAACGAACCCGATTTGACCCGTTAATCTTATGCTTGAGCAGTATCATCTTCAAGGCATTCTGTTTCTCGACATTGAAACCGTTCCTCAAACCGCTTCTTTTGATGAGCTTTCCGAAACGGGCCAGGCTTTGTGGGAGAAAAAGTCGGCCCGGTTCCGCCAGGAATCGCAAACGGCGAAGGATGTCTATGCCAAAGCCGGTATTTATGCCGAGTTTGGTAAGGTTGTTTGCATATCGGTGGGGATGATGACCAATAAATCAGACCGGTATGGTTTTCGCATCAAGTCATTTTATGGCCATGACGAATACCGCCTGCTTGCTGATTTTTGTCAAATGCTGGAAAAATTTAATGCACGGGAGCATGCCTATTTGTGTGCCCATAATGGCCGGGATTTTGACTTTCCCTTCATCATACGCCGGTTGTTGATTAACGCCCTGGCAATCCCCGATTTGCTAAATGTGGTGGGCAAGAAGCCCTGGGAAGTACCATTTTTGGACACCCTGGAGCTGTGGAAATTCGGTGATCATCGCCATTATGCCAGCCTGGACCTTTTGGCCTATGCCCTGGATATTCCTACCCCCAAGGATGATATTGACGGGAGCATGGTCGGTGAGGTTTACTACCAGGAGGATGACCTCGAGCGCATTGTGCGCTATTGTGAGAAAGATACCCTGGCTGTGGGCCAGCTTTTTCTTCGTTATCGCGGTCAGGAATTGATTGCCACCGAAGATGTTGAATATGCCGGGGAATAAACCCTAGTGCTGTTCAAGAAACCGTGAAACCAGCGAAAGGAAAGGCCTGCGTTTTTGGGCATGGACCCAATGCCCGGCTTGTTCTATGGTTTCAATTTGGGCCTGCGGAAATATTTTGTGGATGGCCTCCATTTCTTTTGCCCCGATATAGGGCGATTGTTCGCCTTTGATAAACAGAACCGGGAAAGCGGTGATGCCACCGTGGCTTTGATAGGCTTGTGGATCCAATCCGTCCATGATTTTAGGCAGTTCATTGCGGATGGCTTCGATGTTAAGCAGCCACTGGTATTGTCCGGTTTGTTTGTTTCTTTTAAGGTTTTTCAGGAGAAATTGCCGAACCTGCTGATAGGGGATGGCCTGGGCCAGTTGCTGGTCAGCCTGGCGAATGGTTGATATTTGACCGGGGTCCAGGTTGTAAAGGGCCGTGGTAATGTTCAGATGGTTCAGGGCCGTTGGGTTGGGTTCGTCAAGGTTGGAATATCCACTCGGGCCAATGTCGACGGCAATCAGGCTTCTGGTACGAGCGGGATGGTCCGCTGCAAAGAAAATGGCTGCTTTTCCCCCCATGGAATGACCCAGTAAATGGACCTGATCAAGGCCCTGGTCGTCGAAGAATTCCAGCAGGTCGGCGGCCATATCGGGATAGGTGTGGGTTGGGCTGTGGGGAGAACGGCCGTGATTGCGCAGGTCGGGCAGATAAACCCGGTAATGCCCGGCCAGTTCCCGGGCAATGTTCAGCCAGTTGTCCGATGAGCCATATAAGCCGTGGAGTATAATCAGGGGGGCTCCTTCGCCCATTTGCCGGTAATGGAGTTTCATAATCGAAGTTATTGAAGTTGTCTGATATAGAGCTGTATGGTGTTTTCAAGGCCATAATACAGGGCATCGGCAATCAGGGCATGGCCAATGGATACTTCCAGCAGACCGGGGATTTGACGGTAAAAGAAGTTTAGGTTCTCCAGGTTGAGGTCATGGCCTGCATTTAATCCCATTCCGCTTTGCTTCACCTTTTCGGCCGCCCGGATGAAGGGCTCAATGGCCTGTGGCCGACTCTCTGTGAAATGGCGCGCATAGGGCTCGGTATAAAGTTCCACCCGGTCGGTGCCTGTTTCTGCCGCATGTGCAATGTTGTCGGTATCGGTTCCCACAAAAATAGAGGTCCGGATCCCCTGTTCCTGCAACCGGGAAATGACCCGGGTAAGCATTTCCTTGTGGGGGGCTACCTCCCAACCCCGGTTGGACGTCAAAGTGCCCGGGTTGTCAGGTACCAGGGTCACCTGATGGGGTAAGGTTTCACTGACCAGCCCCAGAAAAGCCTCCGAGGGATAACCCTCCACATTGAATTCGGTGGTGATCGCCCCCCGAATCTCCCGAACATCCTGGTACCGGATGTGCCGCTCATCAGGCCGCGGATGAACCGTTACCCCGTGTGCCCCAAATCGCTCGCAGTTTCTGGCCGCTTCCAGTACGTTCGGGATATTACCCCCCCGTGCATTTCGTAGTGTCGCAATTTTATTTATATTTACACTTAATCTGGTCATATTTTTGTAGCCTTGGAAATAGATGATTTGTCTGCTTCGTTTTTCAAGCTCAAAATTAACCATTTTACAGGAACTTTTTATGATCGCCAGGGATTTAATATCGCATCAGATCACACCGGTCAGAACCTCCGAGACCGGGTTAGAAGCCCTCAATTGGATGGTCTTTTTTAAGGTCTCCCACTTGCCGGTGGTTAACAACCAGGAGTTCCTGGGGTTGTTATCCGAGGATGATGTCTATGACCTGAACAACCCGGAGGAGCCCATTGGCAATCATTCTTTGTCCCTGTTCCGCCCTTACATCTACCAGCAGCAGCATCTGTATGAAGTCCTGGAACTGGCATCGCGCCTGCGCCTGACGGTAGTGCCAGTGATTAATGAACACAACACTTACCTGGGGCTGATTCAAATGGTGGATTTAATGCATTTTTTTGCTCGAGTCTCTGCAGTTCAAAAACCCGGCGGGATAGTGGTCCTGGGGATGCACCAGAACGATTACTCGTTGAGCGAAATCTCCCAAATCGTCGAGGCCAATGACGCCAAGATTTTAAGCTCCTATATCTCTACCCACCCCGATTCCGTCCGAATGGAAGTCACCCTGAAACTGAACGTCTCTGATATGACTTCGGTGATCCAAACCTTTAACCGCTATGAATACGAAGTTCAGGCCTCATTTATGGAGATGGATCAACAGGAAGACCTGTATAATAACCGTTATGAAATGCTGATGCGTTACCTCAACACCTGACCCTGTAGAAGAAAAGAACGATCCTATGAAAGTCGCTGTTTACAGCCGAACATTTAATCAAGACTTCCTGCCCCACATCAAAGATTTTTTTCGATGGCTCAATGAATATGGTTTTGAAGTATTTGTTTTCCATGAATTTCTTGAATTCATGGCGGGTCAGTTCCAATACCGTCCTTCTTTTGTGAGTTCATTCAATGGCTATCAGGATATGGCCGGTGATATGGATTTTGTGGTCAGCATCGGGGGAGACGGCACTTTTTTGGATACCGTTTCCCTGGTGCGCGACACCGGGATACCGGTGATTGGTATCAACTCCGGCAAGCTGGGTTTCCTGGCCAGCATTGCCCGGGATGATATCCACCAGGCCATTGAGGCCCTTTATCACGGACAATACACCATCGAAGAGCGGACCCTGCTGAAGATGCATACCGATGCCCCTGTCTTTAATCATTGCAGCTATGCCTTGAATGATTTCACCATTCAGAAGAAAGAATCCGAGATGATTACCATCCACGTTGATCTGAACGGGGCTTTTTTGAATACTTACTGGGCCGATGGCCTCATTATTGCTACCCCGACCGGCTCAACAGCTTATTCTTTGAGCGTGGGCGGCCCCATTGTTTTGCCCAACAGCCGCAGCTTCATCATTTCCCCCATTTCGCCTCATAACCTTACGGTAAGGCCCATTGTGGTGCCCGATGACAGCCGGATTACCCTCCGTCCGGCCGGCCGGTCTTCTAAATACCTGATCTCGATGGATCATCGCTCCAGGGTCATTGAGCAAACCATGTCCATCGAAATGGTCCGGGCCGGTTTTACCATGAAAGTCCTGCGCCTGAACCATACCAGCTTCTATTCCACATTGCGGTCTAAATTGATGTGGGGGGTGGATAAACGCAATTAATTTTTGTGAAAATGAATAATCTTTATAATTTTATCGCATATTGTTCCTGCTAAAACGCTTCGGATCAGGCCGAACGAATTGAAAAGTATATGCTGAAGAGGCCAATCATCAAATGGACTGGATTGCTTATTTTATTGTTGTTGCCTTTGATTTCCCTTGGACAGCGGTGGAAGATGCAGCGGGCCGAAATTACTGCCGGCTTTGGGGCTTCCAACTACTTTGGCGACATTGGCGGAGCTTCCAGCGATAATAACTGGCTCGGGCTGAAAGATATAGACTTTTTTGCCACCCGCCCTAATGTCAACATTGGCGGGCGCTACCGGCTTAACGAAAAGATGAATGTACGGGCCAATATGGTCTTTGCCTATCTGGAAGGGTCTGATAAGCAATCCAAATTTGCAGAGCCACCTAACCCCCGTAATTACGCCTTTTCGACTTCAGTGTATGAATTTACCGCCGTTTATGAATACTGCATCATCCCTGAAAACAATCCGGTGAATTACTCCCTGAATAGCTTATGGGACGGATTGAGAAGTACCAATGCCTCTTTGAACACCTATGTCTTTGGCGGGCTGGGGTTTAGTTTTTTCGATGTGGAAGGCCTTAAGGAGCTGGACGAGGCCGAACGCTTTAACCCCAAAAACCAACAGGCCCTTGTTATTCCCCTGGGAGCAGGCATTAAATATCCCGTGGCCGAGGGCATTCACCTTGGCCTCGAAATAGGCGGAAGATGGACCACCACCGATTTTATTGACGGACTCACTACCCAATGGTCCAACGCCAATGACATATACTATTTCACGATGCTCAACGTTGTATTTAAATTAGACTTACCTTCCCGCAGAAGGTATAGCTACTAACCCGACGTGCATGAAGCGGATGTGCTTTTTATTGTTTTTTATCTCTCTTATTTCCGGTGCTTATGCCCAGGATCAGTGGGCGGCGAAAGTGTTCGCCGGAACTTCCCAGTATTTGGGCGACCTGAATAAGGAAAATCCTGTCTATCAAAGCGCTCCAAGCTATGGCTTTGGACTGAATTTTCAGGAAAACCTGCGCTACGGCTTTAATCTCCACTTTGCTTACCATACACTGAAAGGCAGTACCGCCCACCTCGATGATTTCGTCCATCCCAACTATCCTGGTTCACAACATCGCTTCAATACCCGATTGATCGATGTCTCGGCAGAAGCTGAGTTCAACTTCCTTCCCTTTGAAATCTATAACATCCGAAAAGAAAATTTTACCCCGTTTATTTTTGCCGGATTGGGATTCAATTATTTCCTGACTGATCAGGAAAATCAATTTCCCCTGATTATTCCTTTTGGATTGGGAATTAAATATAATATATTTGAACGCTTTTCAATTGGTATACAATGGACGGCTAAAAAAACGTTTTTTGATCAAATGGATGGGGTTACCAACATCTCACAACCAGGCAAAAGTGCCCTCATACACAATGACGACTGGTACCACCATGCGGTGTTTTTTATAACTTATCATCCATTTAGGGAAAGCATAAAGTGCCCGACATACGAGGAATAATTACGTGCTTATGGCAACAAAAGAATCGATCAAACAGGAGCGGCTTCCCCGGCACATTGCTGTTATCATGGATGGCAACGGAAGATGGGCGAAGAAGCGAGGCAATCAGCGGATTTTTGGTCACAAAAATGGCGTCAAGTCGGTACGTGAAACCGTAGAAGCTTCGGCAGAACTGGGTGTAAACTATCTAACCCTTTATGCCTTTTCCCGTGAGAACTGGAATCGACCCGATCGGGAAATTGATGCCCTGATGAACCTGCTGATCTCAACCATTGATACTGAGACCAAAACTTTGATGGACAATGATATAAAATTGCTCACCATTGGCAATGTCGAAGGTTTGCCCCAAAAAGTGCAGGATAAGGTGGCTGAAGTCAAAGCCAAAACGGCCCAAAACCAGGGATTAAAACTCGTGCTGGCCTTGAACTACAGCGGCCGCTGGGAACTGCAGGAGGCCCTCAGAAGGTACGGTGAAGATGTCAAGAACCAACGCGTGGACAACGGCCCCCACCAACCCGACCTTGAACAGTATTTGACCACGGCTCAGATTCCTGATCCCGACCTGCTGATCCGTACCAGTGGCGAGGCCCGCCTGAGCAATTTCCTGCTCTGGCAACTGGCCTATACCGAACTCTATTTTACCGAAGTGCTGTGGCCTGACTTCAGAAAAGAAAACCTTTATGAGGCCATCCTCAATTATCAAACCAGAGAAAGACGATTTGGCAAAACCAGTGAACAAGTCGTTCGAAATAAAACAAAAAATAATGCACCCCAATATGGTTAGAAAGATATGCCTGCTAACAGGTTTCGTGCTGCTATTGACTCATTTCCAGGTTTTTTCCCAAGAACAATCTCCCAACTATGAACTGATCGATTATTCTTCACCCGAAGAATACTATATCCGAGATATTGAGGTGACCGGGGTTCAATACCTGGATAAGGATATCCTGGCCAATCTCTCGGGCCTGAGGAAAGGCGACCAAATTGAAATTCCCGGCGAAAACATCACCAAAGCCATTAACAATTTATGGTCTCAGGGGCTTTTTTCTGATGTGGAGATCTATCTGAAAGACCGGGTGGAGGATTCCATCACCCTGGGCATTCACCTTCAGGAACAACCAAGGCTGGCCGGGATCGATATCCGTGGTGTGCGTGGCAGAGAAGAAAAGGACATCAAGGAAAAGCTGAAGCTGAAAGAAGGCAGCCAGGTAGACCAAAATCTGTTGAACAATATCCACGAGACGATCCGGGATTTCTTCTGGGATAAGAAATTCTACAATACCCAAATCAACATCAATAAGGTGGATGATACCACCTCGGTCAACCGCCTGCGATTGGTGGTCAATGTGGAAAAAAAGAAAAAGGTAAAGATCGAAGATATTGTCTTTGAAGGCAATAAGGTCTTTAGTGACGGCCAGCTTCGGCGGGCCATGGAACATACCCACGTGAAAAACTGGAACATTTTCCAGGGTTCCAAGTTCCTTCCCGAAAAATATGAGCAGGATAAGGAAAAGATCCTGAAGAAATACCGGAAAAACGGGTACCGCGATGCCAAAATTGTAAGCGATACGGTTTATCCGGTAAGCAAAAAGCGGCTGATGATCCGTATGACCATTGAGGAAGGCGACAAATATCATTTTGGCGACATTTCCTGGACCGGCAATACCAAATATCCTTCTGAATTTCTCACCCAAAACCTTCAGATAGAACGGGGCGATCCGTTCAACATGAACCTGTTGAATGACCGGATCAATGTAGATAAGGATGCTGTCGGGAATTTGTACCTGGACAATGGATATTTGTTTTTTTCGGCCAGCCCGGTGATCAAATCGATTGATCAGGATACGGTGGATGTGGAGATACGCATACATGAGGGCAAGCAGGCGCGGCTGAACCGGGTGATCATTGAGGGCAATACCAAGACCAATGAGCATGTGATTCGCCGGGAGCTGCGCACGCAGCCGGGTGATCTGTTCAACAAAACGGCCATACAGCGTTCACAGCGGGAGCTGGCACAGTTGGGTCATTTTGATCCCGAGCAAATGGGGATTGAGCCCATCAACATCAATCAGTCGCGGGGTGAAGTGGACTTGAATTACAAGGTTGTGGAAAAGCCCAATGATCAGCTTGAGATTTCAGGAGGCTGGGGTGCCGGTATGTTTGTAGGCACCATTGGGGTGACCTTCAACAACTTTTCAGCCCGCCGCCTTTTTGACAAGGAGGCATGGAAACCTGTGCCCTCGGGCGATGGCCAAACCCTTTCCATCCGTGCCCGCACCAACGGACAGTACTATAAGAACTACAGCATCTCCTTTACTGAACCCTGGCTGGGTGGGGAAAAACCCAACAAGTTTACCGTATCGGCCTATCATTCGGTACAAAATACGGCCAGCGTTTTCTATAAGAGCGATACTTCCCACTTCAAAATTACCGGGGCTTCGGTGGCCCTTCAGCGCAGGCTGCAATGGCCCGACGACTATTTCCTTTTAAGCCATTCGCTGAATTTTGAACGTTATAACCTGCGCAATTGGTCGCGGGGCAACTTCATCATCAATGACGGGATAGCCAACAACCTGAGTTTTAAGACCACTTTTGGCCGCAACTCCGTCGACCAGCCCATTTATCCGCGGCGTGGCTCCAAGTTCACCCTTTCTCTGAAACTGACTCCGCCCTATTCCCTGTTCAGAGAGGATGAATTCTGGAAACTGGACGAGGCGGAAAAGAACAGCATTGAACAGCGGGTCATCTCCAACCATCCCAACTGGGAGGACCGCACCGCATCAGACCAGAGCAGCATCCTGCAGCGGGAGTATGATGAAGCTGTCCAGGCCGAACGCTATAACTGGATTGAATACCACAAATGGAAATTTAAAGGCGAATGGTACCTAAAGCTGATCGATGACCTGGTACTGGCTGCCAATACAGAATTTGGCTATCTGGGCTATTATGACAAGGCTTTGGGCTACAGCCCCTTTGGCAGCTTCGATGTTGGCGGCGACGGCATATCGGGCTATAACCTTTATGGCCGTGAAACCATCGCCCTTCGCGGGTATGAGAATGGTTCACTCACCCCCACCGTTCAGCAAGACGGTACCCTTAAGAAGGTGGGCCACGTCTATGAACGGGTCTATATGGAACTGCGTTACCCGGTATCGCTTAAGCGCCAGGCAACCATCTATCTGCTCGGCTTTGTCGAGGGCGGCAATGCCTGGCGTACCTTCGGTAATTTCGACCCCTTCTACCTCAAACGATCGGCCGGAGTCGGTTTGAGGGCTTTCCTGCCTATGTTCGGTCTGCTGGGGATCGACTGGGGCTACGGATTTGACGATATACCCGGACAACCCGATGCCAATGGCGGCCAATTCCACTTTGTGATTGGGCAACAATTTTAAATGACAAAACCATGAAGAAGCTCGTTTTGGTATCGTTTTTGTTCTTATTTTCCCTCACTGCATTCGCCCAACGCTATGCCTATGTCGATACCGACTATATCCTGAACAATATACCGGCTTATAAAGCTGCCCAGGATAAACTCGACCAGCTTTCTTTTGAATGGCAACAGGAGCTTGAAAACAAACGGGAGCAGCTCGAGGAGTTAACCCGCGAATTCCAAAGCGAGAAGGTCTTGCTGACTGAAAAAATGAAAAAGAAAAGAAACAAACAGATTGAACAGCGCCGCCAGCAATTGCAGGAACTCAAGCGCAAATATTTTGGACCGGAGGGCCAGCTTTATCAAAAACGCCAGGAACTGGTTCAACCCATTCAGGAAGAAGTCTATAGCGCCATTGAAACCATTGCCCAACGCGGCAATTATGCGGTGATTTTTGACGCCGCCAGTGAATCCAATATGCTTTATACCGACCCCAGTTACGATAAGAGCGATGAAGTGCTCAAAGAATTGGGCTATAAGAATTAAACCCCGCTTAGCGGGGTCGGAGATCCCCGCTTGATTGACCCCCGCTTAGCGGGGTCAAAAGAATACGACCCCGCTAAGCGGGGGATAGAAAAAACAATCAGTTACGACCCCGCTAAGCGGGGGGTAAGTCAAAGTCCAAAAGAATTAGGTTATAAGAATTAAATTTGTAAATTTGTATTAAACTATTTAAAAATCATTGACTATGAAGAGATTTGTTTTATCCCTGCTAATAATTGCTTTTATTTTCCCTGTGATGAGTAAAGCTCAGACCAGTGAGCTGAAATTTGGCCACATCAATGTTCAGGAATTGATGAGTATGATGCCTGAGCGCGACAGCATCCGCCAGGAGCTACAGGATTATCAGAACATGCTGCGCAACGAGATTCAAACCCTACAGAAGGAATACACAAATAAGCTGCAGAAGTATCAGGAGAATCAGGGCAGCTATTCTCAGCTGGTCAAACAATCCAAGCAAAGGGAGTTGCAGGATATGCAACAGCGGATTCAGGAGTTTCAGTCCACTGCTCAGCAGGATTTTCAGCAAAAGCAGCAGGAGCTGCTTCAACCCCTGATGTCAAAGATTGACAGTGCCATCCGCGAAGTGGGCGAGAAGCATGGCTATATCTATATCTTTGATACCAGCGCCGGTGCTGTGGTCTATAAATCGCAACAGAGCGAAAATGTAATGCCCCTGGTTCAGGAAGAATTGGGTTTACAATAAATCATGGAGCTATCCATTTTTGGAACAGGCCATCTTAGTGAAGGTGGTCTTTTTTTTTGAATGTGCTCATTTTTATTGTTTATGTTGAAGCCTGAACAACCCATTGGCATCTTTGATTCCGGCGTGGGTGGCCTGACGGTGGCATCGGCCATCAAACAGCAACTGCCCGGGGAAAAGATGATCTATTTTGGTGATACGGCCCATTTGCCCTATGGCGATAAGTCAGCTTCCACCATTAGAGCCTATTCACGCCGCATTGCCGATTTTCTGCTGGACAAGCAGGTCAAGGTCCTTTTGATTGCTTGCAATACAGCCTCTGCTGTAGCCTACAGGGATCTGCTCGAGTATGTAGGCGACCGGGTCCATGTGGTCAACGTCATCGACCCGGCCGTTGAGTTTATCACCCGCCATTATCCCAATGAAACCGTGGGGGTGATCGGAACCAAAGGCACCATCCAAAGCGGTACCTATGAGCGCAAAATTCTCGGCCACAAAAAAGGCATCCGGGTGCGCTCGCTGGCTACCCCGCTCTTTGTGCCTATGATTGAAGAAGGCTTTGTCTACGACGACATCAGCAACGCCATCATCCGATCTTACCTTTCCAGTGAAACCCTGCGCGAGATTAAATCGCTCATCCTCGGTTGCACCCATTACCCGATCATCAAAAACCAGATCCGTAAATTCTTTAATTTTCAGGTCGATGTGATTGATTCGGCCAACGCGGTGGCCACTTATCTGAAAAATATTCTCAGCCGCCACCAATTGTTGAATGATGCCGATCAACCCGGTCATTTATTCTACGTCAGTGACTATACGGAATATTTCGAGGCCATCGCCCGGATGTTTTTTGAGGAAAGGCTGAACCTGGTACTTCAAAACATCTGGCAGGAAACCTGAGGTGGAGTTATTGCTTCGGTTTTAATCCGGGCTTTTCTTAGGCCCCTGATTGCAGCCTTTCTGATCATTATTCATTTTGAGTCTAAATAAATTTGGGGCCTGTTTTTCTTTTCCCCAGTGGCTGGCCTTCTCCTAAAGGCTGGGATGCTACTGATAAAAGTCATTTAATATCTTTTTTTCTTTGGTGATCTTTAAGCAAACTCTCTATCATCTAAAAGCCACTTAATATGCGTAAGATCAGTGAACATCCCATTTTGGATATAGATCAACGGGAACAGGTGAGCTTTCTATATGAAGGCCATCAAGTGACCTGCGACAGCGGGCTGACCATTGCCGCGGCTTTACATCAGGCTGGTTTCCCGGTCCATTCCCACAGCCTCGAGGGCAGGAATCGGAGCCTGGAGTGTGGTATTGGCAAGTGCGGGGCCTGCGAAATGTTGGTTGACGGGGAAATCAAGCGAATCTGTATCACCAAGGTTGATGGAGTGCAGGAGGTTCGCGAGATTCCCTCCGATTATGAACCCCGGGCCAAAGCGGTGACCACCGATAAGGGCGAGCGCATCTATCAGACAGATGTCGCCATCATTGGTGCCGGACCGGCTGGACTGGCTGCCCGGGAGGAACTCAACCGCCACGATATTGACAACATTGTGGTCGATAACAATGAACGCATCGGCGGACAGTTCCTGATGCAAACCCACCAGTTCTTTTTCTTTGAGAAAGAGAAAAAATACGGGGGCATGCGTGGCTTTGAGATCGCCAAAGAGCTGGCCGGGGATGATCATCGCGGCATCTTTTTGAATTCGACGGTTTGGGATATCCTTGAAGGTAGGCGGCTAGCTGTCAAGAACATACGCACTGAAGCGCTTTATTTCATCGAAGCCAGCCATCTGATTGTTGCTACTGGCGCGGTACCTTTTATGCCACCTTTTGAGAATGATGATGTGCCCGGGGTATACACTGCTGCCGTGATGCAAAAGATGATGAACATGGAACGCACCCTGCTGGGCAAAAATGTCTTGACTGTCGGGGCTGGCAACATTGGTTACCTGACTTCCTATCAGCTTACCCAGGCCGGGGCCAATGTCAGGGCCATTGTGGAAGCCCTGCCCCAGGAGGGCGGCTTTCCGGTGCAGGCCAACAGGGTTAGAAGGCTTGGTATACCCATTATGACCTCACGTCAACTGATCAAGGCCATTCCCAATAAGCAGCATAATGGCATCCATGGAGCTGTAGTGGCTGAATCCAAAAATTTTGAACCGATTCCCGGCACCGAACAGGTGATAGAGGGCATAGATGCCATCAACATCTGTACCGGCCTGGTCTCTGATGATGTTTTACTGACCAAGGGACAGGAGGTTTTTGGCCGGGCCTGTCATGGAGCAGGTGATGCCATCCGCATTGGGGAAGGTACCAGTGCCGTTTTAAGGGGCAAACAGGTGGCTTATGAGATCCTTGATCAGTTGGATGAAAAATATGATTATAAGCAGTATTTGAAGCTTTCTAAAGAATATATTGATTCGCAGCAGGAACCGGTCAGGGTAATGGATGAACCTGAAATGCCCTCCCGCGAGCGAATGGAGAAAAAGCCTTTTGTCATTATTGATTGCCTGCATGGTTTTGCCTGTAATCCATGTGCTTTTGTTTGTCCCTTTGGTGCCATCACCAAGAGTTCGACCAGTACGGTGCCCCGTATCGATTATGACAAATGCACCGGGTGCATGCAGTGTGTTTATCAATGTCCCGGTTTGGCCATTTTTGGGTATCACCTGAAAAAAGACTGGTTGTTCCTGCCCATAGAAGTTGAGGCACAGGAGGATACGGAAGTCTATCTGGTGAACAACCAGGGTGAAAAGCTTGGGGAAGGTCATATAGAGCGGATCATGCGCAAGAAAAATAAAACCCATGTGGCCCGGGTCAAATCACATGATGTCCATGGTGAGGATTTGACTCAGGTACGGGGATTCATCGCCAAGGAGAAATACCCTGAACCCCTGCAGATGAAGCCTTACCAGGATGAAATGGAAAGTGAGCAATACATTTGCCATTGTGATGATGTTAAGTTGAAGGATGTCTTGGAGGTGATCGGCAACCGGAAATTTATTTCTGTTGATGAAGTTAAGCATACCACCCGTCTTGGGATGGGATCTTGCCGGGGCACCCGTTGTCTGAAGCGTCTGCGGCAGGTTTTGCCTAAATATGGCATTTCCCTGGTGGGCAATGCTACTCCCCGGGGCCCGATGTCGAATCAGGTTTTAATGGGCGAACTTTATCCCCGCAATGTGCATGAGCAGCGGCAACCTCTGCATAATGGCCAGGAAGCGAAGAAGGTGAAGGTCAATGCCCTGGTGGCCGGTGGCGGCATAGGCGGGAGTGCCCTGTTCCGTTACCTTGCGGAAGCCGGGCAGGAGCCGGTGCTGATCAATTACGACCGGGGTTCCTCCTGGCGAAACATTGCCGGGGGCCGGCCCAACTTCAGCCTCCCCGAATTGTCTGAAATTGCCAACAACAACAATAAAATATTCCAGCAACTACAGTCGATTTCCAATGTCGATTACCGGCCCATCCGTTACGTGACTTTTGCCCATGACGATGCCACCTACCAAACCCTGAAGAAGTCCCTGGAATGGTCGGATGGCTATATGATTGAACCGGGTGATTTTCAGCGCGAACTCTCGCCCCATTTCAATCCTGATCTGGACACCTATCAGGCGGCCCTGGTTACCAAGAACTGCTGGCAGTCGACCCCGGGAAAGGTCCTCGACCTGGTTCGCCATCTGGGTGAACAAAACGGTGGTCAGGTAGAAGAGGATTGTAAGGTGATCGATGTCCAAAAAGACGGCAAAACCTATAAGGTACTGGTGCGAAATCATCAGAAGGAATACATTGAATATCAAACGCCGGTGTTCATCAATGCCATGGGGCCCACGGGGCATTACTTTGCAAAAGATATGGGCATTGAAACAGGCTTGTTCTCTGTTAAGCACCAGGCTTTTATTACCCGGCGCCTGCCTTACCTGGGGCCCAACGGTCAACCCATGCCGATGATGATTGATCGCCGGCACTATAAAGGTTTTGTGGCTGTGTATGGCCAACAGCTGGCTGAAACCGGCCAGGTTATTGGATGCGCCTCGCCGAAGGTGGAACCCAATGAAACGGATAAAAACCTGAAAGTCAATTCACAGGATTTTATGAACATCGCCACCGAAATCTTTACCAATTGGATCCCTAAACTCTCCTCGGCCGGATTCCAGGCTGTGTGGTCGGGTTACTACGTGGAACCCCGTATGGTGATCGATCCTGAACTCGGCCTCTTCCTTGGCCTTAGGGGACAGGGATACATGCTGGGCCAGTATCTGGCCAAAATGTATGTGGATAAACTGATGGGAAAGCCGGTTCCCGATTATTTCGATCGCCTCAGGCTTGACGGCGACGGATTGCTTGAGAAAGCCTTTAAATGATTCATTGATTTCTTCTATTCCCCAGCTTTGCATAAAAAGCCCCACCGGCGAAACACCGGTGTGGCTTTTTTATGCCTCCTTCCGGGTGCATGGTGAACATTGGCCCTCTATTTTTTGTCTAAAGTTTGTTTCTTAAGATTCAACATGGGATCTTGTTCATTGCCAACTCTATTTATTCTATGTTCCTATGTGGATGATCAAAATAGGGAAGACACAATTACTGGTCATGGTCATTCAAGCAAGTTGGCAATAAAGATATACCGGTATCAATTATCATTGTGCATTTAAATACATTGTTCAATTAAAAACGACAGCGATGCAAAAAAGTAGGATGTTCATCAAAGTATTGAGGCTTCTTCTTTCTCTTATCTTAATTGTCTTTGGAATCAACGGTTTCATTGGATTTCTGCCTATGCCCGAACCCCCTGAAGCGGCAGCTCAATTTTTGCAAGGCTTATCACGGGGGATATTTGTTTTTCCTGTTCTTTATGGCCTGGAAGTATTGATTGGCCTATTACTTCTTGTGAATCGTTATGTTGTGTTGGGCCTGCTGGCCTTTTTTCCCTTAGCGGTAAGTATTTTGTTGTATCACTTGTTTTTGGACCCGGCAGGCGGGGCAGCGGGTTATTTGACCTTTATAATTGAAATCCTTTTGCTGATTGGTTACCGGGATCATTACCGGCAGCTTTTTGAATCCCGTCCCTCCTGATGATTTGGGCTGAACTTTTGCTGGGCACTTTGGTTGGGGATACACCCCTTGGTTGAGCATGCTCATAAAATGGATGCCATTAAAATCGAAGGTTTTTTATAACTTTGGGATAAATTCTAACGCATATGGATACATCATTGCGGGACCATTTTATTGAGCAATGGAGGCGCTATTTTAATGATGCCGAATTGCCGATTGCTTTTTACTACAGTGAAGATCGCGGTAATATTGAGCAGGCACCGCAGCCAGGGGGCAACCACCATCATTGTCTGATTTGCGGGTTGAGAAAAATACGCAACGGCAAGGCCATGGCCTTTGGAAAGGAGCACATCGGCTGTGCCGGTGGGCGGCGCTATGCTGGATTTAATCAGGATTACAGCCAGGATTTTGAGTATTTCCTCTCCTGTGGTAAAAAGGGGGTGGAGGGAGAGCGTTACAAGAAAGATCCGGAAACCGTTCGCCTGATGATGGAAGATTATCCCGCCCTCCGCAAGCACAATAAGTGGTTGATTTTTAAACCGTGGGATCAGCTTACCGAGGCGGATGAACCGGAAGTGGTCATCTTTTTTGGCAAGCCCGACGTGATATCCGGATTGTTCATGCTGGCCAATTATGATTTTGTCGGCAATGCCGGGGTCATAAGTCCTTTCAGCAGTGGCTGCGGCTCGGTGATTCTTCATCCTTACCTGGAAAAAGACAAGGATAAACCCCGCAGTGTGATCGGGATGTTCGATCCTTCCGCCCGGCCCTGCGTAAACCGCGATGAGCTGACTTTTTCCACCCCTTTTAGCCGGTTGAAGCAGTTGATTGATTATATGGAAGAAAGTTTCCTGATCACCAAAACCTGGAGTCACATCAATCAGCGTATCGACTAGTGCGTATTGAACCTCAGTCGATGGAATAAAAGCATCCTGCAGCATTATTTCGATCGGTCAAAAAAAGCTTTATGCCCGCGAAGATTTTCTCTGACCGCATTGCCCCTCCACTTTAGGAGCGCATTCGCCCAGTTAAATAAATGAATCAACCATGCAGCGATTTTTACCCCTAGTATTTGCTCTTTTTCTCCTGCTGCCTATGACGAGCCAGGGGCAAGAAATAGGCCTGATGACTTATAATATTCGTTATGCCAATCCCGGTGATGGGCCAAATGCCTGGTCCTCTCGGAAAGAGCAGGTAGTGGAGCAATTTTTCTTTTATGAGCCGGCCATATTTGGCATTCAGGAGGGATTGCATTCCCAGGTGCAATACCTGGATGAGGCCCTTTCAGATTATACCTATGAAGGGATTGGCCGTGGGGCTGGAAAACAGGATGGTGAATATTCGGCGCTTTATTATGATACCCTTGCTTTTAAACGGGTCAGGGGCAATACCTTCTGGCTTTCTTCCACCCCGGAACGCCCGTCGGTAGGTTGGGATGCGGCCATGAACCGCATCTGTACCTGGGCTTTACTGGAGCATCGCCAAAGCGGGCGTCGAATGATGGTGTTGAATACCCATTTTGACCATGTCGGTGAACAGGCCCGTTATGAATCTGCCCGGTTGATCGTTCAGCGAATTCGTCAACTGAATCAGGCCGGCCATCCGGTGGTGCTGATGGGTGATTTGAATGCCGAACCCGGCGATCGCCCTATCCAACAGATATCCAGCTATATGAGCGACGCCCGTGAGGCCACGAAAACCCCGGCATTTGGCCCGGAAGGCACCTATAACGGTTTTCATTTTAATGAACCGGTAAAACGCCGCATTGATTATATTTTTGTTAAGCGGGCTGATGTACTCAAATATGGCGTTTTAAGCGATCCGGAAAACCTGCACTATCCTTCCGACCATTTTCCCGTTTATGCTCAAATTATTTTGAAATAGGATGGGTTGATTAAACCGATTTTCGTTGAATGAGAAAAACGATTGGCTTTTCCGTTTGCCAGCTGATTGGATGTTTGTTTTATCCAGGTTGGAAGTTGATGATTCATACTCAGGGTCAAAGAGAAGCATCCCGGCATTATACAGGCTCTGGTGGATAGACTGGGATCCATGAAAGGGTGAAAACGAAAAAGGCCATTCTCACCTGGAATGGCCTTTTTCGTTTATCTGCACTGATAGAATGCTTTTTATCGGGCGGGGATGTCATCGGCCAAAACGGCTTTGACATCAAATTCAATGTAATCGTCGGCATCGCCCCATCCGTCACCTTCAGGATCTTCTATGGCCTTAATCTTAAGGTATCCGATATGGCCTGCCTGGGTCTTAAAGGCAATGACATCGCCTTCGGTGATGCCCACATTGACCTGGGTCAGATCGCCGATGTTGTTAACAATGGAATTGCCGGTAACTTCAGAAAAAGTGACATCATCCACTTTGGCCATGTGGGTCGTATTGGGAAGGGTAGCCCCATTGTGATAATCGCTCGGCAGATCATTGGGTGAGATCAGCTGATTGCTGAAGGCCTTCAGGTCGCTGTAAGCATAAACCAGATCAATCGAATCCTTCTGATCTTCTGTGAGTTGATTGTAGCGGTATACTTCACCGGTAGCCACAGAAAATAAATCCTTGTTGGATTGATCACCCAGGGCTCCATATACCTGAACCCCTGAATAGGAGGTCATATTGACCTGGAGCTTTTCCACCGTGACGGTAAAACTTTCATTTGCTGTCTTTCCCGCCTTGTCGGTAACGACAAAATTGTATTTATAGCTTCCTTCATTCAGAGGCGCTTCTATCCAAACCGAGTCGGTGTAGGCATCTTTGTCAATATCCGTTTTGGGAAAACCGGAAACATTTGCCCCACCTGTGGTTACGGTGAAGCTCTCCAGGTTGTTGTCGCCCTTTTGTGCCTGCCAGTACCATTTCATCTGGTCGCCTGTATTAACTGTGGTATCGGTGGTGATCCCCTGACTGAAGAATTCCAGGGTGGGCCCCAGTTCCTGGCCATTTTCTTCCTCTTCACAGGAAGCGAAAAAGCCGGCCATTACAACAATGGCCAGACCGAATAATAATCTTAAATTTTTCATGATTGGTGGGTTTTAGGTTTTATACATTCAATGGGTGTTACAAATAGTGGGCATGAAATGTTGCCGAATCATCCCGTTAATGAACCGAGGCATTCTGATAAGGATAAACCAGGGCAAATGACGATTGGATTAAAGGTTGACGCGGGCCCGCTATGGTTTTCGCGGTTTCTTGCGTCCGGAAGTTCAATAAACAATGTAAAATAAAGATCCGGGACAATCCCTTCATCAAAAAGGATATGAACAAAGGTATTCAATAAAAGAAGACAATTCAAATAAAAAGCAGGTCCATTTGGACAAATTTTTTCGCAAATGGACCTGCTAGCAGAAAGGTCAAATGGTCATGGTTTAACGCAGGTGTTTATCGGGATACATTTCCTGCCACAGGGCTGGTTCGTTTTTGAGTTTCATATCGAACCAGGAGGTGATGGTGTGGTGCCATTTGATGCGTTTATCATAATCGATGATCCAGTGGTTTTCGCCATCAACCAGCACCATTTCCACGTCTTTGTCCAGTATTTTGAGGGCGGCGTAATACTGTTTGCTTTCGCCAACGGGTACGTTGGTATCGGCTGTTCCGTGGAGCAGGAGGATGGAATTATTGAAATTGTCGGCATTGTAGAGGGGACTGTTGTCGACGTAGAGTTCTTTGTTGTTCCATGGGTAGCTGTGTGTAGCGGCGCCTGCGTTATAGGAATAGCCCCAGTAACCTTCGCCCCAATAGCTGGTGATGGAGCTGATGCCGGCGTGGGAAACGGCGGTTTTAAACAGGTCGGTACGCGTTTGCAGGAGCATGGTTGTAAAACCGCCGTAGGAAGCACCGATGGCCCCGACCCGGTCTTCATCGGCCGATGGGTGATCATCCAGGAACTTGCGGGTGCCTTCAATGATATCGTCGATGGCTTCTTTGCCCCAGCCGTTGACATGGAGTGCCGAGAATTGCTGGCCATAGCCGGTGGCTCCGCTGGGTTGGAGCACGTATACGATATAGCCTTTGCCGGCCCATATGTTTTTGGGGTATCGCCCGTCAAAGGTGCGCTGAGTTGGCGAAGTACCTCCATAATAGTAAACGATCACCGGATACTGTTGATCGGGATCGTATTGGGGGGGATAATACACGCGGCCATCGATGGTGGTTCCCTGGTTGTTGGTGAAGTTCCAGGGTTCAGTGCGCCCGAAGGTCACTTCTGAAAGCTCTTCTTTTTTGGGTTGATCGATCAGGGTGGATTGTTCCTTGTCGAGGTTCAACAGGTAAAGTGCTTCGGGCTGGGTGGTACCGGTTCCCCGGTAGAGGGCCCGGTCTTGTTGCCGGGCGAAATCCACATCGCTCATGACTTCAACCTGCAGGCTGATCTTTTCAAAGGTTTCCTGTCCGAGGGTATAGCGGTACAGGCGGGTGTATTCTTTCTCGGTTACCGAGAGATAGAGGGTCCGGGCATCTTTCCAGTGGGCGGCATTTACAGCCGGGGCAAAGGTTTGTGTCAGGGCTTCGGCCTGGTTTGCCTCCAGGTCATAGAGGTAGAGCTGGCCGTCGTAGCTGTTGGGCAATTGATCGTCGGCGGTGTTGACCCCGAGGTCTCCGAAGGTCTGGGGCGCACCCTGGACAAGGAGTTGATCGCCGTCGGGGCTGTACTGACAACGTCCCCCATAGGCCCTGTCCTTCCAGATGGTGTCTGTCTCCATGGTTTGGAGGTCCATCTCATAGAGGTTTTGTTTGGAAAAGGGCACTTCTGTATAGTCGGGGTAACTGGTCGAGAAGAGGATTTTGCGCGAATCGGGGCGAATGTCGTGCAGCCGGGCACTGAGGTTGCCCGCTGTGATCTGCCGGCTGTGGCCCGATTCAACCTCCAGCAGGTGCAGGTAGGAACGGTCGCGGAAACCCGGTATACGGTCTTCATTGCCGTATATGCGCTTGAGATCGCCCGGATCCTTGGCCTCCCATTGACGGGCATAAATGATGTGTTCTTCGTCGGGGGTCCATTCATAGGAGTGCAGATCCTTGATGCCACGGGTTATTACCTGTTCTTTCCCCGTTTGCGGATTGTACAGATACAGGTTGTGGGCCCCTTCATATTTTTGGGTGTAGGAAAGGCGGTCGGAAGCCGGAAGCCATTGAATGTGGCCGATCTCCGGGTTGCGCAGCACCATTACATTGGTCATCTTATCCAGGTTTTTGATCACATGGTGGCTGGTCTCCCTGGAAGTGCCTTTTTGAGAATGGCTGTAACTGATTAAGGCATATTTGCCGGAGGAAGATATGCTCGAGGATTCAATATCACTGCCGTTCAAAATGTCATAAATGTTCAGCGCCCGTTCCGGATGGATGCTGTTGGCCAGGGTTAACCCCTCCATTTCCTTTTCCGTGGAAACTTTGCCGGCCAGCTTAACCTGTTCTTCAGGGGTAACCATCTTCATGACAATCCGGTGATTGCCTTCATGCAACTCGGCGGTGAATGTCTCCTTGGCCATCCCACTGCTCTTTTTGACCTTTTGCTGTTCCCCGTCAATGTAAAGTTCAAAAAGGGCATCCGTGGAAAGGGTGAACTTAAGCTTTGCCCATTGATCGGTCTTTAAGTAACTGCCCATTACCAGCATCTGCCTGCCGCTAAGGCCGGTGGCAACCACACTGTCGGAGGGGATGCCCTGCTGCTGCCAGTCAAAGGCCTGGCCCATCAGCTTGACCGACTCCCCTTGTGAGGGAGCCTGCTTGAGATCCACATCAAGGTGTCCCATCAAATCACCATCGGAGAATGTTGCTCCATTGATGTTCTTGACATCGGAAAATACCGGCTCATGAACCTGAACCGGTCCGGCTTTGAGCCAGTTTTCCAGTTTGACCTCTTTCTGTGCGTTAAGGCTGGTGGCTGCTGCCAATAGCAGCGCCAGTAAAATGGTTTGTCTCATCATATTGGAATTTTGGTTTTGAATCCATAAGAAATTGACCCAGCCATTATCTTTTGGATGAATAATGCTGGATTCCCGGGGTCAGATGTACTACCACCGGATAAAATAGAAAATCCTTTTCGGATGTGCTAGCACCGTATAAAATAAAAAATCCTTTAAGCAGTAGACTTGAGGTAGGCGAGAGGGTTTAAGTTTTTATCCCCTCATTTGCATATCCGTTTAAGGTCAACCCTGTTTAGAATATATTCTAAAAATATAACAGGGTAAACGGCTCAAAAGGGGAGTCAGCGGTTATAAAGGTATCGTTTGATTTTGTGGGTGGCGGTTTTTTCAAAGGGTTTGTTTTGAATGGCCACATATTGAACCTTTGAAAAGCGGTTCACCCTGGAATTGATGTATTCACGCAATTCACGGCCCAACTCATCGAGCTTGCTTTCAGCATACTGATGTACTTCTTCCTTGAATTCATGGTATTTCTGAGTGATCTCTTCCCGGTTGAAATGTACCATGGCCACCAGCTTGCCTTTTTCCCTGACCACCAGCGATTCGACCACGTGTTTGAAGTTATTGATGACCGATTCAATTTCCTCGGGATAGATGTTTTCGCCGTTTTCACCCACGATCATGTTTTTGAGGCGTCCTTTGATGTAGAGGAAATGGTTTTTGTCGAAAACGCCCAGGTCGCCGGTTTTAAACCATCCATCGGGGGTAATGGCCTCGCTTGTAAGTTCGGGTTCTTTATAGTAACCCATCATCACGTTATCGCCCCGTGCCCATATTTCACCTTCCCCGGTAACCGGGTCGGGCTGATGGATTTTCAACTCGACCCCTTCCATTGCCGGGCCGGTCGATTGAAAACGGGTATTGAAGACATTGGTTCCTGCCAGCAGGGGTGCGGTTTCAGTTAATCCGTAACCGATGGCGTAAGGGAATTTGGCTTCGCGCAGGAATTTTTCAACAGCCGGGTCCAGTTTGGCCCCCCCGATTCCGAAAAACCGTAGCTTCCCACCAAAGGTGTGTTTAAGTTTTTTACCGGCCAGTTGATGTAGTTGACGGCGCACCGGCGGCAGGCGATAAAGCATCCGTTTAAACCATTTGTCGGTCAGGGAAGGCAATATTTTGTTGCGGTAAATTTTTTCGATGATCATCGGTACCGACAGCATCATGGTGGGTTGAACTTTTTTGAGGGCCGGCAGAAGAATGGCCGGGGTGGGCGTTTTTTCCAGGTAGTATACGCTGGCCCCGGTGATCATAGGGATGATGAATCCCAGGGTGTTCTCGTAGGCATGAGACAGGGGCAGGATGGATAGAAAGCGGTCATGGTGATTGACCGGTTGCAATTTCAATACCTGGACGGCTGTAAAAGCTATGTTCCGGTGAGAAAGCATGACCCCTTTTGATTTGCCGGTGGTTCCGGAGGTATAGATGATGGAGGCCATATCGCCTTCCTCGACTTGATGGCTGTTTTGTGGAATGCCGTTGGGATCAAACGTTGCTACCGGGCCCTGGCCTTTTAACGGGTGAAAATTTTCTATCCTTATATACTGCCTCACCGGGGTGTTTTCTATGGCCGGGAGTTTATGGGTGAGCCCGCCCGAGACCAGCAAGAGTTTTGAATCCGAATGGTTTAAGATGTTTTCGATCTCAGTGGGGTGGAAGTCCGGTAATAAAGGCACCACAACGGCCCCCATGAAGGTGACTGCCAAATAGGTTATGCCCCAGTTCGGCATATTGGCACTGAGGATGGCCACCTTATCGCCCGGTTCGATATTGAGGGCTTCCAGGTAGGCCATCAAGGCCTTGATGTCGTGGTTTACCTGTTGGTATGTTTTGGGTGTTTTTCCTGCCGTGGCAAGTGCATCCCGCTTTCCGTACTTCCTCACTGTCTGGTCAAACAAATCAGGGAGGGTCAGTCTGTTCGTCTGCTCCATATTTGGTTTACTGCAAAAAGCGTCAAAGGTAAAATAATATTACGTTTTTCATTTGGTTTGGATACAAAATTGCAACAAAATATAACGGGCCGGGGTTCACCCTTATTATAAATTTTGTGGTTTAATGCCTTTTGCCCTTTTTACGGGCCATCCAAATGCAAAAGCCATCACAAACAAGCACGCGCAAAGCCCCCGCATTGGGCCCTTGAATCGGGAATGATTGAAGCCCTTCAACAATCCTTTATTTTCTGCTGTTAATTTGGTATCTTGAAAGAATATTTCTGGACGGGCCACCGAGCCTGTTTTTTTTAATGCATCATAAAATACCCAATAACTATGAGTAAGAGTGAAGGATCATCCAATCGCAGAGATTTTCTCAAAACCCTGGCGGGTTTGACCGCAGGGTTGATGGTGCCTTATCGTGGTTTGTCGTGGACGGGCACAGCAGGGCATCGGGATCGCCTCGGGGATAAACTTCCCCTGAGAAAGCTGGGCAATACCGGAGAGAAGGTGACCATGCTTGGTTTGGGAGGTTACCACATTGGCTGGACGGATGAAAAGCAAGCCCAGGCTACCATTGAAGCAGCCCTGGAAGGTGGGGTGCGTTTTTTTGACAATGCCGAATCTTACAGCGACGGGCTGAGTGAAAAACGGTACGGCCAATATTTGATTCCTAAATACCGGGATGACATATTTTTGATGACCAAAACCTATTCGACCGATGCCACAACGGCGCGGAAGCATCTGGAGGGGTCTTTGCAAAGGTTTGGCACTGATGTGATTGATCTTTGGCAGGTTCATTCACTGCAAACCCCGGATGATGTTGATCAGCGCATGGAAAATGAGGTACTGGATGTCATCGCCGAGGCCAAAAAATCGGGCAAGGTCAGGTACGTTGGTTTTACAGGACACCGCAATCCCTATGCCCATGCCCGGATGCTGGAGAAGACCGGCACGGATTTTTTTGACACCTGTCAGTTTCCCATCAATATTGTGGATGCCGCAGCCCGCGAGAGTTTCATTGAGACCCTGATGCAACGTCTGATGGACCGCAATATGGGCGTATTGGCGATGAAAACACTGGCTGACGGGCGCTTTTTCAGCAAAAAGGTTCAGAATGATGAAGTGGTCTGGGATACGAATAACCCGCTGGTACCCGGACAGGTGACCATCGAGGAGGCCCTTTCCTTTGCCTGGTCCCTGCCGATCAGTGTGCTGATTACCGGTGCAGAAAATCCCCAGTTGATCCGTGAGAAGGTTGGAATGGCCCGGCGCTTCGAAAAATTAGGCGAGAAAGAACGTTCTGCCCTGGTTGAGCGCATTGCCGCGCGAAGTGACAAAGATAAAGTGGAATACTATAAGGATGTATAATTCCGCAATGGCCTTGAAGCCTCATGCGATGTTTTTTTCGCCTTTTAATTTCGTTGCTCAACACCCTCAGATCCATTGAGCTTTAACGTGTAAGTCCGCTGTTCAATAACCGTGTAAGCCCTTTGCCTCATACCCCAGTAGATCCACTGAGCTATAACGTGTAAGACCGCTGCTCAATTCGCTTGTAGATTCCACTGTTCACCCTGGCAAGTGTCATCTAACGGACCGGCTGCACAGTGTATCCGGAATCCCTGAGCAATTGAAGTATGCCATGCTTCCCGGGCAGATGCGATGCACCCACTGCAATGAAAGAAGCTTTCTTTTTAGCCAACTCCCGAATGCGGGGCACCCACCTTTGGTTGCGCTTGATCAGCAAATCCTGCTTCAAATGGGCATATTCCTCGCTCATATATTCCTCGGTGATTGAATTGAGCCCGTTGAGATTCTCATTGCGGTAATAACCAATCATCCGGTTGAACATCTTTTTTGATTTTTCATATTCCTTCAGATTCTCCATGAGCATTTTCGTTTTTAGCTCCATCGATAAGTTTTCGATGAAACCAAGCTGCTCTTCCACTGTTTCCAGGCCTTTGACCTCCATGTTTTTGCTTTTTGCCGCTTTGGTCAGTCGCTGCTCGAACGAGGCCGGCCGGCAACCCAGAAAATGCTGCAGGGTCATAGATGACAGGAAAAACGGTTTAATCCCCTGTAAGCGCTGAAAAGGCATGTTGAGCGAGTCTTTAAAAAAGCCGGCCAAAAGTTTATAATCATCCTCATTCAAATAATCTTTGGCCGTGGTTCCGTCGCGGTAAACCATACTTTGCTGAAGGGTTTGCATCATGTTGGGATCATCAAAATCAAGCTCCAGAACCAACTGCTCGCTTTCATCTATGGCTGTTTTGACCTTTTTGCTCAGGGATAAATCATCAGGGCACAGCAGGTGAAAAGTCCCGTACACATAAGAACTCTGCTCCAGACCGTTGCCGGAGACTTCCCATAACAGGCTGTTTCCTTTTTGCTGAGCATACAGGCTGAAGGCCGAAACAACCATTGCCAGTGTTAATCCAATTAATTTTTTCATTCTTCTCATTTTTTTCGTTTTTTGTAATTTCAAAAAGATAGGTATCGCCATCCCTGTTTTTATTACAGGGGCCTGAAAACAGATTTTAAGTTGCTGCTGAAAACGTGTTTTTTCCTTTGTACGAGGAATTATTGAATGTTGTCAAACGTTGCAGGATGCTGTTACCAACAGCGCTGGATGGATAAGTGAGTTCATTTGGTGCGGGGCATTGTGGAAAGTTTTTGGGAGGGAAAAGAGGAAAGTTGTGAGCATGTAAACGGAATAAGCTGTAATAATATAGCCTTTGGTGTTACGGATTTAAATAATAAAAGATGGAATCCTTTAAACCCATAGTGGACGAATATTATCCAATCTTTTACAAGATCGCCCGGTCCTTTACGAAGAAGCCGGCCGATTTTGAGGATTTGTATCAGGAGATGCTGATTCAGGTTTATCAGTCGCTCAAAAATTTCCGGGCGCAATCCAAGATATCGACCTGGATATATAAGGTGGCCCTCAACACGGCCATGACCTATAGCCGAAGCAGCAAAAAGAGGAAGCAGGAGGTTGAGACCGGTGATATGGGAGGGCTTGACCGGGCGGAAGAGACGGATGGGGCAGCCCGGAAGGAAGAAAAGGAACGGGAGATTGAAATATTGTACGAGGGCATCAATGAGTTGAAAAAGGATGACCGCGCGATGATTCTGCTGCACCTGGAAGGCAAGCAGTACGATGAGATTGCCGAAATCATGGGCATCAGTAAGTCCAATACCGGGGTCAAACTTATGCGCATCAAGAAGCGTTTACAGTCTATATTGATCACAAAAGGCTATGAGCAAAATTGATCTGGAACATATATGGGACAGCGACCGGGAGAAGGCCCGTCGGCATTATGACTCCCTGGATGATGTGGAGGGGCTGGCCAAGAGACAGTCGCGAAGTGTTCTGAATAAGATTCACCGGAACATATGGATGGAGACGATTTTCTCGGTCCTGTTGATTGTTGTTTTGACCTACAGCATTTATACCTGGGACAGTGGCCTGCCGTTCTGGATCTTTTCGGGGTTCTTTGCTTTTATCATTTATTTGTCGGTGCGGGTTTACCTGAGATTTGCCCGCGATTTGCACCGGGCACATCAGCAGGGGGTTGCCGAAGCTTTAAGACGTTATGTGCGGGTAGTAGGCCATTACATTCGCCGGCAAAAGGTTTTGGTCTGGTATGTCACTCCCCTGGGCTATTTGGTGGGGCTAGTGGTTGCTTCCCTTGCTGAGCCTAAAACGCAGACTTTTGTTGAGATCCTCAAACAAATTGGCCTGGGTGCTTTGATTGGATTGCCATTGCTTGTGCTGATCATTTGGTTCTTCAGCAAAAAATACCTGAAGTGGGTCTATGTGCCCCATTATGAATCCCTCAAACAGATCCTTCAGCACCTTGAACAGGAAGAGGAGAACACCGATTCTCCCGGATCCCCCTAAAACTTTTGTCCCTGATTCTCCATGTCTCCAGATCACCGTGATCCAGTCATTAACCGGTCCGCTTATCTTTGACAGCTATCCGGTTTTTATCCTGTTTCTGTCTGGATAATTCAAATCCATTTTTTAAGGCCTCTGAATTGTGCTTGTTGTTTTTATCATGCTTCTGTGTTGATCATTTCGATGAAATGCTTTGTGGGCAGGTTGATCCACGCAGGCCCGTTTGGGTCCCACTGGCAATGGTTCCATTGTGTATAATGGCTGGAATGTGTTTGTTTCTGGTTTAAGTTTTAATTGCCATTTGGCGTTTTGCGGGTTGGGGCTGGTTTGTTTTTTCCTTCTCAACCCAAAGAGCACCCGGGCCAGGTTATATGGCCGGATCAGGAACCAATAGATGGCCATGGTGCTAACAAAACTGAGCAGGATGATCAGCACGGCTTTTGTGAATGCTGGTATTTCCCATTGGATGATGTAATATGCCCAAATGATGATCACCGGCTGATGCAATAAGTAAAAGGGATAGATGGCCTGGTTGGCTGTTTTGCGGACGGGGTGATTGCCATTGAGGTAGCACGCACCATAAGCAAAGGCTGTTACGGTAAATGACCAGGCAACCAGTACAGAAAGCCCCTCTTTGACCCAAAAGGCCATCTGGGGATTGTTGGTTGCCCCCAATAACATGAGCGTGGCGAGAATGGATTGTAAAAGGTAATAACGGCGCTGATATTTTATGGCCTGCACCAGCGATTGATCAACAAATAAAAGGAATCCGGCCAGGAAAAAAATCAGGTTGAAGGCGATAAAAGCCCAATCATCTGTAAGGGCATGGGTTTCTTCAGGAAACCATGGCTTAAGCAGCAATTGTGATCCCAGCAAGGGAAGAAGCACCAGGTTCATTCCTGCCGGTTTGATGGCCCAACGAATCAGTTTCCGCTGAAAACGGTGAAAACCCGTGCTTTTGAACCATCCCATTAAGGGGATAATGCACAATGAGATCAGGAAAAGATAGGCAATGAACCACAGGTGGTGCCAGCTGAAATTGCCTTCCGGGTAAATCCCGTCAAACATATGGGCATAATAATCGATCAGGGAAGAATACTGGGCCATGCGTTCATAATAGACCTGGACCGGTACCAGTATGAATATACCGGCAACCAAAGGGAGGAAAAGGCGCTGAAACCGTTCACCCAGATATTTTAGTCTGCTTCGCTTGCCCAGGGCATAATAGCTGCCGGCTCCCGAAATGAGAAAAAGCAGCGGCATCCGCCACAGATGCAAAAACGACATCACAGGCCCCAAACCTGGGAATTGCTGATCATTCTTTATGTGCCAGTCTGAATCATTGAAGATCATCCCAATGTGAAACAGGAAAACCGTCAGGATGAGCAAGATCCGTAACCAGTCAATGTAATATTGCCTTTTCGGGGAAGATGCATCGGTTTTCATTTGAAGCAAAAGTTTTAATTAAAAATTGGCTAAAAATCTTAAAATCAATATACTATTAAATGTCAGTTGCATGTTGTTGGTTCGATCTTTATAGAAACCCCATGATTTATTTATATCCTCCTGGTAAAAGTCCGGGCATGCGTGTTCATAGTCATTCATTTGGGCTCTAAGACAAAAGTAGGGGCTTTTTTCGGCAGGATGCGTATGCGCTTAACGGGAAGGCGTTCGAGCCGTTCGGGACGTACCCGAACGAATGTTTAATATTCTGATAATTAATGGCCTGTTTTGGTGTGGCCGGGCAATTGGTTAATGGAAAGAAATTTTGCTTTTACCGGGGAGATGAAGCATTTTTCTTTTTGTACTGGGAAGGGGTACAACCGGTAAATTTTTTAAATGCCGTGTTGAAAGCTGACTTGGAATTATAGCCTACTTCCTCAGCAATTTGTTCAATGGTCAGGAGGCGGTGGTTGTTTGTTAGCATGCGTTTGGCTGCCTCCACGCGGTAGTAAGCCAATAGTTCAAAGAAGGTTTTGTTCATCTTTTCATTGATCACCTGGGAAACATGGTGTTTGGATTCCCTGAGCTTATCGGCCAAAAGGGAAAGGGAGGCCAGGTGGTCGGCATAGAAGCCTTCTTTCTGCATTTCCTGTTTAATGCCCGCAATGATTTGCTGTTTCCTTGTTTCATTCAGGGATGATTTGCCGTATTTAACCCCGGGCACTTCCAGAAATGAGTGGGTCTCATGAAAATAATTGGAGGCCCCCATAATGCGGAAGGTGGTGAGGTAGAAGAAAAGCGAAATGTAGCAGGCCACGATATAATCGCCCAAATCCCGGACAAAATATATTTTGGTGCCGATGAAGATGATTAGTAGGACAATAAAATGGAGTGTGGAAGATTTCAGTTCCCTTAATTTTTGTGGGGCAATGGGGTAGGGACCCTTTTTGAGGGTTTGGTCTATCCACAATTTGTGGCTGATCAGGGCCAGGTAGACAATCAGTACCAACGCTGTAAGTGCATTGATGTGATTGCGGATACCTAGTGGATCGGCCGGCAAGGGGCTTTTCACTTCCAGCATCTGCCATCCTGGATGCTTGCTGTGGATGAACGAATTGTACTTGAATGTTTCCGGCTGGACAAAATAGAATCCCATGTAGGCCAGATAAATCATAAAGGGGAGGAAGTGCAACAGCTCTTTCCTGCTTTTGCCCCTGGGATGAATGCTTCTTTTGATGTACAGATACAGCAACGGCCCGAAGGCCAGATTCAGGGGTTCGCTGAAATTGGCCAGATGCAGTAAATGAACCATGTAACCGGTGTTGTTTAGCAACTCTTCCAAAATGACCAGGGAAAGGGCCCCCAGGAAAAAGCCCTGGTAGCGGTTAGCAGCCTTACCCCCGCCAGCGTTGCGCAGGAAAAAAAAGGCCAGCAAAACCCCCTGAAAAATACCCAGGAAGATGATCAGATCAACTATCCCAATGTGAATGTCTGCGCGCATGATTTAAAATTAGGAAAAATTCTTTTTCGTTCCTCGTCGGTTCAGAATATTACAGGGTTATTTTATGACTGTATAATTGGCCGGCTTCCTCATCGCCTGAATGCGTCGGGATGTTATCGATATATTTTTGGACGCCCTTAATCTTCAGTGCCCCGTTAGTCCGTGATTTTACTCTGCATTGCCGCTTCTAGGGATTGATACGTACATTTTTTTGTGCTGCGACACAAATTGACATGGTGAGGGAATATATTTGATGAAAAGAATTGAGAAGCCCTATGAATGGAACAATCCAAAAAAATTCCCCCTTACATCTGTATTTTTTACTGCAGTTATATGAAGTCAACGATGAGGTGATTTTTCCCGAGCGGGTTGACCGCACCGTGTTTTTTCGTGCTTTGCAGCATATGCTCTCGGGTTATATGGAATTTTATGCCTGGGCGCTACTGAATAGTGAAGTGATGATTTTGTGCAGTCCAAAGGCCTCCTGCCAGACAGCCCCCACTTCTTTTACCCGTGAGCCCTTCAATCAGCGGCTGGTTGTATGTCTGAAAGATTATGAGAATTACCTGCGGCGTCACTACAGCCTCAGCGTTACCCTGAATCGTGAGATGGTGCATATGGAGGATGCCGGATCCCGCCAACTGGCCGGGGTGGTCACCACCCTGCATACCCTGCCCCTTTTAAAAGGCTTTACCTCACAACTGGACAACGGCATCGATACCTCCTATCCCTGGGTATTGTCAGGCTATCATGGCAACCATCGGGGCGACCGGGTCATTCAATGGTTTGGTACCCGCCAGGATTATATCCAGACCCATCAACGGGCCGTGAAAAAGTATGTGGGTACTAATTGCTAAACCTGTTTCGTGGGGATTCATCCAATGATGTAATTTGAATGAATATTAAAACGCGATAAAAAATCAAATCTATGGCTGCACAACCTAAAATACAGAGGGTCCTGGATATGCTTATCCGGCTTAATTGTAAATATGGTAGAAGCTTAAAAGATTTATCCGAGACATTTGATATCTCCGAAAGAACAGCATACCGTTATATTGAGACCCTACGCAATGCAGGTTTTGTTATTGATAAAAAAGAAGCCTATGGCACCTGGTATTATTATATAGATACAGAGTCTTCCCCTTACCGCGATATCAGTGAGCTGCTCCATTTTTCCCGTGAAGAGGCTTATATATTAAGCCGGGCAATCCATTCCATTGATAATGAAAACGAAATTAAAAATAACCTGATTAAAAAGCTTTATTCCCTTTATGATTTTGACCGGGTAGCGGTTCCGGTGGTCAAGAAGGAAAATTCGGTGATCGTCAATCAATTGATGCAGGGCATTAACCATAAACAACAGGTACAATTGATTAATTACCAGTCGGCTCATAGTAAAGAGATTGGCAACAGGATCATTGAACCGATGGGTTTTACTACCAATTTTGTTTCTGTCTGGGGTTTTGATACAGCGGATCATCAAAACAAACTGTTTAAAACAGCACGAATAGGGAGTGCTGAAATCACGAATTTTAAATGGCAGCATGAACATGCGCACCGTATGGGGTATGTGGATGTATTTCGGTGCAGCAGTTATGAAAAGTTTCCGGTCAAACTGGAGCTAACGCTCATGGCTAAAAACCTGTTGGTCGAGGAATATCCTTTGGCTGAGCAGTACATTACTAAGAAGAGTCAAAACAACTATGTGTTTGAATCGGAAGTATCAAGTCTTCATGGGGTTGGGCGGTTTGCCCTGGGATTGATCGATGAGGTAACGGTCTGCCAGCCCGAAAAACTTAAAGATTTCCTGAAGGAAAAGATTGCCCGCAATAATTTGCTGGCCTGACACAAATTGACAGGACGCTCCGTTAATTTTGTTTTGACATAAAAATGTTGAACCTGCCGTAAAATACAACAAAACTAAGTGATGGGGTTTTTTTTAGTGAATGTTATAAAAACAACGGTTTAATATGTTAGAATTTGAGGTAAAAATTTTTTCTCTTTATGAGAAAACTGTATTTGAGGGTTTCTATTACAAACCATCATAATGAACTTTATAAGATATAATTAAGCCCAGACATGTTGTTCAATTCTTTTATGCTTTTGAGATTAAAAATTAAAAGCCGAATGCTTATATTTTTTAAGGAACCTGATTTCTTGTGTTTTATAAATAGTTTTAAGCATATGGTTGCTCCGAATTTTTACACTTTCGCCTGGAGTTTATCCCCCGATACTGTCTATATCATGATGAAACCTTTATTTGATAAAAGTACGGTCTTTATAGATCAGTTTCTCCATAAATACAGGATGTATTGGCATAAAAAAACTTCAGGTTATATCACCATTGAAAGAAATTTCCATTATCTATCATTCGCCAACAATGAAGACTTAAAAGATTTAGTGGCAGGAATACACTGCCAACCTCTTATATATGGCTGGGGGGTTAATTTTGCTGAATATCCATGGACGTCTTATCTATTGGTGCTAGATGGGAAAACGCAGTGGATGCAAACAGAAGAAGTGATCAGGTGGTTTGGAGATAAAGATGATTTTAGAAAATTTCATCATGAGAAATTGCAAAATGGTTTGGAATATTAGGCAGGACAAAAAAAGATTTTTATTACATTTATTATCCACATTTTATAAAATTATCAGTTTTTATGCTTGATACACTTATTCAACTCGGCCAGCAAATCAGCAAAAATCGCAATCCGTGGGACGATATTATCCATATTCCCAACTTGAAGGATGCTAAAAATAATTATGTGTTAAATATAATATTTGATGTAGATCAAGGAAATATTGATATAGATCCGGCTAATTTAGAAGAATTTGATTCAAGTTCGCCATATAGACATACATTAATGGAAACCCTCAAAGGCAATGCCAAAAAGATATATCCAGCTGTTCTTTTCGATAAAATCAATCATCTAAAGGAATCCCTTTTTGGCAAACAAAATGCCCGTAAGGGGCAATTGATGGAGGATGTCAATGCAATAGATTCATCTTTGGAAGATAGTTTATTATATCAGGCTCTTCAGATGATTTTTTCTTTAAAGTCATTAGAATATTTTTTGACAAAAGATCACATCAAATCCACATTAGCATTGAGTAGAAAATCTGAGATTGTGTTTTGTTATGCTTCTGTAAAATCGTCCCGCATTAATCAGGGAACTCCAATCGAACTATCAAAGTTGGATGGTTTTGAAGCATACATTAATAAAAAATTCTTTGATTCTAAACATCGTTCAGACAGTCAGAAGAAAAGATTGGATTATGCCTTAGGTGAAGTAGCCAGTCATATTATGGAAGCAAAATTTCAAAGAGGATATAATCTCAATGCCATGTTTGTAACTACCACAAGTAATTTTGCTAACGATTTCAAAAATCATAATTATCATAAAAATTATCAATTGAGTGAAAATACAATTAAATATTTAGATAGGGCATCTAAATATCTGTTAAAAAATTTATCCTTTACTATTGCGGGGATCAAGCATATGATTGTACCCGAATTTTTATCTATATCGAATGTGGATTATGAAAGTGCTATAGATACTATTTTTAGAAAGAATGATTTATTATTCAATTTAAAAGGCTTTGACGAGTTAACTACTTCCATGATGGATGAGGCAGAGATTCATCCTTATTGGTTAAATTATATAGCCATTGATTCAGACGGAAATTATTTCAAGGCTTCTAATCTGATTAAAGATGTAAGCCAACCCTATCTTATCAAAGTCATGAAGGTTATAGATGAAATTAATGATGAATTGGAAGCTTTTCTTGGAAAATATATTTTTAATTTTTATACCTTATATAGATATATTCCGGTAAGAGATAATGTAAAGCGAAATATTGCACTGGAGCTTTATGGTGATCTATTTCAACAGAGGCCATTGGAGAAGAAACATGTTTTTAAGGCATTTAATCAATACATCCGTTGTCAAAGATCCGGACAATTTTCCCAGGGGAAACACAATTCCTATCCCAACACCTAAAAGAACTCAAAGATGCCGGATTAATTCAGGGAACAATTGAAAGGCCAAAAAT